>JBKUJR010000016.1:0-44872 GCA_046952735.1 Clostridia bacterium | reverse complement strand
TATCCGCCGTTCGCCGCGCTTTGTGTGCTGCGATTCAGCGGAGAGGACGACAGGGCCGTTTACGGAACTGCAGCGGCCGCCTGCGGCCGCCTGCGGCAGCTGCAGGATTCCGCCGTGGAAGTCCTCGGGCCGGCGCGGGCTGAAATGCCGAAGTTAAATAATAAATACCGGTGGGTCATAACGCTGAAGGGTCGGCACAGAGAAGAATTGACGACGTTTTTGGCACGCTGGACGGATCATGGTAAAATGTTAAAGAAGATCAGAGGCAGAACGAGTCTGTCCATCAGCTTCGACGGGAGGTAAAGAAATTACATGGCAATAAGAAACATCCGAAAAGAAGGGGACGAGATTTTACGAGTAAATTGTAAAGCCGTCCGGGAGGTCAACGACGGAACGCGCCGTCTGATAGAAGATATGTTTGAGACGATGTATGCGGCGGACGGCGTAGGCCTCGCCGCTCCGCAGATCGGCATCGTGCGCCGGATCGTCGTCATCGACGACAGGGAGGGCGGCCGGTTTGCGCTGGTCAATCCCAGAATTATATTAGAAGAGGGAGAACAGGAAAGCTGCGAAGGGTGCCTGAGCCTGCCGGGATACCGCGGGTCCGTAAAACGCCCGCAGAAAGTAACGGTGGAAGCGCTGAATGAGGATGGGGATTCCGTTACAGTGGAAGGAACCGATTATTTAGCCGTAATCCTCTGTCACGAAATCGATCATTTGTCGGGAATCTTATACAAAGACAAAGCGACCGTATACGAAAAGATTCCTGAAAACGAGGGGTGAGATCATGCGGATCATTTTTATGGGAACACCGGAATTCGCCGTTCCCTGTTTGCATATGCTGCTGGAGCATCCGAATCTATATTCCGTCGTCTGTGTGGTAACGAAGCCGGACATGCCGAAAGGAAGAAGCTATCAGATGACGGCCCCGCCCGTCAAAGAGCTCGCGGTCTCGCGGAATATTCCTGTTTTACAGCCGGAACGCGTTAAAACGGAAGCGTTTCAAAATCAGCTGCGCTCTTACAGCCCGGATTTATTCATCACCGCGGCGTACGGAAAAATTTTACCTGCCGCCGTATTGGAGATTCCTCCCTTGGGGTGTATCAACGTCCATGCCAGTATTTTACCGAAATATCGGGGCGCCGCGCCGTTATGGCATGCCGTGATCAATGGGGAACGCGAATCGGGGATCACCACAATGATGACGGATGCCGGTATGGATACCGGGGATATTCTGATGACGGATCGATATCCCATCGGAGAAAATATGACGATGGGAGAGTTGCACGACGCACTCGCCGCCCTGGGGCCGGTAACACTGCAAAAAACGCTGGACGCGCTGACGGCGGGCAATCTGATCCGGACGCCGCAGAACGATGCGGAAGCGACCTATTCCCCGATGGTGAACCGGGATACGGGGAAAATCGACTGGGCGCGTGAAACGCGGGAAATCCACAATCTGGTGCGGGGCACAAATCCTTTCCCCGTCAGCTATTCTTTCGATGAGAACGGAACGAGGCTTAAAATTTGGCGGACCTTGCTCACCGATAGAAAACGGCCGGCAGGCTATGCGCCCGGCGATATCGTAGAAGCTTCCGCAGAGGGTATTTTCGTTGCCACGGGAGACGGTGTGATCAGAATTATGGAAATACAGGGGCCGTCGGCCAAAAAAATGACGGCCGGAGAATATGTCAATGGTCATAAAATCACAAAATTTACTCGATTATGAGAAAGCGGAAATAGAAGAAATCGTCAAATCCCGGCGACAGCCGAAATTCCGGGCCGCACAGTTATGGGAGTGGCTCTATAAAGGTGCGGATTTTGAAGAAATGACGAATCTGCCGGAATCGTTCCGAAGAGAACTGCAAGCACAGTTTACCACGGGAAAACTCGGGATCCGGACAAAATTGCGTTCTTCCATAGACGGCACCGTGAAATATCTGTTCAGCCTCGGCGACGGAAATTTGGTGGAAAGCGTTCTGATGAATTATAAATATGGCTATTCCGCATGCGTCTCCACACAGGTCGGCTGTAAAATGGGCTGCTCGTTCTGCGCGTCTACACAGGCCGGTTTTGTGCGCAATCTGTCGCCCGGGGAAATTCTGGGACAGATCGTTACCATGAATGCGGATTTACAGATCAGGGTCGGCCATGTGGTCATGATGGGAATCGGCGAACCGCTCGATAATTATGAAAACGTAGTCGAATTCATGCGAAAAGCGCAGAATCCGGAAGGCCTTGGCATCAGCTACAGAAATATGTCGCTTTCCACCTGCGGGCTGGCGGACCGTATGCTTCGCCTTGCGGAGGAAAAGCTGCCCATCACGCTTTCCGTATCGCTCCACTCGCCGTTCGACGCGCAGCGGTCGGAGATGATGCCGGTGAACCGGAAATATCCACTTGACAAATTACTTGATGCGTGTAATATTTATATCCTGAATACAGGACGGCGGATAACCTATGAATATGCTTTAATAGAAGGGGTAAATGATTCCAAGGACCATGCCGCGCAGCTTGTTTCACTGCTGAAAGGCAGCTTATGCCATGTGAACCTGATTCCTGTCAACCGCGTTGCAGGAACGGGATATGAAAAAGCTTCGAAGAAAAAGATATCGGCATTTCAGGAGATGCTTGCCGCCAGCGGGATCAACGCCACCATACGGCGCACGTTAGGGCAGGACATCGAAGCCGCCTGCGGACAGCTGAGACGGGCGGCGGATGAAAATCGGAGGCAATAATCGATGGAATTTAGCGCGAAAAGCGATAAAGGGCAGGTCAGGAAAATCAATCAGGACAGCTTCGGATATTATACGGCCGAGGTGGGAGCGAGTTTTTTTATTGTCGCCGACGGTATGGGAGGGCATAACGCGGGAGAGGTAGCGAGCGCCGTAGCGGTCCATACCTTCATCGATGGGGCAAAAGCGGACGACTGCCGGAAGAATTTAAAAAAGATACCGGAATTTATCAACAGTACATTTCAGAAAGCAAACGATATCATATTGTATAAAGCTGCGGCTGAACCCGGTTTTATCGGAATGGGAACGACCGCTGTTGCCGCCGTGGTCACGGATCGGAAATTAATGATCGGAAATCTGGGAGACAGCCGGGCATATTTGGTTTCGAAGCATACGATTCGGCAAATTACGATCGATCATTCCTATGTAGAATTATTGTTAAAAGCAGGAAGTATCGGCGCGGAAGAAGCAAAGAACCATCCGCGGCGCAATGAAATCACAAAAGCGCTTGGCATCCGGAATTATTCCCAGCCGGATCTCTTTGAATGCGACTATCAAACAGGCGATGTTTTGATCCTCTGCTCGGATGGGCTCAATAAAATGATAGAGGATGCGGCGATCCTGGAAATTGTGACAGGAAGCTGCGAACCGGATGCCATTTGCAGACACCTGATCGACGCTGCGAACGAACACGGCGGGTTGGATAATATCACCGTCATTACGGTGGCTCTGTAAACAAGCGGCCTGCTGCACGGAAAGGAATTTAAAATTATGAGCGATTTGACGGAAGGGTATATCCTGAATAACCGATATGAAATCCATGAAAAAGTTGGAGAAGGCGGAATGTCCTTTGTTTACAGGGCGGTCGATCTCGAATCCGGGAACGTCGTCGCTGTGAAAGTATTGAAACAGGAATTCTGTTACGATGATGAATTTATCAAAAGATTCAGAAATGAGGCGACTGCCGCGCAAAAACTCTCGCATCCCAATATCGTCGCCATTTATGATATGGGCAGCGATGACGATATTCAATATATCGTAATGGAATACATCGATGGACTGACGCTCGACAAGCTGATCAAAGCGAAGAAAAAGCTGCCGTGGCGTAATACGCTGAAAATAACGGCGCAGATTTTATCTGCGGTGGAGCACGCGCACAGCCACAAGATCATACACAGAGATATCAAACCGCTGAATATAATGATTACGGAGGAAGGCGTCGTAAAACTTACTGACTTCGGAATCGCAAGAGCCGTTTCTTCCGCGACAAAATCGGCCGCAAACGACAGCGCCGGTTCGGTACACTATCTTTCCCCCGAACAGGTGCGCGGCGGTTTCGTAGACGAAAGATCCGATCTCTACGCAATCGGAATCACAATGTACGAGATGATTACCGGGAGCGTACCGTTCGATGGAGATTCCCATGTATCCATCGCGCTGAAGCATATCGACGGCAAAATCAAACCGCCGCATGAAATCGATCCCGCCATTCCGTACGGCGTGAGCGATCTGATTGTGCTTGCAACCAGAAAAGAGACAAATAAACGTTTTCAATCCGCGGGTGAAATGTACGAGCGTCTTCTGAAGGTTATGAAAAATCCGTACGTTTCTTTTTTGGTCGATTATGAAAATGCGGAAGAAGACGCCGATATGACAGTTGTGCCGGAGCCGGACGAAGGAATCGTTTTAAACGGCGAAAACAACGGCCTGATTGCAGAAAGCGGAGCCGAAGAAGAAAAAAGCGCCATGGTACGGGATGTTGTATTTCAGACAGTTACCTATCTTGCCGCGGTCATTGTGTCCGTCCTTGTTTTGATCTTTGTCGTTTCACGCCATAATATGGTTAAGAAGAACTTCAAAAATTATAATATCGTACAATATAAAGTGGAAAACTATACGGGAAAGCTTGCATCTACAGTCAAGGAATCCATTGAAAGCTGCGGCATCCGTGTGGAACAGGAGCTTGTCAGCAGCGAAGAGTATCCCGCAGGATACGTTATCGAACAATCCGTAAAGTCCGGCGATATTTTAAAGGAAAATGATGTGATTACGCTGTCGGTTACCGCGAAAGAGGGATCCGTCATCGTGGACGACTATTCCGGAAAATCCTTTCAGGCGGTCGGTACGGAACTCAAAACACAGGATATCAAAGTAATGTATAAAGAGCTGTACAGCTCTAAGTTCGAGGATGGAAAAATCATCCGCACCTCGCCGGGACCGGGCAGCATCCTTGAAAAAAACGACACGATTACTATTTATTACAGCGCAGGCAGCCTGTACAGGAAAGTCACTATGCCGAGACTGATCGGCCTGACGCTGCAGGAAGCAGAACAAGAGCTTAGTAAAGTCAATGTCAATCTGAACATCGGAATCATCTACCCTTCCCCATCGGCAGTCATCGATAATCTTCTTGTTACGGCGACACCTACGCCTACCCCTTCGCAAAGCGCGACGCCGACGCCGCCTCCAACGACTTCCCCGTCGCCGGAACCGACGGAAGGCCCGGAAACGGAGACGCCTGCGCCGCAAACGGGAGATATTCCGGCAGACGCCACGTTGGATCCGCAACATACGCCGGAAGAGGGGGACAATACGGCGGCAAATTCTACGCCGGGCACCCCTGCGCCGCCGACCGCACCGCCTACTTCCACGCCGACGCCGTCCCCGACACATACGTACGCGTCCGACAGGATCGTATCGCAATATCCTGCGCCGGGGACAGAAGTGATGGCAAATGAGACTGTAAATCTGTATTTTTACGATCCCGATAAAATCACCCCCCGTAAGAAGATGTATCTGGATTTTCCCTCGGATCAGATTACCGGCAGCGCATGCTCCGTCAGGATCGAAGCGGTGATGACCGACAGTAATAAAGCGGCGGAAGTCGTCCATATGGAGCCGAGCGTTCCGGCGGACAAATTCCCGCTTGAATATCAAATTCCAGTGTCTTTGAATAAGGCGCCTACGAAAGTATATATCTATATCGGGGAAGTCGGCGGGGATATGAAACTTTATAAAATCATCAATGTCTATGGCTGACGGCGTTATTTTAAAAGGAGTCGGAGGCTTGTACCACGTCTGGTGCGAGAATGCGGGAACCGTCTACCAATGCACCGCCCGCGGTATTTTCCGAAAAGATTCCCGGAAGCCCCTGATCGGAGATTCCGTTACGCTTGGAGAAATAAACGAACTTTATAAGACCGCCGCGATTGTGGAGATTGCGCCGCGCAGAAACGAACTCCGCCGTCCCGCAGTCGCGAATATCGATAAGCTCCTTTTTACCGCGGCCTCCGTAAATCCAAAACCGGACCTGCTGCTGCTCGATAAAATGATCGTCGCAGCCGAACTGAAAAAGATTGAATTTTTACTGATGATCAGTAAATCGGATCAGGATCCTGCGGCGGCAGGCGAACTTTATGCGCAGTATTCGCCGGCGGTTCGCTGTTTTATCACTTCTGCGGAACAGAAGGAGAGCTTTTTGCCTGTGATGGAGGCGCTGGCCGGAGCCCGAACCGTAATCGCAGGCCAGTCGGGCGCAGGGAAATCGACGTTTATCAATACGATTGCGGACTGCCGTCTGATGGATACCGGCGGACTCAGCGAAAAGACGGGGCGGGGCCGCCATACGACACGGCATTCTGAGCTTTTCATGGTGACAAAAGGCTTTCGATTTCCTGCATTTCTGATCGATTCGCCCGGATTCAGTATGCTGGAAGCAGATGAAATCGAACCGCGGCGCTTGCAGGATTATTATCCGGAGATGTATAATAATAAAAGCGCATGCAGATTCCTGGACTGCAGCCATACCGGTGAACCCGGCTGTTTTACGGAAGCGCTGCTGGCCTCAGGTCAGATGCATCCGGAACGTTTTTCCAGGTATGTGCGCATTTATAAAGAGCTTGCCGAAAAATATAAAAACAGATATAAATAATAATCTGAAAGGGCTGATACGATGAAAATACAAGTTGCCCCATCGATCCTTTCGGCTGATTTTGCCGAACTGGGAAAGGGAATCCAAATGATAGAAGCCGCCGGCGCAGACCTGGTGCATGTGGATGTAATGGACGGGCACTTCGTGCCGAATATCTCTTTTGGCATACCGGTGGTAAAATGCGCCAGGAAGGCAACCAAATTGCCTTTCGACATCCATCTTATGATCGAAAATCCCGATCGTTACATAGACGCCTTTGCCGACGCAGGCGCCGATATCATTACGGTACATCAGGAAGCGTGCGTTCATCTCCACAGAACGATTCAGATGATTCGAAAACGAAATCTCAAAGCCGCCGCAGCGCTCAATCCGGCAACGCCGGTTTCCACGCTGGAATGTATTCTGCCGGAACTCGATATGGTGCTTCTGATGTCGGTCAATCCGGGCTTCGGCGGACAGTCTTATATTAAATCGACCACGCAGAAAATCGCTGCTTTGCGTAAAATGGCGGATGCGATGGGACTGGAAAATCTGGATATTGAAGTCGATGGGGGCGTAGACACCGTCACGTATCGAGAGGTACGGGAGGCGGGCGCCAATGTTCTGGTCGCCGGAAGCGCGGTATTTGGCGCCGCGGATCCGAAAGCCGTGATCACAACTTTAAAATCCTGATAAAGAAAGGCGGAACAGTTATGTTTTCAGAAAGAATCGTAGGCAGTCTTGCCGCAGGCTCTTCTATAAGGGCGATGTTCGAACAAGGAAACCTGCTGAAACAAACATACGGAGAAGACAATGTATATGATTTTGCGCTTGGAAACCCGGATCCGGAGCCTCCGCAAACGGTAATCGACGATCTCCGCGCACGGGCGGCGGAACCCGGGATCCATAAATATATGCCCAATGCAGGTTTTCCGGACGTACGCGCAAAAATCGCGGCTTATTTAAAAAAAGAAACGGGCGTTGATTTTACCGATAACCATATCATGATGGTGACCGGCGCCGCGGCAGGCCTTTCCGTAACGATGGACGCAATCTTAAATCCCGGTGAGGAAGTAGTTGTAATCGCGCCTTTTTTTGGTGAATATAAAGGGTATGTAACGAATTTCGGCGGTAAAATCATACCGGTCCCGGCGCTTCCGGGTACGTTTGCGCTCGATGTTCCCGCGATTGAAAAAGCTTTGACGCGCAATACGAAAGCGATTATTTTGAATTCTCCGAATAACCCGAGCGGCGCGGTTTATGACGAAGCAAGCTTGAAAAGTTTGAACGCGGCTCTTGAAAGAGCGGAAGCGATCTACGGACAGCCGATTTATGTCGTTTCGGATGAACCATACGTCAGAATCGTTTACGACGGCGTCAAAGTGCCTGCCATGAGCGCGATTTTCAAAAATTCCATCGTTGTCAATTCGTTCAGCAAGTCGCTCGCGCTGCCCGGGGAGCGGATCGGCTATGTAGCGGTCAATCCTGCCATTCGGAACGCCGATGTACTGATGGATGCCCTGATCTTTTGCAACAGAACGCTCGGCTTTGTAAATGCCCCCGGAATTTTCCAGAAAGTCGTCGCAGACCATCTGGAAGATGTGGCCGGACTGGAAGCATATAAAGAGCGCAGAGATGCTTTATATGAAATTTTAATAGAAACGGGGTATCGATGCGCGCTGCCCAAAGGCGCATTTTATTTATTCCCGCAGTCGCCGGTCCCGGACGATGCCGCTTTCTGCAATCTGGCATTGAAGCATCGTCTCGTCATCGTCAGCGGCACGGGATTCAGCTATCCCGGGTATTTCCGGCTGGCTTACTGCGTCAGCATGAAAACCATCAAAAATTCGAAAGACGCATTTGCGGCGTTATTGAAAGAGGCGACGGGAAAATGAATTACGGACTCGATATCGGAAGTAAAAAGGATTTGGTCGGAATCTGCTACAGCACATGGTTCAACCCGATCGTGAACAAAAACGGTGTCAAGCCAAAAAATATTGCGGAAATTTTAGCCGGAAAAGATACGTGGGGAGAAGTCGGTCAATTTCATTTCTGGTCGGAGCCGGCGCTCGGATATTATAGAAGCGACGACAAACATGTCATACGCCGCCATATGGAGCTGTTGCAGGCGGCCGGGATCGATTTTATTATTTTAGACAATACGAACGCTTCCCCAAACTGGGACACTGGAAAGGCCGGCGATTACTGGGATGAAATGCTCCGCCAGCCGATCAAAGCACTTCTGGATACGCTTCTGGAAATGCGGAACGAGGGCTGTAAAACGCCTTATGTGGTTTCCTGGAACAAGACGGAGCCTGCATTCGGTTACACGGTTTGCGATAAACTTTATGAGGAGCATTTCAGCAAGCCCGCCTATAAAGACTTGCTCGTATACTGGGGTGAAAAATTATTCACGCTGACGAC
Organism: Clostridia bacterium; assembly: GCA_046952735.1. Classification (GTDB taxonomy): domain Bacteria; phylum Bacillota; class Clostridia; order UBA1212; family UBA1255; genus Egerieisoma. The sequence goes on along the minus strand of JBKUJR010000016.1, from coordinate 35,803 downwards.
AAAGCTGACGGAGAACCCTCCGTCCTATACGGAAGTACGTAAAATGTGGGGCCTCGTCCCGGATCTCTCCGTCTGTGAATGGAGCTTCCTGAGTCACGAGAACAAGCCGTGCAAAGATGCGGCCGGAAACAACGAACAGATCTGCGTCTGCACGGCGGCGCAGAGAACTTATATGACCTGTACGGATACCGCGCTTGGCAGACAAGGCGGAAAAACATTTTACCGCCAGTGGAAGAACGCATTTTCCGCTCGTCCGCGGATCGTAACCGTCACATGGTGGAACGAATGGGCGGCGCAGCGCTTTGTTGTCGATGGAGAAACGGCGTTCGTCGATAATTACACGCCTGAATTTTCCCGCGATATCGAGCCCATGAAAGGCGGCCACGGCGATACGTATTATAGATGGCTCACAGAATACGTGCGCGCATATAAAGCACACGAGGACTGCCCGCAGCTCCTGTAAATTTTGTTGCCCCTTCGTAAAATTTATGATACAATAAAAACGTTGTATTGAAAATAAAAAGACGGAGGGGCAAAATGCGGAAACTTTTATACGCATTTTTTATATTCGGAATATTTTATTTTTCCTTGATGCTGTTATCTTGCAGCGCTGCGGATTCTTTTGAGTATGAAATAGAACAAGACGGCGCCGTAACTATTACGAAATACGCAGGCCGGGATACGGTTGTTGCGATTCCGTCCGAACTCGGCGGATTTCCGGTACGTACGATTGGCGCGGAGGCATTTCTGGGCTGTGAACGGATCACAGAAGTCGTCATCCCGGAAGGCATCGAGACGATCGAAATGTATGCGTTCGAATACTGCCGCGCGCTGACGCAGGTCGAACTGCCGCAAAGCGTGGAATCTATCCAATACGGCGCATTCAAAAATTGTACCTCTCTGCGGGAGGTCGAACTGCCGGAGCGGGCAGATCTTTATGATTCCGTTTTTGAAAATTGCACATCCTTAGAACGCGTTACGCTGCCTGCGGCTGCGGCGCAGCTCCCTATGGAGACCTTTAAAAATTGTTCTTCTTTAAAAGACGTCCGGCTGCCGGCCGATTTGCGAGATATAGGACATGGGGCGTTCAGCGGCTGCGCGAAGCTGGAAACGATCGATTTGGGAAAGAACATAGGCATGATCGACGATTATGCGTTCGAGGGCTGTACCGCACTTCGGAAAATTTCGATTCAAACGGCAGCGCTGACGGGAATTGGAACGGGCGCCTTTGCCGGGTGTGAAAATATGACGCAGATAAAAATCTCTACGGGCAACGATCGCTATTTTATGCGATGGGGAGCTTTATACGGCTGCGCCTCCCTCACGGAGGTATTTCTGCCGGAGGGGCTTTTCGATCTCGGAGGCTCCGCATTCGCAGCATGCACGAATCTCAAAAAAATATGGATGCCGGGCGGTACTTGCAGGATGGGGGGAGAACTGCTTGCCGGCTGCGAATCTTTCGAGACGATGTATGTTTTCGATCACTCCGACGCGCTTTCTTATGCACAGCAGCACGATATCAATTATATACTTCGCGCTTTGCTGCCCGGCGATTTGGATCAGGACGGCGATGCGGACGGGATCGACGCCGGTCTGCTGCTCCAGTCTCTTGCGGAATGGGATGTCGAAATCGATTTCACGGCTGCCGACGTAAATTGCGACGGCGAGATCAACGGAGTCGATATCGGTCTGCTGTTACAATATCTTGCGGAATGGGATATCGAATGGGGGAAACCCATTTTATGTTAAATCTTCATTAATATGTTAATATATAGATAAAACGAAAATAAATCGTGTTGTAAACATAAAAAAAGATTGACACTGCAAGACGCGCTTGCTATTATATAAATAACTAATTGTCATATTTTAAGTTTTTATTATTATGATAATAAATGAAATTAAATGGAGGTTATGGTATGAAAAGGATTGTTTCATTAATGGTTGTTCTTGCTATGGTACTGACAGCCTTTACGGGATGGTCACTTGTTGCGGCGGCTGATAATTTTGTCGTAACTTTTGATACAGCGATGGATCTGGGCGGAATCCCGGGCTCAGTCGTACCGATCGAGAAAACTTTTTCTTATGCAAAGGGAGAATCGAAAATTGCGGGCGGCTGGATCGGCGGCGTATTCGATGCGGCTTCGACGCTTGTTTATACCGTTGACAACGGTGCGGACAATGTGATCAATATGTCCGATCCCGGACAGCCGGTAATCGATGCGGTAAAGGGCATGTATAAGGATGCCACTTTTATTACGCGCTTTACTGCGGACTTTACGCAGACGCTTTCCGATACGTTTCACGGCGCATCGCAGACGATCCGGATGTATGTAAAAAAGCCGGACGGCGGAAAAGTTCTCTTTGCAACGTTTGTCACTGATACCAACAAACAAGTTTCCCTTGAGAAAACGTCTTTTTATGAGGGAGATCCGATCGTAGTCACTTATAAGAATGCAGATAAGACTGATAACAACTGGGTATGCATTTATAAGGATCCGGTCGGAGAACAGAAATATGGAGATACAGATTATACGTCGCAGCAATATGCTTATGTTGACGGAAGCGGAAAGATCGTTTTCAATGATCCCGAGAAGAAAGTAGCGGAAAACGACAGAACGGCGGTTTTGACAGGCGCAGATGACGGGAGTCAAAATATTATCGTTTATAATCAGGGAGCGATCGAGACTCTTGCACCGGGCAATTATCATGTGCTGATTCTTGGCAAGGGCGATGGCAGCGAGTGGTATGCGGTAAAGAGCGATAAGATATCTTTTGAAGTTGTTGCCAGAAAACCTATAACGGGCGACGACGGAGATTATACGGTGGATCTCGCAAAACTTGCCAATATGAAACCGGCCGGTACATATGCGGCGCACGGGTATCCGGATCTGGTCAGCCAGCTTTTGGGGTATGACAATCATCTCCCGATCGGCTTATTTGATCTGACGAATTTCGATTCGGTTGAAATTACTTATGCGACAGATGCGAATTTTAAAGCGAAATATCCTGAGATGAGCGTTACTTCGTGCTTTGCTTTGATGTCGAAAGACGTAAGCGTCGGCTATGCAACATTGCCGGATTATCAGTATAAAGAGAGTATCATTGCGATGGGTAACTGTGCGGATGCGTCCGTATTGAATCCCGATGCCGGCGGATGGGCTCAGAATGAAAGAAAAGCGATTATCGATGTTTCCAATCTGAATTATACAGGCCAGATCACGCTGTCGCATTTCAATTCATTGGGAAATGAAACACTGCTGGTCGGCATTAAGTTCATTGCCAAGAAGGCGCCGGCTGCGGAAAAAACGATTTCTACCAATAAAACGGTTTATGCCGTGGGAGAACCTATCAAAGTTACGTATAACGGCGCGGTTGCCGGCAATAATGACTGGCTTTGCATTTATAAAGATCCGGTCGGAGAACAGAAATATGGAGATACGGATTATACGTCGCAGCAATATGCCTATATCGACGGAGACGGAATGATCGTATTCAACGATCCGAATAATAAAGTGGAAGGCAACGACAGAACGGCGGTTGTGACAGCCGGAGATGACGGAAGTCAAACGATCATCGTTTATAATCAGGGAGCGATCGGAACTCTTGAACCGGGCAATTATCATGCGATCATATTAGGCGGAAGCGGCTGGTATGCAATCGAATCCGAAAAAGTATCGTTTACGGTCGTAGACGGCCCGATCCATGTCACCTCTGTCGAGGAAATGAAGCAGGCGGGAAATTATAAGCTCGATACGGATATCGCAGGAGATCTGATAATCAGCGAGGGCGAATATACGATCGATCTGAATGGCTGTATCTGGGATGGAAGCCTTTCGATCAAAGGTGGAAACGTCACAATCAATGATTCCGCGGAAGAAAAAGGTGCGATCACATCCAGCACAAGCGACGTTATTGAACTGCCGGATGGATCTACGGCTGTAGTAACCTTAAATGAAATCGCAGTGCTTGGGAATAAAAGCGAATGCGACGGCGTATTTGTCCGCGCGGGCAAAGTGACAATCAACAACTGCTTGATCTCCGCGCTCAGCTCCGCAGTTCAAAACAGAACGGCAGCAGGTGAAATTACGATCAACGGCGGCGTGTATATGTCGCAGTACAATGCGCTGAAAGTGAGAGATGGCGCTACCATCGCAATCAATGGCGAGACGATGTGCATCGGCGAGCTGCTGATTCATAACAACGACAGACCGTTCGAAGAGGCGTTTATCGTTAATTCCAATCTTTACGGGCGTTCCGTAACAATAGAAGACCCGGATCTGGGAACGGTGAATGCAACGGTGTTCTACGTAATCGGCGATGTGAACGGGGACGGCACGGTCGATGGTGCGGATATTACCCTTTTGCTGCAAGATCTTGCAGAATGGAATGTCGAAATCGACGAGCTTCGTGCGGATGTCAATTGCGACGGCGAGATCAACGGCAAAGATGCAACGCTTCTGCAGCAATATCATGCGGAATGGGATGTCGAATTGGGACCGCAGTCCGCAGCTTGAAATATTGGCAGGATTTGGGTTGGACAATGTTGAGAAAATGAGATATAATAAAATTATCCTGATAATGGGATATCTCTCATTATAATTATAAATGAGTTGGCCTGCAGCCCCGTAGGAGGGGTTGCAGGATCTGTATCAAGTAAACGGAGGCAAAAGCTATGAAGAGAATCGTTTCAATTGTCCTGGCCTTACTTGTTTGCGTAACGTCCATGGGAATGTTCGGCATTTTTGCGGATGGAGAAGCAACGGTACAAGCCAGTACGGCGCAGGGAACTGCGGGAGACACTGTTGAGGTGGCGTTAACGATGACGGGTAATCCGGGGATCAGTTATCTGAAACTGAGAATCGGGTACGATAAAGATGCGTTGACCTTGACAGCTGTCGAGAATACAGGTGGGCTTGGCGAGGCGGAATTTACAGCAAGCCAGGATCTTACATATAATCCATATGTACTGACATGGGCAAGTGCCGGAAACTTTAGCGGAAACGGCGTTATTGCGAAATTGACATTCAAAGTGAATGAAAATGCCGCCAGCGGCAGTACGGCAGTCACTGTGGAATGCGCGGATTGTAATAACCAGGATTTGCAGGACGTTACGGTTGCGACCGTAAATGGCGGCGTAGAAATCACTTCCGTAAAACCGGAATTTATTCTTGGAAACGGGGGGGGGGCCATCGGCGGTACGGTCGAGGTATCGCTGCGTTTGAACAACAATCCGGGGATCTCCTATTTCAAAGTGCAGATTGGTTATGACGCAGAGAAGTTAGAGCTGAAGGAAATAAAGAAGACGAATCCCAGTTTTTCTTTAGTACTTGGACCTCTGCAGAAGAATCCTTATACGATTGTGTTTGCGACTTCCGATGGGTTCAACCAGGATCCTGCTGTAAACGGAGAAGTTTGTAAAGTGGTATTTAACGTCAAAGATAATACGCGGTCGATCGGAACGACGGATCTGGATCTGATTATTGTAGAAGTCGATCACACGAACGGACCTGGAGATATTTCTAACATAACGGAACGTTTCAACGGAGTGGACGGTATGGTTACGATCAATGACGTCGACTGCGAACATAATTTTGAGACGATTACATTCGTAGATAATAATGAGCATAAGAAAATCTGCTCGATTTGCCACAGAGAATATTTTGAAGCGCATACCTGGGATAATGGCGAACAAACAAAGGCTCCTACCTGTACGGAAGCAGGCGAAACGACGTATCACTGCAGCGTTTGTAACGGTTCCAAAACAGAAGCGATTCCCGCAGCGCTCGGCCATGACTGGGGCGAGTGGGAAATGACGACGGAACCCGGCTGTGAAACGAAAGGCGTAGAAACGCGTACGTGCAAGAGAGATCCTTCCCACACAGAAACGCGCGAAGTAGCGGCGCTTGGCCACGACTGGGGCGAGTGGGAAATGACGACGGAACCCGGCTGTGAAACGAAAGGCGTAGAAACGCGTACGTGCAAGAGAGATCCTTCCCACACAGAAACGCGCGAAGTAGCGGCGCTTGGCCACGACTGGGGCGAGTGGGAAATGACGACGGAACCCGGCTGTGAAACGAAAGGCGTAGAAACGCGTACGTGCAAGAGAGATCCTTCCCACACAGAAACGCGCGAAGTAGCGGCGCTTGGCCACGATTGGGGCGAGTGGAAAGTTACGAAAGAACCTGGCTGTGACACGGAAGGCGAAGAAACAAGGATCTGTACGAGAGATGAATCTCATACGGAAACGCGTAAGGTAGACGCGCTGGGACATTCGTTCACGAATTATGTGTATAACAATGACGCGACAAAGACAAAAGACGGTACGGAAACGGCTGAATGCGATCACGGTTGCGGTACGAAAGACACAAGAACGAAACCGGGCACAAAGCTTCCGGATGACAATCCGGCGACAGGAGATGCCGGATGGTGGATTGCCGGAATTGCTCTTGTATCTTTGGCCGGCATAGGCGCTGTTACGTATTATAAAAAGAAAGTGCAAGACTGATTTTTAAACAGATAACATAGAATCAGCAGAAAGGCGGACATCGGATGAAGCGGTGTCCGTCTTTCTTTTTTTGTTCATATATGATTTCTTGTTAAGAAGTGACATATTTGGTATAATTTCACAGCAGGAATGATCTTAGAATATAATGAAGACGGGAGATTCGTAAAATGCTGGAATTCAGATTTGCAGAACGAAAAGATACGGGAATTATTCTTGATTTTATAAACCGGCTGGCGGAGTATGAGAGAATGACAGCCGACGTCGTAGCAACGGAGACGCTTTTGGAGGAATGGATTTTCAATCAGAAAAAAGCGAATGTGTTATTTGCTCTGGAGGAAGGAAAAGAGGTTGGAATCGCTTTGTATTTTTATAATTTCTCTACGTTCCTTGGCAGAGCGGGTATTTATCTGGAGGATTTGTTCGTACTGCCGGAATACAGAGGAAAAGGCTTTGGAAAGGGTTTGCTGAAAAAGCTTGCCTCTATTGCAGTTGAAGAAGGCTGCGGACGGCTGGAATGGTCCTGCTTGAACTGGAATCAGCCGAGTATCGATTTTTATTTATCGATGGGGGCGACGCCTATGGAAGAATGGACGGTTTATCGATTGACGGGAGATACGCTTAGAAAGGCGGCGGAATAAATGCGTATATTGGGAAATGTTTTATGGTTTTTATTCGGGGGACTGATTTGCGGATTATCGTGGTATTTATCCGGGCTGCTATGGTGTATTACGATTATCGGGATCCCGTATGGCGTACAATGTTTTAAATTCGGCACGCTGGCCTTTGCGCCTTTTGGGAAAGAAATCGCATATGGCGGCGGCGCCGGCAGGATGATCGTCAATATTATCTGGCTCGTCATCAACGGACTCTGGATGGCATTGGGATATGCAGCACTTGGCATCGTGTTCTGCATAACGATTATCGGAATTCCTTTCGGAAAGCAGTATTTTAAATTTGCAAAATTGGCCTTGATGCCTTTTGGCGCAAAAATTATATGAATGACAACAAAAAGCAGGTGATCCCATGAGTAAAATCATCGTTCTGGACGAGCTTACTGCTTGCCAGATCGCGGCAGGCGAAGTCATCGAACGGCCGGCCTCCGTAGTAAAAGAACTGGCTGAGAATGCAATCGATGCGGGAGCGACCGCTATTACGGTGGAGATCCGTTCCGGCGGGATCAAGTATATACGAATTACAGACAACGGCTGCGGGTTCGAAGCCGATGATGCAGTAATTGCATTCGATAAACATGCCACCAGTAAAATCAGAAGTACCGAGGACCTGAACCGGATCTCGACATTGGGCTTCCGCGGGGAGGCGCTGGCAAGCATCGCCGCCGTTGCCGAGGTGGAACTTCTGAGTAAAACACAAGAAGCGCAAACCGGCGTATATGTACATATCAAGGGCTGCGACGTATTGGAGACGGGCGAACGCGGCGCAGCAAAGGGAAGCGTCCTAACCGTGCGCGATTTATTTTATAATACCCCCGCCCGCTATAAATTTTTAAAAAAAGACAGCACAGAAGCCTCCTATGTCGCAGATGTGCTGCAAAAATTAGCCATTTCCAATCCCCAGATTTCTTTCCGACTGATATCGAATGGAACGGAAATATTCCGCACGCCGGGGAACGGCGATCTAAAAAGCGTTATATTCAGTATTTTCGGAAAAGACACGGCAGCCTCTATCTTGCCTGTAAAGCATGAACAGGATGGTTATGTACTTACAGGATTTGCCGGGATCCGTGACGCTGTGTATTCCAACAGAAACCGGCAGCTTTTTTACATAAACGGAAGATGTATCAAATCCAAGACGATCGCTTCGGCATTGGATGAGGCGTATAAAACGGTCACGATGAAAAATAAATTTCCATTTGCGGTCCTTATGCTGGAAGTACCGCTTTCCAAAGTGGATGTCAACGTCCATCCTGCAAAAGCAGAGGTGCGCTTTTCAGAAGAAGGAGCGGTTTACAAGCTGATTTATAACGGCCTTACCAATGCGCTTTTATATGATAACCGTGTCGCGGCATGCGAAAAAACAGCCGGCGCGCCGTTTCCGGAAAATCCGGTTGTTCCGAGACCGGCCATTCCCGTACCGTCGCCAGCTTCTGATGGCCTGCAAACCAAAACGCTTCCGGAAATCTGGACAAACGATCTTGAACTGCATGAAGAACCGAAGGAAAAGGGAAATGAAGACCAACCTAAAAGCATTCGCGAATCGATTGCAGAAGAAACGGAAACAATAGATTTTACAAAAAAAAATCCGACAGTATCGCAATCTCCGTTTTTCCCCGAATCGGAGCTGGAAACGGAACAGGATCAGCCGGTTCTGTATAACAGTACGAATCTTTATACAGACAGCGTGATCATCGGACAAGTTTTTGAAACGTATATTATTTTGCAATACGGAGACGAAGTGGTGATGATCGATCAGCATGCGGCGCATGAACGGATTAAATATGAAGAAATCAAGGAAATTTTGAAAAGTCCCTGCGAGTCGGTCAGCCCAATGCTAGTGCCGGTCACGCTGCAATTGACGCCGGCGGAACATATGGCGCTAAAAAACAACATGAATTTTTTTGAAGCCATGGGTTTTGAAATCGAAGATTTTGGCGGGAACACGGTATTGATCAGAGCCGTGCCGTCGATCTTAGAGGGCTGCGATATTGAAGACGTCGTGCTGGCCGGCCTGCAGAATAAAAAGTCGGAAGGGTATACGGATGAAGAAATTTATACGATGGCCTGCAAGGCGGCTGTGAAGGCAAATAAAAAGCTGTCTCACTTTGAAATAGAAGAATTGCTCAAACAGCTGGCGCGCCTTGAAAATTCCGGCACCTGTCCGCACGGCAGGCCGATTACGGTTCGCATCACAAAACACGAACTGGAAAGAAGGTTTAAACGATGCCTGTAAAAGCGCTCGTGATTACAGGACCGACGGCTTCCGGCAAAACGTCCGTCTCTATAGAACTGGCGCATCGGTTCGGCGGAGAAATCATATCAGCCGATTCTATGCAGATTTACAAATATATGGATATCGGGACGGCGAAGCCGGATGAAACTGAAAGAGAGGGAATCCCGCACCATATGCTGGATGTGGCATATCCCTGGGAGGAATACAGCGTAGCGCAATATGCGGAAGAAGCGCGGCGCTGCATCCGGGAAACGGCGCAGCGCGGGAGACTGCCGATTATCGCAGGCGGTACGGGCCTGTATATCAATGCGCTCGTGGAGAACATCCGGTATGGCGCTTCTGCTGATCTGGATCCGGGTGAAATCGCGGAGCTGGAACGCTTTGCCCAGGAACGTGGAGCGGACGCGCTCCATGCTGTTTTGCAGAAAGAAGATCCGGAAGCCGCCGCGCAGATTCATTGCAACAATGTCAAACGTGTTGTCCGCGCCGTCGGAATGAAACGAAAAACGGGAATGACGCTTGCCGAGCGGAACCGTGCCTCAAAGTCCGCGGACCCGGAAATCGAATGTACGGTTTACGCTGTGGAAACGGCGCGGGATGTATTATATGAAAAAATCGATCACCGGGTAGACGCGATGATACGTGCCGGTCTTGCCGAAGAGGTACGCCATGTTATAAAAATATGCAAAAATGCATATAATCATGGTGAAACCCAACAGGAATCGCTTGGCAGAACGGCTTTGCAGGCGATCGGATACAAAGAAATGATTTGCTGTTTTAACGGCGAATATGACTTTGAAACGGCTGTGGAACGCATTAAACAAGGTACGCGGAATTATGCGAAGCGACAGATCACATGGTTCAGGAAACCAGCTTGGGTTAATTGGATTGGATTGGAAGATCTTCGATGCATAAAGAGGCCGGAAGGATAACACTTGCGGTAGAAATGTATGTTTTTACGCTCGCCGTAATTTTTGGAGCGGCGGTATACATTTTATTCAGCATAATCAAAATTCATATAGCGCTCAAATGGGGAATTGCCGGCGTACTGGCGCTGATCATCCTGATCGGAGCCTGTATTTTTGCACCCTTATTTGGCCGTTCCGTAGACCATTCTCTGGATGGGAATATCCTGCATGTGCGTTACGGCGTATTTTTAAAATATATCGTAAATGTGGATTTCCGGCGCGTCGTCTATATTACGAAGCTGCGGGGGCCGTTTGAGCGCATGACAGGCGTCGTCGTACTTGCTTTTTATTTTTCCGGAGGCTGCGTTTTCGTCCCTGTGGGAGATAGTACAAAAGCGGAAAGGTATATCAGAAAATGGACACAGCGCATCCGGTAACGATTATACAAAAAATGTATAAAAGAATGGCGCTGCTGCTGATTCCTACGGTACGGGGCGCATATTATATCCTGATCCGGGAGCCGGAATCTTTCCGGGCGTGGCTTTCCGGCGTCTGGCTCGATGTATTTTTACTCGTATTTCTGATCGGGATTTCTGTTTGCAACTGGCGCGCTGTAAAATATAAAGCGGGGCCGGATTCCATTTTGCTGAAAAAAGGAGTTTTCTATAAAAGCGAAAAAGTAATCCGCAGGCGCTCCATAACCTCCATTACGTGCCACAGGCCCATTCTTTACCGTCTGCTCAAAGCAGAAGCTATTTATATCGACACAGAAGGCGGCTATAAAAACCGGGCGGATATGAATGTCACGATCAACTTCAAAGATCGGGAAAAATTTTTCTCTATGCCGCGTTTTGCAAAAACATACCGTCCAAAACATTATGAGATTCTATTTTTGTCATTATGCGTAACGGATACGGTTGCCAGTACGATCTATACGGTACTTCTGGTCAACCGCGCGGGGAAAATTATTGGCAGAAACATTCTGACGGAATTTATCGGGATCATTGCAAAAGCGGCGGGCTATCTTGCGCTTGCGGTCCTGGTGATCCAGCTGCTGGGAATTTTACGGAATTTTTTGTATTACAGCGAATTTGCCGTTCACCGCAGCGAAGATTCGCTCTATTTTGAAAACGGTTTTTTCTCCAAGACAAAAAGTATCTGCAGAGTATCCGCGGTGAATTATGTGGACCGGCGGCAAAATTTGATTTCTTCTTTATTCGGGCTGGATATGGCGTTCATACAATGTACGGGTTATGGGAAAGCGCGAAAAAAAGAAGCGCTTCTGGTTCCGGCCGGTACGGAACGTTCCGTGGATGGCTGCATCAAGCTTTTGCTTCCTGAATTTCACCGGGCGCCGCCGGGCGCCGGCGTGGAGATCCATTCGCTGAAACCATCGCCGAAATCTTTTATGCGCTATATCCGCACGCCGCTGATCCTATGCGCGGTGATTGTGGCTGCCGGAATATTCGTAACGCAAAAGATTATCGTCCCGTTTTTCCCCGCATGGGAAGAATTGTCGAAATTTACGGTATTTATGCTCGTCGTGCCGTTTGCGCTCTTCGCAGTAATCCGTGTCGTTGCCTTCCGGAAAGCGGGGATTTTTTACGAGGGCGGAAACACGAAAATGATTACGCTTTGTTATTACAAAAACCTGAACATCCATACGGTAACGTTTTACGCTTCAAAAATTTCTCATATCAAAATAAAGCAGAGCATTTTTCAGAAAAAAAATAAAACCTGCGATATTATTTTATACACAGGCGGCGAGGGGGGCCACCGCCATATGGTGACCGGCCTGCACTATCATGAAGAATTTTTAGCGGGGATCGAACAGCTGCGCTGAAAGCTACTTTTTTTCCTTTTTGGAAGAAAATGCTTTCTTGAGCTGCGGCAGGCTGTCGTTTTGGAATTCAAAATAAATATGATGATCAGAATCCTGCGCCTCTACGATGATGGCGTCCTGACGGATTTTACCGCCGGAGGGATTGATTCCGGAATATTTTGAAAACGCGCCGAATGAGACGATATCGTCTTCTTCGCATACGATTTCGCCCTTTGGCTTCATCCAGTCGGAATCGAAGAATATAAATTTACCGTTTTCTTCTTTAAAATAAAGCCGCCTCTTGGCCTGATCGAACCTTTCGCCGCATGGATTCACCAATTTGCAGATCGTGTGGGAGGGATTGTTGATCCTTGCAAGCTCCTCGGAAATTTCGCGGATCGCGTTATTATTTACCTGGTCGTTTTGCTTGCCGATAATAGGAGAAACGGTTTTGAGCATATCGCCTGCCAGAATGGATTCGGGAAATTCTTCCCCGTCTTTCCGGAATAAAGAAAAGAATCGTTCCCTTTTGGCTTTAATGGTGCTGGGTTTTCCTGCCGCACTGCGATATTGCTTGTTTTTTTTGATGTATTTGGCAGCAGAATATGCGCCGAAAGCCACGCATACGATTGCCAGCGCAAACCAGGTGAGCTTTTCGCTGGAATATTCGATCCCGGTGAGGATAAATAAAATACACAGCAGTGCCATGCTGATTCCGGTAAAAATCGGCATCGTGATATCGGGAGGCGCTATGGGCTGTTCCTCGGCATAGCGGGTGTAAGCCGTTTCAAAAGCCTCTCCGATGAGATTGGCGGGATTTATATTGTATCTTTCCGTATCTTTGATGTTGATCATTGGCAGAACGACTCCTTTGTACTTAGAAAATAATACAGGCAACAGACCGAACTATTATACAATAAAACATTTATTTTTACAACAAACTATGTTATACTGTCTTCCGTCGGCAGACCTGACGGTCGCGGCTGCATTGCCGAAAGGCAGCAGGTGAGGAAAGTCCGGGCTTCACAGGACAGGGTGCCGGTTAACGGCCGGTGGAGGCAACTCCAAGGATAGTGCAACAGAAAAGAACCGCCCGCTGTCGGCGGGTAAGGATGAAAAGGCGAGGTAAGAGCTCACCGGCGTCCGGGCAATCGGACGGCCGTGTAAACCCCACTCGAAGCAACACCGCACAGGGAGCGCTATGTTTGTCCGACAGCTCCGAAGGTGGCTGAAGCTGCGCAGTAATGCGTACGCGTAGATAGATGACCGTCCACGACAGAACCCGGCTTATGGTCTGCCGGTATTTTTTTATTATTAATAAGGAGGCTGCCGTGATGGCGGAACAACAGGAATACTATATCGGTTTGGATATTGGCGGTACGAAGTGTGCCGTTACGTTAGGCAAATTTACGGGCCCGGAGGAAACGGAGCCGGAAATTGCCGATAAGGTAAAATTTCCTACGAATCCGGAGGAAGCCGTAAAGGGCAAACGCGCTCCGGCGGAAGTGCTGGAAGAATTTGCCGAGCGGACGAAACGGCTGCTTGCGAAAAATCACGGCAAACCCAAACGGATCGGTATCAGCTGCGGCGGTCCGCTCGATTCGCAGCGCGGCGTGATCCTGTCGCCTCCCAACTTGCCGGGATGGGACAATGTGGAAGCGGTAAAATATTTTACCGGAATCTTTGGCGTGGAGTGCGTGCTGCAAAACGACGCGAATGCATGCGCCGTTGCGGAATGGATGTTCGGCGCGGGCAAGGGGACGCGGAATATGATTTTTCTGACGTTTGGCACGGGACTTGGCGCAGGACTGATTTTAGATGGAAAATTATACGCGGGTACTTCCGATATGGCAGGGGAGATCGGACATGTGCGCTGCGAAGCGGACGGACCGGTAGGATACGGAAAGGCGGGCTCTTTCGAAGGCTTTTGCAGCGGGGGAGGCATCGCGCAGCTTGGAAAAATGCTTGGCCTGCCAGACGGAATGACGGCGAAGGAGATTGCGGATGGCGCTTATGCCGGAGAAGAACGATGCATCGAGGCATATAAAATCAGCGGGCAAAAGCTTGGGAAAATGCTTAGTATTTTGATCGATCTTCTGAATCCGGAAGCGGTTGTGATCGGCGGCGTATTTGCCAGGAGCAGCGATCTGCTGCTGCCTTACGCAGAAGAAGTGATCAGACAAGAGTCGCTGTCGTACAGCAGCGCGGTATGCAGAATTTTACCGGTAGGACTTGGGGAGTTTGTGGGAGATTATTCCGCGCTGGCTCTTGCAAGATTCGCGTAAAGTAGTATTATTATATATCAGGCGCGTATGAAACGCCGGGAAAGCCGTATTTTTATTAAAGGACGGGAATATCATGATTGTTCAATATACAGGGATCCGAAAGATCAATGGGCCGCTGATCGTACTGAGCGGTGTGGAAAATGTGGCGTATGATGAGCTTGTAGAGATTCATCTGGATGACGGCACCGTACGTATGGGAAACGTGGTGGATATCGAAGACGGCACTGCGGTTGTCCAAGTTTTTGAAGGGACGAGAGGCATGTCGCTGGGTTCTTCGACAAATACGTTTCTGGGGCATCCGATGGAGCTGGGGCTTTCCGAAGAAATTCTGGGAAGAGTATTCGACGGAGCAGGGCGGCCTTCGGATGGTCTGGGACCCGTCTATTCCGAGGTGAAATGCGATGTAAACGGTTTGCCGATCAATCCTATTTCGAGAAAATATCCGCGGAATTATATCCAGACGGGAATTTCGAGCATCGATGGTCTGGTGACGCTGATCCGCGGACAGAAATTACCGGTGTTTTCCGGAAATGGAATGCCGCACGATAAACTTGCCGCGCAAATCGTAAAACAAGCGGGGCTGGTCAACCAGGATGAGAAGTTTGCAGTTGTGTTTGCGGCAATCGGCGTGAAGCATGAGGTTGCGGAATTTTTCCGGAATTCTTTTGCGGACAGCGGGGTTCTGAACCGGGTTGTCATGTATATCAATCTGACGAACGATCCGGCCGTCGAACGTATTTTTACGCCTCGGTGTGCGCTGACCGCCGCCGAATATCTGGCGTTTGAGAAGAATTATCACGTGCTGGTGATTTTGACGGATATGACGGCGTATTGCGAAGCGCTCCGCGAGATTTCTTCGTCGCGGGGTGAAATCCCGAGCCGGAAAGGATATCCGGGATATTTGTACAGCGATCTTGCGTCCCTTTATGAAAGAGCCGGCATGCTGAAGGATAAACCCGGTTCTGTTACGCAGATCCCGATTTTGACGATGCCCAACGACGATATCAACCATCCGATTCCGGATTTGACGGGATATATTACGGAAGGCCAGATCGTTATGGACCGGGCGCTGAATCAGAAAGGCGTCTATCCGCCGGTGAGTATTTTGCCTTCGCTTTCGCGTCTGATGAAGGATGGAATCGGCAAGGGTTATACGCGGGAAGACCATTCGGCAGTTGCAAACCAGCTGTTTTCGGCTTATTCCAAGGTTCAGGAGATCCGCGCGCTCGCTTCCGTAATCGGAGAAGAAGACTTGAGCGCGGAAGATCGGAAATATATGGATTTCGGGCGGGAATTCGAAGAACAGTTCCTCTCGCAGTCCTATGAAGAAAACAGATCGATTACGGAAACGCTCGATCTGGGATGGAAATTGCTTGCGATTCTCGGCGCGGACCAGCTGGACCGCATCGATCCGGAGTTGATAAAGAAATATGGCACAGTATAGTACTCCAACAAAAAGTAATTTGATCAATGCGCGCAACAGTCTGAAAATGGCGACGCAAGGATACGATATGCTCGATTTGAAACGCAAGCTGCTAATGCGGGAGCTTGCAAAGCAGGCGGATCAGGAAAAACGGATCCGCAAAGAGCTGCACGATACGCTGGCGGCTGCAGAGGCGGCGCTCCGGGAATCCAATGTACGCATGGGGCTTGACCGGGTGGCGGCGCTTGCTGCAAGCATTCCGGAAGTAAATGATATCGATATCAAATTTTACAGTGTTATGGGTGTGGAAATTCCCGTAGTAAGGCAGAATTCGAAAACGGAGCGAAAGCCGCATATGAGTCTGTATAAGACGAATTTGTCTTTAGATGAAGCGGCGTTCCATTTCAGCAAGGTGCGCGAGCTCTGTCTTCGGTACGCGGAGGTGCATAGCGCCGTAGAGCGCCTGAACCGTAACATCCATAAAACGCAAACGCGGGCAAATGCATTGAAAAATATTATGATTCCGCGTTACACGCGCATTATCGCCGAAGTTTCGGATGCCATCGAAGAAAAGGAACGGGGAGAATTCTCCCGCCTCAAAGCGATCAAAAAGCTTGTGGAGAAAGAATGAGTTCCCGAACCGCCGCCTCATAAGCGGCTTTATCCGTGTAATACGACACTGCATGCGCAGCTCCTTTTACGATAAGGAGCTTTTTTTTGCCTGTACACGCTTCGTAATTTTGAACGCTCATTTCTGTTGGCACGAAGCGGTCGCTGTCGCCGTGCAGGAAAAGAATCGGAATGGAATCAGGAGCGGCTTTTGCCATGGCGTCCAGCGTAGATGCCTCCTGAAATCCGAAACCAGCGCATATACGGGAAATCAGATTCGAAATATTGAGGACGGGGAAACGGGGAAGGTGAAACGAATGTTTCAGGATATGCCGGAATATGGCGTCGGGACTCGTGTATCCGCAGTCCGCGATAATTCCCCTCACATTATCCGGATATCCCAGGCCGTATGCCATCAATACCGTAGCACATCCCATGGAAATGCCATGGAGATAGATGGGCAGCAGCTTCCCGTAGCGCTCTTTTGAGAGGCGGTTGATATAATCGAGCCAGCGCAATACGTCGAATCGTTCTTTTACGCCGTAGCAAATGTATTTTCCTTCACTTTCACCGTGCGCCCGCTGATCCGGAAGCATTAAGTCCGCGTGGAGCGACGTATGGTAAAAATTTGCATATATTCCATATTCTTTAAAACTATCGCTTCGGTAGCCATGCATACAAAGCACGATGCAGGCCGGCGCTTGCCCCGGATCCGCAGGAAACGCCGGAAGAAAATGGCCTGTCAGCTGAAGCCCGTCATAAGAAGAAACGACGTGTTTTTCGTACGGCGATGCGGCCAGCCATTCGCTGCCCTCCCGGTAGGCTTTCATGGAAGGCGTTTCTTCTTTCCGCGCCTTTTTTTTAAAAGGTATAAACGTTTTGCGGCAAATTGCCATACGAAATAAACAAACGGCAATAAAGATCGACAAAATCAAAAGCGCTTCCGCAATTTTTATTACAATTCTCACGATCAGCCAAAACAGATCCATGCGTTTCCTTTCTCCTGCGTAGAGTTTTACGTAAACTATATACCTGTTTTGTAAATAATGCAATCCTGGGATTCTGGCAGAATTGTGTTTCTATTTTACATGGAAAGATCATTTGCACAGGCTTTGCAACTGTGATATGATAGCCGCACACGAATTACTTACGGAGGCTTTTGGTTATGGAAAAGATAGGACTGCAATTATATTCGGTTGGAGCCGATATGGGGAAAGACGTTTATGCGACGCTCAAAAAGACAGCCGAGCTGGGGTATACGGGCGTAGAATTCGCAGGATATTTTGGAATTCCTGCAAAACAGATGAAAGCGTGGCTGGATGAATTGGGATTAAAGGCATACAGCAGCCACTTCGATGTGTTCGGAGATTTTGCGGCGGAAACGGAATATTTAAAAACAATCGGCGCGCAGAATGCGGTATTGCCCGGAGGCCCGTCTTTCGCTACGGAAGCGGATGTACTGGAACTTGCCGAAAAAATGAACGCTTTGGGAAGGCGGTACCGCGCGGAAGGAATCCGGCTTGGATATCATAATCACAGTCATGAATTTACGAAGAATGGGGACAAAGGCTGGACGCTGGATGTCCTTTATGACAATACGGATCCGGAATTTGTCAGCATGCAGCTCGACGTCTGCTGGGCAACCGTAGGGGGACAGGATCCTGTAGAATATCTTAAGAAGTATCGGGACAGGGCAGTCACCGTCCATATGAAAGAGGTGCTCACGACAGATCCGTATGAAGGAACTGCGATCGGAGACGGCATCGTAGACTTCAAAGCGATTTATGACCTGCTTGGGGACGATATGATATACATTGTGGAGCAGGAAGGCATTAAAACGATGGACACATGGGACGGCCTTGCAAAGAGCCGCAAGTTTTTGTCTTCTCTTTAAAAGGGTTAGGAGGAATCGCGGCGATGAAACGCTCAGAGATCAATCAGGCGTTAAAACGTATGGAAAAGCTTGCTGCGGAGCATTGCTTCGCGCTTCCGCCGTTTTGTGGCTGGACACGGGAAGAATGGAGCCGAAAAGGCAGCGAATATAATGAAATCCGGGAAAATATGCTGGGATGGGACATCACGGACTATGGTCTGGGAAACTTCCGGGAAGTCGGATTTTCACTGATAACGCTTCGAAACGGGAATTTGAAAGACCCGGCGTGCCGGAAACCCTATGCGGAAAAATTGCTGATGCTGGAGGAAGGGCAGCGTGCGCCCATGCATTTTCACTGGTCGAAGATGGAAGATATCATCAACCGCGGGGGCGGAACCGTATTGATCCGCGTCTATAACGCGGCAGCGGACGAAAGCCTGGCGGATACGGACGTCACGGTGCAGAAAGACGGCTGCAGATTCCTGGTCCCTGCCGGAACGCAGATTGCGCTGAAACCGGGCGAAAGTATTACGATCCAGCAATATTTATATCATGATTTTACGGTAGAAGAGGGAACCGGCGCCGTTCTGCTCGGGGAAGTATCCATGTGCAACGACGATGAAAAAGATAACCGCTTTTATGAACCTGTGGGGCGGTTCCCTACGATCGAAGAAGACGAGCCGGCGTATCGGCTGCTTTGCAACGAGTATCCGCCGGCGCCGTCGTAAATGGGACCGGAAAGCTTTGATTCATAGCGGAAAGAATGTCCCGGAGGCGCATCCTGCCGGGAATTCTCTGCCTGCATCAGATTTTTATAAATTGCATTATCATGCGGGGATTCCCCGATTTGTCATGGCAATAGGATTTCCCGGTTCGTCCCGTAGAAAATATCGTCCCGGCCGCTGATAAATTCCAGAAACTTCTCAAACCGGTCCCAGCTGTCGGAAATATCGAACTCGTAACTATGTCCCCAGATGTAAAATATTTTCGGGGAAACGGGAGCGATTGCGACGAACTCCTCCGCCATTTCCATCATTTTCTCAAAATCCATATGATATACGCTCGATTTGAAACGGTAAAGATTTTCCTGCGGCTCGAAATTGCCGGAAGATTCGAGCGCCCGGGCATATTTGACGCCCGTATTGTCTTTTATAATCGCCGCGGTACGGTCGTCGTTATTGATACCGCCGCAGGGATATGCCATTCCTACCACCTCGTATCCGCAAAGTTCGGAAAGGTTCAGGCGATCCTGCTCAACCTGGCGGATGACTTCCGCTTCCTCCAGCTGCGTGAGGTTCGGATGAGTAAGCGTATGTACGGCGACTTCATGCCCTGCGTAGACGGATCTGACGTCATCCGCATTGACTTTAAAGTGATTGACGCGTACGCCGCCGCCGACATCCAATATTTCTTGTAATCCGAGTTTTTCGGAATTGATATTGAAGGTCGCTTTCAGCGAATATTTATTCAATAATTCGATGAGGCGGATATCCTGCGTTACGCCGTCGTCATAACTGAACGTAACGGCTTTCATTTTACCGGAAAACATAAAAGCATCCCCTTTGAAAATTTATTTTAAATTTATATGACCTATGGAATTATAATCAAAAAATTGATATAATACAATAGTGATATCGTTAAAATGAAATTCGATACGAATGGATTTCCGGAAGGCTGTGCAGGAATATGGATGGAAGAGCTCGCAAACGTTTGATATTTGTTGCCGCTGCTGCTTTGGCGGTTCTGCTGCTCTGCGTATGTATCGGCGGCTGTAAACATAAAAACGGTACGACAGACGAATCCGAGGGCCCGGAATACATCATTCCGATGAGTGTTTCCGCATCGGAAGACGCGTTTTCCCTGCGTATGATCCTCAGAGACTGTACGGCAAATAAGGTCATTATGAACGTTTATAACGGGGAGAAAAAGATAGGAACGGTCCAGCAGGAAATATCTGTTACAAAACAGCAGGGTACCAATATTACACTGGAACTGAAAGATTTGAACGGAAAATTATCCGGAAATGCCAGCGCAGAGGTCTCCCTGTACGGGAAAGCGAATGCGGACGACAAGCTGAATGAAGATCCTTTGGACAGGGCGGTCATTCAATTGCAGGATTATGTCGTGCAGCTGGGGGCTGATACGGTTTTTTGTGTGGTCGATGCCATGAGCGATTACGAAAAAGCGAGACTGGTCACCGGATATCAGATCCAGACAGAGCGGGAAGCCGCCGGCGCGAACGCCATCGGAGTAACCGCCGCTTTTGAAAAATATGGCATTCCCTCTATTTTGATAGCGAACGCTGCTTCGGGCATTGCCGCCGGTGAAAAAACGACGGTATATCCGTCCGAGGCGGTCCTTGCCAATACCTGGAACCCCCTGCTTGTGGAAAAAGTAGGAGCTTCGCTCGGACGCGATGCGAAACATTTCAATATCGACATACTGCTTGCTCCGGGACTGAATATACAGCGGGATATATTGAATGCCCGGAATTTCTCCAGTTTTTCTGAAGATCCGCTGCTTACGGGCTATATAGGCGCCGCCTATATCAACGGCCTGCAATCTCAAAAGGTCGGCGCTGCGGCAGGACGGTTTGCGGCAAGCAACCAGGAGACTGCAAAAGAAACGATCGATGTGAATATCAGTGAGCGGGCGCTGCGAGAAATTTATCTTACGGGTTTTGAGATCGCTGTTAAAAATGCCGCGCCGTATGTGATGGTGTCCTCTTATAATAAAATCAACGGCGTCTATTCCTCTGTCAATAACGATTTGCTCGGCACGATCCTGCGCACGGAGTGGGGATATAAAGGCTTTGTAATGTCGGAGTGGGGCGCCGCTGGGGAGAAAACGGACCGGGTTTCCGCACAAAACGATTTATCCATGCCCGGGAACGATTCTGACGCGGACCTGCTCGTAAATGCGCTCAACGAGGGGAAAATTACGAAAGAACAGATCGATCGGTGCTGCACGAATATTTTACGGATTGTCGTCAGATCCAATACGTTCCATAAGCGAAACGGCGGCGAGCTCGATACCGCCGGCGGCGCCGCGATTTCGAAAGAAGCGGCTTCCGAGGGAATGGTGCTTTTAAAAAATGAGAATAACGCGCTTCCGGCTTCCGGCAAGAACGTTGCGGTTTTTGGAAATGCGCAGATCTATACCCGGATCGGAGGCTCCGGACAGAATAGCCCGCAGCCCCTGTATACGGTCAGTTTTCTCGAAGGCCTCGAGAATGCGGGATATATGCCGGATGCCGTATTAAAAGATTTGTATTCGCAGTGCAAGGACGATCCGCAGGGTGACGGCGCAGATGTGAACCCGATCGTGGATACCAGAGAACTTTCCATCTCTGCGGAAGAGGCGGAACGGGCGGCCTCTGAAAATGATTTTGCGGTGATCTGTATCTCGCGGCAGACGAAAACGGGCGGCGACCATTATAGCGGAAAAGGGGACTTCCTGCTCAACGACCGCGAAGCGCGTCTGATTGAACGCGTTTCCAATGCGTTTCACGGAGCAGGTAAAACCGTAACGGTTTTGATCAACGCGGGAAATCCCATCGAGGTTGCGTCATGGCGGGAGCAGGTCGATGCAATTTTATTTACCGGATTTGCCGGCATGGAAACCGGCAATGCTGCGGCGGACATCATTTCCGGTAAAATCAATCCCAGCGGAAAGCTTGCGGTTTCATTTCCGCTTTCTTATTCCGATACGTCGTCCTATGGAAATTTTCCGGGCGACGGAACCAATGTAAACTATTCGGAAGATATTTATACAGGATACCGTTTCTATGAAACATTCAAAGTAAAAACAGCGTATTCTTTCGGGTACGGACTTTCCTATACGACATTCGAATATTCCGATGTTTCCGTTTCTTCCAATATCTATACGGATTCCCTGAGCGTTATTGTAAATGTCAAAAATACGGGGGACACTGCGGGAAAAGAGGTCGTGCAGCTCTACATCAAAAAACCGTCTGCTCAGGGGTCCGAGCAGCCGGAAACGGTTCTGGCATCCTTTGCAAAGACGGAGCTGATCGAACCGGGAGAAACCAAGAAAGTGACCCTTACGATCAATAATTATTCTATGCGTTCCTACAGCGAAGAAGATGCGGAATGGTATGTTGGCGCCGGAATATATTCTGCTTACGTCGCGCCTTCAGTGAAAGACAACGGCTCGGAACTCCTCCGTTTCAAATTCCGCGTAGAAAACAGAATTTCCGTGCAGAAGACGACGAACTGCTGCACTGCGCCGGCTGATCTGAAAAGATATACGCGCACCGGTGAAGATGCCTTTGTTCCCCAAAACCAGCGGGTAAACATTGCTCTTGGAAAAGTCCTTTCCGCGGATTGCAGCGAATCCGGGGCAGGTCCGGAATACGCGGCCGACGGAGATCTGTCTACCGCGTGGAGTACGAAAACCGTCTGCGGCCAGTCTGATCACTGGATCTGTGTGGATTTGGGAAGCGTCGTCCCGATTTCGGAAATAACGGTACAGTGGAAAGCCATCACACGGCCGTATGTAATCGAAATCAGCCAGGATGAAACCGAATGGACGGAAGTCGGACGATTTACCACCGGATTCAACAAACAAGAAACGGTCATGACGGCAGCCGAGGCTCAATATGTGCAGATCCGGATCGAAGCGGGCGGGCAGTGCGGAATTTATGAACTGGAAATTTACGGCTGATTTTTTATATCCCGGTAAAACGTCAGTTTTCCTTTTCCTGTTTGTTTCGAATGATAAAGCGCATCGTCCGCATTCCGGTATAACTCCTGAAAACTTTTTCCGTCCTGGGGATATACGGCGGCGCCGGCGCTGCTGCTGATCTGCACGACGATATCGTTGTGTACGATGGAAAATTCACGAATCGACTCATACGGGGCTTCTAACTGGGCGCGGCTGTATTCTTTGCTCAGAAATACGATAAATTCGTCTCCTCCGGCGCGGCCGAGAATCGTATCCGTATTCCAGACGGTACGCAGGTACTCTGCGAACGCGGTCAGCACCGCGTCGCCGGCCGGATGGCCGTATGTATCGTTGATCTGTTTGAAATTATCGATATCGATGAAAATCAGGATGCCGTGATTATGATGATCTGCGGAATCGATAAAATCTTGTATTTGCCTGCTTGCCGCTTTTTTGTTGAAAAGCCCCGTCGCTACGTCGCAGTCGGTTTCTTTTCTCAGGCGCAGCTCCTCTTTCTTCTGCTGATCGATATTCCGGATGACTCCCACGATCAGATCGTCGCCGCTGTAATCCGTCATTTTACGGGAATAGAGCTCATGCCATAAATATTGTCCGGGATGCTGCCGGTCTGCAAGGCGGAATTGTATATAATCCTTATGACGATCGCAGACAGACTTTATTTTATCCAGATCATCGGCGTAAACGAGAAACGCCCCTTCCAGGCTATCCAGGAAATTTGCTTCGCAGCGGTTCCGGATCCTGCTGCCGTCAGGTAAATTATAGAAAATGGCAGCATCGTTTTTCCAGGAATATTCAAATAAAATGTCTTTTGACACCGACAGAATCGTATCGTATTTGAATTTCGTTTTACTGAGTTCGTTATTCAATTTTGCCAGCAGATCTTTTTCTTCGCTCAGGGACTGATTGTGCTGGATATGATCGATCATACGGATTACGATTTGGATTACACATGCGATGAAAATACAAAACGCCGCCATTACCGGCCTGTATTCCGGCCTTCTGATGATCGGATTGGGATAGAGCAGCATGATATAAATCATGATATAGGTCATGCACATGATAATGGCCGGGCCTGCCCAGCCGCTCTTCATACGATCCATGGCGTTCCGCAATCTGCCGCAGCGCCTGTGAATCTGGAAAATATAAGGGAGAAACAAAAGAATAGATGCAGCTAATGTAACTGCGGAACTGTCATGAAAAAATCCGGCGATGGCCCGGGCAAAAAAAGTTATGATGAATGACGTAATGTCGATACAGCAAAACAAAAACAGGAAACGAAACCCCCTGTATCTGGAAATCGCCCAAAAGACGAAAACACTGGGGAGCGTCAGAGTGAGCAGCGCCGCTTCTGCCGGCGCCGTATCCGGAATTATGAAAAGCAGCGTCACATATGCGGAAAACATTACGGCAACCGACACCGACAGAATCACCGCCGTTTTCCGGACACTGAAGCGGTATTCCGCCAGCGCGGTATACATGTAAAGAATTGCTGAAATTGTCACAAAATCATTGATAACAAGCAAAAGATCCACGATGCAGACAATCCCTCCATAATATATTGTAACAAATTTATCATATCATGGAAGAGACAAAAATACAACGGATATAAGTTGTAATAATATTTTTCATATGGTAAAATAGAATTTATCCAATATGCCGTTTTGTTATGCGCTTTACAACGCATTTTTTTACATAACGCAGCTGGAATCTTATGTGCCGACGGCATATAATGCAACTATAGCGAAGAATTCTGGAGAAAATATGGGCATTATAAAAGACGCGAAATCGATAGCGAAGAGAGATCCTGCGGCGCGGAACGCCGCGGAAGTATTTTTGCTGTATCCCGGTTTGCATGCGTTGATCTATCATAAAATATCGTCCTTTTTCTACCGTCATAAGTTGTTCTTTCTGGCAAGATGGGTATCGCAGATCGCAAACCGGCGCACGGGGATCGAAATCCATCCGGGCGCAAAAATCGGGGAAGGCTTGTTCATCGACCACGGGCATGGCGTCGTGATCGGAGAAACGGCTGTCATCGGCGACAATTGTACGATTTATCACCAGGTGACGCTAGGGGGTACGGGGCGTCAGAAACATTCCAAGCGGCATCCGACGGTAGGGGACAACGTTTTAATCGGTGCGGGAGCCAAAATCCTGGGACCGGTAACCATTGGAAACAATGCGATGATCGGCGCCGGTTCGGTCGTCTTGGATGACGTACCGGAAAATTCGACGGTTACAGGCATGAAGGCACGCGTTATCAAGATGTATGGAGAACGCGTAGATCAGAAACCGCCTGTGGCGCCCTCGATTGCGCTTGAGCATAATAAAGTTCCGGACCCTGTCGCCCAGGAACTGGAAATGATTGAAAAGGAGCTTGAAAAGCTGCGGGAGAATAACGAAGGGGAGAGCAGCGATAGCGAACAGGAGGAAAAATCATGAAAATTTACAATACGATGACGCGTAGGAAAGAAGAATTCAAACCGATCAGCAGCGAATGCGTTACGATTTATTCCTGCGGACCGACCGTGTACAATTATGCGCACATCGGCAATATGCGGACGTATGTTTTTATGGACACTTTGCGGCGCGTTCTCAAGCTCAACGGCTATCGCCTGAAGCACGTCATGAATATTACGGACGTAGGACATCTCACCTCGGATGGCGACGAGGGAGAAGATAAGATGGAAAAAGCTGCGAAAACCCAGAAAAAGACGCCATGGGAGATCGCCGGATATTTTACCGGTATCTTTTTCAAGGATCTGGAACGCCTCAATATCGAAACGCCTGAAATCACCCCGAAAGCGACGGAGCATATCGGAGAGATGATTGCGTTCGTAGAAGAATTATGCGAAAAAGGGTACGGTTATGAGACGAGCGACGGAATTTACTTCGATATTGCAAAATTCCCGCATTACGGAAGGCTGTCCCGCGCAAATCTGGAAGAACAGCTTGCCGGCGCGAGCGAACGCGTGGAGGTCAATACGGAAAAACGCCATCCCGCCGATTTTGCCATATGGAAAAAAGCGCCGAAAGAGCATATTATGCAATGGCCGAGCCCGTGGGGGATGGGATATCCGGGCTGGCATATCGAATGTTCTGCGATGTCGCGGGAGTATCTCGGCGATTGTTTTGATATCCATACGGGCGGGGTGGATCACATCCCGATTCACCATGAAAATGAAATTGCCCAGTCGGAGGCGCTTACGGGGAAGAAATCCGTCGATTATTGGATGCACGGCGAATTCCTGCTCGTAGACAACGGAAAAATGTCAAAGAGCCTCGGCAATACTTATACGATTTCGGATCTGATCGAAAAGGGCTATTCGCCGCTGGCGTACCGTTATTTTTGTTTGAACGGAAACTACCGCAACAAACTGAATTTTACATGGGAAGCATTAGAGGCCGCGCAGGTGTCGCTGAATCGCCTGTATGAAACGCTTGCAAAGCAGAAAGCAGCCGGAGACGGAACGCTGCCGGCAGGAATTGTGGAGGAGTGGAAGAAAGAATTTACAGAGGCGGTCTCCGACGACCTGAATGTGCCGCTGGGACTCGGCATTCTCTGGAAAGCGCTCCGCTACCCGGAGAAAAGCAAGGAAATTTATGATTTCGCATTGTTTACGGATCGGGTGCTCGGACTTTCCATGGAAGAAAACGCCGCTAAAATACAAGAAGACGGCAATGCGCAGGATGCCGAACTATCGCAGGAAATACAAGAGCTCGTGGAACGGCGGGCGGAGGCAAAAAAAACAAAAGATTTCAAAACTGCGGATGCGATCCGGGACCGGCTCAAAGCAATGGGCATCACGCTGATCGATACGAAAGAAGGCGTCAAAATTATAAAAGAGTAAAATGTGCGACGAGGAATATGTCTTAAAAGCAAAAAAAGGCGACGATACTGCCTGCGAATATATTTTAATCAAGTACAAGCCTATGGTGCGGTCGATTTCCCGCGCATATTTTCTGCTCGGCGGCGACCGGGAGGATATCGTACAGGAGGGTATGATCGGTTTATACCGGGCGATCTGCAGCTATGAACCGCAGGAAGAGGAATCGTGCGGCCAGGACAATGCAGGTTTTGCCACATATGCCAATATTTGCATCAGAAGACAGATCTATTCTGCGATCAAAGCCGCAGCAAGGCAGAAACACATGCCGCTCAATGATTATATCTCGCTCAACAGTGAAGAAAACACCTCGTCGATCGAGGCGGCAGGGAGGCAGGAGCCGCTTTGCGGATGGATGAACCCGGAAGAAATCGTAATCAATCGGGAAGCAAGAGACATTTTACGCGAAAAAATCCAAGGAAAATTGAGCAAATTCGAAAAAGAAGTGCTTGAATATTATTTAAAAGGCTGCAGATATGAAGAGATCGGCGCGCTGCTCGGCAAGGAAAGTAAATCCGTCGATAACGCGTTGCAGCGGATCCGAAAAAAATTGAAGGAGGCTGGAGCATGAGCACAGCGGATATTGCTTTTATCGATACCTGTAAAGAAATACTGGAAAACGGCTCATGGGTGAAAGACGAGGGCGTGCGGCCGAAATGGGAAGACGGGACGCCTGCATATACCAAGAAGAAGTTCGGCGTTGTCAACAGGTATGATCTTGAAAAAGAGTTCCCTTTGATTACGATCCGTCCGATCAAGCTCTCCGTAGCGGTGGACGAGATCCTCTGGATCTGGCAGAAGAAATCCAATAACATCCATGACCTGGGCAGCCATATTTGGGATCTGTGGGCGGATGAGAACGGTTCCATCGGCAAAGCCTACGGATACCAGATGGGCGTCAAGCATAAGTACAAAGAAGGCATGTTCGACCAGGTGGATCGCGTGCTTTACGATTTAAAGCATAACCGGTGCAGCAGAAGAATCATGACCAATCTGTACAATTTTGCGGATCTCCATGAGATGGCGCTGTATCCTTGCGCATACAGCATGACGTTCAATGTCACGGACGGACGGCTGTGCGCCATCTTAAATCAGCGTTCTCAGGATATGCTGGCCGCGAATGCGTTTAATGTAGCGCAATACGCCGCGCTCGTTTCTATGTTCGCGCAGGTGTCGGATCTGATCCCGGGGGAGCTGGTACACGTCATCGCAGACGCACATATTTACGACAGGCATATTCCAATTGTGGAAGAATTGATCCGGCGTCCGATGTATCCGGCTCCGGAAGTCGAACTCGATAAAACGATTACGAACTTTTATGATTTTACGCCGGAAAGCTTCACGGTGCGCAATTATCGGCACGGCGAGAAAATCGGTAAAATCGAAATGGCAATTTAAGGGGGATTCGGGATGAATATCATTGTTGCAGTCGATTCCGAATGGGGAATCGGATATCAGGGGGATCTGCTTGCCAGAGTGAAAGAAGACCTGCGGAACTTTGCGCGCCTGACAACCGGAAAAACCGTAATTTTAGGATCTAACACGCTTGCAACGTTCCCGGGGGGCCGCGTTCTGAAGGACCGGCGGAATATCGTATTGAATCCGGATCCGGATTATGCGCCTGACGGAGCGATCGTCGCCCATTCTCTGGAAGAGCTGTTTGCAAAACTGAAGGTTCTGGAGGCGCAGGGTCTGCGTTCAGAGGATATTTTCGTCATCGGAGGTGCGAGCGTATACAGACAGCTCCTTCCGTATTGCGAAAGAGCATATATTACCGTATTTCAGCGCCGTTTTGAGAAAGACGTCTGGTTTCCGAATTTAGAGGAGCTGCCTGAATGGAGCCTTGCGGCGGAAAGCGCTCTTTTCCATGGAAACTATCGGGGCGCGGGCGGAACAGAAGGCGAGCTGTCGTTTGTGTTCAAAGAGTATGTGCGAAAAGAAGGAACAGTTTTGCCAGCCTAAAACTACAAAACTGCCATGAAAATGACAATATGATCCGGTACGCTGTCGACAATGACGGGGTACCGTTTTTTATACAGCGGTTATCAGGCTGTTTTGACATTTTCAGATAAGGCAGGGGATCGAAATGAAACGTAATTTTTATCAGGTCGTTGCGACGGCGGCTGTTCTCTCCATGATCGCACTCTCATTGGCCGGATGCAAACGTGAAGCGACGAACGGCGCGGCAGCGGCAGGCACGGACGCAGGCGGCAGCGGCGGCAGCAATTACTGGAATCAAGAAGAAAGCGGCGGCTCTTCCGGCGCGGCCGGAACGAATATTAATGTTGAAGACAGCGATTTCGACCAGCAGGATACGTGGGACGACAGCGCCTGCAAGATTACATTAAACGGCAGCGGCGCTTCCATATCCGGCAGCGGAGCCTCCGTATCGAACGACGGCTTTTGTATGGTTAAAATTACGGAAGGCGGAACGTATGTGGTGAGCGGCGTATTGGAGAATGGCCAAATTTATGTTGAAGCCGGAGAAAACCAGGTCCGCATCATTTTAAACGGCGCGGACATTACGTGTAAAACAAGCGCTCCGATTTATGCGGATAACGGAAGGAAAACGGTAATCACTCTCGCAGATGGAACGGATAATACGTTGGAGGACGGCGCGGATTATACGTATGCGGTCACGGAGACGGATGAAGAAACAGGGGAAATCACAGGAGAACCCAATGCCGCCCTGTTCAGTAAGAAAGCGCTTACGATCAACGGCAGCGGCTCGCTTACCATAACGGGTAATTTCAATAATGGAATTACTTGTAAAGACGATCTGAAAATAATGGACGGCAGGATTACGGTTTCGGCCAAAAATCACGGAATCCGCGGGAACGATTCCGTTGTCGTAAAAGGCGGTACAATCGATATTACCACAGCGGAAGGAGATGGAATGAAAGCAACGAAAGAAAATAATCCTGAAAAGGGGTACGTTTATATAGAAAGCGGTACGATTTCGATTTCGGCAGGGGACGACGGGATCCAGGCAGTTACAAAGCTTGCGGCAGCGGACGGCACGATTTCGATTCAGTGCAAGAAGGACGGACTCCATTCAGACGGGGATATTTCCTTGTCCGGCGCTGTAATTTTCATCGCTGCGGAGGATGACGGCGTCCATGCGGACGGCTGCTTGGAAATCAGCGGCGGGACAATCGATATCAGTAAGAGCTATGAAGGTCTGGAAGCTCTCACGATCGATATCAGCGGCGGCACGACACGACTAAAAGCGGAGGACGACGGACTGAACGCTTCGTCGGGGAGCAACGATACAGCCGATACGGGCGGCCGCGACGGGAGATTCGGCGGTTTTGGCGGCGGAGGCGGCATGGCATATGACTCCGCCTGTCAGATCCATATCTCCGGCGGGTATCTGTATGTAGATGCGGAAGGGGACGGAATCGATTCGAACGGAGATCTTACGATCAGCGGCGGCTCCGTGATCGTAAACGGCCCGACGGGCGACGGCGACGGAGCGCTCGATACGAACGGGACGATTCTCGTATCGGGCGGCTTCCTGGTGGCAGCTGGCAGCAGCGGTATGGCGGAGTACCCGGCAGGAAGCTCTACACAAAATGTAATTGTTACAACGTTTACACAGCGCCAGCAGGCAGGAGCCATCGTCCGGATCACGGACGGCGACGGGAAGGACCTCCTGACCTTCTCTCCCTGTAAAAATTACAGTTCTCTGATATTCAGTTCCCCGGATATCAGAAACGCCGTGGAATATACGGTTTCTACCGGCGGCGCATATAGCGGAGGCACTGCAAGCGACGGCCTGATGGCAAATGGCGCTTATACCGGCGGGTCTGTTTTTGGTACGGTTACGGTTTCCTCTATTTTATCGTATATTGGAACTGCCGGCGGTATGGGAGGCGGCCCCGGCGGATTCGGCGGCGGCATGGAGGGCCGCCCCAGAAGATGACGGAAATATGATTCTCTGCGCTTGTTGTTGCTATATGCCCGCCCGCTTTTCGCCGATCGCACAAAAAGATGTATGATGTATATGAGTATGAACTTATTGTGAATAAGATTTACAAATATAATCTAAAGTGATAGAATAATCCTCAGTTTTGATTCGGACGGTTTGCACGGTCGATGACATCAGGCATTGGGGAACAGAAACGAGAGCGGATAAACAACAGAAGGGAAGGACGCTGACGCATGTATTACATAAAAAGAGGCAAGCAGTCGAAAGCTTTCTTTAGATGTCTGCAAAAGGCGGCTCGAAGGGGAAATCTCCCGAAAAAATATTTATTGAAGTGTTATAAGATAAAAGCAAATACGATTCTAAATTTTATAAAGGACGAGCTTTGCGCGGCGTTTCAGGAAGCTAAGACGGTTTCGGTAAGCGCGGCGGTGATGGTCGCCGCAGGTTTGGCCGTAACGACGCTTGCATTGCATTTATGTGTTCTAAAAGTAAAAATGGATCACTTGACGATGCAAAAAACACAGCTGTCCCAGGAGCTTACGGAAACCAAAACGGAATTGGAGAAGAATATCGAAGATTTGACGAATTCCCTGGAGTCCAACAAACAGGAAGCCCAGACGAAGGATGAAATCATCGAGAAGCAGAAGAACGCGCTTGCAAACAGCGAAATAGAGAAAGAAGAAATCATCAGGAATTTTACGGAACAGATCGATAACCTCGATTTGACAGCAGGCGCCACCTCACGTTCTTCGATGGATCAGGCAAAAAGCAGCCTTGCGCAGACGGAGGTGCTGATCCGGGTTTCGCTTGGCTACACGGATACTGCCAACGCGTTGGTTGCCCGTCTGAACGCGAAAGAGGAAGCGCTCCAGGATGAAATGGACAGGCATCCTGATTATTTTCCGACGGTGGGAGATCTGGGATCGCCGTACGGATACCGCCGTGATCCTATTACGGGAGAAACGCGCTACCATTCCGGCCAGGACATCGGAAGCGGAATGGGAAACCCTATCTGGGCGGCGGCAAAAGGAACGGTGGTTTACGTAGGGTATGACGACGGATATGGCTATCATATCTGCGTCGACCATGGGAATGGCCTTACCACCAAATATGCGCATCTTTCGGAAATGCTTGTAGCGGTCGGCGACTCTGTTGGAAAAGGCGACCTGATTGCTTATATGGGAGCTACAGGCCGCGTAACGGGACCGCATTTGCATTTTGAAGTTCTGCTCAACGGTGCTTTTGTGGATCCGGCGGACTATATCGGGTGACGATCCTTTAAATACAACAGAAAAGAACGACGAGCAATACGATTTCTACAGCTGCGAACGAAGTGAACCTCGCGGCTGTTTTTTTTGCCTGCAACGCGGTATAACGCCGAAACCGGACGTATGCGGTCCTGTTTAATTTTTTGCGCGTTTTTACAGCTCGTTTGTAAGCCGTATTGGAAAGAACCACACGGGACACCTCCAGAAAATAGAAATCAATATATTATATGAAATCGCCGGCTTTCGAATTCCAATCTTCATAAATTTTGTTATGAAAAAGTTTGCGTATGTGGTACAATTGAAAAAAGGCGGGATGCTATGAAACGATATATTCTGGCGCTTGACCAGGGCACGACAAGTTCGCGTGCAATCCTGTTCGACAAAGAACAAAATATCATTGGTATGGCACAGAAGGAACTCCAGCAGATCTACCCGCAGCCGGGTTGGGTTGAAGAAGATCCGACGGAGATTTATGCCAACCAATACGGCGTGATGATGGAGGTTCTTGCGAAAAGCGGGGTAGCCCCGGAAGAAATTGCCGGCGTCGGAATCACCAATCAGCGGGAAACGACGATCCTCTGGGACAAAGAGACGGGAAAGCCTGTCTACAATGCGATCGTATGGCAGTGCAGACGTACGGCGGACTTCTGCAGCCAGTTGAAGAAAGACGGATGGGAGACGTATATCCGGGAAAATACGGGACTTCTGGTCGATGCGTATTTCAGCGCTACGAAAATTCGCTGGATATTAGACCATATTGCAGGAACACGGGAAATGGCAAAGTCGGGACGCCTGCTGTTTGGCACTGTGGACACATGGCTGATCTGGCGTTTGACGCAGGGCGCCGTCCATGCTACGGACGTTACGAATGCCTCGCGAACGATGTTATACAATATCCGCAGCGGGACATGGGACGACCGGCTTTTACAGGCGCTGGAAATACCTGAAAATATTTTACCGGAAGTGAAAAGTTCCGGGGATTTTTATGGCAGCATCAATATTGCAGGCAGGGCCGTCCCCATCTGCGGCGTTGCGGGGGACCAGCAGGCGGCGCTGTTCGGACAAGCATGCTTCGAAGAAGGGGAAGCAAAGAATACGTATGGCACCGGATGTTTTTTACTGATGAACACCGGCCGCAAATTTTGTACGAGCCGTCACGGACTGATTACGACTGCGTCCGCCTCGCTTCGTTCTGAGCCGCGGATGTATGCGCTGGAAGGCAGTGTGTTTGCGGGGGGAGCGGTCATCCAGTGGATCCGCGACGGCCTCGGCCTGCTGCGGGAGGCCGCGGACAGCGAATATTTCGCCCGTAAGGTACGGGATAACGGCGGCGTGTTTATCGTGCCGGCGCTGACCGGCCTCGGCGCGCCGTACTGGGATATGTATGCGCGCGGTACGATCGTGGGCCTGACGCGCGGCAGCAATTCGAATCATATTATCCGGGCGGCGCTCGAAAGTATCGCGTTCCAAACGGAAGACGTATTGGATGCGATGCGGAGTGATTTAGGCACAGACATTTTATCGCTGAAAGCAGACGGCGGAGCCAGTAAAAATAATTTTCTAATGCAATTTCAGGCCGATCTATCCAATCTTGCCGTAGAACGCTGTGAAACAGCGGAGACCACCGCACGCGGCGCGGCATACCTGGCAGGGCTTACAAGCGGCTTCTGGAGCGACCGCGCGGAAATCAAAAAGCTGCGGCGGATACGGGATCCTTTTCTCCCCGCAATGGAACCGCAAATACGGAGCGAACAAAAACGGCTTTGGGGAAAAGCCGTTCGCTGCGCAATGGGATGGGCGGAATAAGAAAATTTAATTTTTCATATATTCCCGGAGACTGTGGACCGTCGTCCCGTCGATCGTTTTCGCCGCGTTTGCACAGAGCATGGAGTTCAATACGGCTTCCTCCGTCGCTTCCGCAGCGGCGCGGAAGACCGGATTTAAATAATCATCCTTGATCTGCCGCAGCGTATAAATCTGCTGTCCGTCGTCGCGAATGATATTAGCGGTCGAAAAACCGAGAAAAACTTCGCCGCTGCCATGGCTCGTATAGGAGCCATCTCTGGCCAGACCAACCCCGACCCGTTTCAGGGCGCGTCGGATTTGCCGGGAAGAAAGCGGGGCATCGGTCGCAAGTATTACGATCACGGAGCCTTTTTCGTCCCCCTCTGCCGCCGGCGCAGCGGAAGCGATCTGCTGTCCGGTCTTTTCTCCGTCGATCCTGAGATCGGCAAGCGCTCCGTAATTCGTTTGCACGAGGATTCCGACGGTAAAATCCTCTCCGCCGATATTGACGATTCTGGAAGCGGAACCGATTCCGCCTTTTAATCCATGGCAAATCATACCGGTGCCTCCGCCCACATCCCCTTCCGGAAACGCTTCGCCTGCGTTCCGGATTGCTTCAAAAACGTGCTCTTTTTCAACGGCGCGGTTCTGGATCCGGCTGATTACCCCGTCGTTGCATTCCAGCACGGGAATGTTTACGGAGCGCACGGAAATATCGTCTTTTTCACAGGTGCTTAACACATAATCCATCATGCCGTCTAATACTTTTCCGACGTTGAGCGTTGCGGTCAGCGCAACAGGCGCTTCCAGCGTCCCAAGCTCGTCGATCTGGATCAGCCCTGTACTTTTTCCGAATCCGTTCAAAACATAAGATGCAGCGGGCATTTTATTCTGATACATATTTTCGGAAGAAGGCAGAATCACCGTCACTCCAGTATAATTTTCTTCGTCCTTGATCGTAGCATGGCCGACGCGCACTCCGTTCACATCCGTGATTTTATTGCGCTTCCCAGGTGGTAAACTCCCGATTCTGATGTTGTAATCCACAGCACGTTTCTGCATTATAAGCTCCATGACAACGCCGCCCTTCTCATTTTTCTATTAGTATATTTCATTTCTGTTTTCCATACAAGGCTATTGTGTTATTCCGGGAAATCCTGTAAAATAATAATATATTAAAAAAATCGAAACAAAATATAAGGGAGAACGATAGGAATGGCGGGAATCAAAAAGAGAATCTGTATCATGCTGGGAAGTGCGGTATTGTGCGCCGCCGTTTGTTTTACGGCATCCTGCACCGGAACGAAAGACGGAACGTCCGGAACGAAAGGCGGTTCCGCTTCTGAAAACGGCGCTCCGGTTGAGGATCCGAATGCCGGCGCCTATGAAACGGCGGAGGTGTACAGAGACAGTACGCTGGGTGCTACGGTCGTTTACGCAAATGCGGCGGCGAATGGCGTACAGGGGTATTACGAAAACGGAGACCGGAACGATTATGTTCTGGAAAATCATCAGATCAGGCTTTCCCACGGACTTACGGGATATCGGAACAAGCTGGTGACTTCCCTGAAAAATTCGCAGACGGGGAATACTTATCTGGAAAATACCATGGAGCCTTATCTGAAACGGACGGATGGTTCCGTTTATTATGCCGGAAATTCGCAGTCAAACGCCCGGATGAATACTACGCGTCTCGGATATTATTATTATGAAACGCACATCCGGGAACTGGGTTTTGGCAGGGAATTATCTGCTTCCGAAGAGTATCTGTATGAAAAGGACGTCAGCGGTTTCAGCGGCAGCATATGGGATACGAACGATATGAGCAAACCTTCCTGCAGCGGCGGGACAATGTCGGTCCGCGTGACGGACACGTATGATCCGTACGTATTC
>JBKUJR010000015.1:25683-52608 GCA_046952735.1 Clostridia bacterium | reverse complement strand
TGCCCTTGTTTCGGCTCGTAAGGGCAAAAACAAGGGCAAACAGATAAGGTTTGAACGGTAAACAGGTGTGAAGCCTTGAAAAATCAATGGTTTTTGAGGATTGGATAGTTAAATCCGAATTTATCGATTTGTATACCATATTATAGAACCCATATATGAATTTTTCAATCATAATGATTCCCTGTACAAAATAGCAGAGTCCGTCATCCTCGTCAACGGTCAAGATGAACGGGTTTCGTTCGCCGCCAGTAAGTGCGTCTGCCCCTGCTCATGTGGCAGACAGGAAAGCGAAAACAACGAGTGCTTTCGCTCTCACATAGTATGGTATTTCTTTATATCTACCCGTATCATTTTATATTGCCTTATTACGTTAGGGAGACAAAAAAGCGGCAAAGCGTTATATTAAGCCTTTGAAATTATAGTTGCACACGCCAAAAATCAAGCATTTACGCGAGTTTTGAACATTTTACTCGTTACAAGGCTAAAAAGTATAATACTATTTTTTATTAATTTTAGCTTCCAGCTTACTTAATTTTTCGCCGTCATATTCCGGCATGATGCCTACGTCAAAATAGCAATACAGAGTATCATTACTATGAATCTCCAAGATCCCTTGTTCCATACCTACCGCATCATAGACGATTTCCCCCTTTGTAGATGATAAATCTTTTTGTGCTAAAAACAGAAGATATTTTTGTCCTCTTTTTATCTTTGTTTCATAAGTATCATCGTTCGGTTTTCCTACTTGTGAAAAAACTACCGTGCTGCCTTCTTGAAGGTTGCCTTTTAAAACTTTTTCAATGTTTAAAGAATAACGCGTACTATGTACGTCCCATTCTTCTTCATAAAAGTCAACCGGATCCTCAGAATAGGATGCAATGACAATGGCAACGCTCTGCGCTTTTATGTCATCAACAGACTGGTAAATTTCCATTTCAATATTAAAACCGGCGGTATGTTTGGATCCAACAAATTTTTCTTGTTTCGCACACCCCACAATTGAAAATAATAATAAAAACGACATTATACAAATTAAACTTTTTTTCATATCAATCCCTCCTAATAAAAAATTTGCCCGGCCTTTCGTTATATTTTTATTTATATATACTTTACATTTTATAATCTTTACTACACCGCCAATTGCTCGGAGAGAACTTCAGGAACCGTTAGATACAGAATAGTTATAAATAAGTTTGATTCGTGAATCCTGACGAGGCAGTTGCACCATATGCCTTATCTGGATAACCTGATGGCCACGTATCATAACACATTACATATGCGTTTGAAGATGTTGTTTCACTTAATGAAACATGCCCATTCTCCATCCATTCCCAATCTCCTATTGCATCTCTTAATCGCAATCTATAGTTTTCGTCTTTTACATTAGACCAATTATAAGTAACGCATGCGACCATTTTTTTCATGTACGTGTGAAAACGTATATCCGTTGGATATTGCGATGGGATAAATTCATGAGCATTTACCGTTATTCCTTGTGATATTAAATAGAAGACAAATTAGCAAACATCCTAATCTCGTTATCAATCGATAGCATTTATGCTCCCTTTATTAAATTTGATATTTTCCAATTGTATAAATTATTAATATCTAACTACCCTCATATAACCTAAGCACTTCCTCTATTTTTATTTTTAATGTTATTTATAATATACTTCATTATTTATTATTTGTCAATACATCGTATGTTCATTTTTACGCAATATATACTTGTTCTTTTCGTTTTTCTATTGCATCAAATTTCCACTATTTTATATATTAATAGGGGCTTTAAAAAAATTTCGGAAAAAAGGAGGAGCAAGCTCAAAAAATAAGAGCCAACATATCACAGACATATGTATCAAAAAAATGCCATGACACTATTTGTTGCACGCAAAAAGAATAGATTTGATTTAACTATTTGTATTTTCTGAATAAAGCAAGCACGGCTCACCTTTTGGATGAGTCGTGCTTCTCAGGGCTGTTTTTTTACAGCTCCTGTGATCCATAGGATCGTATTGTTCATAGATACTTTATATGGTCAGCTTAGACCAGATTTCATTGCACTTTGTTTCCAGGGCGCGGAATCCGTCTTCATAGCTCTGTGTTCCTACCAGATCCTTCTTAAAGATATTTGCGATATCCTCTTCGATCGCATCCGCAACTTCGATCGGCATTCTACAATTTACCTGACCAGGCGTAGAAGCGGTGTCCGCAAGATATACGAACGCATCCCAGTTTTTCTGGCTCCATGCCGGATCATCCGGATATCTCCATGCATCATAGCCTTCCTCATCCAGAGATTTCAGAAGCGGAACAGAACCGCCCGTACCGGAGTTGAAAGCTTTTTGTCCTTCAGAAGTGAGGAAGAACAGCGCCAGGGCGGAAGCCGCCGTCACATTTTTCGTTCTGCTGAATACACCGACACCGGAAGCGCCGCATCCAAAGGAAGGATTTTGAAACAACGGCATATTGATGATATCCCAATCGATTTCCCTGTTATCATATTGCTTGCCGGAAGACTGTATATTCGGATATACCACCGTAGAGAAGATGGGATCTTTTCCCTTCAGTCCGTCAGCCGTATCATTCACCTGCGGAATCAGAACCTGATTCTTTCTGGCCATCTCCAGCGCTTCTCCGATCGCCTTCAAAATATCGCCATTCTCATCGATGAACGTAATTTTCTTATCCGACGTGTTACACCAGGAATTTCTGGTCGTATACGCTTCGAAGAACGGAACATATACGGGAGAATACGATAAGTTCAGAGAAATCGGACAATAATCCCCTTCCTCATCATAAAGACGTTCACAGATACTCTGGAATTCTTCCCACGTCCAGTCCGGCTTGATTTCCGCATTCAAACCAGCCTCCGTAATGGCGGATTTATTGTAAACCAAAGCGATCTGATTATAATCTCTAGGTACAAAATAAAGACGGCCGTTTACAAGTCCGAGCGCATAAATTCCGCTGTATACATCGCTCTTATTGATCTGGAATTTGTCGATAAATCCGTCCAGCGGGAGAAGCGCGCGGTCTTTCACCGCATACTTATACGTCTGCTCCTCGGCGAAATAAAAGACGTCGCCGATATCCGCGGAAGCAATTCTGTTGTCCGTCGTTACCGTATAATCGCGTTCGACTTTTACATCCTTATACTTCTTCTCAAATTCCGACACGAATTTATCCGCAGCCTGTTTATAATCTGCGCTCGTGGCGGCCGGCGAATATGTGAACGTGATTTCACCCTCCGCTACGCCTTCCTCTTCCGCTTTCCTTAGCTCTTCCTGCGATACTATCGGCGGCTTTTTACACGCAACCATAGTAAACGTCGTAATGAAAATCAGCAAAAGTACTACGGCACTTTTCAAATACTTCTTCATTAACCATGACCTCCTAAATTAAAAGTTATTCTATTGCAACAATACAAGTTTATATTATCATATGCGTTTTATTTGTCAATATGCAAGGCTTTTCAGTGCCTGCCAAAAACGGCGACTTTACAAAATATTTATACGAATTTAAAGATTTCCACCTTATTTACGGCCTCCTTCAGCTTGCATTGGCAGCATCCTGAATCTCCTGGATCAGGTCATCGATGTAAACCATATTCGGATTCTGGGCATACGCCTCAAAAATCTCCGCGACGCTGTCCCTGATCTCTTTCGAGGCGTTCCACGACATAAAGGATGTCAGGATCGCCGGATAATCGAATTGCGAATAGAGAGAAAAGACGGACGTATTTTTACCGGACACCGGGAATTCCCTCCAGAATTTCATAGTATTGGCAGATTGCAAAGCCGGGACCTTATATCCGAGCTCTCCGCAGTAACTGACTGCAGCGTCTTTTACCATCGCATATAAAGCAAGCGTTTTGGCATTTTTAACCGTATTTGCCAAGGCTTCTTTTTCTTCCTGAAGCTCTTCCTCCGTTTTATCTACATCGATATCGCTTTCGTTCATCGCATCGATGACTTCATGGTTGATCACCGCGAAGCCTAATGTCTTGACGCCGATATTTTTATAAACGGTGCCGTCCTCCATCTTAAATCCCGGAAAATGCGCGAATTCCCAATCAAATCCCCCGTTGTCCGCATCGCGCTTTAGCGTATCCTGCCATCTTATGAGGTCGGAATGATCCGCAACGATGATTCCGTATTGCGAAAGCTCTTCCGCCGATACTTCAGACGTAGCTTTATTCGCCGCGTATCCCGTACGCAGGAAATTATCCGCTAAATATTTCAATCCGTCGATAACATCAGGATCCGTAAAATTCAATTCCGTCGTCTTGCCGGCAAAAGAGATCTCATTGTATAAATTGCCGCCATACCCCTTTGCAAAAGCTCCCCATACCGCGTAATCCGTATAATTCATCAAGACCGGGGTTTTTACGCCGCTTTGAGAAAGCTGCTCCGCGTATGCGATCAGGTCGTCCCAGGTCCATTGATCCGACGGAACGGGATTTTCGATTCCTGCCTTTTTCA
Source organism: Clostridia bacterium (assembly GCA_046952735.1). GTDB lineage: Bacteria > Bacillota > Clostridia > UBA1212 > UBA1255 > Egerieisoma. Next base: position 48,124 of record JBKUJR010000015.1, on the reverse strand, counting down.
GAAGATCCAGATTCAATATGACTACCTGATTCAAATATTCCACAGGACACATATATAATCTTCCGTCATATAGCGAGGCATTGTACGCCGCTTGCATATATACGTTTGCAGGATACAGCTTTTTAGAGGAGTTTGAAGTATAATCGATCACTCCGTTTGCATCGCTGCTCAAGTCGCGGATCCATCCTTTTTCCACGTATTCCGCAAGCTTGTCGGAACTGATCAGTACGACGTCTCCCGTCTTTCCTTTCGCAATCCGCTCGTCCAGCGTCGCAAAATATTCATCATAGGAAAGCTCGGCATCGACATTCACATCGACGCTGGGGTATTGCAGTGTAAATTGCTGAACATACAGGAATAAATCATTATCGTTTTCATAATTTTTGTAAGCGGAAATCGTAATGTTTCCCGCAAGATCCTCCGGTACGGGTTTCGCTGTGGAAGTGGATACTTTCTCCTCAGGGTCGTCGCCGCCCCCGGAGCAGCCCGCAAAAGAAAACACCATTGCAAGCGCCAGGATCCATATAATAGTGAAACGTATTTTTTTGCACATATGATAAACCTCCGTCACTCGATTACGCCGATACGTTCAATTCCCGACGCAAGCTTATTCTGCCCCGCAATATATACGATCAATACAGGAATCATAACGAGCAGACAGCCGGCAAAGAGCATGGGCTCTGTCATGGCCTTGTCGAAATCGCTGGCTTCTCCGGTATATCCCATCAATTCAGAATAATATTGCTGAATTTTCTCCAGCTTCGGCTGCAGCGTCAGCATGGTCTGCTTGAACATATACGTAGGCGCTTCATAGTTGTCGTTCCAGTGCCACACAAAAGAGAATATGAACACGATCGATATCGCCGATTTTACAAGAGGCAGCATGATCTGCAAAAATACTCTGAACGGACCGGCGCCGTCGATGCGCGCCGCATCATCCATGGCATCCGGCACTCTCTGGAAAAAGTACATGTAAATCAGCGCAAACAGCGCGCCCCGCAATCCGAGTCCGAAAAGACACGGTAACAATACGGGCGCATACGTATTCGTCAGGCCGAACGTTGCCCACATGCCGTACGAAGACAAAATCGTCGTTTGCGGAGGAATCAGCAGCACCAGAATCACCAGTACGAAGAGGATATTTTTCCCCTTGAATTTAAATCGGCCGAGCGCATACCCTATGATTGCGCAGGAAACGCATTGCAACACGGCGCTTCCCAGCGATGTAATCAATGAGTTCAAAAATGCCCGGGGATAACTGAGTCCCTGCCACGCTTTCGTAAAATTCTCCCATTCGACGGCGGTAGGGATCCACTCTACCGTCGGATCCAGATAATCCTGGTACGACATCATCGACGTCGTCAGAATATAGATGAAAGGGAGCAGGAATAAGTAAGCAAGCTCGATCAGTACGTAATACAAAAAGATACGGCCGATTACGAATCTGATTTTTTTCTTGGCTTTATACCCCAGATTTCTGTACCTTGTAATAAAATTCTGAAAGAAATCCGATACTCTGTGAATTACATTCGTCATCTGAGCCACCTCCTCGTGAGAAGTATGAATATGAGGATCGTAACCAGCGTCATCAACATATACATCCAGCTGAGGGCCGAAGCCATACCGTACTTCGTGCCGGTTTCCGTCATGGATTGCATCATGCTCATAATGGGGTTATCGTATTTTACAAATGAGTCTACCAGTGCGTAAATAAAGTTCAAAATAACGAACGGCGAAATATAGGGAAGCGTTACATGCCAGAAAGATTCCCAAGCGGTCGCGCCGTCGATTTCAACGACCTCGTAGAGGATATCCGGAACGCTCTGCAGGGCCGCCAGGAAAATCAGGATTTCCACACTGCTGCTCCACATGATATTGCCGATGTACTGCGTCAGGTTTCCACCCAAAAAGTTCGCCATCCAGCTGCCGGAAGAAGAACTGACGATCGTACCGAACACGTTGACGCTCCCGACGCCGTCATTGAAAAGATAACTCATAATTACGCCCGCAAGAATAACAGGGATAAAGAATATCACTCTGAAATATACTCTTCCCGGGAATTTCTGTTTCAAAAGAACGGCGACGAACAAAGCGAAAAATACGATAATCGGAACCTGGTACAATGCTTTTCCAAACGAGCTGAACATCGCTTCGCCTACGCTCGGATCCTGGACGATATCGACATAGTTCTCAAAGCCGACCCATTTGCTCTGTCCTTCGAATCCGTAAAGGTCCGTCAGCTGCGTGATATAGAAACTGATCCTGATGGATAATATCAGCGGTATCAATGTAAAAATGATAAAACCGATCAGCCAAGGAGCCGAAAAGCCCCAACCTTCAAGAGTTTTTCTCCTTTCAAAGGAAATAATACTGCCTAACGTACGCTTATGGGCTAATTGCTTTTTAGCCTTTACCTGTTTTTTAGCCATGCATTACTTCCCTCCCTTCTGCGATATTTGATAACTTCTCCCGTTAAAGGAAAGCGTCTGACCGGACGCGGCATCCGCAACAGTGACGTCGTCGGTTTCATAGCAAACATAGACTCTCGTACCATCTGCGTAGACCGTACAGAAAACATCATACTTGGCATCCACCTTGTAATGGTCTGTGATCTCCAATCCGATAAAAGGTTTCACTGCTTCCGCAATATTGTTATACCGATCTACGATCTCATTTTTCAGGTTGGAATATTCCGAACGATACAACTTATTATAATAAGTATACCGCAGCGCGCTTGTTTTTTCCTCCGTCAGTTCATACGACATCAGCGCGCCGTATTCAATCGACCGAAGCATATAAAACGTTTCATCGTCCTGATTGTTTACAGGAGCGGAATAATAATTTACCAACCCGTGATAGACAAGCTGCAGGAACGGAATGTCCTCATCCAGAACGATATGGGAAGAGCGCTCGATCGGAATATCGACAATAGAATCAATATAAGGAATCGCATAGGAATTTCCGCTGTATACGGAAACTGTATCGAAATTTTCCCCATACTTCTGAAGCCACTTTACGTATTTGCTGATCGCCTGTACGCGATACAGCGGATTTTCTTCGCTGTAATCCGAATAAAGCATATCGCCGATTTGCTGGAGATCGACGTTTGCCGCTCCATAATCCTTCAGGCGTTCGATGACGTCATCCAATATCTCCTTGTCAAAATACGCAGGACTGAGCACGTAAAAATCGTCGGAATACCGATATACGCCGGATGTCGCACTCAGGCGGTAATTCAGGTAGAAGGTGTTGGCTTTCTTGACTACGGATTCTCTGAAGGTTGCGCCGTTCGTGGGATCGCCGTATATAATCAGCAGATTGTTATCCAAAACCATCGTAATATTTTTATCCTTCGCCCATTGGAGCAGATCTTTAAAATCACCCGTGCTTCCATAGGAACCGTCCGGTTTCAATTTAGACGTACAATTCCAGTAGTAGCCGCCTTTCTGCCAGCCAAGCAAAGAGAGGCGCAGGTCGGAAGCTCCGCTTTCACTGAGTTCCTGATAAATGTTCCGGATATCTTCGTAATCCGTCATGACCTTGATCTGGTTGAGCACGCCTCCAAATACGTTCTTCGCACCCATGAACATTTTCAGATTGAGTACGGGAGCATTCCCGTTCTCTCCCATGGATACATCGATTCCATACCGCTCCTTCCACTGGGCAAGCAAATTTTTCCTGACAACAGAAGCAACCTCTACATAAGAAAATTCTTCGCTTTCGGAAAGATCGAACGTTATTCTCTGTTCTACGTCGCCAAGCTGTTTATCCTTCACGACCATGTCATACTGCGTACCGGAATTTGAAATTTGGAGTTTATAAAAATTCCGATAATTATACTGGAAATAAATCGCATAGAACGGCAGGTTCCGGATTCCCGGATTTGAAATTTTCAATTCCGCATTCGAATCGCCCTGTCTGATAAAAGATGTCAGCATGGAATTGGCAGCTTTATTGATATTCGCCGCTCCATCTTCCGTTCTGTTCTCAACAATTCCATATGCGCCGATGCTCAGAAGCAAGTTATTGTAATCCGGCGAATCGGATGTCTCGAACGTCAGATCCGTTCCATATACCTTTTTGGAATATTCATTATAATTCGAAATCCTTGCGACGTCGAAGCGCGTCAGCGCGCCCGTTCCGTCTGGCGTTACAAAATACCCTGCCTGACCGCTGCGGTGTGCTCCAAGATACGGCAGAACGCTCAAGGAAGTCAGGAGCGGCCTTCTGTTCTGCTCTTCGTTTTCAAGGCCTTCTCTTTCAATGATCCCATTGACGGGAATTCTGTAAACCAATTCATTTCCCTCAATCGTGATCTCTACAGAAAATTCCAATTCCAATTCCTGCATTTCATAACGGAGCCGGACGCCGTTTTCGATATAATAGACGGTTTTTACGTTTTTCATCTGATTGACGCCGAGTACGAAACCGCCGTCCATTCCGGATTTCGTATAACCTACAAACACGGGGGAAGTAATAAACTGTCCTGTTTCCGTAGAAAGATCGTATGCCGGAAGATCAGAAGTTTCGCCCTCCGCCAGTGTCGTTTCATAAATCGGCTCCGGATAGGAACGAAAAACCTCGCCCGTCGCTTTATCCCGGATCAGGAAGAGATCTTCTTTGCTGGAATAGCTAAGCATAAGAGAATCATTTTCCGCCACCACCGTCATGCCCTGATCGGTCAGCATCATACCGTTGATTCCCTTTGAGGAATCCGTGGCGGAAAGCTCCCTGCTGCTTTCAACGCCCTCTTTGCCGAAAATAACATCATGTCCGTCGCTGAAAGCGACCTTCAGAACAATAAAAACAAGCAGAAGGACCAATACAATCGGTATTACGATCTTCAAAACCTTTTTCAACTTCTCACGTGATGTTGATTCATTCACAGGCGTTTCATTGTTTTGTTCTTGGTTTTTATTCTTTTTCTTAAACAAGATAACTCAACTCCTTACCAAATTGTATGATGAAATCAAACATCTGCACGGCAAGTCCATAGACGATGAAGAAGAGCATCGACACGGCGGCGACGCCGACCATCGTCAATATGAAAACGACAAACGCCTTTACCGGATGGAACCCGTGAACACCTTTGATACAGAAATATACGAGCAATACGGTCCAGATGTAAATCAGGATCTGCAAGATATCATATATAGAAGCTTCGTTTAACGTAAATACATGCGTCAGCAATGTGACCGGCAGCAGCAGCAAAAGCATTGGCCCATGGCAATACGAACCGCCGATGATCACGTCCCGGAATCTGCCTTCCCCGTACATAATCGTCGTCACGCCGTAGTTTACGACGCAGATTACGATCCAGGGAACAAATGCGAAGAAAAAGATGCTGACAGGTTCTATCACATCCAAAGGCATGCCGTCTCTGAAAATAAAGCTTACCGCATAATTGGAGGCAACTGTGATCAGCGCGTATACCACCATTATGATAAACATATCGAGATAAGAGCCCTGGTTTTCATAACGGATGCCCTCGAATCCGTCGATGGGATGGCGCATGATTCCTGTTACCCGTTTAAAGAAACGCCTGATCGCCGTAAAAACGTTCTGCTTTTCTTTCGGCGGACCATACTTTCTTCTGCGCGCTTTTTTGATAGAAACCCACGCGACCCAAGCCACCAGCAGTATGACGACTACGATGATTATCGTCGAGAAATGCTCCCGCAGGAAATCGGCACGGATTTCTTCATAAGCTTCCGATGCGTAAAGCGCATTCTCCGCTTCGTAAAAATATTCTATTGCCGCGTCGTTTTCATTCTGCCGCATCAGAATATTGCCGATATTGACAAGAGCAAGCGTATAGTAATTGCTCTTCTCTATGACCTGTTCCCAGATTTTTTTAGATTCTTCATATTGGCCTTTTCCATACAGCGCATTCGCTTCATGGACGAGATCCGCAAATTCCGTCGGCGTGAATACCGTAATATTTCCCGTCGTTTTATTTAAAACATACACCCTGCCCCGGTAATCCGTTTCAATACTTGCCGGATAAGAAAGCTGGCCGTATCCCGTACCTCTCGTGCCGAAGGCGAATAAGTTATTCCCTCTTTCATCGTATTCGTAAATTCTGCCGTACATTCTGTCCACGATCAGCATGTTATTATACCGATCTACCGCAACATCGCAGAATACCTGATTGTAAGTAGAATTTGACGTTATACTGCCGTCCCGGAAATCGTATGCCCCGTATAAAATATCCGAACCGCCGATATTGATTTTACGAACCTGCGGCGGCGTCTCCGTCGTCGTTGTCGCATACATGAAGCCGTCGTCGCTCGAATAAATATTCGTAAAGGTATATGGAAGCGTTACAACCGTACCGAGTCTGTCTTCCCGGCTCCACAAAAGCTTCGATAACGATTCCCAGAAAGAAAGATTGACTTTATTGGTTCCATAATAACTAACAAATTCACCATTTGCATTCAACTGCATGATACCGTTGCTGTCGCCGTTGTTGGCCACATACATGAAGCCTCTCGTGTCTTTCGTTATTTTAAGCGGCTGATACGAAAAATCTTTCGAAAGAAACTCGCTCTCCGGCTTCGGATAAGAATAGCGGAGATTCCCGTATTTTGTAAATTCTACGATTCTCGCGTTCCCGGAATCGGCTACGATGATCGCACCGTCATTCGGATCTACATATACGCCCTGCGGTTCTTTCAGCGCAGAGAGATCTCCCTGGCTGTAATCGCCGTTGCTGTGGATCTCAAAAAGAAAAGAGTAATCCTTGTCATAAATGACGATCCGGTTGTTTCCGGTGTCGGCGATATAGATCTTGCCGTCGTTATCGATAAACATATCCTCCGGATTTTTGAGTTTTCCTGTTTCTGTTGTCAGAAAATCTATTACCGTACTCGTTTCATAAGCAGCGGGAATCGGCTTCGCCGTCTTTTCTTTTTCCTGAATATAGTAATTCGCATATGGCGTCCGTGCGGAAACAGGGATGCCTATGGAAAGGATCAGAGAGCACAACAGAAGAAGACTGATAAATTTCTTGAATTTCATATATGCCTTCAACCTCCCTTATTTGATTCCGGAGTGCGCCATCGTATCCATAATGCGGCTCTGCTGGATTATGAATATGATGATACTCGGTAATGTGATAATTAAAGCCGAAGCGGCTCCGACACCCGTTCTGGCAATACCGCCGCCGATCGTATTCATAAAGAAGCCCAGCGTTCTCAGCTGTTCTTTATAAATATAAGTAGTAGAGGTAGCCGCGTCCGCCCAAATTCCGCCGAACGTAAGAATGATAACGGTCGCCTGCGCATTTTTCAGAAGCGGAATCGCAATTTTCGTATAAAGCTGCCACTCCGAAGCGCCGTCGATTTTACCGGCTTCAAAGATATCATTGGGCACCGTATCCAGGAACTGCTTCATCAGGAACAAACAGGTGGTGTTGGCCAGGCCCGGAATAATATATACCAAATATGTATTGTCGATTCCCAGAGAGGTGATGATCAAATAGGAAGGAATCGCTGCCGCGGCGGCAACAAACATCAGCGACGTCGTGACGAGCGTCATCAATCCGTCTCTTCCCGGGAATTTATGTTTTGACAGCGGATAACACGCCATCGTCAGAATCAGAACCAGGCAGAAAATATACGCTACCGTGATTAATATCGTATTGAAAAGGTACCTCGAGAAAGGCACGACACTGTTTGCCGTAACCGCCGTCAGATCCTTAAAATTTTGTATCGTAGGATTTTTAACGAAAAACGTAGGCGGATAAAGGAACAGCTCCTCCGGCGGCTTAAATGCGGTACAGATCAGATAGACAAGAGGCAAAACAGAAACGAGCCCCGCAAGCGTCAGGAATACCAATATGACCGCTTTGCCGTGATCTTTGCGCTTTTTCGCTTTTTTTAAATAATCAACGTCTACTTGAAACATATCATCACTCCTTTTCGCCTAAGACCTTAAACGCAACGCGCCCGATTCCGAGGATCATTACGGATAGCACGACGGCAATCGCAGACGCGTAGCCCACCTCAAACCGCGTGCCGGAGTAGTCGCTCAAATGCAGCATGATCGTCAATGCGGCGTCCTCCGGGCTTGGGTGCGCCACAATCGTAGCCCCGACAGTAAAGGAGCTCGTGATCGTGATGACCGCGGAGAACAGCAGCTGCGGCATCGTCTGCGGGACATCGACATACAGCAGTTTCTGGAACCGCGAAGTCACGCCGTCCACTGAGGCCGCATCATACAGTTCTCTGTCGACGCCGCGGAAGCCGGCGACGAATGCGAGGAACTGCGTACTCAAACTGGACCATAATGCCACGATGATAATAACCGGCATGATATAATTGACGTCCTGCAGCCACTGGATTGGTTCATAAATCAAACCCAGCTTCAATAGCAATGAATTCAGGTAACCCGTACTATCATTGGAAAATACGACCGCCCAAACGACCGACATTGCGATTCCGCTCGTCAGCGCCGGCGCATAAAACGCAAGTACGTACAGCGGCCTGACTTTGTCCGGTACCTGATTGATGAACCACGCAAAGAAATAGGACATCAAATAAGATACGGGACCAACAATGACCGCATAAGTCAGCGTGTTCGTAAAAGCTTTCAGGAACAGCGAGTCGTCTACGAACAGGTAAACATAGTTGCTGAGTCCCGTCCACTTCGGATCTTCAAATATGTTCCAATAAGTGAAGCTAAGCCCAGTAGACCAGAGCAGAGGAATCAGGGAAAAGGTAATAAACAGGATGAAGAACGGCGCCATCAGGCCGTAGGACATCTTATTTCTCCACATTTCATGGAGGGTATAACCAAATCTCTTTTCAACGTTGAAAATTCTCTTTTTCGGCGCAGCGGGTGTATTTGTTTTAATTTCTTTTGTTTTTCTCTCTTCTTTTTTACTCACAAACCATCCCTCCCACTTTATTTATCCAAACGCTCGGTATATAAGATGGAACCATCTTCCGGAATGCCGAACTCATTTTGTTTCCGGCGCATCTCTTTATTGATTTCCTTCACAGCGTCCTCTAACGCAATTCTGCCGCTGAGACCCTGGATTACCGTCTGATTCAGCGCGGTGAGCAGATACCTGGAGGTGTAATAGCCTCCCATCGCATTCGCGGATTCTTTCAGCCATTCCCACTGCGCATTGATCACATCGAGCTCTTCCTGCGTATAAGGGAGCGTCTGCGCCGCATTCTTGTTGGCAGGATTCCATCTGGAAGCCACGCCGAACGTCGCTTCGACTTCCCTGCCATATTCGGCCTGCACGCTGTCGGAAAGCCACCACTGTAAAAATGCCCACGATTCCTCGTAATGGCGGTCTTCCTCTTTTTCTTTTTCTTTGTTGATGATAATACAGCACGTTCCCAGGCCGCTGTTGGAGCGATCTATCACTTCTTTCCCGTCGATCACTCTCTTGTGTCCGGGGACAGGAACCATAGACCATTTACCCATCAATTCCGGCGCGGAATAATTGAGCTGCTGATAAAAGGTCAGATCGGCTATTCCGATCGGCATTTCGCCTGATTTGAAACGCATATAAAAGTTAGCGGCATATATGAAATTGTATTGCAGATAAAGATCCGCGAATTCCATAAAGGCTTCATACGCGGCTTCCGAGTTGAGCCCGGAAGTCATGGCGTTCGCATCGTAAAAGTCTCCGCCGTACTGGTAAAGGAAAGGCGTATATCCGCCCACGCCGTAGTTGTAGCAGAAGTCGTAACCGTTATTGTTAAGCGTAGGCAAAATGTTATAAATATCTTCCCATGTATCCGGGGGCTCCAGCCCGAGAGTATCGAAGATATCCGTTCTGTAGAACAGCGCGCTCCAGTTCTGCGTCTCCGGGAACCCGTAATAATTATCTTTATATAAATACGGAATAAATTCCGCATCATAGAAAGATTCCTTCCAGAGATCCTTGAACCCTTTAACTTCAGCGCCGTTATACGTCGTCGTTTCAAAACGGTTCAGATCCAGAAGCGCGCCTCTGATCGCGAACTCGAACACGTTGCCCGGGCTGATGGAAATCGCGAGATCCGGCGCCGTTCCCGCAACATAACGCGGCATGATCAGACCTTCGGAAGATCCGGCAACCATGTTGATGTTGACTTTTATGCCGTATTCCGGCGTAAACTGTTCGCTTACGAGGTTTCGCATAATATCCACATGTTCCCGGCCTCTGGAAACGTAAACTTCAATTTCCGTCATGCCGTCCGTATTGAGGCCTTCGCGCGCGCCGGCATTTTCATATTTACTGTCATTAAAAGAAGATAAAAACCGGACTGCGCTTACATAAAAGCTCTGCCATGCATTGGTCCGAGAGTTCGGATAATCATAGCCTGCAGGGGCCGCCGCCATATAGTCGACGGTGAGCGGCTGCTGCTTGATCGAAACCATCGTATTGCTGAGACCGTTCTGCGCATTCGTAATATCATTCAGCGAAATAGCCACTTTTTCGAGATTTTCATCAAAATCTTCAAATAAATCCCTGGCAACTTTTACAGCGGAAGCATACGAAGTGACCTTTCCGCCGTTCAGCTCGATGATATCGCTATAGCATTTGTCAAGAACCTTCACATATGTTTTGATATCTTCCTGAATTGTAGGAATATAAAGCTGAAGGTCATAGTCCCTGTTCTTATCGATCGTATAGCCGCCCGTCGATGTACGGGACGAAGCCGTAATTTTAACGATTTTATTGACCAAAGTAGAAATAGAATCCATGGATTCTTCTATCTTTTGAAGCGAATGACGCAAAGGACCGACTTTGTTGGTCAGCGTGATGGTATGCGTTTTTCCGCCTTCCAGATAGAAAAGATACGGATTCTGGTTCTGGTCTACCAAAGACATCGCCGTCCATCCGTCGGAATAGGGGAAACAATATTCCTCCATATCGATAAAGGGGATTTCTCCGTCAAGCCTTACCTCTTTAAAGGAGGACACGTAAGTCGCTTCCGAACGATACCGGAATCCAAGTTCGTACCATCCGGACTCTTCCACATAGAACGACCACTGCACTTTATCGCCGCCCGATCCCCACTGCGTTCCGCCGAACACATTGAACAGCGTCACCTTATAAGGCGCCATCCCCGTATCCGAGCTTGTATAATAATTATTATCATACTCCATGCGGATGTTCATACTCGTCGTATAATCGGGAACCTCGAGCTCCTTTTTCAGGGCATCCCCGCGATAAATCGCATTGTCGGAAAAATTGTTTTTCTCTTTGTATTCCTCATAAGAAGGATTTACGATCGGAGCGATAAACTTAATGTTTCGTACCGCCCCTGCTTCTCTCGTAAAGGTCAGAACGATCTTATGCGTGCCTTTCTGAAGATAAAAACGATATGGATTTCTGTAAAGGCCGTCGGGATTCGACATGACAGTGCTCTGCCAGCCATATAGCTCCTGAGATTTCGGACGGATCTGATTTCCAACGACATCCTTGTTCGATTCATATTCATAACCGTAGAAACCGTACATCCGTTTCAGCGCCATATTGGACGCCTCAAGGAACGGAAGCTTCCCGTCGATCGTCATATTGACGAGGAGGTCCGAAGCTCTTCCGTCTACCATAAGATATTCCATATAAAGAGAATACAGCCCGGCGCTTTCCGTGGTCAGATTAAATTCAAGCGTCGTCGTCGTTCCGGAAACATAAATTGCGCCTTCGTTTTCCGCAGGCGTAATTATTTTTTCGGATTGATCGGATTTGTCGATATATTTAAATCCGTCTTTATACGCTTCGACTTCATTCAGGTATTTCAGCGCTTCCGAACCGTCCGCGCCGTCGCTTCCTGTAATTTTACTGAAATCGACCGGAATCGCGTCTCCCGCATAGTACGAATAACCTTTGGCAGCGTATTTCGTGAGCACCTTCCCGTACTCCAGAAAGCTGTTGTCCAAACGTTCCTCATTCGTTATGTACGGATCAAATTCCATCTCATCAACATTATTGACCACGTACTGCACCGCAGAAGCGTCCCGGTTTCCGTAAATAACCAAAACGACCGCCAATGCAACCACAAGTACGCCGATGATGATTGAATAACGAATAATTTTCTTTTTTTTCTTATTCATACGATCAACCTTCCATGATAAATTGGTTGTAAAAACGATAATTTTTATCATCTATGCCTTTTTTGGGCACTCTAAACAAAAGGATTATATATATTTCGTGCAACTGTGTCAACAACAAAATGCGATATTATACCAAACTATTTTATGTGCAAATTGTAAATTATTCGAGCGCAGCTACAAGCGATTTAAACACATGTCCTCTCTCTTCAAAGTTTCTGAACAGATCAAAACTCGTGCTCGCCGGTGAAAGCAGCACGGCGTCGCCGGGACTTGAATTGTCATATGCACATTTTACCGCATCTTCATAATTTTTGAAATGGAAAATTTTGATAGCCTGGGGATCATACCCGTCCGCCGCCTTTACGGCCGCTTCTATTTTAGGAGCGGTGGGCCCGGTGAGGATCAACACTTTGACCTTCCCGCAGATCGCCGGTCCGATCGCGTCATACGGTATATTTTTATCTTTTCCGCCCGCGAGCAAAACCACGTTTCCCGCAAATACGGACAACGTTTGAATCGTACGGTTCGGGCTGCTGTCAATCGCACTGTTATAATATTTCACGCCATGTAATTCGCGCACGAATTCCAGACGGTGTTCCACGCCGGTAAAATCCGAAACGGTTTTCTCGATATCTGTCTGCGTGACGACTCCCGCGCATGCCGCAATCGCCGCAAGGAGATTCTCGGCATTGAAAATTCCCGGCACGCGCAAAAGATCCCGGTCAAGCTTATAATTATATAAGGAAGAAAAATATATAAGTTCGTTCTCTTTCCGATACCCGCAGCCCTCCGCGCGCGTATCGAAGTCTTCTTTTGCATGCAGATAGGCAGAAAAAAGCCGGACACGGCGCCCTTCGGAGAGAAAGGCATCCGCCAAGCTTCTGGTGACTTCATTGCGGTAATTGAAGACGGCGACGCCATCCTTCTTTTGATGCAGACAGATATTTTTCTTTGCCGCGATATATTCCGCATAATCCTTGTGGATATCGAGATGATTGGGCGAAATATTCGTGATGACAGAAACGTCCGGGCTTTTCCGCATAGTCATCAGCTGGAAGCTGCTCAGTTCCACTACTGCGACGTCGTCCTGCTTGATCTCCGGTAAAAGGTCGACGAGCGGCCGCCCGATATTCCCCCCCAGCCACACTTTTGTATTGCTGCCTGCATAATGGGAGGACAGGAGCTTCCAGAGCAGGGTCGTCGTCGTCGTTTTTCCATCGCTCCCGGTCACGCCGTATATCTTACACGGACATAAGTCAAAAAAAAGTTCCATTTCAGACGTCAGCAAAGCGCCGTTTTCCTTAGCTGCCGCAAGCTGCGGCAAATCCGGCCGGATTGCCGGGGCTTTAAAGATGATATCGTATTTCGCCTCTGCAAGCTTGTCGAGATAGCCTTCTCCCGTCACCGCGCCCCGGATCATCCCCGCTTGGGAAAGCGTGTCGATATTTTTTTGAATTTGTATCGTGTCAAATCGATCGTATGCGGTAATGCTTCTGGCTCCCGACCGATGCAAAAAATGAATCAAGGGAATATTGCTGATCCCCAGGCCGATTACCGCAATTTTAGCCGAGGATACGTTCTCCGTAAACTGTTTCCTTCCATGTGTCATATGTAGCGCCTCCGTAATAATTATACATCCTATAGTATGAAAAGTATACAAATTTCTTGACTTTTCAGACCGCTCTGTTTATTATAGCCTATGTGTTTCTTTACACATTAGAATGATTTTTTCAGTTTTTTGGAGTGATTTTAAATGATGTATAAAAGTACGCGCGGCTATTCCGGCGAATACGGCTTTTCCGATGCGCTGCTTACGGGAATCGCCCCTGACGGGGGCCTGTTTGTACCCGTAGCGTTTCCGCATTTCGATTCGCTGGAATTCGCAGAAATGTGCGATATGGACTATTGCAGCCTCGCGGTTGAAATATTTGCGAAATTTGCCACGGATTTTACGAAAGAGGAGCTTGAAAGATGCATGAAAAAGGCATATGCATCCGGTAATTTTCCAAATGATCCAGCTCCGCTCACGGCTCTGAGCAGCACTTTGAATGTGCTGGAATTGTGGCACGGCCCTACCTGCGCCTTTAAAGATATGGCGCTGCAGCTTTTGCCGGAATTGATGTCTCTGGCAATCAAAAAAAGCAATAAACATCAAAAAATTGCAATTCTGACCGCCACGTCCGGCGACACCGGAAAAGCGGCGCTCGCAGGCTTTCAGGACGCCGATAATATTAAAATTATGGTATTTTATCCTGCCGACGGCGTAAGTGAAATGCAAAAAAGGCAGATGGTGACACAGGAAGGCGGCAATCTTTCTGTGATGGCGGTTCGCGGCAATTTCGACGACGCACAAACAGGGGTAAAAAAGATTTTCACGGATCCCGCTTTTGCGGAGGAGCTGAAAGAAAGAGGCTACACGCTTTCTTCCGCAAATTCCATCAATATCGGGCGCCTGCTCCCCCAGATCGTCTATTATTATTACGCATATTTCGCTTTGGCGAAAAAAGGCGCTGTTTCTCTTGGCTCAAAAATCAATTTCGTTGTGCCGACCGGAAATTTCGGAAATATTCTGGCCTGCTATTATGCGGCCAAAACAGGGCTTCCGGTGAATAAGATCATCTGTGCTACGAATGACAACAACGTAGTCTCCGATTTTATGGCGACAGGCGTCTACAACAGCAAGCGTCCGTTTATCCTGACGATTTCCCCTGCGATGGATATCCTGATTTCTTCGAATCTGGAGCGGCTGCTGTATGACGTCACCGGAAACGACGCTGCCGCCGTTACGGCGGATCTGGAGGATCTGAAGGTAAGCGGCGTTTATTCCGTCGATAAGAAGACGATCAATAATATCAATATGGTCTTCTGGTCGTCTTCCGCAAATCAGGAAGAATGCAAGAGTACGATCCGAAACGTATATCAGGAATTCCGGTATCTGATCGACCCGCATACCGCAGTGGGAATCGACGTTTATGACAAATATGTAATATCGACGGGCGATACGTCTCCTGCCGTCGCGGTATCTACGGCAAGTCCGTTTAAATTTAATAAAACTGTGGCGGAAGCAATATTTGGAACCGCGGCTGCAAACGGCAGAACCGAATTCGAAATTCTGGAAGACCTTTCCGGGAAGACCGGCCTGGAAATCCCCGTTCCGCTCCGGAATCTGGATCAAAAACCGGTTTTACACGATAAAATTTGCGACGTATCTGCCATGAAAGCCGCAGTAGATGCATTTTTACAATAACAGGGAGGTTATTATGTTTCATATTGCTATTTTAGGTTGTGGCGTAGTCGGGTCCGGCGTAGCGGATATCCTGTTCGAAAAGCAGGAGGAAATCGGCAGACGTTTCAAGGAAGAAGTAAAACTCACGAAAATACTCGATATTAAAAATATGGATGGTACGCCGTATGCGCCTTATCTCGTCAGCGAACAGGAAGAAGTGTTTGAAGATGCGTCTATCCGTCTTCTCGTCGTCACCATCGGGGGACTGGATTTTGCGGCGGACATGTGCCGCAAAGCATTGCGCGCCGGGAAGCATGTCGTAACCTCGAATAAAGCCGTCGTTGCCGCATACGGGCGGGAACTTACCGTACTTGCATATGAAAACAACGTTCGCTTTTTATATGAAGCCAGCGCAGGCGGCGGCATCCCCATTATCCGCCCTTTGAATCTTTGCCTGTCCGCCAACGATATCTACGAAATCGAAGGAATTCTGAACGGAACGACAAACTACATGCTGACCGGCATGTACAAGGATAAAATGTCTTTTGAAGACATTCTGAAAGACGCTCAGGCGAAAGGCTATGCCGAGGCGGACCCCTCCGCAGATGTAGACGGATACGACGCCGCGCGCAAAATCGCAATTCTTTCGTCGATTGCATATCATGCATTTGTAGACTATCAGAACGTGAAATGCACCGGTATCCGCGACGTAGTCTACGCAGATCATGAGCTTGCAGCTTCCGGCGGATACGTCATCAAACTGATCGCGGGAAGCAAAAAAACGGAAGAAGGAATCCGCGTCAGCGTCGAGCCGAAACTCGTTTCGAAAAACCATATTCTTTCAGCCGTCAATTCCGTTTATAATGCGGTATTGGTGCGGGGCTCTTATACCGGCGATTCGCTATTCTACGGGCAGGGCGCCGGCAAGTTCGCGACGGCAAGCGCAATTTTAGGCGATATTATTGAAATTCTGGAGGCTCCGCAGCGGCAGGCGCTGCCCGGTTTCGTTTTTCAGGAAGCGGATATCGTCAAAGAGTCGGCTGAAAAAGAACAATTTTACGTCCGCGTAGAATCGGACTTCAACGATACGGATTATGAAGAACTCAAGTCGCATATCGCCGCCGTATTTGGGAAAGACGCCGTCTATCTCGGCTATGCGCTTTCCGACAATTCCACCGCGGCGTTCCTTTCCGGGAAGTGTACCGAAGCCGAACTCGGTAAAATGCTGGCAAGGCTCTCTGAAAATGCGAACATTCGCATCGCGTACACGATGCGAATCGCCGATTGATCGTAAAAAAGAACGAGGTGTTTTATGAAAGTAATCAAATTTGGGGGCAGCTCTCTTGCCGACGCAAAACAAATAAAAAAAGTATGTAGCATCATTTTATCCGACAGCCAGAGAAGGATCGTCGTGGTATCCGCCCCGGGAAAACGCTATAAAGAGGATACGAAGGTTACGGATCTGCTGATCCGTCTTGCGGAAACCTGCAGGGACGGGGGCGATGCGGAAGCTGCTTTGGAGGCGGTTGTAGAACGATATGCATCCATTGCGGAAGATTTGAATCTGGGGAAAGAGATCATTCGGACGATTAAAAAGGATCTCGTTGCCAGAACGCGTACCAATCCGGAAAATTACGGCATGTTCGAGGATCTTCTGAAAGCGGCCGGAGAAGACAATTCGGCAAAACTTGTGGCCTGCTACCTTCAGAGCATCGGCGAAAACGCCGAATACATCGATCCGAAAGAAGCGGGGATGTTTTTAAGCAACGAATTCGGCAACGCCCAGGTTCTCCCGCATTCCTACGAGCTGCTTGCAAAACTTGCGGAACGGGAAACGATTATGATTTTCCCGGGCTTTTTCGGCTATTCGGAGTCCGGAGACGTCGTCACTTTCTCTCGCGGCGGTTCCGACGTAACGGGCGGCGTACTGGCGGCGGCGGTCGGCGCCGACGTTTACGAGAATTTTACAGACGTGGATTTCGTTTATGCGGCAAATCCGAAATTGATCGAGCACCCTTTTCCGATTCCGCTGTTTACGTATGAAGAAATGCGCGAGCTTTCCTATGCCGGCTTTAGCGTGTTGCATGAAGAAGCGCTTGCGCCTGTTTATAAGAAAGGGATTCCCGTCAATATCCGGAACACGAACAATCCGGACGCCCCGGGAACCTTTATCGTTCCGGACAGAAAAGCGCCGAAGCCGACTTTCCCTGTGGCGGGGATCGCGGCGGATACCGGGTTTATTACGATCCATGTCTATAAATATATGATGAACCGTTTGATCGGATACGCGCGCAAGCTTCTCTCCGTATTGGAGGAAGAAGGCATCGCATTTGAGCACATGCCGTCCGGGATCGACAGTATTTCGCTGATTATTCGTGAGAAACACTGCCCGCCTGAAAAATTGGAACGGATCGTGGAAAAATACAAACAGCTGGACGCCGATTCCGTAACGGTAGATAAAGAGCAGGCGATCGTGATGCTCGTCGGCCGTGGCATGACGAAAACGGTGGGCGTGGCGACGCGCGCTACCGCGGCTTTTGCAAAAGCAAAGATCAACATCCGCATGATAAATCAGGGCTCTTCCGAGGTCAGCATTATGTTCGGGGTTGAGGCTAAAGATGCCAAACCGTCGGTGATCGCCCTGTACAATGAATTTTTTAATTGATTTGATTTTTCTGGTCAGAAGATTTCGATTGCTGTCGCGGTTTCTTTAAAATGCTGCCCGACAGCTTTTTATATGTCAGCAGCGTCAACAGCGAAATAACAAGCCATTTTACGATATTGAAGGGAAGCGTGCCGAATACGATGATTCCCTTGACGTTTTTGATGAGCCCGCACGCTTTTTGCGCGGCGGCCAGCACGCCCTCCAGGCCGAAAAACTTTGAGTATGCCGGAATCAGCAGCCAATAGTTCAAGACGCAGGATATAACGGTGACTGAAGCCAAAGAAACGCCAAGGGCGATCATCGCGCCTTTTTTTGTATGTTTTTTCCGGTAAAGCAGGCCGGCCGGGATAATGAACGACAAGCCCATCAGCATATCGGCCAGTGCGCCGATCCCCGCACTGTCCGTGAAGACGCCTGCGGCGATAAAAGAAATCAGATTTTTCAGAACCGCCGTAATAGCGCCCGCTACGGGCCCCATAGAAAAAGTAGCGATTACAACGGGAAAATAACTGAAGTCCAGCTTGTAGAAACTTGGAAAAATCGGAAGCGGCAATTCAATGATCATGAGTAATGAGGCGATTGCCGTCAGCATGGCGATTCGTGTGACATAAAACGTCAGCTTCGCCGATTGCAACGAATTGGTACGTGACATAACAGTGACTACTCCTCTCATCCGGACTCAGCGCGCTGCGCTTTACCGTCGGCTGTGGATTTACACCACATCGATTCCGCCTATAAAAATTTGCGGAACTCGCAGGCTTGCGGCATTTACGCCGTTTACTGCCGGTTGGGATTTTCACCCTACCCCGAAGTACGGATGCAATATTACATCGTATCCTATCATATGTCAACCATGATCTTTATGCTCCTCCCCCTGTTATATCCGACGTGCCGGGAGGTCGTTTTTGTATAAAAAAACTGTCTCAGGAAGCGTTTTCCGCCGTTTCCCGAGACAGCCAGATAAATTTCTATCTGTGTATTCAGCCTCTCTTAAAAAGGACTTCCTGCTCATATTTTCTGACTTCCGCCAGCCATTCGTCTCCTACAGGGACGCCGTTGCTTTCGCAGAAATAATCCCATACCGCTCCCGCAGGCAGCGTCTTGAGTTCTTCTGTCATCGCCAGGCGCGACGTAAAGTCGAAATCTTTTTCATACGATACAAGCTGCGCCGTAGGTTCGAGCAGGGCAAACAGCAGCGCTTTCTGCATGTTGCGCATTCCGATCACCCAGGCTGCAATCCGGTTGATACTCGCATCGAAGAAATCGAGTCCGATATGCGTTCTGCCGACGAAATTATTTCTTACGAGCTCTGCGGCAATGTTTTTCAGTTCGTCATCCAGAATGATGACGTGATCGCTGTCCCATCTTACCGGGCGGCTGACATGGAGCAGAAGCTCATCGATATAACAGAATACCGCGGAAATTTTATCCGAAATCACCTCAGTAGGATGAAAATGTCCCGCGTCCAGACATAAAAGCTTTCCTCTGGAAACAGCGTAACCCATATAAAACTCATTGGAACCCACCGTATAGCTTTCCGCACCGATGCCGAATACTTTGCTTTCGACAGCGTCCAAAATATATTCTTTCGGATATTTTACGCTGAAAATTTCGTCCAGGCCTTCCAGCATGCGTTTTCTCGGTCCGTATTTATCGACCGTCACATCTTTCATCCCGTCCGGGAACCAGAAATTTGTAACGGAAGGCGTTCCGAGCTCTTTTCCGAGATATGCCGCGATCTCCCGGCAGGCTTTGCAATGGCGGATCCAGAAATCGCGCACATTTTTGTCCGGATGGCTGAGCGTCATGCCGCTCGAGGACATCGGATGAGAGAAGCAGGTCGGATTGAAATCGAGCCCAATATCGTTTTTCTTGGCCCAATCCACCCATTTCTGAAAATGCTTGGGCTCAATCCTGTCTCTCTCCACATCGCCTTCAAAATCGCCGTAAATGGCATGCAGATTGATCCTGTGTTTGCCGGGAATCATCGATAGCGCTTTTTCGATATCGCTCCTGAGTTCGTCCGGCGTTCTCGCTTTGCCCGGATAATTTCCCGTTGTCTGGATTCCGCCGGTCAGCTGTCCGTTCGGATCCTCAAAACCGATAACGTCGTCGCCCTGCCAGCAATGCATGGATACGGGAATTTTCTTAAGGGCTTCCATCACTTTGTCCGTATCGATTCCGTACTGGGCATAGCGTTTCTTTGCGAGCTCATAGCTCTCTTTCACATAATTCATTATGTATTTTTCACTCCTTTGATTTCAATATTCAAATATAGGCAAAGTGTACAATAAAACGGCCGGTCTGTCAATAAGCCAGCAGGCCCATGAACGCCAGCTCCGCCTGCGTCGTATCGCACCGGCTGTACTGCACGATAACAGGGACATTGCTCTTTGCATAGATCGCATACGGGACGCCTCTCGGAATTCCATCGCCGTTTTCCGCCTTGATTCTGTCCAGGCGGATATGATGCGTCCGCTGCGCAGGGCAAACCGCAGAAAAGCCTCCTACGGGCGGCCGGTCTTCGAAATACAGCGTAAATTCGATTACGGCGTCCGCTGTTCCCGTATTGAGGGCGCAAACTGCTTCATGGCTCACATAATCGCCGTTGTCCTTTACCGGATAGAACGCATCCGGAATATACCATTCACATTTTCCTGCACTCATTCTGTTTCCTCCTTATCGCTTGCATGCGTTTTGATTCCATCGTAAAATGTTTTCACAAGATGGAGATAGAGTTCCGACGTATTTTTCCGCCAGATCTCGCAGATCGCGGCGCCGTCGCTCCTGTTTGCGACCGGAAGCTTCACGTCCACAATGCAATTCGAGCCTTCTCTTACATAGCACCGTACATAGGTATTGCCCTGGGAGTCTTCGAAGCAATCGGCATTGACGTGCATATCATGCTCCAGAGAATCGCGATTCGCCTCCAGATATGCTTCATACCGCGCGCCGAGACCGCCGGACAGCATATAGCGCATCTGCGCAAGACGTTCCCTGCCCTTTTCCGTAATGGAATATAAGACGCTTCCGCTGCTGTCCAGCTCCCTGCGGACGCATCCCTTTGCGATCAGATCCTCGCGGCACTCCTGAACGGTAAAATAATTCACGAGGCCCGGCCCGAGAAGCACTGCGCTCAAGGAATTATCCGTAAGCTTCATATCAAGCTTATCCAGAATAAATAATATCAATATTTTATTTGCCGTATATTGCTCGTTGTTCTCAAACATAATAATCAAACTCTATCTCATAGATACGCACCGTATCGTTTTCCCGGATCCCCATTTCCTCCAGCTTCTGGATCAGGCCCTTCTTCCGGATGATACGCTGGAAATATTGCGACGATTCGTAATCATCGAGATTGACCGAATCGACGATGTTCTTGATCCACGGACCCTCAACGACAAAAACGCCGTCCTCTACCCGCACGGTAAACGGTTCTTCTTCCGGTTCCGTGCGATAAACCTTCTCGCTCTGCTCCGGCGTAAAAATACTGCCGGCCGGCAGCTTATCGAGGATACTGCCGCAATATGCGGCCAGTTCCCGCGTGCCCTGCGCTGTCGCAGCAGAAATTTCAAATACGCGCCACGCGCCGTTTTCCAGCTCTGCGCGGATTTTCTCCCCCTGCTGTTCCAGCCAGGAGGCAAACTTCTTTTTGAAGCACGCCGCATTTTCCGGCGCATTCTCCTGGTCCATTTTGTTCAGGGCGACGATTTGCGGCCTGCGGGACAGCGCCTCGTTATAATGGGCAAGCTCCCGGTTGATCAGCAAAAAGTCTTCGAAGGGATCGCGTCCCTCCGAACCGGAGATATCGATGACATGGACCAGCAGACGCGTTCTCTCGATATGGCGCAAAAATTCATGGCCCAGTCCCTGCCCCTCTGAAGCGCCCTCGATCAGGCCCGGGATATCCGCCATTACATAACTGCGCTCTCCGTTTTGAAAGACGACGCCAAGGTTCGGACGCACAGTGGTAAAATGGTAATTTGCGATTTCCGGTTTTGCGCCTGTCGTTACGGACAGCAGCGTCGATTTCCCGACATTGGGGAACCCCGCCAGGCCTACGTCGGCAAGGAGTTTCAGCTCCAGCTGCAATTCCATTTCTTTTCCATCCGCGCCCGCGCGGGCAAAATTCGGGATCTGCCGGGTACTTGTCGCAAAATGCATATTCCCGGCTCCGCCTTTCCCGCCTTTGGCAATTACTTTTCTTTCCCCCGGTTCGACCATATCCGCAAGGATACGGCCCGTCTCCGCGTCGCGGATCAGCGTCCCCTGCGGTACTTTGATGACAACGTCGGCGCCGCTTTTGCCGGACATTTTATTTTTCGCGCCGCTTGCGCCGTTCTCCGCGCGGAATTTTCTCTTATATTTAAAATCAGCAAGCGTGGAGGCTCCTTCGTCTACGATAAAAACGACGTCGCCGCCCTTTCCGCCGTCGCCGCCGTCCGGCCCGCCTGCGTTGACGTATTTTTCCCGGTGGAAAG
>JBKUJR010000015.1:0-25673 GCA_046952735.1 Clostridia bacterium | reverse complement strand
GTGGAAAGATACCGCGCCGTTGCCGCCATTGCCGGAAGCGATATAAATTTTCGTCCTGTCGATAAACATTGCGTCACTCCGTTTTTCCGTATGTTCCGGAAATAATGAAAAAGACCGCTCTACACCATATGTTTTATATGTGCATCGCAGTCTTTTGAATATCGTGGTTTGAAAGAATCAGTCCTCAGCTATGATCACGGCCTGTTTTTTGTCTCTTCCCAGTCTCCGGAAGGAAACCTTTCCGTCCACCAGTGCGTAAAGCGTATAATCCGTACCCATGCCGACATTCTCGCCCGGATAAATTTTCGTGCCTCTCTGTCTTACGAGGATATTCCCCGCCAGAACGAACTGCCCGTCCGCCCGTTTCACACCAAGGCGCTTCGATTCGGAATCTCTGCCGTTCTTTGAGCTTCCCAGACCTTTTTTATGCGCGAACAATTGTAAATTTATCTTCATCATGACTCACACCTCCTGGTTTAATCAATTACCTTTATATATTCCGATCCATAGGACAACGCGATCTGTTTCAGGCCGATTGCAGCAGCCTCGAGTACGGCATCCGCCGCCGCCATATCCTCCGGCCGGTCCGCTCCGATCTGCGGAGCGCGGAATTTCATATAGCCGTCTTTCTCGGAATATTCCGGCGATTTACCGCCGTATCGTTTCTCCATGAAATAGCCGGCTGCCGTATACGCGACCGCGGAAACAGCCGCACATATGATATCGCTGCCCTCTTCCGCATATCCTGCATGTCCTGAAATTTCAAAACCAGAAACGGCTCCGCGGCTGTTCCTGAAAATCTCCGCCCTGATCATTTATTTGAAAACCGTTCTGCTCTTCAAGCGTTGATTTTCTCGATCGTGAGCTTCGTATAAGGCTGTCTGTGTCCCTGTCTTTTTCTATAGCCTTTCTTGGCCTTATGTTTGATAATGCGGATTTTCTCGCCCTTGCCGTGCTTTACGATCTTCGCTTCCACACTGGCTCCTTCTACGTAAGGAGCGCCGAATCTCACATCTTCTTCGCTTACGGAAACCGCAAGTACTTTATCGAAGGTAACGGATGCTTCCGCTTCGGCGTCGAGTTTTTCAACAAACAGCGTACCGCCTTCTTCCACCTTGTACTGCTTTCCTCCAGTTATAATTACAGCATACATATTTTTTGCACCTCCATAACAATCTCGCCTGTATATGGCGCCCGTGCGAAGGCGCCACTTCCGTAAGGCACCGCCCTGCTGCAAGCAACAGCAGCGCAGATTTATAAAGCCCCGTCAGAGCGGCAACTTCTGTATTCTATCACGGTTTTTAAAACACGTCAATCCTTTGCCGGCGTTTTTTTCCGGATTTTACAAGAACGATCGCAATCGTCGTGATGACTGCCGCGCCGCCTGTGCAGATTGCGGCGATGGCCCATACCGGCAATTCGGTAATGTCGCCGCCTGTGACCGTCCAGAAGCGTTCGCTGCTGACGGTCCGGCCATTCAATGCATACTCCGCGACGATGCGGAAACGATCCGTCCGGGATCCCGGCAGATGAATATCGAAAGAAAGCGTTTGACGGTCGCCCGCTTCCGCGTTTCCCGCAGCTTTGAGGCTTACTCTCTTTGTGTATTCTTTTACCGCGCGATTGGAATCCTCCTTATATATTTTTAAAGTAACCGGAAGGCTGTCGATATCATAAGGGTAATCGTTGACCAGCGTTACGGGTACCGTGCGTTCCGTTCCCCTTTCACAGAGCTCAGAATAATCGCCGATACAGATTCCCAGGGGCGCAAACGCATTGCGAAACCTCTCCTTGATCTCCGGATGAAATTTCGGCGTCGTCAGATCCGGCATAAGAATATCTCCGGTAACCGCGTCTCCCGTCGGTTTGGAATAGGTCAGGGCGCAAAATTGCTGAACCCCGGCATAATGTCTGCCGGAACGCCAGAATTCCGTAATCGCACCGACCGCATTGGCATAAATGCGAATCCGGTCCTCCGCTGTATTGTTCCGCATGATCTGATCATAGTATGCCTGCATTCCCAGCGTCGTGGCATTTCCTTCCCGGTTCAGCCAAATACTTCCGTATTCATTCAGGATTTTTGGATTTTTCGGCGCGAACCCTTCCGGGATGATGCTCGTCGGATTTTCATATGACGTAGAAAAATCATTCAGGCTCGAAAATGCAAAGCCTGCGCTGAGCAAATATGGATGGCACTCGAACGGGTCCGTTTCCGCGATCGGTTTCGACCAGCCGTTGTCCCACGGTCTGTTCTGAATGTCGTAATCCCGGTTCTTTTTCACGAAGGAATTCGTCGTGCTCGCGATATCTTCGTTCTGCATATCCCAGATGATAATAGAAGGATGTGTATTTTTCTCCTCGATCCATGCGCGGATTTCCGGCCGCAGCGTCCGTTCGGTGCATCTGTCCCGGCAGCCGCTGAACCAGGCATATTCGTCTGAAATCAGGAAACCGACCTCATCGGCGATATCGTACCAGTCCCCCGGCGCGGAGCCGATGTGGAAGCGCAGGGAATTCCAGTTCGTATCTTTACATTCCGCGTAAAATGCACGAATCCAGTCCGTCTCCCAGGGATGCTGCGCTCTGCTCGCATCCTCATAGAACCGGTTCATTACCACATTCGTTCCTCTTAAATAGGTCACTTCCCCATTCAGCATTGGGAGCTTTGTATCGCTGTCAAAATAGAAAGTCCTCATTCCAAAACGTTTTACCAACGTATCGCTGCCCGTATCGACTTCGATTTCGAACAAATACGGAGAATCGACCGTCCAGAGCATGGAGGCGTCGAAGCCTTCTATCGTGACGGCGGCATTTAACACCGTATCTTCCCCTGCTGCAAAAGACAGCCGTTCCTGCGAAGCGGCGCCCGCCAATTTCCGTTCCTGCTGCAGTTCTCCGTTTTTCAGTACGCCGATCGCATAAACCCTGTATTCTACGGAAGCCTCGGCTGCGGCTCCGCTGTTGTTTTTCACGATGGGCTGCACAGTAACGCTCCCATGCTCGGGATCCGGCGCCACCTGTACGGAATGTACCCAGGGAGATCGGTTGAAAATCAGTGAAACATGGTCTACGATCCCGGGATATTCAGTTTCCTTTTCGGTGTCCGAAAGCACATGTGCGTTGCAGGACGGATCGCTTCGCTGCTGCGTGCTGTTCCCCAGCATAATGACGATTTCATTTTCCCCCTGCACCAGATATTCTGAAATGTCGGTAAAAGAATTCGTATAATTATATTCGTATTCTCCTGCGAAAGTTCCGTTTACATAGACGTATCTGCCGTAATACGCTCTGTCGATTTTCAGGATCACCTGATAATCCGGCTTTTCTTCAAAAACTACCGTTTTCCTGTGCCAGAGCGCCTTATCTTTATAATCTCCCATGGAGATGTCCGCCAGGTCCCACAGACCCGGCACGCAGATGGAATTGTTGAAATCCAGATCTTCCGGAACGGAAGCCGGCAAATCCTTGCGCGAAAGATAGGGCGATGCGTCGCATTCCCAGATGCCGTCGAGTAAAATTTCGCTTCTGTTTCCGGCAGCAGGAAGATATGCGTTTTTCTCAACCGTTATCGTTTCCGCTTCTTTTTCTCATGCATAGCAACGACGTCCAGATGAAAAACGCAGTCGTCGGCAGCAGCGGAATCGAGTTCTACCGTGATTTTACCCGGCGCTTCGGAGGCAGGTAGCAAAACGCCGTACGTTCTGTAATCGCCGAGCTCCGTATCGAAGCGAATCGTCTGCTCGCCGCTTGCAGAGCTGATCTTCACCGGGACGTTTTTTCCGGAACCGCGAAGATTGACAACATTGCATTTTATCCCTTCCGGGATCGCAAAAGAGGCGCTTGCGCCCTTTTTCATTTCCACGGCTTTGCCCGTGTAAGAATAGATGTCCTTTACTTCGCTGCAATGCGCAAGCGCCGCCCCGGCTGCCAGCCGGTAATCTTCAGGCAGTTCTTTTTCAGTATAAAGCGGACCGGCGTTGAATACAAAATAGTCCATATTCACATCTGCATCTGCTACAAGCTTGATCGTTGCCCCTTCCGGGATAAAAAGCACCCCCGAAACGGCGTTCCACGCCTTTTTCAGCTCCCAGCTCTGTGTCGTTGAAAACGGAATGGAACCTAATTTTTCAAAGGAACCGTCTTTTTCGATATACACGATCACAGAAGAGGTATTCGTCGAGGCGTAGCGCATTGTGATGGAATTGGACTGCGGGACATGGCGAAAAAGATATCCCTTTCCGCCTGTGCTCCCCATCGCTTTTCCGCCGCTCGCTGCGGAATCCTCTACGAAAACGGGAACGACGTTATTTCCGGACGCATCCACCACCGCATCCGCAGCCTCGGCCTCCACTTTATATTCTTCTGTCGAAACGGCCGTTCCTTCTGCGGCAGAGGACGGCGACTCCAAACGAATGCAGCAGCATGTTAAAAGCGCCAGGCAAACCGCCAAAGACAGCATTTTTCTCCTTTTCACATACTTCCCTCCAAAATATTACAGTCAAAGAATGTAAGTTATCATATCATACTTAAAGGAGGCTTGCAAGATCTTTTTCGGTAAAATCGTATTTTCGATTGCAAAAATGGCAGCAGAGTTCGGCGCCATGGTCTTTTTCCATTATTTTGCGAAGTTCTTCCTTTCCGATACTGCAAAGCGCCTGTTTCATCCGTTCTCTGGAACAGTCGCACTCGTACGCGCAGGGCATTTTGTCGGAGATTACAAGATCGTACCCCTTTGTCACGTCTTCCAGAATATTTTCCATTGCAGCGCCTGCGCGCAGCAGCGTCGTAACAGAAGGCAGCGCGGAAATCCGGTTTTCCAGTTCGGTAATCAGCGTCTCCGGCGCGCCGGGCAAAAGCTGGAGCATGAAACCGCCTGCCTTCAGAACGCGCAGGTCCTGGCCAATGAGGACCCCTAAGGATACTGCTGCCGGAATTTGCTTCGAAACAGCATAATAATAAGAAAGATCCTCTGCAATCTCGCCTGAAATAAGAGGGACTGTGCCCAAATACGGTTCTTTGAGGCCAAGATCCATGATTACGCTTAGAAATCCTTTCCCGACGACGCCTCCTACGTCCAGCTTTCCATCCGCTTCGCGCAGCGGAAGATCCGCCGCCGGATTTTCTGCGTAGCCTTTTACAAAAACGCCGTTGAGATTTCCCGCGCTCCCGTTTTCATTCGAAATCCGCGAAACCGCCGTAATGCCGCGGATCGGTCCTTTGCCTTTCACCTGCACCGTCAGACGGTCCGTCTGATTTTTCATTTCTTTCGACATCAGGACCGTTCCCGTAAGGACACGCCCGAGAGCGGCGGTAGCTGTAGGCGCCGTTTGGTGGATTTGCAGCGCGCTGTTGACGACGTCCGTCGTTTCTGCGCCGATGATGCGCAGGAAGCCGTCTGCGGCCGTACCTGAAATCAGAAAATTGTGATTTTCCTGTCGTTTTTCCATTTGCCTTTTCCCTTTCTTTTTCATCGAAAAACCCCTGCAGATATGAAATTCATTCTCCAGGGGTCATAACGCCGGGTTTCAAACCGGATAACGGATCAAACAAGAATCAGAGCTTTCTGACATTCGCAGCCTGCGGGCCTTTGCTTCCCTCGACGATCTCGAATTCGACAGCCTGACCTTCCTCGAGCGTTTTAAATCCATCTGTTTCAATGGCCGAATAATGAACGAAAACATCGTTTCCGCCTTCCCGCTCGATAAATCCGAAGCCCTTATCGGCATTGAACCATTTCACTTTACCGGTCTCCATAAAATTTCCTCCTAAAATAACTTTGCCTGCAAAAAACACCATGCATGCAACTTTATTCATATTATCATATGGCGGCCCGGCAAGTCAAACAATTTTCCTTACGGCTTTTCGCATACGAAATAAAGCCTGTCCTCTCCGCCAGGGAAGGTCTCCCACGGCGAGCGGGGCGAGCAGCCGGGAAAAATATCGGGATAGAGTTCTATATTCCGGAAGCCTGCGTTCCGAAGCCCCTCCAGTAGCACGGCGTTCGGCCAGACGCGCTCTGTTATCTGCTCGTCCGTTCTCCTGTAAAGCGTTTCGGATCCTGCGCACTTTTCAAAACAGGAGACCTCATATACAGCCTTCTGCGTGCCATGATTGTATTGGCATGACCAGAAAAAGCTGCCCCAGTCGAAATCTTCGAAAGAGCAGCGGCCGTCTTCGTAAAAAAGTTCAAAAAAGTTTTCCGTTACCACGTCAAAAAAAAGGTAGCCTCCGCTTTCCAGCGCATGGTAGGCACGCTTGAAAAAAGCGTTTAGTTTCTTGAGATTTGTGATATGGTTCAGCGTGTCCGTCGTAGCGAACACCGCAGCCGCAGCTTTCCCGATCTCCATCTTCGCGATATCCTGACATACCCATGTAATTCCTTTATCCGGGTAATTTTTCAGTGCCTGATCCAGCATATCCGCAGAAATGTCGATTGCGATCACCTCATAATATGTTGCAAGAAGATCCGCAAGCGCGCCGGTACCGCAGCCCGCGTCTACGACAACCGGTTTTTCCCCGCGATGCTTGCAACTCCGTACCGCGCGGCTTTTCTGTATGATCGGCCGTGCAAAACTCTTCCATTCCACGTATTGTTTATAAGGGAACAGCATTTCATAGTAACGAGAAAGAAATTGATACACAGTACGTCCCCTCCCTTGCTCAACTCTTATTTTTTTAAAACTTCGAACGCTTTCTGCAGCTGCGTATCCTGTTCAAACGGGATTTCTTCCAGCGCGGCGTCCCGGTATGCTTCCGGAAGCTCCACAACGAGCTCCGGCGTAATTCCCTTTCCATGGATACATTCCCCGGAAGGTGTAAAATAACGCGCGACCGTCAGAATGATGCCGCTGCCATCCTGCGAATATTCCCGTCTCGTCTGGCCAAGCGCTTTTCCGTATGTCTTCGTGCCGATAATCGTACCCTTCCGATAATCCCGGATCGCTCCCGTTACGAGCTCGGACGCGCTGGCGGTTCTTCCGTTTACAAGGACAGCCAGCGGCGTGTCGATACAAACCGCATCCGATTTGATTTCGCTGATCCGTTTTCCGTTTTTATCTTCCGAATAGGCTATGATTCCTTCCGGCAAAATCCTGTCGGCCACGATATCCGCCTGATTTTCATAGCCTCCGCCGTTATCGCGCAAATCCAGTATGATTCCGCTGCAGCCTACGCTTTCGATTTTTTCGATCGCTTTTAAGAATTCCGCTCCGGTATCCTCGTCGAACTGTGTGATTTTTACGTACATGATGCCGTCGTAATTCGTAACAAAAACAGATTGCCTGCTGATCTTTGCAACCGTGATTTTCAAATCTTCCGTCGTCCGGTCCTCATGCGTTACGGACAGAGTGAGCTCCGTTCCCGCCGTACCGAACAGGGAAGCCATTTCTTCTTTTGAAACTTCGGCGACAGCTTTCCCGCCGATGTGCGTAATGAGATCTTTTTCCCGCATACCGGCCTTCGCGGCAGGCGAATCTTTCGTGACGTCGGATACGAGCATCCCATCGTCCGTGAGCGTATACGTAATGCCCACCCCGGTATACGTCCCCGTAATATAATCGACATAGTCCTCGAGCTCGCCTGGCTTTAGATAACGTGTATACGGATCCCCCAACGCTTCAACCGCGCCGTTGATCGCGCCCTCGATGACTGCGTTGACATCGTAATCGAGACAATAATTGTTTTCAATAAACGTCAGAATATCCTGAAACTTTGCGGTTTTATATTTGTCCGTATCTTCTCCGGCAAACGATACGCTATCCGATTCCCGGAACAGGGCGCCGTGATAATACAGTTTGTCCGCGACAAAAAAGGTGGCGAATACGCTAATGACGACAAGCAATACGGCGCACAGGAAAAGCACCCCGCCATTGACGCGGATATATTTTTTACGCTTCTCCTGTTTTTCTTCGGGCGCCTGATCCGGCGGCAGAAGTTCCTTCTGCTCCGCCGGTACATTTTGTTCCTGTTCCTTATGATCAGACATCATTTCACCTGCTTAGACTTTTACGTATTTTCCGATCGCAAATCCGCTCGACAAGACGCCGACGACGATTCCTGCGGCAAGGAAGCAAAGCAATACCGCGCCTGAAAATTCGCCGAACGGCGCCAGCTTCAATATGTTCCGTAAACTTGAGGAGCTGTCGTTTACATAGTTATACAGATATATATATGTCCCTTTGACTGCAAAATATGACAGCAGAGAGCTGAAGAAGCCGATCATCACGCCCTCCACGACGAATGGTCCCCGCATGTAGACGCGGGAGGCTCCGATATTTTTCATGATCCCCAATTCTTTCTTGCGCGCAAATACCGTAAGGCGGATCGTATTGGCAGAGAGCATGACGGATAGGAAGCCGAGCACGATGAGAGCCGTAAAGCTCCCGATCCTGACCCAGACGCTCATCGAAGAAAAATATTGATATACCGATAAATTATCGACAACGTCGTTGATTCCTGAGACTTTTTTCATATCGTCGATAAAGTTCTCGACGTTCTCTACGGACTTGAGCTGAACGCGGAAAGAAACGTACATATAATCCGCGTTACTGTACTCAAAAAGCGCGCTGTCCTTTCCAAACATCTCGATCGCATTTTTCAGATTTTCTTCTTTGGAGATGCGCTGCACGCTTTCCACGCGCGAGTCGCTGATGATGATTTCTGCGATCGAAAGGCTCGCCTCGTCGCTGATCTCATTGGAACAATCCAGAAGGACTTCCCGCTGCTGATCTCCGATATCCGCCAGAATCCTTTGCAGATTCACGGAAACGAGCGTAAGGCAGCCCATAATATATAGCGATACAAAAATAACGAAAACAGAAGAGAAGATCATGTGCCAGTTTTTAAAAGAGTTCGCCAGCCCCTGTCTCAAGATATAATAAAAAGTTCTGATCTTACGCATTTTCTCCGTCCTCCCCGGCATCCTCCGATTTCTGCTGCGCCGCTACCGTTTCGACCTGGACGGATTCGATCGGCACCTCAACGGGCGACGGCGGCAGGTCGCGTTCTTCTTTGCGCACATCCTGTTTGATCGTAATTTCAATCGGCGGCTCCGAAGACGCCGGCGGCAAGTCTTCCGTAGGCGGCGCCGGTTGTTCCTGCGGTTCCGGAACACGTCCGTCTTCCAGCGTCCTCCCATGGTCGAGGCGGATGATCCGTTTGCCGGACTCTAACGCCATGCTCTGTTCGTGCGTCGCAACGAGCACCGTAGTTCCGTAAGAATTGATCTTCATCAGAAGATCCATGATTTCGCTGGAATTTTCCGGATCCAGATTCCCGGTCGGTTCATCCGCGATCAAAATATCCGGCCCGTTCACGATCGCGCGCGCCAGCGCAACGCGCTGCTGTTCCCCGCCGGAGAGATGGCTCGGATATTCTTTTTTCTTTGTGCTGAGTCCCATCAGAGACAGAGTGATATTCACTTTCTCATCGATTTCTTTCCGCGATGCGCCTGTGATCTCCATGGCAAACGCGACGTTCTGATAAACGGTTTTCTTTTCCAGCAAGCGGAAGTCCTGGAAAAATACGCCGATACTCCGTCTGTATTTTTGAATCTGAGAGCGTTTGATTTTTGACAAATTCTGTGCGTTTACATAAATTTTCCCGGAAGTAGGCTGTTCTTCCAATAAAATCAGCTTGATCAGCGTCGATTTCCCGGCGCCGCTGGAACCCATCAAAAAAACGAATTCGCCTTCTTCAATGCGAAAGCTCAGATTTCGCAGCGCTTCCACACCGTTCTGATATCGTTTCGTAACATTGTCAAATGAAATCATCGGGCGCTGCCTGCTGTTTTCGTTATGGTAGATGCTTGTCCTTCTCGTCTGCCTTACGGCGTTTTCTTTTGTACTTTGTTCCATCGCGTTTTCAATCTTCCTTTATCCTTTATTCAGCAGCGCCGGTTCTTTATTTTCTATATATTGTAAAATAAGCAGCGCGATTCCCACTTTCATACCGATCTCAAACTTCGAGCAGTCGAGCCCGGTCATCTTATTGAATTTATCCAGACGGTACATCAGCGTATTTCTATGAATGTACAAAACTCTCGAAGCTTCGCTCACATTGAAATTGTTATCAAGATATGCTTTGACCGTGTTCAAGAGTTCCTGAGAAGATTTGTCTTTTAAAAAACCTTCGCCGAACGTCTCATCGATATATCCTACGCAGGCATCCATCGGAATGGAATAAATCATTTTTTCCAATCCAAGTTTCGTATATTCGAAGCATTTATCTTCCATCTCGAAAATCGCTCCGATATTTTTCGCCTTGTCCGCTTCGACATAGGCGTCGTTCAGATTCATGATCCCGGAAATTTTGGAGCTGACCGATACGTACACTTCTACCATGGCTTCCGATAAGAGCGTATCTTTAATCATATTCGCATATTCCAGCACATAATCATATGTGATTTCGTCGTGGAGCGGACAGACGATCGCTGTGCGCGCATAGTCGAGCGGTATGATCAGAAAGCCCTGATCCGCGCCAAACAGCTCCTGCAGCGCGCGGCAGATCATATCGCTGTCGGTAGCGCCCCCTCCCGGCGTTTTGTTCAAGGCTACCAGCACTACCGCAAAACCTTCCGCATCCATCATAAACTCGCCGTAAACGGATTCCAGCTGTTCCTCCGTAACGCTTCTGCGCCCCTCGATGAGCAGCTTTTTAAAAATATTGATGAGGTCCTTGCTGCTTTGCGATTCCCGGTAACGAAAGCCGTGCGCAGCGAGCGCTAGGATATTCTTTTGATTCGTGTATTCGTTCTCCTGCGCAGCCTTTAATTTCAGGAACATAAACAGGATTTCATCCGAATCCGCCGTGACGTTTTCAAATAGATATCCGCCCCGCATAAATCCCTGGGTATCATACAGGTTGAGATTCTCTTCCGCCTGCAGCTCTGCAAAAACCGCCGCAAGTTCGATTGCGGCCTGCTCTGCAGCTTCGCCGCCGCTGTAAAATAAAATATGTCCGGCGTCGTCGGTGATCCCGAATTCCGAACCAATATATTCCGAAATCTCGGACAATTGTTCTTTATTCGCATTGCTCAGCATCCTCCGCCACCTCCTATTTTACATACACTATTTATTATATAACAAATCCGGCTAAAAGCAAATACTAATTCCGGCTGGATGTGGTATAATAACTTTATAAGTAATTATGGTCCGGAAGCGGGGTACGTTTATGAACGATGAAATTTTATATCACCTGGGGTTCGATCCCGGACAGATACGCGGAGAATTTGCAATATTGCCTGGAGATCCCGGAAGGATAGAAAGTATCGCGTCCTATTTTATCGACGCAGCGCCCGTCGCATACCACCGGGAGTTCAACATCTGGCGCGGTTTTGCCGATTCGGAGCGAAAGCACCCCGTATTTCTCTGTTCCACCGGGATCGGCGGCCCCAGTGCCGCAATCGCAGTGGAAGAGCTGCACATGGCCGGTGTCAGCCATTTTATCCGCGTCGGCACCTGCGGCGCCATGCAGACGAAAATTTTGAGCGGCGAGCTGGTAATCGCACAATCGGCGGTACGCCAGGAGGGTACCGCGCTGCACTATGCCCCCATCGAATACCCTGCGACGGCGGATTTTGGGATTACCTTAGCACTGCGCCAGGCGGCAGGCGAGATCGGAGTAAAAAGCCATATAGGCGTGGTGCAATGCAAAGATTCCTTTTACGGGCAGCACAGCCCCGCCCGCATGCCGGTCTCCTATGAACTGGAACAAAAATGGGAGGCGTGGAAAAAGCTCGGCGTGCTGGCTTCCGAGATGGAGTCCGCCGCAATCTATACGGCGGCCGCCGCTTTAGGCTGCAAGGCGGGCTGCGTTCTCCACGTCGTATGGAATCAGGAGCGCGCTGCCGCAGGCCTGGAAAATCCGGAGGTTCACGATACCGCTCTGGCGGTCAAATGTGCGGCGCTGGCGGTCAAAAAACTTTGCGGGCTTTGTTAGAAAAGGATTTTTATGTTATTATTTGGAGCAGCTTTCCCGTCTCTATGATGATTCCTGAGCTTCTCGCCGCGTATATTTGATATACCCCTTTTTTTCGAGCCACTTCATCGTGTTATGCTGCAATTCATCATAATTTCCGTTTTCCAGCGCCAGCTCCATGCCGCCAAGCTCCGCTTCGTGATACGATAGATCAAGAGGTTTCAGCAATTGCAATTTATAATCATATTTCGGATTTACCGCACGCAGCTCTTTGATTTCCGGATGATTTCGGAGAAATTCATAATCGTCTTTTCCAAACGAATCAGAGAATCCCGTTTCGTCCGCAGGATGATTATGAGTAATGATTGCATCGGTAAAATCATCTTTTTCTAAAATTACGCTTCGGCTATCGCCGTCGTATCGATATAAATGTTCAAATCGATCGATGAGATACGCTCTTTCCCGGCGTAAATGCCTGATTGTATTTTCCAGTTCTTTCATAGTTCCGTACATCTTCCAAAATTCCGGCAGCGCTCAGGTCCAGATATATCGCTCTCTTTAACATATGAGGCTGCTATGGGTTCTATGATAAAACGCGGAAACGATCCATAAAAATGATCTCGCTTATGATGAAAATTCTGAGAGGAATGAAATATAAAAAAACGCCTTAGAATATCAATTCTAAAGCGTTTTATGTGGTGACCCCTACGGGAATCGAACCCGTGTCGCCGCCGTGAAAGGGCGATGTCTTAACCTCTTGACCAAGGGGCCTAAAATGGTAGCGGCGATGGGATTCGAACCTATGACCTGTCGGGTATGAACCGAATGCTCTGGCCAACTGAGCTACGCCGCCATAAGTGCCCACCGAACGACCATACTGTACGTCCGGTAAGAACGCTCGCCTATTATACAAATATACGCAGAAGTTGTCAACCCCCTTTATAAAAAAATTCAATATTATTTTTCGCGTACAACCGGCATGCAAAAAGCCGATCTCCATAGAGACCGGCTGTAATGCTATGTTTTCGTACGATAACACATTCCGTATTACCTGTCAATGCGAAATCAAACAGCTCTCGTAACCTTTCCTGATTTCAAGCAGGAAGTACACACATGAGCGTAACGGGGAGCGCCATTCACCATGATCTTGACTCTTCTGACATTCGGCTTCCAGTTCCTTTTCGCACGTCTGCTCACCTGCGAACGTGTTATGCTGATGTGGCGTCCGAACAACATATCTTTTGAACAAAATTCACATCTTGCCATTTAAACACACCTCCCTTGAAAATCTTCAAACAGCATTGGCTATTGTAGCACAACTCGTCAGTCAATGCAAACAAAAATTTCACGCAGCCGCGTCTTTTAGAAACCGCCCTGGAAAAACAATTGAAGCGGCGCGTCAGCATATTATAGGTTTCCACGCATACGGCAGCAAATCAGCAGCTTTAATTTTCACCGGATTTCCATTTTCGTCATTAACGATTACTTTTATATCGGGACAGTATTCGAAAAGCATTTGACGGCAGTTGCCGCAGGGCGGTATTACACCATTCGGAGACTTGTCATGAACGGCAACAATCGTATCAAATTCCCTCTCGCCTGCGGAAATTGCCGTTCCTATCGTAATATATTCCGCACAGGAACCGTGAATTCCATCACAATTCACCCCTTTGTAGATCTTGCCGTTTTTACATAAAACGGCGCAACCCACAGTGTGATTGTATACTCCGTCATCGAAATTTTCATGCAGCACTTCCAGTCCAATAGAGATAAGCTCCCGATCTTTGGAGGTCAATGTAAATTTTTCCATAAAGATTCCTTTCTATCATAAAATGATACGTTTTCTTTCTGCTGTGGTTAAAATATGACAAAAGACTGTCCTGACAAAATTTGCAGGACAGTCTTTCTATATAAAGTGAAATCAGTCTTTATAAAACGTACTTATTCTTTCGCTTCCGTCTCCGCGTCTTGCGCAGGAGCTTCCGCTGCCTCTTCGGTTTCAGTTTCTAAAACCGAATTCACTTCTATCGCCGGCTGGAGCTTCGAAGCCAGAATATCCCCTATGGAAGTTCCCATGGAAGATGCCTGATCCGCAACGATGCCTTCCTCGTCCGAATCTCTTCTCGAACGCTTTTCACCTTTTGCAGGACGGTCGCCGCGTTCTTTCCTGCGCGGTCTTTCTTTCCGCTCAGGGAGAATCGGATTGCCGTCTTCATCGAGTTCGACCGGTTTCGGTTCCGGATCATACGCCTGGACATCACGGATGCTGAGATTGATTTTCTTCTCGGCAATGTTCGTATCGATGATCTTCGCCATTACTTTCTGGCCGATTTTGAGACAGTCCGCGGCGCTTGAAATTCTCTGGTTCGAAATTTGGGAAATATGCACCAATCCGTCGATTCCAGGCGCAATATTTACAAATACGCCGAAATTCGCAAAACGAACGACGGTGACTTCCAGAATGTCGCCCACCTGATACAGATTTTCCGCATCGAACCACGGATTTTCTTCTTCTTTCCTGTACCCCAGAGAAATTCTCTTTTTCTTTCTGTCGAATTCCAGGATCTTCACTTCGACTTCCTGGCCCACTTTCAGAACCTCAGAAGGATGCTTGATCCTGCTCCAGGATAGCTCGGACATGTGGATCAGCCCGTCGTAACCGCCGATATCGACAAAAGCGCCGAACGGCGTCAGGCTCTTTACGATTCCCGTACAGATCTTTCCTGCCTCGATCTGACCCCAGAAAGCTTCTTCTTTTTCTTCTCTCTCCGCCACCAGCAGGATTTTTCTGGACCCAACGATTCTGTTATGGCCCTTCGGTCCTTTTTCAAACGCAGTGACGATGACATCGACGCTCTTGCCGATAAACGCAGTCAAATCTTTCGCATATCTTTCGGAAAGCTGCGAAGCGGGTATAAAAATACGTACCGATCCCAGATATGCGACGACGCCGCCATTTACGGCTTCTTTGATGCGCACTGTGATCGGAGATTTGCTTTCAAACGACTGTTCCAGCAAAATCATGTTCTTTTTGTTGTCAACACGCCGCTTCGAAAGAATCGCTTCTCCATCTTTATCGCTTACTTTCACAACCATAGCCTCTACTTCATCGCCGATATTCAGCTGACTTGGTTCAAAACCGGGAACTTCCGCAAACTCGTCGATTGCGATAAATCCTTCAAATTTAAATCCAAGGTCTATGTAGACGCCCTTGTTATCGATCTTATTGATCGTTCCCTTGACGATCTGACCGCTCGTAATCGTGGTCAGAGTCTTGTCCAGCATCGTTTCGAATGAATCGTTCTCGTTTGCGACATTCGAATCGTCTGAAATCGGAGCCTCCGGCGCGGGCTGCGCAGGAATTTCCGCCGCATTTTCCGTAACGGTTTCTACGGCAGTCTCCGCAGCTTCGGCGGTTTCGATTTCTTCCTTGTTTACTTCCGGATTGATTTCACTCATCTTACCAACAACCTCCCCGATGATCCAGTCGGGAACAGAAGCCCCCGCTGTCACACCAACTTTCATATATTTATCTACCTGCGACAAATCCAGCTCTCCGGCATTTTCCACAAATAAAACACGCTCGCAAAGATCGGTGCTCAAATCATATAGCTTTCGGGTATTCGAACTTTTCTTATCCCCCACTACAACCATTAAGTCCGCTTGCGATGCAATTTTAACAGTTTCTTCCTGCCTTAAAGATGTCGCACTGCATATTGTATCAAAAAAAATCGTGTTGTCAAAGGATTTTTTTAATATTTCACATATTTTAGTAAAAATTTTTTTAGAAAAAGTGGTTTGCGCTACTACACTATACAATATATTGTTGCGCTCCCGGCAAAAATTTCTTGCTGCTTCCTCGTCGGACAATATAATCCCCGTTTCATCGCACCATCCGTTTGTGCCGATCACCTCCGGATGTTCTTTGTCTCCGATAATAATGATTTGCCGCCCCTGCGCAAACTGCTGGGCGACGAGCTTATGGATTTTCGTAACAACCGGGCAGGTGGCATCCAGCAGCGTGCAGCCGAGCCTTTCCAGCGATTCGTATCGTTTCCGGGAAACGCCGTGCGCCCGGATAATTACTACCGCCCGTTCCGGGTGACCTCCCGTCAGAGTACGGATCTCCTCCGGAGTCCGGACGACGCGCATGCCGAGCGCCTCCAGCCTGCGGATTACATGGTCGTTATGAATCAGTTCCCCATAAGAAAAAACGGAAGTGCCTTCCTTTTTGTTCCGTAAAATTTCAAAAGATTTGTTGACGGCATTCGCTACGCCGAAACAAAAACCTGCCGTTTCAGCTTTTATGATTTTCAAGTTCCGGAACCTCCATCAGCGCATAGATCGTATCGAGAATTTCCTGCGACATACGCAGGTATTCTTCCTTTGTATATTTTGTGCCTTCCGCCGGCTGCGGCAGCCGGATCGGGTCGCCAAAGCGGACGTATACGCGGCCGAACAAGCGGATCTTACCCCAGATCGCAACAGGCTGCACCGGCACGCCGGCTTCTACGGCAAATTTTGCGACGCCATGTTTCGCTTTGTGCGCACGGCCGGTTCCCTTAGAACGCGTTCCCTGGGGAAAAATCCCGACAGGCTCGCCTTTTTCCAGCATTTCAAACGTCGTCCGCGCCGCCGAAACGTCGCGTGTGCTGCGTTTCACAGGATAGGCGCCGCATGCCGTAAGGAATTTTGCAACAAGCTTGTTGTGAAAAAGCTCTTCTTTTGCCATCCATTTGATATAACGCGGCACGCGGTAACCGATCATAAACATATCGAGCATGCTTTCATGATTCGCCGCAACGAGCAGACCGCCTTCCGCCGGCATTTTATCCAGGCCGATCACCCGGACGCGCACAAAAACGGTAAAAAATATTTTGCAGAGAAAGCGCAGAAACTCCATGTTATATTTCACCGATTTTATGTCGTATGATCTCGAACAGCGCTTCGGCGCTCTGCGCTTCGGTCATTTCCGAGGTGTCCAGCAATATGGCATCTTCCGCCTGTTTCAGTGGCGCGAAAGAACGGGAGCTGTCGTTGTCATCGCGGAATTTCAGATCCCGGAGCACTTCTTCATAAGTGATCTCCAGATTACCTTTTCTTCGCAGTTCTTCGAAGCGCCGTCTGGCACGTACCTCCGGTGAAGCGGTCAGAAAAATTTTGACGCACGCATCTTTTAAAACGTAAGATCCGATATCCCTGCCGTCCATCACGACGTCGTGCTCCGCCGCGATGCGGCGCTGCAGCTCAACTAATTTGAAACGCACCTCCGGAATCGCGGCAGCCTTGGACGATGCAATCGAAATTTCCGGCGTACGGATCAGAGCCGTGACGTTTCTGCCGTTTACAAAAACTTGCTGATTGTCGTTTTCATACGAAATATCGATTGTAAAACCGTCTGTCAAAGCTTTGATTTTATCTGCATTCTCCGCGTCCGATGCTGTAAAATCGATTCCCTGTTCAATAGCATACAGTCCGAAAGCACGGTACATTGCCCCCGTATCGAGATACAGATATCCGAATTCCCGCGCCGCCATCTTTGCCAGCGTGCTTTTGCCGGCTCCGGAAGGGCCGTCGATTGCGATATTATGATTCATCCCGTGCCGCCTCCGTTTCCGCCGTACTCCGATAGATCACTCTGTGGCCGAGCCCGATCGCCATTTCATTTAAATGGAGCAAACCGATTCCGAAGAAAACCGCCACACTGATGTGCTCTCCGCACCGGGCAATTGCAATTTTACCGCCGATATTCAGACCGATGGCTTTATTCATGATCTGCGAAACGGCTTCCCGCGCCGCGCCTGCC
Organism: Clostridia bacterium; assembly: GCA_046952735.1. GTDB lineage: Bacteria > Bacillota > Clostridia > UBA1212 > UBA1255 > Egerieisoma. The sequence continues at coordinate 7,951 of JBKUJR010000015.1, read as the reverse complement.
ACGGCGCCTTCTTCCGCATGGGAATCGAGGATCAGATTTTCCCTTTTTGCCGCAACTACGGCGCGTTCAATCATTTTCGTGACGGAAGCGATAAACTCGCCGCCAAAATCTACAGCCGCCGTTAAAATGCCTTCGTTCTTCAGCTTTGACTGCATTGTTTTCTCCGTCGTCCTGTCTTTTGTGATCGCCACAGAGATCGCCGCGGTTACTGCGTCTCTGCTCCCCGTTTCGCTGAACATCTCTTGTTCTCCTTTACTCAAAACTGTTTGCGACATCTTCCTCAAACCAGGTCGAGGATTGTGCCCCGGCTCCCCCGTCATATCTGGAATTTTTCATATATACAGCTGTGATATGATTTTCAGGATCCACCCAGAAATGGGAACCATATGCGCCGCTCCAGCCAAAGCAGCCCTTCGGAAGCGTATACTGATCGTCAGCGATTACCCTTACGCCCAGTCCCCACCACTGCGCATCGTTCGGATCTCCGGAAATGGGCACATAGGGTTTTCTCATCAATTTCACCATTTCAGGCGCAAGCACCGCGGTATTGCGGGAAAAACCGTCGTTCAGAAGCATCTCGGCAAACGCGGAATACGCTTCCGCAGTCCCCGCAAGCCCCGCGCCGCCACAATAATACGTCAGCGGGAAGCCTTCAAATATCGTTTTCCCCAGATCTTCATACCAAACTTTTTTCCCGTCGAAATAATGCATCTGCGACATGCGGCCCCATTGTTCCTCGCTTGGCCGGAACGTGATGTCTGTAATTCCAAGCGGCTTCATGATACCCTGCTCCACATATTCGGCAAACGGCATTTCCGAGGTAAGCTCCACGATTCTGGCAGCAACGTCAAACGCTGCCGTAGCACTGTAAAACGCCATTTCTCCCGGCTGGAAAGAGAGCATCACATGATCGATATAATTCGTCACCGTAGTAAGGCTTTGCCGGTCCTCCATCGTCATGGCGCATTCCTGCGCTTCGCCGACGCCTCCGATATCAGACAAAAGTCCATTGGTATGATTCAGCAAACGCTCAATGGTGATTTCATTCTTTACCTTTTCTTTTGGAATCACGGTTCTGTTTTCATCGAGCATTCCGACAAATTGGTTTGCAAAGCCCTTAAAAAATTTTGAGACTTTGTCCTGCAGCGACAGCCGGCCTTTTTGGACTTCCAATAATACGGCCGCCGCCGTTACCGGTTTCGTCATCGATGCCAGCCGGTACATCAAATTTTTTTCACAGCCAAAGCTTTCATGGAAAACTTTGGCGCCGTTTTGCCGGATCAGGATTTCACAGCGGCCCACATGCCCGTCTTCCATAAGACCGTTCTGCCGCTTTGTAAGATTTTTATGTAAAAGTTCGCTATTCAATGCTCTCATATGTTCTATTTCCTCCAAAACGCGAAAAAGCCGGAGGCATCCGTTGATATCGTAAAACATGCCCCGGCCGTTTTCACTGCATTCATTAAATTTCAGGAATATCGATTTCGACTTCTTTGCCGATCGCCGCAGACTTTGCGATGCCGTCGATGATCGCCTGATTATAAAGAATCTGCGAAGAAGGAACCGGCGCTTCGCCGCCTGTTTTCACCGCGTCCAGGAAAGAACGCAGTTTCATGTCGAATACGTTTCCGTTCGTGTTCATGACAGGAATTTTCGTTTCTACCTGCGCGCCGCCCACTTCATGGTAAATTGTCATCGGGCCGCCGATGGAACCATTCCAGCATTCTGTAGAAGGAATACGGAGGCCGCCTTCGGTTCCCATCAGGATCGTGTCTCCAGGGGTATCGAGGTTCATCGCCCACGCGATACGGAAGTCGAGGATGACGCCGCCTTCCAAACGGACAAACGCCGCCGCAAAATCATCTACGCCGAATTTTGCCGCATATTCGGGATGTCCCGGATACATTTCCGGTCTCGTGCCGAAGAAATCGGATTTGTATCCCGAAACGGTAAGCGGCTTCGGATATCCGATCGCGTTCAGCACCATATCGAGGGAGTAACAGCCGATATCTCCGAGCGCGCCGATGCCCCCCGTTTCTTTTTCGATAAACGTCGTTCCAAACGGCGTCGGAATTCCCCGCCGTCTGCCGCCGCCCGTCTGAATATAGTATACTTTACCGAGAACGCCCGATTCTACAATGCGTTTCAGCATTTTCATATTTTCATCGAATCTGGGCTGGAAGCCGATGGAAAGGACTTTGCCGCTCTTCTTTTCTGCTTTGCAGATCATGACGGCTTCTTCCGTCGTAACGCACATGGGCTTTTCAAGAAGGACGTTGACGCCGTGTTCCAGCGCATAGATCGTACACTCCGCATGCTGGCAGTTGTATGTACAAACGCTTACCGCGTCCAGCTTTAAGCTTTCGTCGTCCAGCATTTCCTTATGGCTCGGATAATATTTGATATCCGCATCGCCCAGGCCAAGCCGCGCCATAAAGGCTTCCGCTTTGCCGGGGATGAGATCGGCCGCCGCTACGATCTCTACGTCGGGCATTCTTTTATACCCGTCGACATGTGCTTCCGCGATCCATCCCGTTCCGATGATTCCGACGCGGAGTTTTCTGGACGCGTCGATTTCCTTTTTTTCTTCCGTGATTTCCTTAAATTTGTCTAAAATATTTCCCATGACAGCACCTCGTTCTTCTTAATATATACTATATAGATCAAAGTAAAGTTTTTAAATAGCGAACGCTCATTTCCGCGCATTCCAGAGGCGTTTTACCCATACTGGGCGCGTCCTGCTCCACTACCAGCCATTTTGTCCCGCAGTCCTCCGCCGCCTCCAGTAAGGACGGCACATCCTGTTTGCCATATCCCACCGGACGGAATTCAAATGCTTTGGTATAGGCGGGCTTCTCGCTTTCGATGCCGATGAGCTCATACATGTTGTCCGTTTTGCCGCCCGTAAAATCTTTCAAATGGAGCACGGGCGTTCTGCCGCTGTCTTTTCTGACATAGCCGACGGGATCTACCCCGGCGACGTTGACCCAGCACGTATCCAATTCCGTTTGGAGGAGTTCTGCCGGAATCGTGTCGTAAAGCTTATCCAGAGCGTATTCGCCGTCGATTTTTACAAATTCAAAATCATGATTATGATAGAGGAGCTGCATCCCTTTTTTCTTTGCAGCTTTTGCAATTTTCTCAATATTTGCCACGGTTTCCCCCCACTTTGGCTGGCCAGGGCGGAGTTCTTCCACTAAATACGGAATCGCGGCATATCTACAACCGATTTCGAGATAGCGATCGATCGTCCCTTCCAGATCGGCAAGGAATTCATCTAAGGAAATATGCGCAGATACCGGTTCCAGGCCGATCTCTGCAAGCAGCTTCTTCACAGTTTCCACGTCGCGGCCATAGAGACCTGCAAATTCGACTCCCTGATAGCCATGGCCTTCACGCTTTTGAGCGTTCCTTCAAAATCAGCATCCATGTCATCGCGTACGGAGAATAACTGTAATGCAACAGGTAATGACATCTTTACACAACCTTTCAGATTCAATGTTATAAACAACGTGCCCATTGTAGTGCAATCGTATTTGTTTGTCAAACAAAAATACGTGTTCTTACAAATCTTAAAAATCCATAAATTATTACTTTATTAAAATTTTATACATTTATTAGCACTCACCTATTGACAGTGCTAACAAGCGTGTTATAATAGGATCGTACCACAAAGAAAGAGGTACGCCGGGAATATTCCGAACGTATATTTTTCTGGAAAGTACAAATACTAAAATGCAACAAATCATAATATTTAGAAATGGAGGAATGACTTATGTTGCCAAGTATTTTCGGTGAAGGTTTATTTGATGATTTTTTTGGGTTTCCTTTTGAAAGGGGTTTCAAGGGTCACGATCCGTTATATGGGAAACATGGGACGCACCTCATGAAAACGGATATCAAGGAAAAGGGAGATTCCTACGAGCTTGCGATCGATCTGCCCGGTTTTTCAAAAGAGGATATCAAAATCCAGTTGGAAGACGGCTTTCTGACGGTCATGGGAGAAAAGTCGCTCGATAAGGATGAGAAGGACAAAGACGGCCAATACATCAGGCGGGAGCGGTATTGCGGCCAGTGCTCGAGAAGCTTCTACGTAGGAGAAAACATTACGGAGGAAGACATCTCGGCGAAACTCGAAGACGGAATTTTGAAATTATGCGTTCCGAAGAGAGATGCGAAGAAGCTTCCGGAAAAGAAATATATTGCGATCGAATAATCGCCTGCACCCCGTGCCCCGCTGCCTGTTCCGGCAGCGGGGTTTTTATTTGACTTTATTTTTCCCGCATGTTTAAATATGTCCTATGAATAATATGCGGGAGGCGGCGGCTATGCGCGTAACGGAATTGGCTTCGGAGAAAGATTTTACAGAACTGACTGATACGGCAAACAGAATTTTTACCGGGAAATGGGATAATGCGCATTTTACTTATAACGAGCATTTTTTCCAGAAGGTCATGCCGAAATTATATCAAGATCCTTCCACTGCAAAAGAGCATCTCATAATACGGGACGGCGGCAGGATCACGGGCCTCGTTGGGGTAATTCCGAACAAAATTTACGTCGGCGGGCAGACGCTGCATGCAGCCGGCATCGGTACGGTGGGCACGACGGAAGAATGCCGCGGCCGCGGATATATGTCGGAAATGATGGAAGCGGCTTTGGCGAAGATGAAACGGGAAAACGTAGACGTCGCATTTCTTGGCGGGAACCGGCAGAGATATGAACGTTTTGGCTTCACTGCCGCAGGTCTTTGCGCCGTATTTGAGCTGACCAGGAAAAATCTGACGGGTACGCGGACCGGCGTCTATGCTTTTTATGAAATGGCAGGCTGCGGCAGTGAAGAAGAGCTTGCGCTGATCAGCCGGCTCCATACGCGAAAATCGCTGTATTTTGAACGGCCCCGGCAAAAACTTGCCGACATTTTACGCACGTGGGAGAATCATGTTTTTTTGATTACAAAAGAGGGCAGGCTTTGCGGATATCTTGTGGGAAAGGATAACGGGATCTGTGAAATCGCATATGAAAACGGCTGCGCGCTCTGTGATATTTTAAAGGATTATATGGATCATTTTGGAAAAGAACATCTGACCGTCTATGGGCTGGGCTTATACGAACAGGAAAAAACGGCGGAGCTGTCCCACTGCGCAGAGGACATGGTGCTGCGCGCTCCCTGCCGGACTTTGATTTTAAATTTCAGAAACGTTCTTTCCGCATTGTTCGAGCTCAAAAGCCGCTATGCGGAGTTGTGCGACGGGAAACTGGTCGTGCGCGTTTCGGCCGAAGAAACGTCCGAGCAAATCGCAATCGAAGTCCGGGACGGAAAGGCTTCCGTATCGCTTTGCGGCGGCGCGCCGGATCTGGAGATTCCCGCGCCGGAAGCCGCCCGGCTGTTCTGCGGTCTGGGAAAACCGTTTGCCTGCTCCGGATATGGGCTTCCTCCCTTTGCAGGCAGCTGGTTCCCGCTGCCGCTCAACATAGAATCGGCAGATATGGTATAAATCCGTTATTTTACAATCATTGTTTTTATATTTTTCCCGCTTTTCGCATCTGCGAACGCCTGATTGATTTCCTGCATCGGATAACAGGACGCCAGGCTGCGGATGGCTTCGTGGAGCGCAGGATGCCGGATTAAAAAATCGAGATACGCCTTCACGTCGCAGATCGAATACTGTGAAGAACCGATGATGTGCAGCGCACGAAAGGTAATCGTCTGCGGCAGGATTTCGATTCCGCCGCTGTTGGAATATTGTCCGGGGATCAGATAGACCCCGCGATTCCGAAGCAGTTCCATTCCCTGGGGAATTGCCTGCGGATTTCCGGAAGCTTCGAAGACGAGATCCGCCCCTGCGCCCCTGCTAAGCGCTTTGACTTGCCGTCCGATCTCCGCAGCGTCCATTTTTTCTAAAGAAAACACATGCGACGCTCCAAATCGGAAAGCAAGCGCGTCGCGTTCTTTTCGCTCCCGGGACGTAACGGCTACGATATTTGCAACGCCGAGGGAGGCAAGATAAATCACTGCGAACATGCCGACCGGGCCGAGTCCCTGTACGACCGCCGTGCGGATATGAGCAGCCTCCACACCCGCTTTTTTCGCCAATTGAAATGCGTGAAGCGCGGTAGGCCCCGCGCACGGAAATACGCAGGCAGTTACCGGATCGATTTCCGGCGGAATTTTAATCAGATTTTTCACCGGCGAATAATTATATTCGGCATATCCTCCGTAAAAATGCGGCGGCGTTTCCGGATTTCCGCCGTTCGTCACCTGCATATCGATACAGTTTGCATCATCGCCCGTTTGGCACAAAAGACATTCGCCGCAGGGACAGGCAATATCCACAATCGCGGCGTCGCCGGTCCGGACTCCGTAAATCGCCTGATCTTCCTCTGAAATGGCGGCGATCCGCCCAATGAATTCATGCCCGATTATTTTCGGCGGCGCGAGAGGTATTTTTCCCGCGTGGATATGCAGATCCGTTCCGCAAATGCCGCTGGCGATCAATTCCAGCGACGCCATTCCCGCCCGAGGGGGCGTAAGGGGGTATTCCCGGATTTCGAAAGGTTTTCCGATTCCCGTATAAATCGCTGCTTTTGCTGTTTTTTTCATATAATTCCTCCTAATTAAAAATTTATAATCTTATTTTCAAAGCAAGACGACAGTTGTTCTAAAACGCCATGCTCCACTGGAGCCGTATTCTGATATGCATAATCGAGTCCCATCGCATGGTATTTCGAAGCGCCCAGATTGTGAAACGGCAGCAGCGTAATTTTACGGACATGTAGTTTCTCCGCAATGGCATTTGCTTTTTCCATGTACTCCCGGGTATCGCTGTATCCCGGCACTACGATGATCCGCAGCTCCACTTCTTTTCCGGAACGTATCAAATTTTCAATATTATTGAAAATGAGTTTCAAATTTCCTCCTGTCTTTTCATAATGGGAAGCTTCCTCCGTTCCCTTCAGATCGATCAAATAAAGATCGGCAACGCGGTTCAGCAGCGCAAACGCAGAATAGGGAACGGAAGCCGCAGTATCGACGGCAATATGCACGTTTTTTTCTTTTAGCAGCATCGCCGTAGAATATACATATTCTTTTTGGAGGAGCGGTTCGCCTCCGGAAAACGTCACGCCTCCGTCCGAATTGCGGTAAAAAGGCAGATCCTCCAGCAGGATATGCGCCGTTTCCTCCGGTGTGATCTCATATCCGGCAAAATGCAGCGCGCCGCTCGGACATGCTTCCCCACGGCTGCATCCCCCGCAGTGCCGGCAGAGGCCGGCGTAAAACATACGTTCGCCCTTCTTTGGGGAGATCGTTTCCGGATTATGGCACCACCGGCAGCGGAGATTACAGCCTTTTAAAAAGACCGTCGAGCGGATGCCGGGGCCGTCCCCGGTAGAAAATCTCTGTATCTGCGTAATAATACCAAACTCAGGCATCGTACTCCGTCCTCGCAAGAATATCTGACTGGACAGACGGATCGAGCTGTACAAAAAAAGCGCTGAAGCCGGAAACTCTGACCATCAAATCCTGATAATCCTGGGGGCGTTCCATCGCTTCTTTCAAAATTTTCCGCGATACCGCATTGATCTGGATTTCCTGCCCTCCCAGATCAAAATAAGTCCTGATCAGGCTGGCGAGCTTCTCGACATTTTTTTTATCTTTGAAAAAGTCAGACGTAAATTTCCGATTCAGGACCGTGCCGCAGGCGGCCTTCCGATAGTCCGGTTTCGCACAGGAAAGCAATGCCGCGGTAATGCCGTTTTTATCCTGTTGATAAGTCGGAGAGGCGGCATCGCTGAGAGGCTTTCCCGCACGACGCCCGTCAGGCGTTGCGGAAGTTGCCGCACCGACTGCGATATTGCTGATGTTTGACCCCATCGCAATGTAGATTCTGCCGCCGTCCCACGTGCGGTAGCGGTCAAAAATTTCATAGCAGGTATCGAGATACCACAC
>JBKUJR010000014.1:0-57807 GCA_046952735.1 Clostridia bacterium | reverse complement strand
ACCACATTGCGCCCTGTTTCTAGACGTTTTTAATTGATATTTAAATCGATACATACTGCGATATCCTCTTCCGCCGTGTTTTTATCATGGTACATTGGGGTTTTCATCATCAGATTCCTAAGATTCGGAATGACTTCTTTTGGAGAAAAAGAGTGCATGGTAGCGCTGACCCCGGCATTGAGGCGAAGCGCCGCATTTACAAGTTCTGATACTTCCTCCGGTAAGGTAATTTCACTTACAACAAGAATATCGCGTGATGTTTTTAATAAATAGGCAAAGCTTTGGGCAAGATCACGTTTCATATTTTCTACCAATGTGATTACATTTTTCTCCGGATATTTTATGCCCGCCTGTAGTTCGTTTTGCTGATCCAATATCCCGATCCCCCAATAATTCGGATATTCGCCGATCATCGATAACAAAAAGGTACTTTTTCCGATTCCCATGTCAGATCCCGATACTATAAAGCTGCCCCGTCCTTTTTGATTGTACTTTAAAAATGAAATCATCGTTTGGTCGATCGTTTGATATTTTTCCGCGATGTCTTCCAGTGAAACGACAGTTAAATTAAAAAGTCGTTCATTATAATAAAAGTCGTCATCCCCGGGAGTGACGTCGTATCCCGCTGCGCTGATTCTGTTCGAATTATTTTTTGAAGTTACGATGATAGGGTTCTGCATATCGTAATTTAAGGCCGCTTTTTGCGTCGTCTTTTTTTGTATGTTGATAATTGTTCCGGTATTTTCAAACGCCAGAAATTTGAGTCTGATTTTAATGCCTTTATAAATGATATAAATATAATTTTTGTTTAATATTCCGATTTCATTGATATCCATATATTGTAAAGCTTCGATACAGCTCTGTCCATAGCTGACTGCATATAATAAAACACAGATGAAGCTCAGTCTCTCGCGTTTTTTTTCGTATCGACGCAAAAAAGGCACTTTTCCTTCTAACTCTCTTGCTGTTAATCTTAAAAAGGTTTCTTCCATAACGCCAATGTCTCTGCTATGTATCGTGTATTCTTGTAAAATTTGTTCAAAGGTAAAATTTGCGAGCAATAATTCAAAAACCACATCCACGCTGTTCTTCCCTATATCTTCAAAGTCAACCGCCGCCCGAATCATGCTTTCGAGTTTTGTTTCTTCATAGGACTCCAATAAACGAATATAATAATCCACGATATTCTGTCTGGCGGTTCTATTCCCTAACGCTGCCTGGTCTTTCAATCCGGTAAACATACGGATTGCTTTCTCGGCATGTGCCCTGTCAACATGATAAATTTGAGAAAACCGGGTGCTGTCAGATAAACTGTCAGATACGATATCAATAAGAGCCCGCCATGCTGAGGATGATAAATAGCCCATTTTCAGACCCCATTTAAGAGCAAAGCAGGCTGATATGTCTTAGTGGATGCTTTCTGTGCCTCATCAATATAGATACGAATATCCAAAATACCCTCTTTCTGCGCATCCATAAGATCACAGTATTCTTGGTCGTTTACCGCAAAGACGATTGTATAGCACTCGTTTTTATCTTTCGCGAAAGTGTCTGTCTCCAAATCGCGTTGTATATCATAAATTTGTATTTTCGGTACGACAACTGCCGCATTTCCATTCGGATAGCGAAGCAAAATGTCTGCAAATCGACCGGGCATCGCCTGCCCGGCTACCAGGCTGCAAATCTGGAATTCTTTCAATTTTTCATTGTTTTCCGAATCCTTTAAGAACTCCTTGAAATTTTGAAAAGATACTTGCTGTCCTCTGCAAATCGGATACTGCAACTGAAGCCCAAGAATGTCCTCAAAATCAGAAACATAATCTGATGTAACGCAGCCCACCGGCATGTTTACTTTTTCAAAGCAAGATGCGATTGCTTCTGTGATAATGGTATTGGAGAGAAGCGGCGTATCGCCGTTGTATGTCAAAACGGTAATATAGTGATACATTTCTGTTTCCATTTTTTGTTCGTAAAATTCTTTTTGCTCTTTTCGTACGGATGGAATTACGATAAATGTGTAAATTCCGGCTACTATTGCCATACAAAGCAGGAAAGCAGCGATTTTCAAAATTATATTCTTTTTCATACGCTTACGCACGACCTTTCTTTATTAGAACATGCAGTTTGAAACAACCGATTGATAATATTGACGTATTGTGTGTTATCCGCCTCTCCCTCCGGATAAAAAATCGGCCGAATCTTTCCAATAAAATTTCTTTTATAATTGCGTTCTTCATCATGTGAAATGGCACCCAGATACTTCTCCTCGCCCACCATTAAGAGGATGCTTTCCTCGGGCAAGCTGCATTTCGGATTATATTCCCATGCTGTATACAAGACGTTTCCCCCAAGCCATTCATAATAATTCTTACAGGCTTCTATATCATCTATATTTGCCAGCGGCGTTGCTATCGTGTAGTCGCAATTGGCTGTCAGATTCCGCACTGCTGGTTTGTCGTCATAGCGGTCGGTGATAAAAATAATACAGTCGAAATTTGCTTTTCCCCATTCAATCAGGTCGGTAATGCATAATTCATTCTCCGGTTCCAATTCATCCGTCAGCCGATTTCCGGAATAAAAAAGATTTCCGCAGTCCTCATTCCTGTTAAGGAGTCCTTTGGAGTACCAGGATTCCGCGTCTCTTTTATATAAAGATTTATAATCAAAAAGATAGGGCTGCGTTTCTTCTTCGACATTTTCATCCCCATAATATTTGTCATTGACGGCATAATAATCAAGCTTACGCTGCGTACGTTCCGTTAATGCCATGACGCACGTTTTCATACCGAAAAAAGCCGCCGCTGTTATTGCAAGCTCCCATGCAAAACAGACATTACAATCTATAAATAACGATAATCTTACCGCCGGATTGTACGGCTGTACCTCTTTCAGCGTTATATGCGGAGCCTTTCTAATTTGATTCAAGGCCGCAAGAAGCGCTTCTGCATTCGCATATCGATCCTTTATCTCATGTCGGATGCAGTTTTCAATAACCGGCTTTAGCACACAATTCTGCGGAATCCGCTCTAAGCGGAGGCCGTCCGTATCCACTCCTTCCAGCATCCAGGCAAGCACCATCCCCAATGAATAGATATCGCTTTGAGCACACGCTTTTCCAAAAAATACTTCAGGAGCCGTAAAATATTCGCTGGAAAGTCTGGCGGTTGCCTGTTGTGCGATAGGAACTTCGGCATCGGACACATTGCTGTCGGGGGCGTCGGATCCGATAGCCATACTGCTTTCAAAATCGATAAAATAGACTTTGCCGTCGTTTAGAATTAAGTTGGACGGCTTGATGTCTCCGTGGAGCCTTGCATGTTTTCTGTCTGCAGTTAGAAAAACCAAAAACTCCGCAGCTGAGACGGCAAAATCTATTAATACTTCCTGGGGACAATTCTGTGCCGGGCAAGCGCCGTCCAACCATTCTTCCGCAATATATCGCCACCCCTCTTCCTCAAAACTGCAGATAAAGCGCGGCACAGACGCATGATCGAATGACATCAGAGCGGATAATTCTTTTTCATAAAAAATATCACCGGGTTTCCATTTCTTGACTGCCGCAAAACTTCCGGTCGCGGTATCCACAGTCTTGTACAGCCTGTCCTCCGAAATAATTTCTATTATTGAAAATCTTCCGTTCAAAACATCATTCATTTCTCACACCTCCGTATTGAATCCCCTTTTGCGGGTACGTCAAAAAGGATACCTCACAAATCGTCTGAAATCGACGCCAGAATTATTTCCCACAGAGAATATTCAAATTTCCTTCTTTAAGAAAGAAAAATGAAAAATGCCGGGATCATTATTTCCCGGCACGTTTCTTTTTCGAATATTTTTCGCCTGTTTTCGCCAATTATTCTTTCGGCGCGATTACGGTAAAGTAATTATCGATTCCAGCCTTGATCGATTCCGCAATTTTCGTCTGATACGCCTCGTCGATCAATTTCTTTTCTTCATCCTGGTTCGACAAGAAGCCGCATTCCACAATTGCCGTCGTGACTTTACAATTCTTTGTGATAATGATGTCTTCCGTTTTAAGCAGTGCCTCCCTGTCGTTTTCAGGTTCTAAAAGTTCGCGCAGCGCAGTCTGCAGACTGATTGCAAGCTTCTTGCTGGAAAGCGACTCTTTTGTATAAAATGTCTGCGCGCCGTGATATTGGGAATCGCTGAAAGAATTCAAATGGATACTGACCACGATATCGGCGTTGCTTTCATCCATCATTTTTTTCCGTTTCAGGAGATCCTGTCTCCGCTTTGCCGTCATAGATAATTTTTCATCATCATAGCTCAGAACATCTTCTGTTCTCGTCATCACAACAGTATACCCTGCATCTTCCAGCAGCTTTTTTGTTTGTTGAGCGATTACCAGCGTTATGTCCTTCTCTTTCGCGCCGCTGAACGCACTTACGGCGCCGGGATCTTCTCCTCCGTGCCCCGCATCCAATACAACGACTTTTCCCGATGGGGAAAGCGTTTCTACATATTCCGAAGCATTTACGGACGAACCGTCACCCTTGCCTCCGAAGCCGATATTTATTGCAATGATTGCGGCCACAAGTACAAAGATCAATATCCCCAGTATTACATTCGTTTTTTTCATTATAAGTATCAATAAAGACACCCCCTGCATACTACTTAATTAAGCATATTACGGGGGGCTTACAAATATTCACAATTGCTGTAAAATTTTATGGCATCAAATCCTCTGCCGAACCGCCGAGCCCTTCTATCACAGAGGAAACCATCATAATTTTACTGAAAATTTCCTGACTTCGATTCTCCTGGTTATAGATCGCAATCAGGCTCTTCATATATCTGCGCAGAAGCAATATTGCGTTCGGCTCGCCATAATCGCCGAAAATCGCTGCAAACACAGACTTGACTTCGCTGCTGTCCGGCAGCTGCTTAAACCGCTGCTTCATTGCTTTATATATTGTTTCATCTTTGCTTTGCTGCGACACGAACATCGATAAAAGCGCGATTAATTTATTTTCATCCATCGTCTCATCCAGAATCAACGCAGAAACCCGATCCGAACACTCCCGGCATAAATATTCCGCCAGCTCATACAGAATATGTTCATTTGTCCCGTCGCACACGGAAAACGCCTCAGAAACCTCCTGATCGGCGCCGCCCTCCTTTATGCGGTTCAACAATTTTACTGCCGTCAGAAGCACATCCGATTCGTATAAAGCTTCTTTATCCCCGGTGGAATATACATCGTTTGCCAGGGAAGCGATATGCTCCCGGATGCATCCGCGCAAAAACTCCGGTCCGCATAGCTCCTTCAGCTTCCGTGCGACGAATCGGTCCACTTCCAGATTTCCGTTTTTTATGTAATAAAAAAACAGATTTTTCCAATCCTCCGCCGTCCAATCCGCCGTTTCTTCCGCAATAAACGCGCTGCTTTCTTCTATCCGGTCATCTATCTCCCGAAAGAGCGCCTTCTGTTCCATCTGCATATTTCCGGCTTTCATGTAAATATCGTCGAGCTGTTCTTGTATTTTCAGATATAACGCTTCAATCTGCATTATTTCGCATCCTCCTTCGGCGGCGGTTTCATTTTCTTTTTTTTCTTTGGTCCGCCGTAGATCATTTTTCTTAAAAATTCATTTTTCGGCGGATTTTTAATGATTCTGATTCCGTGATATCCCATAACATATCCGATGCCCGCGCTCAACACGACAAGGACGGCAGGGAAGATACAGGTAAGCTCCGTAACTTCCGGAATCACGCTTTCCTGCGTCGGCGGAGAAATGATTCTGTAGAACCAGAAAAACGGCATATACAGAACGAGCTTTGCGTAATGGTTAAAAGATGCGATCGTAAAATAAGGGTGTTTTACGATAATATATCGATCCGCCAATAAAATTACAAGGAGTTCCGCCACGATGATGACCGCAAACGCGGCGGCTCCGCATACGAAGCCTTTCATATTATAGCGCGCCCAATGATACGGTTTTCTGTCCGTCTCGCCGAATCCGTGCATCATCATATATAAAATGCAAATAAAAACGATCGTTGCGATAAACGTATAAACGCTCAGAACAACATAAATCTGTGCGTATTGTGAGAGCGCTATGATAATAATAGGAAACGCCGCCCACGCAAGGGCTACTGCCAGAAAATAAGAGTAAAGAACTTTTCCGATCCCTTGTATATGCGTCTTTATATTCAGCATCATATAACCGTAATTGCCTCCCGAAGATTGTTCGATTACAGTGTACCATTATTTTTGGATAAGCGCAAAAATATTATCTGTTTTAAAGGTTTTCTCAAAATTCTATTTTAAAAATCTCCGTATTTTTCACTTTCGAAAGATCGATATCGCAGATATCGTCTCCAAAAACGAGCAGCGTTTCGATGGCTCCCGACGCGAGCATCTGCCGCTGTTTCTGATCCAGCGGCCTGACGCCGCAGCGCGCCAAAATTTTATCATTCACGCCAATCGTCAGTTCCTCCCCTTCCGCGAGCTTTCCATTCCGAAGCGCGACAAATTCTGCCGAAACCGCATATTTCTCCGGCAGCGGTTTTCCCATGGAATTAGACGCGATGAATGCAGGCATCAGTGCAGAAGCAAACGCAACGATTTTTTCAACCTGTTTCTCTTTGCAGGAAGCAGAAATCAGCACGCCTATTTTACCCGCGCAAATCGCGCCGTCTTTTAGAATTCTGCCAAGCGCTTTCTTTACGTCTTCAAGAGAATCTCCCATGGTAAAACGCTGCGGAAGCAAGAATCTGCCTCTCTCGCACAACACGTCTCCATCCTTCGCATTGATTGGAACGGCCTTCAATACGGCATTTCCGTAGTGAGAAACGAGCAAATCACAGCCGGCGCTGCACAAATCACACCGGTATGCAAAAAGATTTTCAGGCAGCGGCGTCGCCTTCATGCCATTCATGTTCTCCGTAAGCGCGCCGGTAGGACAGACGGATACGCACAGTCCGCAGGACATACAATCGGCCTGATTCAGGGGAAGGCCCATCGCAGGTTGGACCGTCGTGTCGAACCCGCGGTCCACGAGGCCCAGTACGCCGCGTCCCGTCACTTCCTCGCACGCCCGCACACAGAGCCCGCAAAGAATACATTTATCGATATCTCTGGTAAAATATTCGGATTTCGCTTTCATGCTCCTCCGGTGATGTTTATAACCGCCGATCCGTTCCGGATGGATCTCATACCGGTTCGCATATGCCAGCAGGCGGCACTCATAGAAATCGAGGCAGCCGCATTCAAGACAGCGGTTTGCTTCACGCTCCGCTTCCTCCCACGAATATCCTTCCATATATTCCCTAAAATCATGTTTTCTGTTCTCAGCGCTGCGGTGGCGGAGCGGAATCCGCGCGTCGCTGCCGCGGAACGCATATTCCTCCCTGATTTCTTCTTTCGTGACTTCGCGTTTAGAATAAAACGTATTATCTTCATTTTTAATCTGTTCCGGAATCGCGCCTTCCGTAAGATATGCATGCGCCGCTTCAGCCGCCTTTTGCGCTTCTGCGATTGCTGCAATGGCAATGCCCGCGCCTCTATTCGTGACGTCGCCGCAGGCAAAAATACCGGGCTGCGATGTGGCATAACGATTTTCATCCGCAACGATCGTGTTTTTCTTCGTATGTTCCAACGATTCGAATCCGGTAATATTACAGCTCTGTCCTATGGCCATTATGACCGTATCGACTGCAATTTCCTCAAAGGCGCCTTCCACAGGTACGGGAGCGCGCCTTCCTCCTGCGTCCGGTTCGCCAAGCTTCATTTTCTGGACCTTAATTTGAGTCACGCGGCCATTTTCCCCCAAAATTTCTACAGGGTTGTTTAAAAATTTGAATATTACGCCTTCTTCTTCCGCCTCATTGATTTCTACTTGCTCCGCAGGCATTTCAGCACGCGTTCTTCTGTATATCGTATAAACCTCTTCCGCTCCGGAGCGGACAGCGCTTCTGCAGGCATCCATTGCGGTATTTCCCCCTCCGACGACCGCGACGCGTTTTCCGAGTTCCGGGATATTTCCATCCGCAATTTCGCGCAGAAAATCGATTCCTCCCATGACACCGTTCAGATCTTCTCCCGGAATCCGCATTTTACTGCTGGTCCAGGCTCCAATCGCGACGATTACGGCGTCATATTTCTTTGCAATATGTTCCAGGGTATTGTCGCCTTCGCCGATTTTGACATTGTTGTGCATCCCAATGCCCATAGAAGCGAGCAAAGCAACCTCCTCCGCCACGACCGCTTTGGGGAGACGGTATTCCGGTATTCCATACCGGAGCATACCGCCCATTTCGGGCATCATGTCAAACACATCTACCGTATGTCCTTTCCCTCTGAGAACCGCAGCCGCAGTAAGGCCTGCCGGCCCGCCGCCGATCACGGCAACCGTCTTACCCGTTTCCGGTAAAACCTCCGGCTTGTATGCATTTTTTCCTTTTTCCAAGTTGACATCCGCAGCAAAGCGTTTCAGATTCGCAATTGAAACCGGTTCTTCGAGTGCCGCTCTTCTGCAAGCCTTTTCACAAGGGTGCGGACAAACGCGGCCAATGGAAGCAGGCAGCGGGATTTTTTCCATAATCAGACGAATGGCTTCTTCCGTAAAACCGTTCGCGATCAACCCGACATAGCCCTGGCAATCCGTATGGGCGGGACATTCCAGCGCGCATGGCGGGCGGCAGTCCCCCGTGTGATCCGTCATCAGAAGTTCGATCGCGATTTTTCTGGCCTCAACCACGCGCGCCGTCTCCGTACAGATTTCCATGCCTTCAAATTGAGGTCCGATTTCCGTAGAACAAGACCGCATGAGCTTTCCGCCCTTCGCATTTTCCACAACGCAGACACCGCAGGCGCCATATGATTTTACCTTGTCATTGTGACAAAGCGACGGGATCTCGATCCCATACTTCCCCGCTACGTGGATCAGAAGCTCTCCCGGTTCCGCTTCGACGTCGATTTGATTTATTTTAAAATGGATACTCATTCTTATTTCTTCCTTTCGATATTACACGCTGACTGCTCCGAATTTGCAGGATTCCAAACACATTCCGCATTTTATGCATTTTGTATCGTCGATTGTATGCGGTTCTTTTACTTTTCCCGAAATTGCTCCTACAGGACATTTCTTAGCGCACAACGTACAGCCGCGGCATTTTTCCGGATCGATTCGGTATGTAAGGAGATTCGCGCAGTGTCCGGACGGACATTTTTTGTCGTAAATATGCGCCTCATATTCCTGGCGGAAATAGCGGATCGTCGTCAGCACCGGATTTGGCGCCGTCTGCCCCAGTCCGCAAAGCGCGCCGTCTTTAATCGTAGTGCAAAGCTCCTCCAGAAGCTCGATATCGCCGTCGCGTCCTTCGCCATTTACGATTCTGTTCAGAATTTCCAGCATTCTTTTCGTGCCGATACGGCAGTGGATACATTTTCCGCACGATTCTTTTGCTGTAAAATCCAAAAAGAATCTGGCCATATCTACCATGCACGTCGTTTCATCCATAACCACCATTCCGCCGGATCCCATAATTGCGCCTGTCGCGGAAAGCTTTTTATAATCGATTACCGTATCTAAAAGCGCAGCGGGAATGCAGCCGCCGGACGGACCGCCCATCTGTACCGCTTTAAATTCTTTATCCTCCCGAATCCCGCCGCCGATATCGAAAATAACATCGCGCAGCGTTTTTCCCATGGGAATCTCTACGAGTCCGCCTCTTTTGATTTTTCCGGTCAGCGCGAACACTTTTGTGCCTTTACTGTCTTCGGTTCCCATTGCGGCAAACGCCGCTCCGCCGTTGGCAAGAATCCATGGCACATTGGCAAACGTCTCAACGTTATTGATATTAGAAGGCTGCTGCCAATATCCCTTTTGTGCTGGGAAAGGAGGTTTCAGCCGCGGCATCCCGCGCTGTCCTTCCAGAGATTCGATCAACGCCGTTTCTTCGCCGCAAACAAACGCGCCGGCGCCGGCTTTGATCCGCATTTTACAGGAAAAATCGCTTCCGGCGATATGCTCGCCTAAGAAACCGCGTTCTTCCGCCTGTTGAATCGCTTTTTTCAGCCGCACAATCGCCAGCGGATATTCCGCCCGCACATATACTACCGCTTCGCTGGCACCGATCGCATATGCGCCGATCAGCATCCCTTCGATCAAATTATGCGGATCGCTCTCGATGACCGCGCGATCCATAAAGGCGCCCGGGTCGCCTTCGTCTGCGTTACAGATCAAATATTTCTGGCCGCCTGCCGATTGCCGCGCCGCGTTCCATTTAAACCATGTCGGGAATCCGGCGCCGCCTCTTCCAGCCAGTCCGGAAATTTTTATCGTCTCTATTACTTGTTCCGGGGTCATATCGCGCAGCACTGTTTCAAGCGCCCGGTATCCGCCGGCTTCGATATATTCGTCTATGCTTTCCGGATTGATGATCCCGCAGTTCCGGAGCGCAATCCGCGTCTGTTTTTCGAGAAACGCGCGGTCTTCCTCCCGAAGCTCCAAACTTTTCAAAAGAGCTCCTTCAAAATTTTTCTCCTCCAGGGCTTTTGAAAATTCCGGTAAAATGTCGGTTCCTACTCTGCAGTAAGTGCGTTTCTTTCCATCCTCGATCACATCGACGATCGGCTCCAGATAGCACATACCAATACAGCCGGTTATGGATAGTTCTGCAAATTTTATATGTTCCGCAAAAAAGTCATAAATTTTTGCCGCACCTGCCGCGATCCCGCAGCTGCCTTCACCGATTATTATTTTCATTTGCCTTACTCCTCGCTTTTTTGTCTTAACTCGTTTAAAATAACTCTCACTTTATCCGGTGTCAACGATCCATACGTTTCGTCGTTGATCATCATGACCGGAGAAAGGCTGCAACAGCCAAGACAGGCTACGACCTTCAAAGAAAACAATCCGTCTTCCGTCGTGCCGCCATCTTCGATTCCAAGCTCTTCTGTAATCGTTTCTTCTATCTTTTTTGCGCCGTTCACATGGCAGGCCGTGCCGTTGCAAAGTAAAATCAGATATTTCCCCACAGGCTTAAACCGGAACTGGGTATAAAATGTTGCGACGCCAAGTACCTTTGCCGGCTTGATCTTCGTTTGCTCGGAAATATGCCATAATACGTCCGTAGGAAGATATCCGTAAATTTCCTGCGCATGCTGTAGTATCGTAATAAGACTGCCCGGTACCCGAGCGTATTCCTCAAGTACCGGCTGCAATTTTGCATAATCGTGTTGTTCCTTACATTTACATTGATCACAATGTTCCATTTTGCTCTGTACTGTCCTTTCGATTTACGAGATATATTTTTCGAACCGTTCCTTATCCTTCTACGGGAGAAATCGTCTCCTCCGGCGGAGTAGGCGCGTCCGTAGCAGGCGGTTCCGTGACCGGCGGCTCTGTGACAGGAGGCTCAGTGACCGGCGGTTCCGTGACCGGTGGCTCTGTAACAGGCGGTTCCGTTATCGGCGGTTCCGTGACCGGCGGCTCTGTGACAGGGGGCTCAGTGACCGGCGGTTCCGTTGCCGGCGGCTCTGTGACAGGAGGCTCCGTAGGCGCCTGCGTCGGTGTGGGCGTAGGCGTCCGCTCTGACGACGGCGTTTGCGTAGATTGATTATTGCCCGACGGCGTCGGCGTGACAGTCGGCGTCACGGTCGGCGTAGTCTCCGCTTGCGAAGACGGCGTTCCCACATTCGCAGAAGGCGGGTTCGTGGGAGAATTCTTAGTAGGAGACTTCGAAGCGTTATAAATCTTGATTCCTAATACTGTTAAAATAATGACAACCAGGATACAGCAGCCGAAGGTCAAGAGCGCCGGCCAAACCTTTTCATTTTCAGAATCGGCGCTGAGGCCCATAAAACGTTTGATTTTCTCGATAAATTTCTCATCCTGTTTATCAACAGAAGGTTTCGGGTCCTTTTCAGCAAACGCCGTTTTATCTGCTGCCTTCGCCTGATTTCTCACATGTGCTGCAGAGCCGGCAGCGGCGGCAGCCGTTGCTCCGGCAACTGCGGGCGCAGCTGCTTTTTCATGTGCGTCGGCTCTGATCACTAAAATCGACGTGTCATCCGAAAAACCCTTTGCCGCCGCAGCTTGCATGAATTTTTCCGCAATCTGCGACAGGCTTTTGGACTCTTTTATCATTCTGCACATGGTTTCATCGTCTACACTGTTACAAAAAGCGCTGCTGCAAATCACAAAGATGTCGCCGTGTTTTACCTCAACTTCCGAATAATACGGTTCCGGCTGCTTTTCCTCCGCCATTGCGCCCAAATATTGCGTCAATTTGTTTCTCTTTGGATGGACGGCCGCTTTTTCCGCCGTTATAACGCCATTTTTATACATTACCTGCGCTTGATTATGATCCTCTGAAAGACGGCTCAAATGCCCCTTGCGAAATAAATAAATTCTGGTATTTCCCAAATTGCACGTAATCGCCGCCGTCTCATAAAGGCCGATTACAGCCGCAGACGCATAAATATTATTTTCCGGCGATTCAGAAGCCTTTGCAACGATAGCTTCATTAGAATCTCTGACGAAATCTTCCAGATAGGAATACAAAATATCCGCAGCTTCATCATAATTGTCGCTGATCTCATTTCCCGCAACCTTCTTCTGAAGCGAAAGCAGCTTTTTGATTGCGATTAAAGAGGCCTCGTCCGAATAGCGGTCTGCCCCAAAGCCCTCCGCAATTCCATAAAACTGAAGACCTTCCTGTTCCTTTTTTTGTTTTAAAAGAACCTCTGAAGCTTTTATCTCATCCGTTATGTATTTCGTATTCAGGTATATGTTATTGCTGTTATATTCTTTATCGTTGCCAGGACATGTTGCTGCGACTGCTCTATAAAACATAAATAGCACTCCTATCAATTATAATAAATTGTTCCAAGCTGTATTATAACATCAAAATAAAATCGGAGCAAACTTATTTTCGTTTGCTCCGATAGTAAATAATTACAATTTTAAGCTTTTTCTGAATAAATATAATTCAGTCTGCCATAAGGCGCCGCGTCTCCGTCGGTATAAAACGTCCAGATATCATAAGTTCCGCTTTCATTCTGCTGGTAATTATCCGCCCATTTAAATTGCAGATCGATCAGATTCTGTCCGTTATTATCGGGAATCCCAAGGTCCGCACGCGAAATCGCAAGCATCATTTTATTCCCTTCCACTTTCATTTTAACGGTGCCCGCCTTTTCCCAATTCCAGCCGGAGCCGCCGCATTTTGAAAGCACGGCTTCGTTGCCGTTCGGTTTTTCGACATTTACCGCGAAATCGTATCCGTACCAGTCGGCCGTACCTTCCGCGCCGGAATCGATAAAGAGCGTCATCCAGTTATCGTCCGTCGAAGGCGTCAGATCCTCAGCCGTATCCACATAGAAGTAAAAATATTCGTCATCATGTGCGACTTTCATATTGACGATGTCGTTTCGGCCCGTCTCATTTTTATATTTCAAAGAGCCAAAACCCTTTGCATTTCGATCTACGATGTCATTTTTATAATCGAGATATTTCGCTGACACAGAGGCTTGATCCCATTGGCTGAAATCGCCGTCGATATCAATGGTCTGATCGTCCCCCACATACACTCTGGCGTCCGCGCCTTTATACTTCCGGATGTATTCCGCCATCTGCATATAATAGTTATCTCCAAACACGCTTGCTGCAGGTTCTACATCGCGGCTGTTATTGTAATCGGCGCAATCGACAAAAACAATCGGATACACGTCGTTTCCCGGCTGCCGCTGCGCAACCCATTCGTTCCATCCGGTCACGAAAATCATCTCCGGATCCTGCGCGATGGCATATTCCCACTGCTCCGCAAAATTATAACCATATAAAATCGCATTTTCAGAGGTATCGTTTGCTCCATTATGCCAGCATCTCGTCCTGTCGTTTGCCCCGTACCATGCGGTAGCGCTGAACTGTACCGTTTCCGAATGCTGCGCTACGGAAACGCTCATCACTTCCTTCCGGCCATTTACGCCGTAGACAGAAGATTCTGCAAGCGATCTGCCGAATTCCATCCAGGGGAAGCCGTTGTCCTTTCTGTCCTCCGTCGGCCACTGGGAATCTTTGATCGTAAAATAATTTTTGAGCTCATCCGTCGCCGTCCCGGAATCCCCAATAATCATCGGT
This sequence comes from Clostridia bacterium, assembly GCA_046952735.1. Classification (GTDB taxonomy): domain Bacteria; phylum Bacillota; class Clostridia; order UBA1212; family UBA1255; genus Egerieisoma. The sequence goes on along the minus strand of JBKUJR010000014.1, from coordinate 43,696 downwards.
TTACCGTCCCATTGGTACCAGAGCTCTGAAAGCCTCGGATATTTTTCATTCAGTCTCTTGCTGGTATAAATAGATTTATAAATATGCAGCATCGTGTCATACGATTTCGTATTGGTGTAAAAAGTAAGTTTCGGTACATCTACGCCCATTTCAAGATATTCATACCACACTTCGATAATATCTTTCACTCTTGAGTCGTATGTAACCGCATTCGTCGTATCGAATGCGATAAAATCGACGCCCGCATCCGTAAGCATTTGTAAATGCTTTCTCATGACCCATTGATCGGATGCTAAGTAATATCCAAACAACGGCTCTCCCCAGAAATGATGCGCATTCTGCGGTCCGCCACCGGCCTTGATCCAGTTTTTCTCGGATTTGATGGCATCCGGCGTTTCTTTAACAATGGCGCTGTTGTCATACGGTCCGTTGGCGCCATGTTCTCCCATCCACAAGAAATAAAAAATTCCGACTTGCCTGTCTTTTTTGGTTTCCCCCACCTCCGAGCTGCCCGCAAGCTTTCTGCCCAGATCATCGACGCCGCCATATGCCCCGTTTACCTCGGAAAACGGCCCTTCATATCTTTTTGTTTTTTTCACATCGTCATCTCCCGTGTCGCTGCACGCAATCAATGAAATCATCATTGAAAAGGCAATCAATAAACTAATGATTTTCTTTGTCACTTAAATTTTCTCCTTTCGCATCTTATCCTCTGCTATATATCTCTTTCCTGTCTGTGAGTATAGCAAAACGTACTTTTGTTGTCAAAATATATTTCAACCCAGAAAAACGACTTCCGCCCCGGAGCGGAACCGGATCGGGAGCACGGAGCAACCGATTCCGGACGTGATATATAACTTCATTCCGTTAAAATCATGCATTCCATAAAAAATTCCTTTTTTGGGTAAAATATCTTTCTTCAGCAGCGTAAATTCGATGTTGAACGGCATGCGCACCTGCCCGCCATGCGTATGTCCTGCAAGCAGCACAGTTAGCTTGGAAAGCCGCGGCAGATGAATCGCAAGATCCGGATTATGTGTCATAAGAACGTACCGGTATCCATTCTCTTTTGCAATTTTATTCCAGTTCAGCGCAGCTTTTCCATAATCTTCCGCGTTTGTTTTTACATCATCCAAACCGCCGAATAAAACGTTTTTATATAAATATTTTTCATTGTCCAATACATGGATATGCGGCGAGACGGCTTCCAGGGAGGCGATATATTCCTCCTTAGAACAATCTCCTCTTTTAAAAATAGAATGGTCGTGATTTCCCAGGGTAATTAAGATCGGGCAATCCGCTTTATAGGATAGCATGTCTAAAAAATTCGTTACCCGGTCGAAATATTTCAGCTCGGTACATAAATCCCCTGTGATCACGATCACTTCCGGTTTCCGGGCACAGATTTCTTTTATTAAGCGGGAAGGCGCAATCACAATCGTATCAAAATGCAAATCGGAAAAGAAAGCGATTCGAATACCTATATCGGCAGGAATCGTTCGCAATATTAATTTTCTCGCCTGGAGATTCATCAGAATACATGCGATCATAAATAAAATCATCGTTTGCCCGCTTTTCGTTTTTCCTTTTTTCTCTTACGGATTGCCCCGATAGAAATGTCTTTATTAAAACATAATAACCCAATCAGACATATAATGCCGTAAAGGATGGACAGGCCGGCAAGGACATAAAACATATATTCAGCGTATTTTATAAAATCAAACCAGCGGAAGCCGCGTTTTACATTGCTGATATCTTCCACCTGGACGATCCCGATGGAAGCCGCGCTCATTGTAGGCACAGGCGTATGGTCCGGTCTCGGCGTTATATCTGATCCGCCCTCCTGATTCAGCGGAGGGACTGTAAACTCATATAAAAAGTGCAGTTCCGGCGTCGGCGTAGGAGAAGCAGTGATCGCTTCTGTGGGCGCGATCGTCTCAGTAGGTGCCTCGGTCTGCGGAGCAGGCGGAGCCGTCATTGGCGGTTCCGTAGGCGTCCACGTCGGCGTCGGCAATAGCGTCGGTGTCGGCGTAGGAGAAGCGGTCCCTTCCGTCGGCATTTCAGTTGCAGGGGAAGCTTCGATTGTCGATGTATTCTGGGGTAATTCCGAAGTTACCGTAGCCTCCGGAGGAGGCGTTTCCGAAAAAACGGCGAACCGAGAAAAAAACAAAAACAGGAAAATTCCCGACAAAATAATCAATAATTTATATTTAAACGCTTTTTTTACATTTTCTTTGTTGCCGTCCGCCATCGATCCTATCCCCAATACTCATTCGCCTATTACTTTGGGCCCCGTATGATTCTTTTTCGTTTTATATCTTCCCCACAATATATATCCTATGCCGATCCCGGTCCAAATTCCCACCAATAACGCAAGAACAAGCCAAAAAACAAAAGCGCCTGGTGTGACGAACCCTTCTTTATTTTCATCGCCGTTTCCCGTCGTCGTGTGCGATGGGGATATTATACCCGGATCCCCGTCGTTTTGTAAAGTCGGATCGGCGGAAGGCGAGACGGCTGGAGGCTCCGTGTGTCCGGGAATAGGAATTCCTGTAAGGACAAAGGGTCCAAACAACTCTGTCGTAAAACAAATATATCCGTTTTCCGTTGTGGTTTCCAGCTTTTGTGCCGTGCCTCCAGAGCCGATACGGAGTACGGAAATACTATCATAATTTTGAAACGCATCGTTTTGTTCAATTCGGATATGGATTTGTTTCGTCAGCTCTACATCCCGGCCGTTTTTCTGCAATGTAAGCCGAAATACAGAAAAAATATCCGCTTCCCGCTCAACGTTTCTGACCGCCTGCACGATGTTTTCCATTTCAGGCCCTTCCGTGATTTCTTTGACATTTACGGCCATATCCTCTTCAAAAACGCTATTATCCGCATATCCTGCCATTAAGGGGAAATCGCCTATGGAATGTATTTCATTCCGCACCGGCGTCGGAGCCGCCGTAGGCGTTCCCGTACCGGGCGAATCCGTTGCGTCTGGCGACGCAGGGGCGGCGGTAAGCCGAAGCAGCCCCATGGATACGATTGTTAAAATAGCAATAAAAACACTGTTCCAAAAATATTTTTTCATTCCCATCCTCTTTGATCTTTCTCTTTCCGATAATATGCTTCCGCCTGTTTGAAGTCTGTTTTTGTCTTTCCAAAATCGGAGAAAGCCAACTCTGTCGTAACTTCCCCATCGTTTTGAATTGTCACACCTATAATATACCCGCTTTGAATCTTAAAATCTATTTTTATCTTTCTGCTTTCCAGTTCCGGTTTTCTTTTTTCGATTAAGTTTTCACAAAACAGCATATATTTTTCGTCATTCCAAAACGCGGGCCGCAACGTTTTTGCAAAATCAGAGACAGCGTCATAAAGCGCAGGAGAAAAGGAGTATACAACATCATGCTTTTCCACAATTTTACGATAGCCGAAATAGTCTTCCAGATATTCCGTCTCGATCAGTTTTCGGATATACTCTGCGAGCGCGTCAGGAAGTTTTTCTGCATCAAAAAAATAATCGATCATGCTGCCGAATACCTGACGGCTTCGGAGCTGCGTAAGAAATGATTCCACGTCTACTTTTCCATTGCAAAGGTTGCATAGAAACGCGATGGTTTCTGAAAAATCCTCAAATCCTGAAACAGTTTCGGTGTTTTTGTCGACAGAGAACGTCGTATTTTCATAAACAAAATAAATCCTCTCACGAAATTCTAGCCGCATGTTGTATTTTTTACGTTTCAGATCTATCGAGGCCGTTCCGCCATTTGTTTCTTCGCCTTTTTGAACCGTAAAAGTACAGTTGCCGGAATGCAAGGTTTTTTGGAACGCATTTTTAAGGCGTATCAAGGGATGCGTCCGATATGTGATGTAAAAAATACTGGCTGTAGTGAGGATAATCAGTAATAATAAAAGCAAAACGGTTACTTTCCATTTTGGTTTCCGCTTTGTTGCCGTTTTCTGTTTGTTTGCCCCCGAAGCGCATTCTTTCATCTTGCCATTCTGAATGCGGGCGCTGGCAGAAGTTCGCTGTTGACAAGATTTGCCACATCCGTCCCCGCAGTCTGCTGCATCCCATAGCAAATGGCGTCTGCGTTCGTGTTAAAACGTACCTGTACCGTGTTTCTGCCGACAATCTGTGCTACGGCGTCTTTTCTTTCCCCATTTTGTTCGATCTGAAATCCAATCAGCGCGTCATTTTCAGTAAATGTTTTTAAGCCGTTTCCCACATACCGGAACGTCAAGAGCGCACGATCTTCCGCCCATTCCACAGAAACGGGATACGGGCTTGAAGCGTATTCCATATCTAAAATTCCATATTCCGTTGAAAGAATCAGCTTTGCAAGTCTTTGTCCCGGAACCTTTTTATATAACGGATGCGCAAAATCCGGGTCTCCCTCTGCAAAACCGCAATCCATCGCCACGGTAACATAATAATCCGGAATCTCTTTTATCGCCTGGTATTGCGCCGCCCGCAGTTCTCCGATAGAAGGCCAGTATTCATAGCTGCCTTTTCCATGGGAAGATAATTGTACATTGTAAAACCGAAACGGTATATTCCACCTTCCGCGCAGGACGTTTACAAACGCTGCCAGATCGTCTCCGTAATGCGGGCAATTTTCCGGATTGCTTTCGCTTTCTCCCTGGTAAAACAGAACGGCCCGCACCGGCATTTTTATAAAAGGGTGAATCAATGTATTATAATATCCGGCGATTCCGACTGCGGCGGAAACCGTATATCCCTGCTGCCTTGCGGTTTCTTCCGGCATGAGTTCTACGATTTGCGCGCCGCCGGCCGCCGCCATAATCAATCCGATCGGAATTTCTTTTATTGTTTTACTGAGTTCCTTGCCAAAATAATACCCCAACGCGGAAAATTTATATGCTGTCTCTTCCGTTGTTCTCTCCCATTTCCAATCCGGATGGATGATATCCTCCTGCGGGGTATTCCAAAGTTCCGGGTGTTCGATGACATATTCGCGGCTTTGCGCGAACAGACGGATCGTATCGCTCTGCAAATCGTTTTTATCTTCCGGTGTGGCGGAAATACAGCAGTTTAAATTCAGCTCCGCATTCGACTGCCCTGTTATAAAATAAACGTCGCCGATCAATAAATTCTCTAATATGACGGCTTCCCCTTCTTCCGCATATATTTTCATGCTTTGCGGTTTCAAGGTTGCGCTATGCGGAGAAAATTCAAGGATCCACCGGCCGGAGTCCTCTGTTCTGGTTTCAATCTTCTCTCCCATAAATTCACCGTATATTTTTAGCCCGTTTCGTTCCGCAGTCCCCCAGATTCGGATTTTTTCGTTTCTTTGGAAAACCATATCGGAGGAAATAGCTCCGGAAATCTTAAACTTTATCGATTCTTTATTCTCTTCATCCATTGTTTCGGCATCTCCATTATTCCTTATTGATTCATCATGCTTTGCTTATTTTAAACAAAAAGAAAAGCATGCGCAATAGCAATCTGTAAATTAAGGTAATAAAAAAGCATCCCGGCAAGGAACCGGGGATGCTTCAAGCTCTATTTCTTTATAATATGGTATCCGTTTATTATGCAACGCTCTTCTTCTTGAAAACAACCGACAGAACAACTGCGGCAGCCGCAATAATAAATACAACGTTCATGTCGCCTGTATTCGTATTCGGCTTTTTGTCCGGATTGCTCGGAGTAGGCGACGGATCAGACGGAGCAGGCTCCGTACCGTCCTTCAGCGTGAATTCGATGGCGGTAACGCAAACGCCATTCGGGTTTTTCATATAATAAGCCAGATACAGATCGCCTTTATAATCTACGTTCGATAAATCGATCTCCATATCTCTTGTTATAAGCCATGCGTCTCCGTTAGAAGACGTCGTCAATCCGCTGGCAATCAAACCGTCTGTTTTCCGGTCGGGCCCAAAGCCAAACGGCGCCGCTTTACTGAAGAAACCGATTTCATTTTCCTCTTCTACAAAAGTCTTATCCGTGGAATACGTGATAACCGCTTTGGAATATTTGCTGAGATCTACATCTTTCGCAATCAGAATATAACCGTTATAATTCATCATAATGATGTGCGTTTCGCCGATCTCCTCACCGACGTCCGGCCAGTCTTCTGCAAACGGAACCAGAAAATCGCCGTCGACTCCGGTTCCTTTGTCCCAGCGTCCGACTGCGCTGTATGTATCGCCGCTTGCCGTCTCCGCGCTGTCTTCTTTGCCTGCTGCTCCATTGATCTCCCGCAGCGTTTCTGGTCTGAGATCCAGAGCCTCTGTTGCGGCAAACGCAGCCAGTGCAGAAAAAGAAGCAACGAAAACTGCCGTCATGATGATAAATGACAATATTCTTTTCTTCATAATCAATTAACCTCCAAATTTAATCTTAATGAATATTTCTGATCTATGTATTCATTGTCGCATATATTACTATATTTTATAATAGAAATCAATAAGAAATTAAAAATGGTACATAAAAAGGGCTGGACTCAAAAATCCAACCCTTTTTATTATAACTTTCGACCTTTATTTTTTCTTCTTCTTGACAACAATAATTACAATCACAGCGGCAATGATGATAACTGCAGCTACGATGCACACAACCCACAGAAGCGTATTACTGCTGCCCTCTGTCTCCCCGGCAGTCCCCGTTGCAGTTGCTTTTGCAGTTGGAGCAGCCGTTTTTGTTGTGGAAGGAGCCGTCGTAGCTTTCTCCGTAGGCTTCGCAGTCGGAGTCGCTGTGGCTTCCGGCGTAGGCGTTGCCGTTGCCGGTGCTTCCGTAGGAGTATCGCCGCTCTCGGGAATCGTGAAGGCAAATTCCTCTGAGAAAACTTCATAAGAAGATGTACCGCCTAAAACGACTGCATAGTACTCGCCGGGCGCCAGCGCGCTGTCCGCGCCATTGGAAAGTTCTTCCTCTCTTTGTGTATTGACTGTTATCCCCTCGTTTTCTCCGGGATAAGTAACAACCGTTTCTTCTGTGACGTACCACCAAACCAGAGAAATTGCTCCTCCATTATTCGGATCTACCGTCTCTCCTTCTTTGTAAATGCCGACCCAGTCTCCATCTTCAAATGTGCCTTTTGCGGTAACTGTAATCGTGCCATCCGCGTTAACGACAACTTTCACCTCCGCATCTTCTGCAGCCTGTATTGCCAGAATACTCATCATGGAAAATACAAGTACGAAAATTGTTAAAAATACGATCAATTTCTTTTTCATTGATTTTTCCTCCTTAAATTTAAAGTTTATATACTCCTGCTGCTTTTCATTTTCAGCAGTTCTATGTTATTTAATGATGTTACACTCTTATAAAGTGGAGAACATTTTATCGTTGAGTTCTTTTATTTCCTCTTCCTTTTTTCCTGTGACTTTATATTTGTCGCCCTGATCGTTTACTTTGGCTTTGAGATCTTCAACAGCCTTGTCTTCCAGCCATTCGCTCTTTATGGTATCTTTGATGCTGTCTGCTTTTCCTTCCGCGGATTCTTTGGAATTTTCATAATCCGTGATAGATTCCGCGCGTACCACATAGATCGCCGTTTCTGTTTCTATGATTTCAAGCTCCGTCATTATGGATTCTTCATCCTCTTTTGATTCCTCATCATCAGCAGCTTTCGTTTTGTCGGATTCTTTTTTGACGATTTTTGTCCGGTCTTCGTTCCATACCATAGAGAGCGCATACTCTGTAATTTCATCGATTGAGCTCTTATTTTTATTATTGATCTGGGAAAGTCCTCCCGAAGTACTGGAATTGGAATCGTCGGATTCCAGTTTCACATATTCTTCAAAGGTAAGATCGGCTTTGTCTACGACCTTTTTGCCGTCTTTATCTAATTCATACTTCCCATCATCGTCTTTTTTATACGTGGACATCTTCTTTCCCGCGTTATACGTTTCTGCGATTTCTTTTGCATACTCCAGCGCTTCTGCATATTCTTTATTATATTCGTCCAATTTCGTTTGATAATCATCTGCCGATTCGTCTGTCGGTTTCTTGCTGCTGACTGCGATTTTAAACTGGCGCACACCGATCGTTCTGTAATCGTCGGGATTTTCGTTATAAATCTTACGGAGCTCTTCTTCCGCAGGTTCGTAGTCCTTCTTGATTACTGATTTATATTTTTCAATCGTGCTTTGAATAATTGCAAAATCCTTATATTGAGAAAGCGTCATGCCGCCTAAAAAATACGATTGTACCATTGCTTCGGAATAACCGTAATTCAGATACTGGTTGTACATGGATGTAATGTTGCTTTTGAGCGTTGCTTTCTCTTCGGAGGTAAGCTTGTACCCCGCGTTTCGGGCAAGTCTGTACTGTGCTTTGAATTGCCTCGTATCTTCAAGCGCTGTTTCGGCGCAGCTGTTTTTTCTGTCATCGGTCCAAAAATCTTTCTCTAAATTCTCTTTCTCTTCATCGCTCATGTCGTCATAACCTTCCGGCTTTTCGAAGTTCTCGGAATGCTCCGTATACAGCGCGCTTTGCAGGAAGTAACTATATTCATAGTCATAGATTTTGAGCCCGTCTACTTTCGCCACATATCCGGTTGTAAGCGTTATGACCAGAACAATTGCGATTACAACAACCACGAATGCCGCGAGGCCGATGGAGATCCAGGTAATCACTTTGTTGTCATAACTTTTTTTGTTCTTTTTTAGCTTCATATTATTAGCCATTCTGAGTTACAACTCCTTAATAAATATGGAATTCATTGAATAACAGTTAAAACCGCTTTTGCCATTATATAACCCTTTTTTATTTTTTGCAATGGTAAAATTGTAAAATATGGCTCACAAGATCCAGAATCTCGTTTAAATCGCTCGTTTCTCCGGTTTTGTAAAGCAGGTATGATTCCTTTCCGGATATAAATTTCAGGCGATTTCCATATTTCTCCGTAAATCCGCTTCCTTTGGCGAAGCTGTGGATCGTCGCATAGAATGCTTTACTGCCTGAATCGAGCATAAATTGTACGGAGCCTTGTTTTTGTATGACGGAATTCATTCCGCATTGCGAACAGACATACCGGATTCTGGAGATCTTTATAAGATTATCGACATTTTCCGGTACGAATCCGTATCTGTCGATCAGTTCGTCCGTCATTTCAAGAGCATCGTTTTCCGTCTCGACACGTGAAATCTTCTGATAAATATCGAGACGCGATTCTTCATCTTCTATATAATCAGAATCGATATAGCCGTTCACTTTGAAATCGACGCTGACCTGAATTTTTTCCTCCGGAATTTTACCCGATTCTTCTTCCAGAACTTCGCCAAGCAATCTGCAGTACGTATCATACCCAACGACGGCCAGCTGGCCATGCTGCCGTTCTCCGAGAACGCTGCCCGCACCGCGGATTTCCAGATCCCGGAGGGCAATTTTGAAGCCGGATCCGAATTCGGTGAAATCCCGAATTGTGCGAAGGCGTTTTTCCGCAGTTTCATTGAGGGTTTTATCTTTTTTATAAGTAATATAGGCATATGCCGTTTTCCCTGATCTGCCCACTCTGCCGCGGATCTGATACAGCTGCGCCAGTCCCATGTGATCGCTTTCCTCGATGATAATCGTATTGACGTTAGGCATATCCAAACCGGATTCTATGATCGTCGTACAGAGCAAAATATCGTACTCGCCTTTATAAAAGGCTTCCATTATCATTTCTAATTCGCGCTCCCCCATCTGGCCATGTCCCACTGCAATGCGGGCCTCCGGAATCAATTCCTGCAGCTGCCGTCTTTTTTCTTCAATGGTTCGCACTTTATTATACAGGTAAAATACCTGTCCTTTTCTTCCCATTTCGCGGTAAATCGCATTTTTGACCATAGAGGCCTCCCACTCAGCGACGTAGGTCTGCACGGGATGCCTGTTCTGCGGGGGATCTTCCAAGAGGCTGATATCCCGGATGCCTGATAATGACATATGGAGCGTTCTCGGGATTGGCGTAGCGGACAAGGTAAGAATATCGACCTCCGGCCGGTCCTGTTTTAGCTTTTCTTTATGCATTACCCCAAAACGTTGTTCCTCATCGATAATGACCAGGCCAAGATCTCTGAATCGCACGCTGCTTTTTATGATACTATGCGTTCCCACTAAAATATCGATTTTACCGGATTCGGTTTCTTTCAATATTTTTTTCCGCTCTGATGCCGTGCGAAATCTGCACAAATAATCGATTTTTACAGGAAATTTTTCAAATCTCGTTATGAAATTATTATAATGCTGCTGCGCAAGAACAGTGGTAGGAACAAGAAATGCGACTTGTTTCCCATCGCATACCGCCTTGAATGCTGCGCGAAGCGCAACCTCCGTCTTACCATAGCCCACATCTCCGCACAAAAGACGTTCCATGGGATGCTCTTTTTCCAGATCTTCCTTGATTTCTTCCGTGCATCTGAGCTGATCCTCCGTTTCTTCATACGGAAAAGCTTCTTCAAATTCTTTTTGCCATATGGTATCCGGAGAATAGGCAAAACCTTTGATCCTGGATCTGCGCGCATAGAGGTCCACAAGTTCTTTTGCATAGGCACGCAACGATTCTTTTACCTTGGCTGTGGTGCGATTCCATTCCGCCGAACCTAATTTATTGAGTTTTGGATTGATCCCTTCCGGTCCGATATATTTTTGGAGACTATCCAGCTGCGGCGTAGGAACATATAATACACCGTCGTCCCGATAGTTGATTTTGATATAATCTCTGCGGATCCCGTCGATTTCTACCGTTTCGATTTTCTCAAATCTTCCGACTCCATGTACGTCGTGCACAACGAGATCTCCAGGTTCAATTTCTGCAAAGTTGGAAATCGGCTTGCCCTTTAATTTTTTTCTGGCCGCAGCTCGTTCTTTTTTAAATACGGAATCATCTGACAGAAGCGCAAACCTGATATCATCGCAAATAAAACCAGACGACAACCCGTTCTTAGAAACAAGGATGTCGATCGCGGAATTTAATTTTTTTTCTTTTTGCAATGTTTTAAAACGAGCCTTTTTACTTTCGCTTTCTGTTATTAATACGGTGTCGTACCCATTGGACGCGAGCTCTTCCGTAGAATCCAGCAATAATTGCAGATTCCCCGCATACGGATCCGTACTGCGGCAGGAGAATGTCAAAGCTTCACAATTTTTTCGTTCTGTCAAAAACTCGTCGATGTATGTGATATTAAAAGAATTTTTCTCGCATATCGACTCCGCCAGATCCGGCGTCATCATAATCTCATATGTTTTTCCAAGAATTCCGATATTATCCTGTATCGTTTCACAAATTCTAATATAGTCGTCCCGCGTGGCAACAATGGTTTCCTGAAAAGCCGATGCGTTTTCAAAAAAAACAGGACGGCTTCCCGTATAATCAAATAAGTGATATCTGTTTTTTAATATATAAGGAAGATATCTGTCATACCCCTCGAACATGTTCCGAGGAAGCATTTTATCCACATCCTCCGTCACACGCTTATATAATGATGAATTTGCCGGCAGATCCATCGCATTCAGATCTTGTAAAATTTCTTTCCGCACAATATCGGCATGGTCCCAATTCCAGATGTACGTTTCATTATCCGGTAAAATAAGAATTTCTTCCGTATTTTCTATGGTTCTTTGCGATAAGATATCAAAATACCTGACGGAATCGATTTCGTTATCAAAAAATTCTATTCTGACAGGATTTTCTGCTGTATATGGAAAAACATCTACGATATCCCCTCTTACTGAAAACTGGCCTTTTCCATCGATTTCCGGGAGCCTTGTATATCGGATCCCCGATAAACGTTTGGCTAAATCCTCCAGTTCCATGACACTGCCTTTTTTCAGCTTTAACGCGGACTTTTGAATATATGCCGGATCCGGAAGCCACTGTGCGGCTGCAACAGGGGTCGTTACTAAAATTTTCCAATCACCGGATAGAATTCTATAAAGCGTTTCTACCCGCGCCGCGCTGCGCTCAGTGCTTTTCACCTCTACGTCATAAAGCATATATTCGTACGGGTCCAGCACGAGAATATCTTCTCCGTTTTCTTTTGAAAAGAATCTCAAATCTTCCGCAGTTTTCGATGCATTCAGTGAATTGGCAGCAATATAAATCTCTTTTCCGCCGGTATCCGCCGCAAGCGCATAAATCAAATTTGCTGCACAAGAGCGAATAAGCCCGGAAAGACTGACACAGACATTTTTTCGGGATAAGCTCTTTTTAAAAACCTCATAATTTTCACTTTTTTTGATATACTCGTAAATATCCATTATGATATACCTATTTTGAAACCGATTTAGAATTAAAACGGTTCATTGCATCTGATATGCCGTTTTCTATAATATAGAGAACGGCATCTGCACCCATCTCAAAAGCTTTTTCCATCAGTGCTGCTTCATCCCCGGTAAAATTACCAAGGACAAATGGGATAATATCCATTTCTTTCTTTTTTGGACCGATTCCGATTCTGATTCTCGCAAAATCTTCCGTGTTCGTATATTGCAGAACCGATTTCATTCCATTGTGTGTTCCTGCGCTTCCTTTCGGACGGAGCCGGACGTGACCGGCAGGTATGTCAAAATCATCATAAATAACGATCAAATGCGCTTCGTCCGTTTTAAACCAATGCATAGCAGCTTCTATACTTTCTCCACTGTTATTCATGTATGTTTCCGGCTTCAGTAAAATAAGTTTTTTTCCTTTATAATCACAAGAAATATATTTTCCTTTGAATTTTTGCAATTCTTTTGGATCGGAAGCGATTTTTTCTTTTAATTTATCGATTGTACGAAACCCGCAATTGTGACGTGAGTTTGCATATTCCGGACCTGGGTTTCCCAGGCCTGCAACAATCCAAACTGTCTGACCTGTACTTTTATTTTTATTTAAAAATTTAAACATATTTATCCTCTTTTTCGCATTACAGCTCCGGCATTTGTACGATCGAGAGAAATTCGTTCTTCCTGCGATAAGTCAAAATCGGGAATTCCCTCTTTGACTTGTTTGTAATACATATTACATCCCTGTCGATATTGAAGCCCCGTAATAACAAGACCGTCGCCTTTTTCATTCGATAAACCTACAGAATAACTTAACTTTGCTTCATTATCCGTCGTTGTATGATATCGTACAATTTTGACTTTGTCGAAGCAGGCGCTTTGTTTTTCACGAATTGCGATAATTTCATGCCGCATAGATTTTATGTCTCTTTTTAATTCTTTTTCTTCTTCTAAAATATGATAGAGCAAATCTTCCGCTTTTTCCCCGGAAAGCTTTTCATCCAGTTTCATTTGTTTTTTCTGAATGCTGTTCAATTTACAGTAGAGCAAATAGATCATAATAAAACATACGATTAATAAAATTCCTAATGCTATGAATCCATATAAATAATATTTTTCCATAAGTCTTCACACCTTTTTATCTCTTTGTAAGAAACTCTATCAGACGTTCCCTTTCTTCTTTTGAATAATATTCGATCATGATTTTGCCTTTTCCATTATTATCATTTAAAAGTACTTTTGTTCCAAGAGAGGTTCTCAGCCGATCTTGTACGAATCGAATTTCCTGTTGATTAATCTGTTCAGAATTTTCTGAACCGTCTGCGTCATCTTTTTCTTTCTGCGATTGCGTCATGAGTTTTTTAACATATTGTTCCGCTTGCCTCGCATTTAAGCCTGTTTTTACGATATACTCTGCCGCATCATCTTGCGCAGCCGGATCTTCCAACGTAAGAATCGGGCGGGCTTGTCCGGCCGTGAGTTCACCGCTGATCAATAGCTTTTGAACTTTTTTCGTAAAATTTAAAAGTCTCAGTGTGTTTGCGATCGCGGGACGGCTTTTCCCTACCATACTTGCAACTTGTTCCTGCGTCATAGAAAATTCCTGGATTAATTTCGCATATGCTTCCGCTTCTTCAATGGGGTTTAAATCTTCTCTTTGAATATTTTCAATTAAAGCAATTTCCATAACTTCTTTGGTGGAAGCACTTCTTTCAATGACGGGAATCGTTTGAAAGCCTGCCGCTCTTGCCGCCCTCCATCTTCTTTCTCCTGCGACGATATAATATAAATCGTTATTTTTTGTCACAATCAACGGTTGTATGATTCCATGTTCTTTGATAGAAGCGGCAAGTGCATCTATCTTTTCTTTATCAAAATTTTTTCTAGGCTGCCCCGGTCCAGGTTCTACTTTATTAATGTCCACCTCGATAATATTATTCGTATTTTCCTCTTCTTTATTTTCGATTAAAGCGCCTAATCCTTTGCCTAACGCAGGTTTTTTAACAGCCATATCAACAAAACCTCCCTAAATTTATGCCATATTGATTAATTCATCCGCAAGTTTTAAATATGCTTCCGAGCCTTTTGATTCCTTATCGTATAAAATGATAGGAAGTCCATAGCTTGGAGCTTCGCTCAACCTCACATTTCTGGGAATCAAAGTTTGATAAACTTTATTTGTAAAATGTTTCCGTACTTCTTCAGCAACTTCAATCGATAAATTTGTGCGGGCGTCAAACATCGTAAGTACAACCCCCTCTACCTTCAGGGCACGATTTAAGTGTTTTTGTACCAGTCGAACAGTATCCATCAACTGAGAAAGACCTTCCAATGCAAAATATTCACATTGGATGGGAACCAAAACCGTATCTGCTGCAGTTAATGCATTTAATGTCAACAGTCCTAAGGAAGGCGGACAATCAATAAAAATATAATCATATTCCGCCTGTACTTCCGATAACGCATATTTTAAACGATTTTCCCTTGATATTAAACTCACCAGTTCAATTTCAGCTCCCGCAAGACTGATACTGGATGGACATAAAAATAATGTATCTTGCATTGTTTTTATACTTACTTCTTGAACCGGTACTTCATTTATAATCACATCATAGATAGAAGATTTCATGTCCTTTTTATCGATGCCCAAACCCGTAGTCGCATTTCCCTGTGGATCTAAATCAATCAATAACACCTTTTTTTCTCTATATGCGATACAAGAACTCAAATTTATAGAAGTCGTGGTTTTTCCAACTCCGCCTTTTTGGTTTGCGACAGCAATCACTTTGGCCATAAAACAAGACACACCCTTTCAAAAATGTTTCACGTGAAACAGTATCTTTAAACTTATAAAGTGTTTCACGTGAAACAATATGTCTGTTATTTAGATATCGAGATTTTGTACAAATTTTGCATTCGCCTGGATAAATTCTTTTCGTGGTTCCACCTTTTCGCCCATTAAATCGGAAAAAATTTCATTTGCTATCAAAGCGTCTTCCAAATTTACTTTTAACATAATTCGTGTGGCAGGATTCATTGTCGTATCCCAGAGTTGCTCCGGTCTCATTTCACCAAGACCCTTAAATCTTTGGATTGTCAAATTTTTATCTTTCCTCGACCATCCTTTTTCTTCCACTTTTTTATCCAGCTCATCATCATCAAACGCATAAAAGAATTCTTTACCCTTTTCAACCTTATACAGCGGCGGCTGTGCGATATATAAATATCCATGTTCTATTAAAGGTTTCATATAGCGATAGAAAAATGTCAGAAGCAGCATCCGGATATGAGATCCATCTACATCGGCATCAGCCATGATAATGATTTTATGATATCTTAATTTTTCCACATCGAAATCAGGTCCTACATTTGCGCCTAATGCAGTGATTACAGGAAGAAGTTTTTCATTGCTGTAAACTTTATCGATCCTCGATTTTTCCACATTCAACATTTTACCCCAAAGCGGGAGAATCGCCTGTGTTTCCCTCTGTCTGCCCATTTTTGCAGAGCCGCCGGCAGAATCGCCTTCTACGATATATATTTCGCAGAGAGCAGGATCTCGTTCCGAACAATCGGATAACTTACCTGGAAGAGAGGTTCCTTCCAATGCAGATTTTCTCCTTGTCATTTCACGCGCCTTTTTCGCCGCTTCTCTTGCTCTGGCGGCAGTAAGGCATTTATCAAAAATCTGCTTCGATATCGCAGGATTTTCTTCCAAGAACGTATTCAATTTCTCATTGACGATTCCTTCTACGAGCGTACGAATGTCACTGTTTCCAAGCTTTTCCTTGGTTTGTCCTTCAAATTGAGGATTTTCCAGTTTTACGGAAATAATTGCGGTAAGACCTTCTCTGACATCTTCTCCAGCCAGATTTTTATCATTTTCTTTAATAAAATTATATTTTCGTCCGTAATCATTGAATACCTTGGTTAAAGCGGAACGGAATCCGGTTAGATGGGTTCCTCCTTCATGATTGATAATATTATTAGCGTAGCAATAGATATTTTCAACATAAGAGTCGTTATACTGCATGGAAATTTCCACGCTTGAGCCATCTTTTTCTCCCGAAATGTAAATCGGAGGCTGATGAAGTACGGTTTCTTTTCGATTTAAATATTCCACATATGAAATAATTCCGCCCTCATAATAAAGGGTAACTTCTTCCGGCTGTTCCACCCTGTTATCGATTAAAATAATCTTGATTCCTCTATTTAAAAACGCCATTTCCCGGAATCTGCTCAACAGTACGCTATGGTCAAATTCCAGTACCTCGAATATTTCACTATCCGGTTTGAATGTGGTTTTTGTGCCGGTGTGAGACGATTCCCCAATTATTTTCAACTCAGTAGCCGTTTTACCCCGTTCATAGCGCTGATAATAGATTTTACCCTCTCGGCTTACTTCAACTTCAAGATATTCGGATAATGCGTTTACGACAGAAGCGCCTACGCCGTGGAGTCCGCCGGATACTTGATATCCTCCTCCGCCGAATTTACCGCCCGCGTGCAATACTGTATGTACCACCTCAACAGTTGGAATTCCCATCTGTTTATGGATCCCTACCGGAATACCCGCACCGTTATCTTCCACAGTAATGGAATTGTCACTATTAATGATAACCTTTACCGTATCGCACCTTCCGGCTAAGGCTTCATCGATACTGTTATCTACAATTTCATACACGAGATGATGCAGTCCTCTGGCGGAGGTACTTCCAATATACATACCAGGACGTTTCCGAACCGCTTCAAGCCCTTCTAAAACCTGTATGTCGTTTTCATTATAATGATTCGCGTTTTCCACAAGAATTACTCCTTTGTTTTATCAATCAGTCCTTTTCTGGACCTTTCTTTTAATGTAGAAGCAGAAATTGGAGAAATATATATTTTCTGTTTTTTTCTGCTATTCTGATCAGATACGACAATAAATGATTTCGGCATTTCTTCTGAAATCGTAATACTGGTTCCGGACTGTTCGGAATGACTCAAAAAACTACGCGTTTCTCCGGTAGTAGTCGTTTTATCGATATCAAAAATCCCTATAATATCTTTCTCCGGTATTGAAACGTTGTCACCAATATGCAAATACATAAGATACACCTGATCGATTCATTCATAATCTTATATATTGTATCACAAAATCGTTTTGTCTACAACACTACACCGCCATTTTTAATTTCATAAAAAGCTGCCGTATTTTTATTTAACTTTATAGATTCTATGTCTACGCAGGAAATAAACGTCTGCGCTTCCTGAATTTCAGAAAGAAACGATTTCTGCCTGCTGTAATCAAGTTCTGAAAATACGTCGTCTAACAAAAAAACCGGCGTTCTTCCCGTAACCTTTTTTAAAAGCTCTAACTCTGCTATTTTAAGAGATAAAATTGCAGTACGCTTCTGTCCCTGAGAACCAAATTTTTTTAAATCATTGTCATCTAACTTTAATT
Organism: Clostridia bacterium; assembly: GCA_046952735.1. Classification (GTDB taxonomy): domain Bacteria; phylum Bacillota; class Clostridia; order UBA1212; family UBA1255; genus Egerieisoma. The sequence continues at coordinate 26,036 of JBKUJR010000014.1, read as the reverse complement.
CAATATCGTCTCTGTGAGGTCCGTACAAAGTAATTTCTCTCTCGATTTCTTTTTCTTTTTTCGTTTCTGATAACAATAATAATTCCTTTTTTATACATTCGATATTCTCTGTTTCCGTTATTTCCCGGGGAATATCCGTATGATAAGATATCTTTAAAATTTCTGCTTTTCCTGCACTTGTTTCAGCAATTTTCAGATGTTTTTCCCGGGCAGTGACAGAAAGTTCCCGAATCAAACGAAATCTTTCCCGAATAATGCGTGCTCCCGTCTCCGCAAGCTGCTCATTCCAGACACGCAATACAGTTTCATGATTTTTCATTTTTCCGTATTTTATATTCCGGAGCAGATTATTTTTTTGAATCAATATTTTATTATATTGCAGCAAATCAAAATAATAAGAAGCCCTGATCTGGCTGATTGCAATATCCATAAATTTTCTTCTTACAGATGGACCTTCTGAAATCAGCTGCATATCCTCCGGTGAAAAAATAACGGCCAGAACGCTTCCCATCAAATGTCCCATTTTCCGAAGATATAATCCATTCAACTTAATATATTTTTCTTTATTTTTCTGATATTTTATCGAAACGTTTTCTGTAATATCCTCAGAAAGCTTTATATCAACATTAAAATGATCTTCCCCATACATTACAATATCGGAATCCTTCGTATTGCGAAAAGATTTTCCGATGACGCTATAAAAAACGGCTTCTAACAAATTTGTTTTTCCCTGCCCGTTATTTCCATAAAAAATATTAACATCATTGGATAAATGAATATCCAATGATGCATAATTTCTATAATTTTCCAATAGTATTCGTTCAATAAACATGCAATTTTTTAAGAAACCGTCTTTGAAGTAATTTTAACTGGCATTACCAAATACTGATAACTTTTGTCTTCCACTCCTGTAATAACACAAGGACCTAAGGAATGAGTAAGAGAAAGAATGATATTTTCTTCTTCAATCACTTTCAAACAGTCCAGAATATTTCGGATACACATACCGATTTCAACTTCGTCTCCCGTAACTTCAGCATTGATGACTTCTCTTAAAATACCGTTTTCCGCATTGACATACATGACTACTTCATCATTGTTATTAAATTTGATGGTAAGCGGATATTTTTTTTCATCCTGGATCACAAGAGAAGATCTTTCAAACGCATTCAAAAAAGATTTATTATGAATGACGCATGTCGTCTTATATTCCCGGGGAAACATTTTACGATAATCGATATAATCTCCTTTGTATAACTTTGATACCATACGGAATGTATCGCAGAAAAACATGATCTGATTTTCATTACAGCAAAAATGGATGATATCGTCTTCCCCTTTTATGGATTTTGAAAGCTCATTTAAAATCTTTGTCGGCACGACGATTGCAAACTCTCTCGTATCGTCCACATTGATCGTCTTTCTGGCAAGACGAAATCCATCGATTGCTACGAAACTGAGTTTTTCCTCTTTCTGCTCCATGAAAACGCCTTTCAATATAACGCGTTTTTCTTCCTGTGCAGCTGCGGCGAAGGAAGTCTGCCGGATTAAATCCACAAGCGTTTTTTCTTTGATATCAAAAGAAACTGACGTATCCAAAAATGCAACCGGCGGATAGCTTTCCGTAGGATACACTTTAATTTTGTAATTCGCATGTCCGCTGGTAATGGACAGCATGGAACCGTCATTGATCGTTTCCAACGTCACATAGATATCCGGCAGTTTTCTGACGATATCGCCGAATGTTTTTGAATTGACGACAATGCTTCCGATTTCTTCAATAATAGCAGGAATTTCATATACGATTCCAAATTCGTTATCATTACCGGTAAAACGAAGTTCTTCTCCTACTTCTATTAAAATCCCCTGTAAAATTTCAGCGGTCGTTTTTGCAGGTACTGCCTTTTGAACAATATTCACGCCGCTTATTAGATTGTCTCTGTTGCAGGTCAGCTTCATAATTAAATTCCTCCGGTTTCGTATTGTTTTTATATTATAATATATTTCTCTTTAGTAGTAGTAATAGTAGTATCTGTGGATATTGTGGAAAACGTTATTTTTTGCCTAAATATAAGGAAAAACTTCTGTGTATAAATATGTGGATAAGTGTGAAAAGTTTTCCACAGTTTCCACAGCGTTCACAATTTAAAAAGTTTTCCACTTCTTGTCCACAGGGACTTTTCCACTTGTCCACATTTTTTTGTGGATAAGTTTTATACAATAATATTCTTCTTAAGCTCGTCCATAATATGTTTGAGCTCAGGATTTGTTTCCACCTGTTTCGATATTTGTTCGCAGGCGTACATTACTGTCGTATGGTCTCTCCCATTGAATGCCTTTCCAATGTCGGGATACGACATATTCGTCAGATTTCTGCACAGAAACATGGAAATCTGACGTGGAAAAACAAGTTCCTTTGTCCTTTTCTTAGATAAGATATCATCTACGTTTAAATTAAAATATCTGGACACGCTGTCTATTATAACACTCGAATCGATTTCGTGCATGTCGCTTTTTTGATAATGCTTTAAAGCTTCTTTCGCCAGATTCAATGTAATTTCTTTTCCCTGCATCAAGGACATGGAAAGATGGTTGATGACGCCTTCTAATTCCCGGATATTGTCGCTCGTATAATAAGCGATATAATCCAATATTTCATTATCCACATCGATGGAATTTTCAGAAGCCTTTCTATTCAGAATCGCAACCTTCGTTTCAAAGTCAGGAACCTGAATATCTACAATCAATCCCCATCCGAACCGCGTTCTAAGACGGTCCTCTAAAATTTCGATTTTATTCAGCGGACTATCGCAGGAAATTACGATTTGTTTTTTATCTTCATACAAAGAGCTGAACGTATAGAAAAATTCTTCCTGGGTTCTTTCCATTTTTGAAATAAACTGAATGTCGTCAATCAGGAGAACATCTATTTTTCGGTATTTATTGCGGAATTCATTATTTTTTTTGTTGGCGATTGCTTCTATAAATTCATTGGTAAATATTTCAGAAGTTACATATAAAACTTTTTTAGAAGGGTCGTTTCTGACGATCTGATTGCCGATGGCATGCATCAGGTGTGTTTTACCAAGGCCGGATTGTCCATAAATAAACAATGGATTATAAGCAGTTCCCGGCGAATCGGAAATAGCAACGGCAGCAGCGTATGCCATTCTGTTGCTGTTGCCGATAATAAAAGAATCGAAGGTATATTTCTGATTCAGGTTTGATTTATATGTATTCTGTTCCTCCGAATGATCCGGAGTATTAGAAATTTTCGTATGGAGAGCGGAAGACTTGTATTCTCCTTCCAGATGAAAAGCAATTGTAAGATATTGTTTTGTTGTTTCTATGAGTATATTTTTGATGTCGTTATAATATTTTGTTTCCAGCAGATTGATACAAAAATCAAAGGGTACCGTAAAATGGGCGGTCTCGCCGTTTATTTCAATTAATTTTAAAGATGCGATATAAGTTTCGTAATGAAGAGAAGATACGGTCTTTTTTAATTCTTCTTTGCATTTATTCCAGATATTGCACAATTCTTCTTCGGTGTAGTTTTGCGTTTCCATAGGTTTCCTCCGTATTAATGTCCGCATCTTTTGTAGTAAATGATTCTTTTTTGATTTTATCCTATGTAAGCCGCATTAACGGAAAATTCACATTGAAAAGTCATGTACTTTTACTCGTGCTTTAATAATATATCAGAAAACGCTAAAAGAATGCAATAGGCTATTTTTTATTGAAAATGAGGTAAAATTGCCTTGTTTTACTACGTTTTGTGCTTTCCAGATCCAGAAATACAACATGTTGTGATGGATGTGGAAAAAATATTTTTCAGTATAAAAAAATTTTATTCCGGTTGACATTTTACAGTCGTACAAGTATAATATAGCGTGCTTTTTGCCTAAAAATAGAAAGCAAGAATGACGTATTTTATTTGTAATGGATAAAGGAGGTGCCGATATGATAAGACCGTATCAGCCGAAAAGAAAACAGAGAAGCAGAGTACACGGATTTCGGGCAAGAATGAAAACCGCGAACGGCAGAAAAGTTTTAAAGAGAAGACGCCTGAAGGGAAGAAAAGTATTATCTGCATAATTGATTGTTTTTCAGGGAGGATTTCAGAATGATGGTATCCCTCAGGAAAAATAATGAATTTCAGAGAGTATACAAAAAAGGACGGTATAAGGCAGGACGGTATATCGTGATGTATGTCATGCCGAATAAAAAAGACATCAACAGAATCGGGATCGCTACGGGAAAGAAATTCGGAAACAGCGTGCAGAGAAACCGTATGAAACGAATGATCCGGGAATCTTACCGGCTTTCCCAGGATTGTATGGCAAAAGGATATGATATCATATTTATGGCAAGAGCTTCCGAGCGGAAAGCCGCCTTGCCGAATCATAAATTAAAAGCCGTTTCTGTTCCCGCTTATCATGAGATAGAAAAAGAAATGAAAAGACTTTCTTCTGCGCTGGGGATGTTGATTTGAAAAAAATATTTTTAAAGATGATACGTTTTTATCAAAAAAACATATCGCCCATGAAAAAACCGTGCTGCAGATTCTATCCGACTTGTTCGGAGTATGCCGTGCAGGCAATCGAAAAATATGGGGCGTTGAAGGGTTTTTTTATGGCGTTATGGAGAATCCTCAGATGCAACCCATTTTGCAAAGGCGGCTATGACCCTGTAAAATAAGAAGGGATTGTGCAAACTCGTTATGTTGAGCTTTATAGCAAAACCATTTGGAATATTAATGAAATATATCTATGAGTATCTTGCTTTCGATAGCTATGGATTCGCTATCATTCTTTTTTCGCTGTTTGCAAGAATCCTTTTATTCCCTTTAAATTTAAGTCAGCAAAGAAGCATGGACAGGCAGCAGGCGTTGATGCCTGAGATCGAAGCGCTGAAGAAAAAGTACGGAAACGATCAGAAAAAGCTGAATGAAGAACAGCAGAATCTGTATATGAAATATAATATCAATCCGATGATGGGGTGTCTCCCTTTACTTTTACAGTTTCCGATACTTATGGCTCTTTATGAAATCGTCCGGAATGCGGACTTATATCTTGGCGAAGGCGTCAATAAAATGTTTTTGGGCATTTTCGATCTGAGTCTCATCCCGCAGTGGCAAATTTGGAAGATCGATAATTATAAGTTATATCTTCCTCTTCTGGTGTTTCCGATTATCGCATTTGCTACAACCTATATTTCCCAGGCAATTTCCATGAAGACGTCAAAACCCAAGAAAAAAGACGGAGAAGAGAAGAGCGCTCCGAACCCGATGTCGGGAATGATGAAATTTATGCCTTTTACGACGTTGATTTTTGCGTTCATGGTTCCGGCGGGTCTTGCCCTTTATTGGGCGATCGGCAATGTTTTAAGCATATTACAGACTTATCTGATAAGAAGCGTATTTTCAAAGAAAAAAGAAGGAAGTGTAAGAAATGCCTGATTTTGTTGAAAAAGAAGCCAAAACGGTTGACGAGGCGATTCAGCTTGCGCTGGATGAGCTGAACATAGAACTTGAGGATGCCGACGTAGAAATTCTGGAGGAAGGCAGCAAGGCAAAGCTGGGGATTTTCGGAGGCAAAGGGGCGAAAGTCAGAGTGACCGTCAATATCCCCGATACGAAAATCGTTGCCAATTTTTTAGACGAGATCATAAACAGATCGCGCAGTGAAGACGACTATCCGAAGTACGTAATTACAGAGGGAACGGAAGACGGCGTAAATGTCATAAAAGTGCAGATATCCGGAAATGATGTTTCTCATTTGATCGGAAGACATGGCGATACGCTGTATGCGATCAATTATATCGCAAGTCTTCTCGTGAACAGAAACAAAGAGGAATTCAAGCGCGTCTGTATCGATGTGGAAAATTACAGAAAACATAGAGAGGAAACGCTTGTTTCAATTGCAAACAGAGCGGCGGAGCGTGTCGTAAAATATAAAAGGCCTGTTTCACTGGATCCTATGCCGGCGTCTGAAAGAAGAATCATCCATTCGGCTTTGCAGAGCAACCGAAATGTAGTGACAGAAAGCCAGGGAGTGGATCCGAACCGGTGCGTCGTGATTAAAACGAGACCGTATGTCAAAAAATTTTGATGATTTAATATGAAATACAACATGGAAGATACAATCGGGGCAATTTCTACGCCTGCCGGGTCGGGCGGAATCGGAATTATCCGGATCAGCGGCAGCGGAGCAATAAATGCTGCAAATAAGATATTCAGAGGAAGCGAACGGGCAGCCGGAAAAGATGCGGTTGCCCGTATGTCTTCTCATACTATAAAATACGGCGTTATCGTCGATCCGGAGACACAGGAGCTGGTTGACGAATGTCTGGTAAGCGTAATGCGGGCGCCCCGGTCGTACACGAGGGAAGATGTGGTGGAAATCGATTGTCATGGCGGATATGCTGTCATGAGAAAAATTTTGTCGCTCCTGTTCCAAACAGGCGTCCGTCCCGCAGAACCGGGTGAATTTACAAAAAGAGCGTTTATAAACGGCAGAATCGATCTTTCCAAGGCAGAAGCGGTAATGGACCTGATTCAATCGAAAACGGATGCCGGAAGAAGGGCCGCCGCCGAGCAGCTGTCCGGCCGCCTATCTCGGGAAATAAACGCGATCCGGGAAAAATTAAAGCTCTGTCTCGCAGAAATCGAAGTTGCGTTAGATTATCCGGAATATGAGCTGGACGGCGAGGCAGGCGATTCGGCGATGGATTTATTAAAAGAAATCCGGATAAAATTGACAAAGCTTTCGGACACGTTTTACAGAGGACGCATTATGAAAGAAGGAATTCGGGTCGCAATTGCAGGTATTCCCAATGTGGGAAAATCCTCGCTGCTGAATTTGCTTTCCGGGCATGAACGGGCGATTGTTACGGATATTCCCGGAACAACGCGCGATACGATAGAAGAAACCATCGATTATGAAGGAATTCCTATTATTTTAACAGACACCGCAGGCTTACGGGAAACTGCGGACACGGTTGAAAAAATAGGAGTAGACCGCTCTTACGAAGTCATTGACAGCAGCGACGTTGTCGTGTTTATGGCGGATATTTCAGATCCGGCGCGCGCTGCGCTTTCGAAAGCGCTTCAGGATGACATCCGCAACAAATTCGGACCAAATAAGAATATGATCACCGTTTTAAATAAAAGCGATATTGAAAAGGAAGAAGCGGCAGCTGTTTTCACCGGGAAAGCCATTAAAATGTCTGTTAAGGAAAGGGAAGGAACCGAGCAGCTGTTCGCGGCAATCAAAGAACTGTTACGAGTTGGGGCAATCGGAAACGATGATACGGTGATTACCAGCGAACGTCATAAAAATTTGATCGATCAGGCGCTCCGCGCGCTTCAAAAAGCAGAAGAAAGCTATCGGAAGAATCTTCCCCTGGACTGTATTTCTTATGATCTCTGGGAATGTGGAAAGTATTTAGGAGAAATTACAGGGGAATCGATTGAAGAAGACGTAATGGAAACAATATTCAGTAAATTCTGTCTCGGCAAATAAAAGGGGACTGATCGTATGAGCGTACAATTTGAAAATTATGATATCGCCGTAATCGGCGCAGGGCACGCAGGCTGCGAGGCGGCCATGGCAGCAGCGCGTTTGGGATTTAAAACAGTCATCTTCGCAGTCAATATAGACAGCATAGCGAATATGGCGTGCAATCCGAGCATCGGCGGTACCGCCAAAGGACAATTGGTAAGAGAGATTGACGCAATGGGCGGCGTGATGGGAAAAATGGCGGACAAAACTGCAATTCAGACGAAGCTTTTAAATAAAGCAAAAGGTCCGGCCGTATATTCGCCCAGAGCACAGATCGACAGACGCCGGTATCAGACGGAGATGAAGCATCTGCTGGAATTGCAGGAAAATATAGATTTAAAACAGGCGGAAATTGTAAAAATATTGACGGTTCCGGGGAAAAACGGAATTCCCGCCGTTTCCGGCGTTGTAACGCATTTAGGAGCCGAATACGGCTGCAAATGTGTAATCGCCTGTACCGGTACGTATCTGAAGGGAAAAGTTATTATCGGAGAGCACAGCTACAGCAGCGGGCCGGACGGCCATTTTCCGGCAAATGCGCTCTCCGGCTGTTTCAAAGAATTGGGTTTTACCATAATACGCCTAAAAACAGGAACGCCGCCCCGCATAAACAGAAAAAGTGTGGATTTTACGCGAACGGAACCGCAGTATGGAGACGATCTCCCCTTTTCTTTTTCTTTTGATGAAGATGCGCCGCAGCCGGCACAGCTTCCCTGCTATCTGACGCATACGAATGCGCGGACGCATGAAATCATCAAGGCAAACCTGCACCGTTCCCCACTCTACAACGGCATGATTGAAGGCGTCGGCCCGCGGTATTGCCCCTCCATAGAAGATAAAATCATGCGTTTTGCAGATAAAGAACGGCATCAGCTGTTTATCGAGCCGATGGGGATCGACACGGAAGAAATGTACGTACAGGGAATGTCCTCCAGCTTACCGGAGGATGTACAATGTGATTTTATCCATTCCATTGCGGGATTGGAGAAGGCATCGATTATGCGGCCGGCATACGCCATCGAATATGATGCGATCGATGCACGGCAATTGATGCTTTCCTTAGAAAGCCGTATTGTGGAAGGCCTGTTCTGCGCCGGACAGATCAACGGTTCCTCCGGCTATGAAGAAGCCGCCGCGCAGGGGCTTATGGCCGGCATAAATGCCGCGCGTAAAATGCAAAGCAAGGAGCCTCTTATCATCGACCGTTCGGAAGGGTATATCGGCGTGCTGATCGACGATCTCGTTACGAGGGGAACGCGCGAGCCTTACCGGATGATGACCTCACGTGCGGAATACAGGCTTGTATTGCGGCAGGATAATGCGGACAGCCGTCTTACGCCCAAGGGATATGAAGCAGGCTTGATTTCCGAAGAACGTTATGCGTGCTTCCAGCAAAAAATGAAGCATATCTCAGACGAGATAGATCGTTTGAATCATACATATACCGCGCCTTCGGAGCATGTCAATGCGATTTTGAACCGTATTGGCGCCGCCCCGCTCAAGGGCAGCTGTTCCCTGGCGGATTTGCTGCGCCGGCCGGAGATCAGTTACGAAATGTTACAGGAAATCGAAGAAAAGAAAACGGCGCTTTCTTACCGGGAAGCAGAACAAGTAGAAATTTCAATTAAATACGAGGGATATATCAGCAGGCAGGAAGTACAGATCAAACAATTTCAGAAATTAGAAAAAAAGCGGCTTCCCGTGCCGTTCGATTATACCGCGATACCGAATATCTGTCTGGAGGCAAGAGAAAAATTAACAAAGATACAGCCGGAATCCGTAGGGCAGGCCAGCCGTATCACCGGCGTTTCTCCGGCAGATATCACGGCTCTGATGATATATTTAAATGTCAAAGAGGGGAAAGCCTTATGATAAACGGCCAGCTTGCGGAGTTCTTTACACGGACGGCAGGAGCGGTCGGCGTTTCGCTTACGCCGGAGGATGTGGAAAAATTTTCAATATATGGAGATCTGCTGCTGGAATGGAATAAAGTTATGAATTTAACGGCAGTTACGGAGGAAAAAGAAATCATCCTCAAACATTACATCGACAGTCTTACGATTCTCCCCTATCTTGACCGTATGCGCTGTAAAACGTTGTCGGATATTGGAACAGGAGCCGGATTTCCTGGAATTCCCGTTAAAATTCTGCGTCCGGATATCGAAGTTCTATTATTGGATTCGCTCGGAAAACGCGTCGGTTTTTTAAATAGGGTTATCTCAGAGCTGCGGCTGAAAGGGATTCGCGCCGTACATATGCGCGCCGAGGATGGAGGCCGTAACTCGAAACTGCGCGAGAAGTTCGACTGTGCGGCGGCAAGAGCGGTAGCGCCCATGAATGTGCTGCTCGAATATTGCCTGCCATTTGTTAAAAAGGGCGGCTATTTCATTGCCATGAAGGGCGGTTCAGAAGAGGAACCGTATGATAATGCGCTTCGCGAGCTAGGGAGCAAGGTCGAAGCGGAGGATCTCTTCACTTTACCGGAAAGCGACTTTACAAGACGAATTATATGCGTCCAAAAAAACAATTTTTTATCGACCCGCTACCCGCGGAAAGCCGGAATTCCCCGAAAAAATCCGTTGTAATTCGTCGAAAAGCGGTGAAATATGGTATGCAGGCGGCTCGCGGGTCGAATAAAAGCGGGCATCGGACACCGTCGAAAACCTTTATTTTTCGTTCGAAATGCGGTATAAACGTAGCAAGCGACAAATGGAGTCGGCGTTTATACAAAGGAGGGTTTTTGATGAATAGTGTTTTGAAACATGACGCATTAAAGGGTAATCCGGGGCGGGATTACATTACTGAGATACCAACGAATAGAATTAAAGCAAATCCATACCAGCCGCGCAAGGAGTTTTCCAGAAGCGCGCTTTATGATCTGGCGAATTCGATCAAGGAATATGGAATTTTACAGCCGATCACGGTACGGCCCCTGCGCGGCGAGAATACATATGAGCTGATCGCCGGTGAAAGGCGGCTGCGCGCTGCGAAGATCGCGGGACTTACTTCGGTTCCTGCAATCGTATACAACGCCTGCGATAATGATTCTGCGGTGCTGGCGCTGATCGAAAATTTACAAAGAGAAAACCTCAGTTTCCTGGAGGAGGCGGAAGGGTATTATTGTCTTCTGATCGACCATGGTATGACGCAGGAGGAACTGGCGCGCAAGGTTGGAAAGAGCCAGTCCGCGATTGCGAATAAAGTACGTTTATTGAAACTGCCTCCGATGGTCAAGAAAATATTATGCGACAATAAATTATCGGAACGGCACGCGCGGGCGCTGCTGCGCATGGCGGACGAGCAGCTTCAGCTGAAAGCGCTGAAGATCATCTGCGAAAGGCATAGCAGCGTAAAGGAAGCGGAAGAAATCATCGATAAGCTTATCGAAAAATATAACGCATCGAATACTGACAAAGGATATCTGATGCCGGTTCCTCCCTCGATCAATAAAAAAGGCGGCAATATCAAATTCGTCGTAAGGGACATCAAAATTTTTATCAATACCATCAAAGAAACGGTTTCGATTTTAAAACGCTCCGGCGTTGAAGCGAAAGCTGCGCAATTCGACAGAGGCGACTATTTAGAATTTATTGTCAGGATTCCAAAAGAAGCAAATGGTTTGGTAATCAACAACGGTACCGGAAAGCTTACCTGCGCTGCAAAGCTCCAGGAAAAACAGGAGAGGACAAGCTGAGCAAAAATTCCTTTAAAATCATTTGCATTATTGCAGGAGAAAAAAGTATTGACATTATGTAATTATCTTATAAACTATTATCATAGTCAAAAGCGGCGGTGACCCTTTAAAAAATAAAAGGAAGTTGAAAAAATAGAATAAGCATCATATTGTTCTTCTTTCTGGTTTTTGGATACGGATTGATAAAACGACGTGTGATTCAGGAAATTAAAAGAAAAAGCCGCTGTAACTTTTAATATTATTAAGGCAGTTATAGCGGCCTGTTTCTCTAATTTAGCAAGACAATGTTACAGACAAAGGAGGCAATTATGAAAAAATTTATTTCTATTTTCCTGCTGATTGCGATTACGAGCTGCATTTGTGGCTGTAATGATCGGGAACATATCGTTTCTACCCCAGGGAAAACAGACGATCCGTTAAGAACAGATCAAGAAAATCCTCCCGGGGCTCTGGAAAATGTATCTGCTTTGCCTGAGTATGTGAAACAAAGTTCTGGATCTGATATTATATTTACGTCAGAAACGATACAAGATACGTCCGAATATCCGGGGGAAGCAATCCTTCTTGCTTCTTACGATCCTGTGGAACAACAATATATTGTCTATCTGATTAACAATATCGATCAAGACAACGGAAAATATATGGTTCTGCATAAAATTTCCGCCTCCGAACAGGCAATATCAAATTTGATAAAAGGCGATCCCTGCGAAGCCCGCATTTTGGATATTTCCTATTTTTATAAAATCGAGTCGTTTTATACGCGGACGAAATTATCAGAAATTGTAGAAAATTATTCTCTTTCGAAAACAGAAGAAGGGCACATAAAGAAAGATGACACTCTCTTTGGCTACTGGGATCATACGAATGCTTCCGACTTTATCATATATTCCGCCGCACAGTCAGCTTCTCCGGAAGCAAGCGCAGAGATCCATACGATCATAAGGGAAATCGATGCTCGTTATTTTACCGGCGAGCCATGATGAAGCAAACGCTTTTGGGACGCGAAAACAGTAGACTTTTTTAGACAAAAGTGATAATATATAAAGGATATAAAAGCATATTTTCCAGTTCCAAAAAGGAGTTATTTTAATAATGAGTGATGAGATCAACAACGAAACCAAGGACGAGTTTACCAAGGTACTGCCGATCGATATTGTTCATGAAATGAAGAAATCTTTTATAGATTATTCAATGAGCGTTATTGTCGACAGAGCGCTTCCCGACGTCAGGGACGGACTCAAGCCGGTTCACAGACGAATCATATATTCTATGTTCGAACAAGGATACACGCCGGATAAATCGTACAGAAAATCTGCTACGACAGTCGGTAATGTGATGGGTAAATATCATCCCCACGGCGATGCTGCGATATATGACAGCTTGGTAAGGCTTGCACAGGATTTTTCCATGCGTTATACGCTTGTTGACGGCAACGGAAACTTCGGTTCCAGAGACGGAGATCCTCCGGCGGCACAGAGGTATACCGAAGCAAAAATGTCTAAGATATCCATGGAAATGGTTGCGGATATCAATAAAAATACCGTAGATTTTCGTCCGAACTATGATGAACACGAAGTAGAACCGTCTGTTTTACCGTCGCGTTTTCCCAATATGCTTGTAAACGGTTCCTCTGGGATCGCCGTCGGAATGGCGACGAATATTCCGCCGCACAATCTGGGGGAAGTCATAGACGGCGTCATACAGGTTATGGAGAATCCGGATATTACGATCGATGAGCTGATGCAGTACATAAAAGGCCCTGATTTCCCGACGGGAGCCAACATTCTCGGCAAACAGGGCATTCGGGAAGCGTATAAAACGGGACGAGGCAAGATCCTGGTGCGTTCCGAGGCGAAAATCGAGGAAATGCCGAACAACCGGCACCGTATCGTCGTTACGGAAATTCCGTATCAGGTAAATAATGCGAGACTTGTCGAGAAAATTGCGGAACTCGTGAAGGACAAACGGATCGATTCGATCAGCGGACTGCGGGACGAATATTCTAAGGCCGGCATCCGGATCGTCATCGAATTGAAGAGAGACGCCAATCCGAACGTCGTATTGAATCAGCTGTACAAATATACGTCTATGCAGGAAGCGTTCAACGTAAACATGCTGGCGCTGATTCCGACTGCGGACGGCAAATCGCAGCCGCAGCTGATCAATTTAAAGGAAGCCCTCGTTTACTATGTAGATCATCAGAAAGACGTCGTAACAAGAAGAACGAAATTCGACCTGGAGAAAGCGCTGGACCGGGCACATATTTTAGAAGGCACGTTGCTGGCGCTGGATCATATCGATGAAATTATCAATATCATCCGTTCTTCTAAAACGGAGCCGATCGCCAAAGAGGGTATGATGGAGCGTTTTGGTTTTACAGAACGTCAGGCGCAATATATCATAGATATGCGGCTCGGCCGCCTGACCGGCATCGAGCGGGAGAAAGTTCTGGAGGAATATCAGCAGAAACAGAAAGAAATTGCATATTATCAAAGCATTTTGGGAGACGAAGGACTTCTGATGGGCGTAATCAAAGACGAACTTCTGGCAATCAAAAAGACATATGCGGATGAACGGAGAACGCGAATCGTTCCCTATGAAGGCGAGATCGATATCGACGACCTGATCCACGAGCAGGAAATCGCTGTCACGCTTACGCATTTCGGCTATGTAAAACGCACGCCGGCAGATACGTATAAAGCGCAGCGCCGCGGCGGCAAGGGTATTTTGGGACTGAGCACGCGCGAGGAAGATTTCGTAGAACATTTACTGATCACCTCCTCCCACAACATGCTTCTGTTTATAACGAATTTCGGGCGCGTCTATACGCTGAAAGGATATGAAATTCCGGATGCAGGCAGGACGGCGAAAGGAATCGCTATCGTAAACCTTCTGCAGCTGAATCCTGATGAAAAAATTGCGACCATGATTCCGATCAGCGGTTTTGAAGACGGAAAATATCTCCTTATGGCGACAAAAGAAGGTATCGTCAAGAAAACGGAGCTGAAAGAATATTGCAATATCAGAAAAGGCGGACTGATTGCCCTGGAGCTGCGGGACGGAGACGAGCTGATCAACGCGCGCCTTGCGGATGAGGACAGAGACATCGTACTCGTCACGAGAAAGGGAATGTCAATCCGTTTCTCCGAATCGGATGTCCGCGCAACAGGAAGAGCATCTATCGGCGTAAGAGGAATCACGCTGCGGGAAGGGGATTATGTTATCGGAATGGATATCTGCGATCCCGACAACTCTTTGCTGATCATTACGGAGAAAGGCTTTGGAAAACGTACCGGCATCGACGAATACAGAATCCAGTCGCGCGGAGGCAAAGGTCTGCTGACTTATAAAATTTCCGATAAAACGGGAGAACTTGCAGGAATGATGATGGTCAACAATACCCATGATGTTATGTTGATTACATCGGAAGGCGTCATCATCCGAATCCATGCGGAAGACATCAACGTGATCGGGAGAAATACGAGCGGCGTACGCCTTATGCGCACGACCGACAGCAGCTTGATCGTAAGCTGTGCAAAAACGGATCGGGAAGAGGATTCGCCGGAAGATGGCGAAGTCCCGGATAATCCGGACGTACCGGAAGAAAACGGGGATCTGCCATCCGAAGACGACGGCGAAATCCTCCCGGAAGATTCTGCTTTGCAGGACGGCCCGGATCTGGAAGCAGGCAAAGAAATCCTGGACAAACTCGACATCGAGTAACAAAAAACCATTTATAAATCGCAGCAGCCCCGGCAAGAATTCTTCTTCCGGGGCTTTTTCTCAATATTTTAAAATTGCGGCGCGTTCTTTATAGTCCGGCAGATATTTTTCTACTAACGCGTAAAATTCTTTTCCGTGATTGTGATGCCGGATATGGGCAAGTTCATGTACGATCACATAATCGATCGTCTCCTGCGGGTAGCGCATCAGGCGGTATGAAAAATTCAAACTGTTTTTCGCACTGCAGCTGCCCAACCGCGTGTGAGCGGAAGAAATTTTCACAGCAGAAGGGAAAAGCCCCATAAGCTCTGAAAAAAATTTTACCCGCGGAGGGATGTATGCGCCTGCCTGCTCTTTGAGCGCCGATATTTCTGCTTCCGATAAGGCTGTATGATATTCTGCCCGCTCCGCCTGCCTGTCTCGCGCGCGGAAAATCCATTTTTCATGTGACTTTACAAATTGCTCGATCTCCCGTTTCCGCATAGCGATCGGCGCACGCACTTTTACGCTCCCGTCTGGTCCGACTTCGACGCAAATCGTGCGCCGGCTTGAATAAATTATTGTAAAATCAACCATAAAAATCCTTCCGGTAAAATCTTTTTTTCAGTATAGCAGCACTTTTCCCTTTTTTCAATAAAATGCCGGAAGTTTATAAAAAAAGGTTGACAAACCCCTGTAAAATGACGTATAATCGCATACGCTTGTTGCTTATGAAAGATCGCGGTTTCATGGGTGACTTGCATTCCTTGGTGGCTGTAGCTCAGTTGGTTAGAGTACCAGGTTGTGGCCCTGGGGGTCGTGGGTTCGAATCCCATCAGCCACCCCATAGGAAACACCTATTGAAAGCCGAATCCCTGTGATTTGGAAATCAATAGGTGTTTTTTTATGAAATCTTATTCTATAAACCAGCATTTTAGAGGTCGATTGAATTCGACAAGAAGACATATTTCAAAACTTTATAGAAAAACGGTACAATTTTTATTGTAATTATTAGGATTATATCGTATAATTTCATTGTAAATTGGGGATGGCACCCATAACAAAAAACAGAATTTACAAGCTTTGCAAATCTAATACAAAGGGGATGAAACCCATAGCAAAAAACATTATTGTAACGGATGAACAAGGTAACGAGTATGAAGCGACATACCCCAAGCGGGCAAAAGGTCTTGTTAAAAATGGCAGGGCACGCTTTGTATCAGATAATATAATATGCCTTGCGTGTCCGCCAAATAAATTTTTGGAGGATATAAAAATGTTAAACATAAATATAGCACCTGAAGATGTGGCAATGAGAATGACGGAGGAAATCAATAAAGCGTTAGAACAAAATCCAACTGCTGATGTTGGTGAAATCGTCAGAGAAACAATTAAAAAGCAAGCTGAAGCAGAGATTGCAACAGAAGAAAGCCCTGCGCCGTCAGAAAAACTTTCAATGAATTATGTTTTAGGGCAAATTGAAAGAATCATTAACGATACGCAGTATCTTCACGAAATAATCGGTAAGCTCGGCGAAATGGAAAATGCAAATGGACCAGGAGATATTGTCGGTCAGGCAAAGGCCGAAGCATTATCAAATGTTGTCAAATGCAGAGAAACTACAAATCAACAACTTCTTAGAATTTATGAAAAGATGTATGATGATTTAAAAGGAATAAACAAAAATGAGTTGTCAGACGAAGTTTTGCAATTTAAACAAGTTTGTGAAATTATTAAGGCAACCCAAACAGACATTGCCGCCGATGCAACAATCAGACACATAGCGCAACAAATGTTTGTGAAACCAGGAGCCGAAATAGTAAAGCTCGCATAAAAACATATTGAAAGCACTCACATTTTGTGGGTGCTTTTTGTATGGTAATTTTGTTTCATATAAGCCGTACAGTAAGTTAAAAAATGTCGATTTTCAGCAAACAATTCCCGGCGCGGCGGAAGCAGGACGTAGCGCAATACAGCTAAATATCCGGAGCGTTGCAGTGCCTGAAAACATTCTTCACCAAATAGAAAATCCTATTCCAAAATAAAAATAAACTTCTTGTTGTTTTTTTCTTTTGCAAGTATAATTTTTACACAGATCATGCGAGCTTGATCCGCTGTATAAAAGAGCTATGGAGCTGCTTTAAAATCAGGGCATATTGCTAATGAGCCCAAAAAAGCTCCGTACTTTGCAAAAAGTACCGGAGCTTTCTAACAGACACAACGTTTCAAATCAAAGCATAAGGAATTCCCATAAGTTTTGCAGCTTTTATAAACACGGCGGCATTATGTCCTGTGGAAACAGCGCAGTGATGCGTCGGCGCCTCGGCAAACCACTTGTCCATATAGTCAGCCGGCGGCATCGCAAATTCGATATGCGTCATCGTATTGCCGTTCATCAGAACGGGATAATCTTTGGCCATTCCTTCGCTGATATTGAATTTCAGGCCGTCTCTGGTCTGTGTCACACCAAGTGCCGTCACCGGTCCGCTCCGAACTTTTGCCTCCACAGAAACCCCGCTGCCCTTTTTCCCGTGATAAACGCCCATACCGCGTAAAATCGGTTTTTGTCTTGCGATTGCGATATGGAACGGCCCGTCATGGCCGATGATCATCGTATTTCTGTTAAAATCCGCCGCCACGATTTCACTGAAGCTGCCGCCGCAGCCGATGAGATCTGAAATTTTCATCGCCAGATTCGTTTTGAGATCCCCTTCTCCAGCACAGGGAATTCCGTCCGCCGTCAGCAAAGAATTTCCGACGATAAATCCGCTCTGGATTTCTTCATAGTAACCGCCGTCCTGCCCGTGATAATAATAGGAGAGGGCGTCGAGATCATACTGTGCCGTCAGCCGCCGCTCCGCGCATGCTACTTTTGCCGACCAGAGGAGCTGCGCTTCGTCCGGCTTTCGCGCGATGGGATCCGAAGGAGAATCGCCGGAAATTTCAAAAAAATCATTGATTTTTTGCAGCATCCCGGATATTTCCGTATCCGTAACTTCTTCCAGGCATTTTGCAATGTCGCACATTTCTAAAATTTCGATGTGGATCCCCGTTTTACTTTGAATCAGCGTAAAATCACTGTACATATCCAGCATACCGCTATAATAGCCGCCTAAAAAACCGAACCGGCTGCCGGTAAGATTTTTACGGATTTTGGCGGCAAGGATCCATTCCCTGATTTCCTTCCACGCACGGATCGCTTCGGGACGCGCGGCAGTATTTTCCTCCGCAAGAGAAATCGCAGGCGTCCGTTCCAATCCCAGGAGGCCGTTTATATAATATGCCGTTATTCCGGCGCGCTCGAAGGCATTCGAAACCTCCGGCACCGGACAGGCTACGCAATGTGCAAGCCACTCCCCTGTTCCGGACGCGGCGTAATTCATTTCCGCAGCCGGCTGTAAATTCAAAAGAATCACCGGTACAGGACATCCCTGATGTACGGGAAGCACACAGGAGGATGTAAAATACGTTGCACTGTGTATAAAAATGAGATCCACGCCGTTTTCCCTGAAGTATTCTCCGGCAGCAAGCCCTTTCTCTTCCGTGTCTACGAAACCGAAATTATAGACGTCGCCGTCTGCCGACAATTTTTCCGCCAGAAACGCATTGTATCCGTCCAGACGTTCTTTCAGGCCCTCAAATTGCGCCCAATATGCGTGCAAACCCGCACTGTAAAGGCCGATTTTTACGCGTTTACATTGTTTCATAAATCTACCTCCCTGTATCTCGAATAAAAAGCTTCCGTACCGCGCCGGCCGGAATAAAAACCCGTTCCCCGTCGTGCAGAACAGTAATGTCTGTTTCGGAGGAAATCAAAACGTAATTTCCGTCGCACAGGCGAAGCTGTACTGCCCCGCCGGCAGCAGGAATTCGTCCCTGCGCATTTTTCATGCCGGTGCGAACCGCACAAAATTCAAAACAATTTTCCTCCAGATCGAACCTGCGGCGCAGACCGAGTATATATGTAGAAATTTGCCAGGTGGGACAGCCCGACCATTCGTGACAATGCGACCAGCGGGGATCAAAAACCTCGAGCCAGGTCGCATCCGCCTGCGACAGCATCCAGCCCCAGCAGCTTTTATATTGTCCGATGACAAATTCGCCTTCTCCTGCCTCCAAAAGCAACGGAAAAACAAAATGGGAAAAATACGGAGTGATCAATTGTCCGCAATTTTTAGAAGGAGCGGAAAGCCGCGGCGCATCCATCCGGTTCGGAAAACAAGCGTCATAATGTTTTTTGATAGAGCGGATCGCAGACGCCTTCCTGTCCTCAGGGATCAAATTCTGCGCATAAGAAAGCGCCGTCCTGTGCAAACCGATTTTCTGAAAATCATACTGCTCCGCATTCAGGTACTTTTGAATCAGTAATCTGACGTCTTTCTCCCAGGTTTCGAAAACGGCGGTATGCTCGGGATCAGACATCCATACGCTCCAGCTGCACATCGTACGGAGCGCATCCAGCAGAAAAAGATCTGCCGCCAGATCGCTCGGCCCGCTGTTCGTGACGTATCCCCAGTCGATGAAAAGCCAGTAAATCTCTCTGTCTAAACCTGTGCCCGGCACATAATGCTTCTGGAAATACGACATGTTTTTAAGCGCGTGCGGATACATTTCCGTATAAAATTCACGATCTCCCGTATTTGTAAAATACTTCCTGCATGCCGAAACCCACTGCAGCGCATAGGAAGACACGCAAAGTCCGCCGCCCGGAGCAAGTCCTGCGACGCACCCGTCCTCCGCCGCACAATCGGCGCTGTGGATCAACGCTCTGCGGATCAGAGAAAAGTCTCCGAACGCCGCGGCAATGATCTCTAACGGCGCGGAAACAGCGTCGCCCGTCCATTCTCCGCGTTCTCTTGTCGGATTGTCGGTAATTGCATCCTCGGCGCAGCTTTGCAACGTCACGGCGCCTGTTTTCCAGATTTTATCCAGCAAAGCATCTCCGCAGGAAAACGAACCCAGGATCTCCGGAAAATACGTCCGCTGGCGGAACCGGCAGGCGTGCAGCGTTATTTTCCGCACATCCCCGAGGATATGGATTTCTACATACCGCCCGCCCCGCGGCGTAAGATTTCCGATCTGCTGGCGGCCTTCTTTTAAGAGATATCGGTCGAGATTACAGGAAGGGCCCGCAGAAAGCGTGATATACGGCGACACCCGTCCGTCGAACAGCGTTTCCGAATAAGCGGCTTCCAATATCGTCCCCGCAGGCGCGGTAATCTCTGCTTCAAAAGAAAAAAGACATATTTTCTGTAAATCGTAACGCAGCCAGATCCCTTCAACATCGTTGGGATCTGCCGGATGAAGCGCTCTCAGATAAAAAGCAGCAGGCACATCGTCATATTCGTACCCAAACCGCTGCATTAGAACGCCCTGTTCCAGCAAAGCTGGCGCCAGCTCTACCCTGGCAACCGGTTTTGCCGCCGCCGCGGTAAAAGCGCCATAGGGATCTCCGGTATTTTCCAGAAAATCCGGCATTTCCCATCTGCTGTCGTCAAAATCAGCCTGTTCCATCTGCTGCGGAAGATTTTCTATCGAACAGCATTCCATCCAGCCGAGTTCCGGATTGATTCTTCTGAGTTTTCTTTGATATGCCTCCAAAACAGTGCATTTCCACAAAATTTCGATTCCCGGCGCATCGCAGGAGAAAAACGGCGCCGTATTCATCAGCATCCGCGTCGGCACGCCATCGCTATGTACAACTGCGAGAATCACATTTTTTCCCCGCCGGACGCGGCATGGAACGGTTGCGTATGCCGGATGCGAATCATCATATCGATACGGCCCTTCCGTCAGAAATTCTCCGTTCCAAAAAACGCGGAACCAGGAGCATCCTGAGAGAGAAAGCGATAATTGAAATTCGGTTTCACTGTAAAACGTTCCGCGGAAGGCAGCATAGAGATCGATATTATCGGTTCCGTTCTTTAACCACATTTTTTTCATTTTTACGAGCCCTTTCCAGTTTTTTTGAGAGATGCGGCATTTTTTTCGCCTTCCCGGGCAGGCGGGCGCTTCGCTTCTCTGCTGTGAAAACGTAATATCCATCGATTTCTTTTATTTTGACACCGCCGAATACGGATGTCAATTTATTTTTATACCATTCCAGGCGTTTTGTGACCATCAACATCCTGCCGCCCGTCACAAGATGGCGGAAACCGCCTTCAATAAAGCGTTTCGCTACCGAGAAATCGGTATGGTACGGCGGATTGCTCAAAATAAGTGTAAAATCACACGCCGCAATCTCGTCAAAGGCGTCGCTTCGTATGATTTCTATAGCTTCTACATTATTCCGAACTGCATTTTGTTTAGAGAGCGCAATGGCTTCCGGTAAAACGTCGCACATAACGACATTTTCCGCGCCGATTTTTTGTGCGGCCAGAATCCCGGCTGCGCCATAGCCGCAGCCCAGGTCCAATACCTTGTCTCCTGTCTGGAATCCGGCCTCAGAAAGCATTGCCCGCGTTCCGAAGTCGATTTTACCAGGGGAAAAAACCGTATGGTCCGTTTCAAAGGACAGCGTGCAACCGGCTATTGTTTCAGTGAACATCTGATCTGCTCCGCAATGATTTCCGCAATTGCCCTGACGCCGTTCGTATTTTTATCTGCCTTCATCGCCGCGGCCATTTTTTGCTTATCCTTTTCAATATAAGAAACAGCCGACAAAAAAATAGACGGCGTTATGTTTTCTTCTTTTAAAACGATTGCATATCCTCTTTTTTCAAACGATTCCGCATTCAGAATCTGGTCTCCGCGGCTCGAGGAGAGGGGAAGGGGAATCAGAAGCATCGGTTTATGCAGGGCCAGAAATTCATGGATCGCATTAGAACCGGCGCGGGAAATAACGAATTCGGCAAGCGCGATCGCGTCTGGAAGCTCTTCGGAAAGAAATTCGAATTGGCGATAGGAAGGGGCATACTTCTGATATTTTTCCTCGATATTGCCCTTGCCGCATAAATGGAGGACATTATAAGTCTTTACAAGCGCCGGAATATTTTCGCGCACAGCTTTGTTCAGCGCCGTCGAACCGAGGCTGCCGCCCATAATTAAAATCACCGGTTTTTGATCGAAGCCGTATCTGGCGCGTGCGCGCGCCGCGTCGCCCTGGAACAGTTCCGGACGAATCGGAGAACCGGTATAAACGCCGAGCCCTTTCGGCAAGTATTTTACCGTATCGGGGAACGTCGTACAGATTTTTGTAGCATAGCGTGCCGAAATTTTATTTGCAAGGCCGGGAGTTAAATCAGACTCATGTGCAATCACAGGAAGTTTGTAATGATGCGCCGCAGCCGCCACCGGCACCGACACGAAACCGCCTTTTGAAAAAACGACGGCGGGGAGGATCTCTTTCATCAGTTTTTTTGCGTCGTTATAGCCTGCCATAACGCGAAACGGATCGGAAAAATTCTTCCAGGAAAAATATCTCCTGAGCTTGCCCGTCCGTACGCTGTGATATGTGATTTCCGGATGTTTTGCAAGGAGTTCTTTTTCGATGCCGTCCTCCGAACCGATATAATGGATATCCAGATCTGAAAATTTGCTTTTAAGCAGTGGAATCAATGCCAGATTCGGGGTGACGTGGCCGGCAGTGCCGCCGCCTGTGAAGACAACAGAAATTTTACGCAAAAAAAATCACTCCAAAATATTTTTATTTCTGTCAAACGCCGGAATTCTTTTTATATCGCTTATGTTTCCGGTATTTACGGACGCACCATAATACGGAAAGCGCAACGACCGTTCCTGAAACGACGATCAGGAAAATACATTTGACAGTATAATATATGTTTACTTTTGTTTCCAGTTCACCCGTGACTTCCACATACCTGTGCAGATCGGTCGCCTTGCGGATTCCATTTTCATTATAATTGAACTGGAACGTTCTGACGGTGGACTCATATTGCAGGACGTCGCCCTCCGGATCCTGCCGGTAATAATACATCTGCATGCTTTGCGGCCTGTTGTCCATTTCCTGCTGCAAAATATGCACGGCCCCATATACGACGCCCTTGTAATCCTCCATGGAAATCGCTTCGCCGCGCACCTCTACGGTAAAACACAAGCTGCCGCCATACGTTTTGAGAGCCTTTTCAATCGCTTCGCCGGGATCCGCCGCATTCTGTACCTTCTCTGCGGGATAAGCAGCGTCGCTTAGCGGAATATCGATTGTGCTCGTCCAGGAAGCCGTATTTTTAGGATACTGGTCCGCCCACTTCTGATTCAAAAAATCGTTCAGATATTCCTGTACGACTGCTTCAAAATATTTATTGCGGCCGTAATCCTGATAATATCCGTCATAGCGCACCTTGAAATTTTTGACTCCGATTTCACAGGGTTTTCCCGCTACGTTTCCTTTATATATATAATTTCCGGAAGACTTATCATAACGGTCATATGAAATGATTTCTCCGCCGTATGTTTCTTCAATATAAGAAGCTGCGGAAAATCGATTCAGAAGATTTCCGGGGAAAAGGCCGAAGTCCGATAGCGCGAGAGATACCAGGCAAATACCAAAAACGATTGCAAGGGCAATCAAAAGAGGTTTGAATACCTTCCAAAGCTTGCCCTTGTTTTCGTTATCGTAATTATCATATTTACTGCGCTTTGCTGCCATACCGGTTTTTTGCCGCGCCTTCCTTTATGCCTGCGCCTGATAGCCTGCGATAATGGTAAAATCCTTTACCTTGAGGCTGGCGCCGCCTACGAGGCCGCCGTCGATATCCGGCATACTGAACAGTGCCTGCGATGTCTCCGCGTTGACGCTGCCGCCGTATTGGATCCGAACCTTCTCTGCGGTGGCCTTTCCATATAGCTCGCAAACGGTATCGCGGATAATTTTACATACTTCCTGTGCCTGCTCCGTCGTAGCGGTTCTGCCCGTTCCGATCGCCCAGATCGGCTCGTATGCGATGATCAGCGTTTCTACCTGTTCCGCGCTCAGATCTTTCAATGCAACTTTAACCTGATATCTTACGTGCTCTGCGGTAACGCCCTCATCTCTTTGCAGGAGCGATTCCCCGACACAAATGATCGGCTTCAGGCCATATTGAAAAGCTGCGTGCGCTTTCTGGTTTACCGTCTCGTTTGTTTCAGCGAAATATTCTCTTCTCTCGGAATGGCCGATAATAACATATTCCACACCGAGATTCTTCAGCATTGCGCCGGAGACTTCTCCGGTATACGCGCCTTTTTCTTCCCAATGCATATTCTGTGCCGCAATTTTGATATTGCTTCCTTCGCATGCTGTCAGCGCCGCAGGGATACAGACGAACGGTACTGCTGCGATAATTTCGTTTTTAATACCCTTTACGGATTCTTTTAATTCCATAATAAACTCAGCGGCTTCCGCCGGAGTTTTATTCATTTTCCAGTTGCCAGCGATTACTTTTGTTCTGCTCATGATGTTTTGATACTCCTTAAATATTTACGATTATTTATCTAAAAGACATGCGATTCCCGGGAGAACCTTTCCTTCCAGGAATTCCAGCGATGCGCCGCCTCCTGTGGAGACATGAGTGATTTTATCCGCATACCCCATTTTTTTCACGGCTGCTGCAGAATCTCCGCCTCCTACGATCGTGATTGCGTCGGTTTCCGCCATCGCTTTTGCAATTGCGATGGTTCCTTCTGCCAGAACAGGGTTTTCAAATACGCCCATAGGTCCGTTCCATACGACCGTTTTTGCGGTCTTTACGGCATCTGCGAACAGCTTTGCTGTTTCTTCCCCGATATCGAGTCCCTGCATATCCGCCGGAATTGCGTCAACGGAAACG
Organism: Clostridia bacterium; assembly: GCA_046952735.1. GTDB lineage: Bacteria > Bacillota > Clostridia > UBA1212 > UBA1255 > Egerieisoma. The sequence goes on along the minus strand of JBKUJR010000014.1, from coordinate 1,308 downwards.
GATTTTACCTGGATGGGGGCGTCGATGGGATCCGGAAATGCCGGCGCGATCTTCGTGTCGATGGGCAGCAGCAGCTTTTTGCCGAGCTTTGCCGCCTTTTCTATCATTTCTTTACAATAATCGAGTTTTGTTTCATCTACGAGCGATTTTCCGACTTCTTTGCCTTGGGCTTTCAGAAATGTATAAGCCATTCCGCCGCCGATGATCAGCGTATCGCATTTCTCGAGCAGGTTGGAAATGACGTTCAGCTTGTCTGCGACCTTTGCGCCGCCAAGAATCGCAACGAAGGGTCTTTCCGGATTCGCGAGCGCTTTCCCCATAATACTGATTTCTTTCTGGATCAGATAACCGGATACCGCAGGCAGATAATCCGCGATGCCGGCCGTCGTCGCGTGCGCCCTGTGTGCCGTGCCGAATGCGTCGTTGACATAAATTTCCGCCATACTTGCAAGCTCTTTCGCAAACGCCGGATCGTTTTTCTCTTCTTCTTTATGAAAACGTGCGTTTTCCAGCATCATGACCTGCCCTTCTTGCAGAGCCGCGGCTTTTGCTTTTGCATCTTCCCCGATTACATCTTTTGCCTGTACCACTTCCGTTCCCAGAAGCTCGCCAAGTCTCTTGGACGCCGGAGCCATGGAATATTTCGGATTATATTCGCCCTTCGGCTTGCCCATATGGGAAACCAGAATAACCTTCGCTTTATTATCGATCAGATATTTGATGGTAGGAAGCGCTGCTACGATCCTTTTATCATCGGTAATATTACCCTCTGCATTGAGCGGCACGTTGAAATCGACTCTTACAATCGCTTTCTTACCTTTTACGTCGATATCCTCAACGCATTTCTTGTTATAATAACCCATATCACATACACTCCTTATTTTATAGTAAAATACGGCAAAATGCACCGCTAGTTATATTACTACGTTTTTTGTTAAAATTCAACAAAAACTTGTCCGTACCTGCGCCGGATCCGCCTAAATGCATTAAAATTATGGAGCTATTCCATAAAAGTCTTTCGCAATTCGTTTCTCAGGTTCGTTCCATATTCCGTATATTCAAACCCGCATTCGTTGTTGAATACGCGCCTGTATTTTTCAGTGTTGTAGGGAACGACCATCGCAATATAATAGTTTCTGCTCTTATCTTCGGCGGATATACTTGATTTCAGAACCATCAGATATTCTTCGTCCTCATCCAACGGGACAGTATCTTCAAAGGTAGAGAACATATGATAATTGTATTTTTTGCTCAAGTCGGCAAGATAACGGCTCTCGTCGTTTGCACAGGCTTCTTCTATACGAATGC
>JBKUJR010000013.1:0-62965 GCA_046952735.1 Clostridia bacterium | reverse complement strand
ACTTTTGAGAATCATCCGAATAATATCATCTTTAAAGACAAGCCTACGCCTTTGATCATGACGGAAGAACGGAAAATCAAAATTCTGGAAACAACAGGCGTGGACGAACTCTTCCTGGAACATTTCGATGAACATTACGCGCATACGGAGCCGGAGGAATTCGTGAAAAAAATCCTTGTGGACAAGCTGCATGCGAAGCTGGTCGTCGTCGGGTATGATTATACGTACGGGGACCGCGGGCGGGGAGATTCTAAAGCGCTGATCCGTTATGGTGAAAAATATGGTTTTACGGTCTTCGTCATTCCGCCTGTACAGCGCATTCTGCCGCACTCCGGGGAAACGGTCACCGTTTCGAGCACTCTTTTGAGAAAGCTGATCCAGGAGGGGAAGCTGCAGGATTTCCAGGCGCTCACAGGCAGATACTATACGATTCCCGGCCGCGTGGTACAGGGAAGGAACGTCGGAAAAACGCTTGGTTTTCCCACGGCGAATATTTTGCCAAAAGAGGGGTTCGCGCTTCCGTGCTTCGGCGTTTACGCCACCATAACGAAAGCCGGCGGAAAAACGTACCGCAGCATCACGAATATCGGAAACAATCCGACGTTTCAGAATATTCAGGCGATTACGATCGAAACGCACATCATAGGTTTCAAAGGAGAGCTTTACGGGCATGATATAGAAGTGGAATTCATAAAAAAAATGCGCGGCGAGATCGCTTTTTCCTCCGTGGAAGAGCTTATGCGCCAGTTAAAATACGATTTGAAGGAAAGGGAACATATGAGCGAGGGTATGAAAAAGATTTATGAGAAGGATGGTGTGGAAATTTATTACGTTCCGACGGATAAATTCAAAACATCGGTGCTGAAGATTATGCTGTGCGATAATCTCTCTAAAGAACGGGCGTATAAAAATGCGCTGATTCCCGCCATTTTGAATGCGGGCTGCGGGAAATATCCGACGATGAAGCAAATATCGGAACGGATGCAGGAGCTGTATGGAGCGAATCTTTCCGTCGGGGCGTCATCCTTGGGCGAAATCCAGTTTTCTGAATTTCAGATCGAATACACGGATCAGAAATACGTCACGGATTATCCCGACATGGAAAACGACATCATCGATTTTCTGTTCGAATTGATTACGGATCCGGTCACAGAGGAATATAGCGGCAGAACCGGTTTTGTCGGCAGCGTTTTTGAACGCGAACGCACGAATCGCGACGATCAGATCCGTGCGCTGATTAACGACAAGCATGCATATGCCCAGAGGCGCTGTGCGGAAATCATGTGCGCCGGAGAACCTTATGCCGTCTACAACTTAGGCGCTGCAGGCGACGGCGACGGGCTGACGCCTTCCGAGCTTTATGAATATTATCGGGACGACTATCTGCAAAGATCGACGGTAAAGATATTTTATTCCGGCAAGACGTATCCGCAGGCATTGACGGACTATGCTGTCCGCTGCTTTGGCGGCGGCTGCAGGACGCAGCTAAAGAGAGGCTATTTGGAAAAGAAAAAGATCCCGGAGGAAGAAATCCGTTACAGTGAAGAAAAGCTGAATGTTGCGCAGGGAAAACTGTTTCTCGGCTACAGGACGAATACGCCGCCGGAATCGTCTGATTATTACGCGGCGGCGCTCTGCGCGGCAATATTGGGCCAGGGAACGCAATCGAAGCTGTTTGTAAATATCCGGGAGAAGCACAGTCTGGCGTATTATGCGGCAACCTATGTCAACAAACTCAAAGGCCTCTTGTTCGCGTTTTGCGCGATCGATCCCGGGGACCGGAAACAGGCGGAGCTTCTGATCCGCCAGCAGGTGGCGGCAATACAAAACGGAGAAATTTCCCAGGAAGAATATGAGGCAGCCGTCAAAATGCTGAAAAATGATTTGCGTTCTTACGGGGATAATCAGGAACAGCTGCTGAATTATTATTTCAGCCAGACATTTATGAACAAAATAACGGATCCCGAAGAATATGTAGAGCACGTCGCCAATGTCACGATCCGGGATATCGTCGCAGCGGCGAACCGGCTGACGCTGGATACGGTTTATTTTCTGACCGCGGAAGGAGAAAAAGCATGAAAGAAATCGAACAAAACGTTTCCGAACGGATCTATGCCGCTCTGGACGAGCGGATTTACGAATACGACCACCCTTCGGGGCTCCATGTACAATTGATCCCCAAAAAGGGATTTCAAAAAAAATTCGGCGTTCTGACGGCGGATTTCGGCTCCATCGATACGACATATAAACGTGCGGGGGAAACGATCTCTATTCCGGACGGAACGGCGCATTTTCTGGAGCATAAGCTGTACGAGCAGCCGGACGGCGACGTGATGAACCAATTCGCCGCCCTTGGCGCGGACTGCAACGCGGCAACAGGGTATTCCAAAACGTATTACTATTTCACCTGCACGGACAATTTCGAACCGTGTCTGGATCTGCTGCTGAAGCACGTGTTTCAGCCGTATTTTACCGAACAGAATGTGGAAAAGGAAAAAGGGATCATTATTCAGGAGATCAACATGTATCTTGACGATCCGTATTATATCTGCGGAATGGATCTGCTGCATTTGCTTTATAAAAACAATCCTGTCAAAAAAGACATCGCCGGCACGGAAGAATCCGTACGCCGGATCACGCCGGAAATATTATACCAGTGTCACAGCGCCTTTTACAGACCGCGCAACCTGTGTCTCACAGTGGTGGGAGACGTAGCGCAGGAAACGATATACGAAGCGCTCGAGCGCGCCGGGCTGCCCCGGGCCGACGGAACCGCAATCGAAAAAGTCCTTCCCGAAGAACCGGACCAGCTCGTTGGTACGCGTTCGGAACGTAAAATGGCCGCGCCAATGCCGATTTTCAACTTTGGCTTCAAAGACCGGCCGGCGCGTTATGCGGGCAAAGAAAGGATGCGGCGCAGGCTGGCGGGGAATATGGCGAAAGAGCTGATTTTCGGCACGTCATCCGAGCTTTATGAAAAGCTGTATGACAATGGCTATATCAACTATGATTTTTACGCGTCTTATGAGCTTGAGCGGGATTATGCCATGTTCAGCATAGCCGGCGCCTCGGAACACATCGGGTTCGTACAGGATTATATCACGGAATATCTCCGGGAAATCAGCAAAAAAGGCGTAGACAGCCGTAATTTTACCATTATGAAGAACGCCATGAACGGCAGCCTGCTCAGAAGTTTCGACTCCGTATCCTATATCGGTAAAATATTTGGGCAGCTCTATTTGCAAGGGGTAGACGCGTTTGACTATTTCCTGTCCTGTGGTACAATTACAGAGAATGATGTGAATCATGTAATTGCTGATTTATTAAGCGGAAATATGGCTGTTTCCGTGATCGAAAGGTTGGATTGATCAATTATGAGTATCTTCGCCGGCGCGGCTGCAAAATTAGCGAGCGGATGGGTGGAATTTCCGAACCTGTTCGGGGACAAGGGACTTCGGATCCCCATAAACGATACGGCTTTTAAAATCGGCACCTTTGAAGTGAAATGGTACGGTATCCTGATTTGTGCGGCCGTAATCCTCTGTATTTCTCTTGCGCTGCATGCGTGTGAAAAGCACGGCATCAAGCAGGACGATCTGCTCGACTATATTTTGTTCGCGATTCCTTCCGCAATCGTCGGTGCGCGGGCGTTTTACGTCGTGTTCAATTTCGATAATTATAAAGACAACTGGAAATCCATATTCGATTATTGGGAGGGAGGGCTCGCGGTTTACGGCGGCGTGATCGCCGCGCTTCTGGCGGCTTTCTTTGTGGCGCTTTATAAAAAACAATCGTTTCTCAAAATCGCCGGTTTTGCCGCGCCCTATATCATTCTGGGGCAGGCCATCGGCAGATGGGGCAATTTCTTTAACCAGGAAGCTTACGGCGGACCAACGAAAATGCCGTGGGGCATGACGGGAAATGAGATCGAGGGCTTTGTCGCTTCTCAGGCCAGAGCCGGCGTTCCCGGCTATGAAATAGGTTCTCTGGTGCATCCGACCTTTTTCTATGAATCCCTGTGGTGCCTGCTGGTATTTATATTTCTGATGATTTACAGGAAGAAATGGGAGAAGACGGAGGGGGAGGGTCTTTGCCTTTATATGATACTTTACGGCGCGGAAAGAATGATTGTGGAAGGTCTGCGGACGGACAGCCTGTACATAGGCCATACGAATATCCGCATTTCACAGCTGCTCTCCGGAATCCTGATCGTGGCGGGAATCGCATTGTTTATCGATCTCCGGCGCAGATGGAAAAACGCGCAGTATGAACATCCGGACTCTGCGGAAGAATCCGGCGGTCTTGGAACCGTTGTTGAAAAAATGAAGCATACAGATGATGAAGAACAATGATACGAAGCAGGGCGGATCTGTTTCTGTAAGACGTCCGTACATGCAGATCGAGCAGAACGGAAAGCTCGATTATATTGCAAAATTCGATTATTTTCTGATGGGGACCGTATTGCTCATTTCACTGATCGGGTTGATTTTCCTGGAGAGCGCGATGAGCAATATGTATCAGGACGGCGGCAAAAGCGCCATGATGGTGCAGATCGTAGGCCTGTCCGCCGGCGTCGTTATTGCCGCGGCGCTTTCGTTTACGGATTATTATTTATTCCGTTTGTTCAGCTGGCCCTTTTACGCAGTAAACGTACTGCTCATGCTTTCCGTCTTTACGCCGCTCGGTATCGACCAATATGGCAGCCGCGCATGGATCAATCTTTATGTAACGACGTATCAGCCGTCGGAGCTCATGAAGCTGGCGATGGTTCTTGTGATCGCACAGCAGATCGAATATATTGAACGGGAAGGCGCGCTTACTTTTAAAAGAGCCGCGATCATCCTTGGCTCCTTTCTGCTTCCGCTCGGCCTCGTATTTTTGCAGAAAGATATCGGTCAGGCCATGGTATTTATTTTCGTCTTTCTGGTAACTCTATTTATCGGGGGAGTCCATAAATGGTTCCTCTTCTCCGTAATCGGCGCAGGCATGCTTGCATTGCCGTTCTTATGGAAATTTGGCATGAACGATGCAAGACGGGGGCGGCTTCTGTCTTTTATCGATCCGGAAAAGTACCTCGATTATTCTTACCAGCTCAGGCGCACCGTGATGGCGATTGGTTCCGGCCAGCTGACGGGAGAAGGGCTGGGCGAGGGTACGATGAACGCCGGAAAGATGATTCCTGTAAAAATGTCGGACTCGATTTTTGCCGTGATCGGAGAGGAAGCCGGTTTTATCGGCTGCGTAGCGGTCATTATTCTGATGACCGTTTTACTGGCAAGGATGGTATACATCTCCTCCAAAGCGCGGGAAACATTTGGAAAATGTGTGGCGGCGGGTATTTTTGCCATGTTCGCGTTCAATATCTTTGAAAATATCGGTATGAATATCGGTATTATGCCGATTACCGGACTTCCGCTCCCTTTTATCAGCAAGGGAGGGAGCTCGATGGTAACAAACTACATGGCGATCGGCGTGCTGCTCAGTATTTCTATGAGGAAACAAAATGGATTTTTCACGGATTAAAAGAATATCGAGTTTTATTTTTAAAATTCTTTGTATCGCTTTTGCGCTGCTTTGTCTCGTGTGCGGCTTCATTCCCCTGATTTTCTACGGGCATGTCAATCCCGGAAATCTTGCGCTGCTCTGTTACGGCGTGCTGTTAGGCGCGGTCGTATTTATCAGGGGAAAGCGCAAAAGCAGCGCGCTGCTCCCGAGAGTTGTTTATTGGGCGCGCGCCGCGGCAGCCGTTTTTCTGGCCGTCTGTTTTCTGACAGGCGCGGCAGTGTCATGTTTTATGATCAAATATGCGTTTTATCATGAACCTCCCGTTTCCGATCGGAACGGAAGCGCCGGCACCGTCGTCGTGCTTGGCTGCCAGATATACGGAGAAACGCCTTCGGTGTCTTTGCGCGGCAGATTGGATGCAGCGTACGACTATCTGACAGCGCACGGAGACTGCATGGCGATCGTTGCCGGCGGCCAGGGAGAGGATGAAATCGTCTCGGAAGCATATGCGATGAAAAAATATCTCGTCGGCCGCGGAATTTCCGAAGAACGGATCATTCTGGAAGACCGCTCTGTAAATACGGATGAAAATATCCGTTTTTCCGGGGAAATCATCAGGGAAAACAACCTCCCGGAAACAATGTATATCATTACGGATGCGTTCCATTCTTACCGGGCGTTTCTGTTCGCGGATCGGAACGGTTTCAAAGCGTATAATATCAGCTCTGATCTTTACTGGCCCCTGCTGGGGGAGTATTGGGTGCGGGATCTGCTGGGGGTGCTCCATATGAAGCTTACCCCGAACTGGAACATCTGATTATAAAACTCGTAAATTAATTTATATAAATAATTTGACAAATTTTTGGCGCCGGCGTATAATACCTCCTGTAAAAGGAAATGCTGCATGCAGAATTATCTTTTACAGAGGAGGCGTCGGAAATTGCAGAAAAGTTTATATAGTCTCATGCTGATGGACGATGTCGTTCGGGAGATCGACAGGATAGCACTTCAGCAAAATACAAACAGGTCCAATCTCGTCAATCAGATTCTGGCGGAATACGTTTCGCTGATGACGCCGGAGAAACGGGTCAATCATATCTTCAAAAATATCGAGGCGCTGATCAATCAGTGTGAAATGGGAATCATTCCTTATGTTTCCCCGAATCAGATGACGATGTCGCTCAAAAGCAGTCTGGAATATAAATACAGGCCCACGATCAAATATGAAGTGGCGCTTTCCCGGGTTCCTGCCGGGAATACGATCGGAGAGCTGACGGTGATTTTCAGAACGCAGTCAGCCGCGCTGATCCGCGCCATGACGGATTTTTTCCGGCTGTGGACACAGCTGGAGACGATTTACAGAAAGAACGACGATATCCGGTATGCTCTGTACGAAGGCAGATTCACGCGAACCATTCAGATTTCGCCGGACCGGAATTATACGAACGAACAGATTGGAGACCAGATATCATCCTATATTCAGATGTTTGATAAGCTGATGAAGAGCTACGTCAGCGGCGGCCGCGGACCGCGGGAGATCGAACAGATGTATCTGGAGTATTTTAACAGGGGGGTCGGATTGATATGACGGATAAATTTACGCAAAAAACATTGGATGCGCTGCAGAAAGCGCAGGGAATGGCAATAGAAAATGAGAATATGCAGATTATGCCGGAGCATCTCGTATATGCCCTTGCGGATCAGGACGGCGGCCTGATCGGCAGCCTGCTCGGTAAAATAGGCGTAGATACGGATCGTTTCCTTGCAGCAGTAGACGAGGCGATCGCGTCGCTGCCAAAAGTGAGCGGCAGCGGTAGGGAGCCGGATAAAGTCTATATTTCACGGGAAACGGATAAAATATTGGCGGAAGCGGAGAAGCTTGCCAAGAAAAATCAGGATGAATACGTTTCGGTGGAGCATCTCATGCTCGCCATATTGGCTTTTCCAACGCCGAAATTGAAAGACATTTTCCGGCAGTATCAGATTACGAAAGAAAATTTTACTGCGGAACTTGGCAAAGTAAAGACGAACCGGGTGACCGGGGATAATCCGGAGAATACGTATGACGCCCTGAACAAATATGGATTCGACTTAGTGGAACGCGCAAAAGAAGGCAAGCTCGATCCTGTAATCGGCCGTGACAGCGAAATCCGGAACGTGATCCGTATTTTATCCAGGAAAACAAAAAACAATCCCGTTCTGATCGGGGAGCCGGGCGTCGGCAAAACGGCCATTGCGGAAGGCCTTGCGCAGCGGATCGTGCGGGGAGACGTACCCGAAGGGCTGAAAGATAAAACCATATTCGCACTCGATATGGGCGCGCTGATCGCAGGCGCGAAATTCCGGGGAGAATTTGAAGAACGGCTGAAAGCCGTCTTGAACGAAGTGAAGGCAAGCGAAGGGCAGATCCTGCTTTTTATCGATGAACTCCATACGATCGTCGGCGCCGGAAAGACGGACGGCGCGATGGATGCGGGAAACCTTTTAAAACCTATGCTGGCAAGAGGCGAGCTGCATTGTATCGGCGCTACTACGCTTGACGAATACAGACAGTACATCGAAAAAGATGCAGCGCTGGAGCGGCGGTTCCAGCCGGTACAGATCGACGAACCCACGGTGGAGGATACGATTTCTATTTTGCGTGGACTGAAAGAAAAATACGAGATTTTCCACGGCGTGCAGATCCATGACAGCGCGCTTGTAGCGGCGGCTGCGTTGTCCAACCGTTACATTACGGACCGGTTCCTGCCGGATAAAGCGATCGACCTCGTCGATGAGGCGTGCGCGCAGATCCGTACGGAAATCGATTCCATGCCGGCTGAAATCGACGATATCCGGCGTAAAATCATGCAGCTGGAGATTGAAGAAATGGCGCTTAAGAAAGAGACGGACACGCTCTCCAAAGAACGGATGGAAAAAATTGCGAAGGAGCTTGCGGAACTCCGGGATAAATTCAACGAAATGAAAGCGCACTGGGAGACGGAGAAACAGGATATCGATGCGGTAAAGGCAACGAAAGAAGAAATCGACCGGATAAACGGCGAGATCGAAGCCGCACAGCGAAATTACGAATATGAAAAAGCTGCGAAGCTCCGTTATTCTACTTTGCCGGAACTCGAGAAACAATTGGAAGAAGCCCGGCAGCGAAACGAAGAACGCAATCAGAAAACGGGAAACGGCACGCTTGTGCGGGATACTGTAACGGAAGAAGAAATTGCCGGAATCGTGGCCCGGTGGACGGGAATCCCCATTTCGAAACTGATGGAAGGGGAACGGGAGAAGATTCTCCATCTCGATGAGATTCTGCACAGACGCGTCGTAGGGCAGGAGGAAGCCGTAACAAAAGTCACGGAAGCGATCATTCGTTCCAGAGCGGGAATCGGGGACCCGAATCGGCCCATCGGCTCGTTTCTCTTCCTGGGACCTACGGGCGTCGGCAAGACGGAGCTCGCAAAGGCGCTGGCGGAGAGCCTGTTTGACGACGAGCACAATATGGTACGGATCGATATGACGGAATATATGGAAAAATTCTCGGTATCCAGACTGATCGGCGCGCCTCCGGGATACGTAGGATATGACGAAGGCGGTCAGCTTACGGAAGCAATCCGGAGAAAACCGTATTCCGTAGTCCTCTTCGACGAGGTGGAAAAGGCTCATCCGGACGTATTCAATATTTTGCTCCAGGTTTTGGATGACGGAAGAATCACGGATTCGCAGGGACGCACCGTTGATTTTAAAAATACCGTGATCATTCTTACCAGCAATCTCGGCTCGCAATTTTTGCTTGACGGAATCACGCCGACAGGTTATATTTCTGAAGAAGCAAAAGAAAGCGTTATGGCGCTTCTGAAAAAAAGCTTCAGACCGGAATTCCTGAACAGGCTTGACGAAATCGTATTTTACAAGCCCTTGCGAAAAGAGGATATGGGAAAGATCATCGATATTCTGATCGAAAGGCTGAAAACGCGTCTTGCAGAGAAATCTCTCCGCCTCGAAATTACCGATCGGGCGAAAGAATATATCATCGATCATGGGTTCGATCCCGTATACGGCGCAAGACCGCTGAAACGGTATATGCAAAGTCACGTGGAAACGATGATCGCGAGAACGATCCTTTCAAGGGACCTCAATATCAATGATGTCCTGAAAGTAGATGTAGATGGAACCGGCCGAAATCTGGAGGTGCGGTATTAACAATGATCGATCGGTACAAACAGCTTTTTCATAGCTGCATCGATGTGGAAAAACGGGAAATGGGGTATCTTGCCAAACGGTTTACCCCAAAACAATTTGAGAGATATACAAAAATGCCGTGGTGCATCTATCCGTATTGCACCGCGGGCGTTTTTATGGAATTCGTGACGGCCGCGGAAGAAATTTCTTTCGATTATTATTTTTCGCAGCTGTTCCTGCCGCAAGTTGTATTCGATATTTTTGAAAACGATACATATATGGCGTTTATCAGAGAACCGGACGCTTCGAAAAGCGGACATATTACATATCGCAAAAAAACGCCCGGCGCCGTGCGCTTCCGAATCTATCTGCCATACACGGGAGAAACGCATATTTCCAATATCGCATTCGGAGATTTTAAAACAACGCGCGACCGGCGTAAAATCAAGCTGCTCGTATACGGGGATTCCATTTCTCAGGGACTTATGGGGAGCCACCCGTATATGAGTTATGTGCCGCTGATCAGCGACGTGATCGGAGCCGACTATTTGAACCTGAGCGTAGGCGGAGATTTATTTGATAAAAACATGATCGACCCCTCGCTGCCGTTTTCCCCTACGGCGGTCATCGTGGCGTTGGGTACAAACGATCTTCCCTTTGTCGGCGACTATAAAAAAATCAAAACGAATATCGAAGAATTTTTTGCAAAACTGCGGGAGGTGTATCCGGAGCTTCCGATCAATGTGATTTCTACGATCTGGCAGACGGATATCGAACGCTTCGAGACAGACGAAGAACGCGGCAAATACAAGCTGTTTCTGCAGATTTACAACAAAACGATTAAGGAATCCGAGAAGGCGGGCTGCAATACGATTAAGGGACTGGAAATTATGCCGCATGTCCCCGAATATTTTACGGATCACGCCCATCCGAACGATATGGGCTTTTTGCAGTACGCGCTGAATCTTCTTCGCTATCTGAAATATTGAAAGGTGTTTTATTGCATTGGAACTGCCGCGGGAATATATTGAAAAGATGACCGAGCTTCTCGGAGCGGACGAATTTGCGCTTTACCAGTCTTCTCTGGAATCTGCGCGTTCCTTCGGGATCCGTGTCAATACGCTGAAACTGACAACGGACGAATTTGTACGGAAGCTCGGCGGAATCCTCGGGATCCGGGAAACGATTCCCTGGACCTCGGACGGATTTTATTACGATGCCTCCGAACGAAAAGAAACGGAGCAGCCGGGAAAGCTGCCGTTTTACCATGCGGGTTTATATTACATCCAGGAGCCGAGCGCCATGTATCCGGCCGAACAGCTGAATGTGGAGCCGGGAGAAAGGGTATTGGATTTATGCGCCGCCCCGGGAGGAAAAAGCACGAAGCTTGCGGCAAAGCTGTGCGGACAGGGCCTTCTTGTGGCGAACGACATCAGTGAGGAAAGGGTAAAAGCGCTGATTTATAATCTCGAGCTGGCCGGCGTGCGCAATGCGGTAGTGACGAATGAATCGCCGGAGCGGCTTGCAGAACATTTTCCCGGATATTTCGATAAAATCCTTGTGGACGCGCCCTGCTCGGGAGAGGGGATGTTCCGGAAGGATCCGGAAGCAGTGAAAAGCTGGGGCAAATTCAAGTCGGAACTTTGCGCCGGCATGCAGCGCGGGATTCTGGAATCCGCACATCGCCTTTTGAAACGAGGCGGCCGCATGGTCTATTCGACCTGTACCTTCGATTATCGGGAAGATGAAGGGATGATTCGGGAATTCCTGAAGAAGCATCCGGATTATACGCTCGTCGCGCTTCCGAAAACAGGAGGCGTTGCCGGAGGCTTGGACGGCATGGCCGAAGCGGCGCGTCTATGGCCGCATAAACTCAAAGGAGAAGGCCATTTTACCGCCATGCTGGAAAAACGGGGAACGGAAGAAGGCGCGGGTTCCGGCGCTGCGAGACGGAGCCACCAAACGCGCAGCTACCGGACGTGTGCCGGAATACCGGAAGAACTCTCTTCCTTCTGGGAAAAGAACCTTTGCGGCCCTGCGCCGGAGGAATATTATTATATGGCGGGAAACGCGCTGTATTCTCTGCCTTGCCCGCCGCCCGATCTCGACGGAATCAAGGCGCCGAAGATCGGACTGCATCTGGGAGAATGCAGTTATGGAAAATTCAAACCGTCGCAGCAATTCGCAATGGCATACGGGGATCGGTTTCAACGCAAAATTTGTTTTTCGCATGAGGATCAGATCTTGAAGCGCTATCTGCGGGGAGAAACCCTGACAGGCCTCGAAGCGCAGGCAGACGGCTGGTCGGCTGTCTGCGTCGGCCAATCTATTATCGGTATGGGGATTCTGAACGGAGGCATATTAAAGAATCTTTATCCGAAAGGATGGAGGCGTATGATTTGATCCGACTGGACCGGTTTTTATCAAATATGGGATATGGCACGCGCAAGCAGGTCAAAAAGTTAATCTCGGCAGGTACGGTGACAGTCAACGCAATCGCCGCCGCCGATTGCGGGAGGCTGATCGATGAAAATTCGGATCGCGTTTCCGTCGGTGAAAACCGCGTGGCTTACCGGCCTTTCATTTATCTTATGCTGAATAAACCCGCCGGGATCCTTTCGGCTTCTGCGGATGCGGCGGGATGCGTGACTGCGGCAGATCTCGTGGCAGACAAATACGCACATTATCACGTCTCGCCGGCCGGCCGTCTGGACAAGGACAGCGAAGGCTTTTTGATTCTGACAAATGACGGAGAATATATCCACCGGGTGATTTCCCCTTCCAAACATGTGGAAAAACAATACTTATGCAGGCTTGTCCATGAAATCAAAGAAGAGGATATCGAGGCGTTCCGAACGGGCGTCGTTTTAGAAGACGGCTACGTCTGCCGGCCGGCTGCGCTCGAACGCGCAGATACGGCGGCTTGTACGGAAGGCGGTCCGTGTGCCTTTGTAACGATACAGGAAGGAAAATTCCACCAGGTTAAACGGATGTTCCTGGCAAGAAAGAATCAGGTGCTTTCTTTAAAGCGCCTGCGGATCGGCGGCGTTTTCCTCGATGCGGCGCTCGCACCGGGCGAATACCGGGAAATGACGGAAGAAGAAAGGAAACGTATCATTTATGAATAAACAGATTGCGGATAAAACAGATCTATTTCTTGCCGGACTGCAGGGGAGATATGAAGACGGAAAAGATTTTTTCCTGTTTGCCAAAGCCGATTTCATATCGGGCAGAAAGACGTATTCCCTAAAAGCGGAACGTACCGGGGATCTGCTTTCTTATTATTTTATGGGAAACAGCTATCAGACGGATTTTGCGGACTTCCGCGTTTTTCTAAAGAACCAGATTCCGGAATTTGACGAAATGCATTTTACTTATTCCGAACGCGGGAAAAATATCAGCATCCATGCCGACGGTCAGAATGTGGTTTCAGAAAGCCGGGACCAGGCGGCAGAAACTATTTCTGCCGGAACGCCGGTCATGAGTGACAGAGAGTATTATATCAAGCCGGAGAAAGCTGCGCCGCTGCTCAAAGAAATCGGAATACTCGGCAAAAACGGGAAGATCAGAAACGATAAAATACGCAAATATAACCAGATCGACCACTTTATCGAACTTGCCGACCCGATGCTGCGCAGAATCGGCGCAAACAAAAAAAACATCCGTATGATCGACTGCGGCTGCGGTAAGTCCTATCTCTCCTTCGCGCTGAATTTTTACCTGAAAGAAGTGCTGGGTAAAAATTGCTATTTTACGGGACTCGATCGCAATGCGGGCGTAATCGGAGAATCCAGGCAGATCGCGCAGCGGCTGCGCTACTCCAATATGAAATTTATAGAAACCGATATCGGCGCGTACGAGCCGGACGCCCAATACGATATGCTGCTTACGCTTCACGCCTGCGATACGGCTACGGATAAAGCGCTTACTTTCGCGTTAAAGCATAAAATCCCTGCGATTATATGCGTGCCTTGCTGTCATAAAGAGCTTAACGCGCAATATCACATAGATGGTTTTGAGGATCTTTTGAAATATGGAATTTTAAGAGCGCGGATTGCCGATAATCTCACGGACGGTCTCAGGGCAATGTATCTGGAAGGGCATGGGTACGACGTATCCATGCTGGAATATATTTCCCCCGTCGATACGCCGAAAAACCTGATGATTAAAGCCATTCGTACCTCCGGTAAAAATGACGCGATTTTAAATCGCTATCGTAACATCTGCGACTTTCTTGGGGCAGATCTTTCTATCGGCAAATAAAAATCGAATCAAATCAAAAATACCGTTCGGAATATAAAAAATATATTTACAAATAAAATGATTTGTACTACAATGATAAACAGATTTGTAAATATTTACCACAATTTATTTCGAATGGAGGTTTTTTGTTTGAAAAAGTTTCGAAAATGTATTGTTTCAGTAGTATTGGCATTTGCGCTGACGATCGGAATGCTTCCGCTGCGGATGGGAAGCGCGCAAGCTCTGACCATGACTTACGAGCCGTCGTCGTATTACCGGGCAAGCGTCTATTATTCGCGTTTGATTGCGGTTCCGCTGACCGGAAATCCGAAAGCGGATCTCGTTAATGTCGCCGCTTCTCAGGTAGGGTATCATGAAGGCAACAGCAGAAGCGATCTCGGCGGCGGAAATACGGCCGGGACAGGAAATTATACGGAATACGCATATTGGTTCGGGCCGCGTGTCCGGAACGACAATAATTTCTGGTATGCCTGGTGCGCCATGTTCATCAGCTGGTGCGCCAGACAGGCGGGCATCCCGGAGAGCATGATCAACAACTCCAGTATGGCGACGTGCAGCGGAAATCCGTCGCTTTCCGGAAGTTATGCCTTCCATATCGAGAAAAAAGCAAAAGCTTCGTATACGCCCGAGGCGGGCGACATCATTTTCTTTTCCTCCGATGGGACGAGCTCCGGGCAGCACGTCGGAATCGTAGAATCCGTAAGCGGCGGATATGTACATACGATCGAAGGAAATGCGAGCAATCAGGTGATCCGGAAAACGTACGCGCTTTCCTCTTCCAAAATCGTTTACTATGGCGTCATGAACGGCGCAGGTTCCGTAACGCCGCCTTCCTATGAAACCACCTGGGATATCGGTTCTTATACCGTAACTGCGTCCGCTTTGAACATCCGGCAGTATCCGACGGCTTCTTCCGCAAAAGTCGGATCCTACCCAAATGGAACCGTCGTAACGATTTATGAATATCTGACGGATGGTTCCTGGGGAAGAACAGACGACGGATGGATTTCCATGAGTTACGTTTCACGCCGATATGAAACGATTACTACAAATGCACAAGCGTATGAAAGAGGCACGCCGATCACCGTAAATACGGGAAATACCGGAAGCTATCCAAGCGCCTGGATCGGACTCTACCGGCAGGGTGAAGTAGAGGATCCTTATACCGCAGGCGGTGTGGAAGCCAGAATATATGCCTATGTAGGAAATAACAGCACGGTGACATTCGATACGTCCTCCCTGGATGCAGGCGCCTATTATGTCAGAGCATATTGTACGGGAGGAATTTCCGCATATGTCAAAATCAGCGATCCGGTATATTTTACGATCACCGACGGTTCGCAGACTTCTGTAAGAAACGCCGGGATGTATACGATCTCCAATGTGACGTCGATCAATGTCCGTACCGCTCCTCAGACAGGTACGATTACCAAAACTTTGAATGGCGGAGACATTATTCCTATTTATGAAATCCGCGACGTTCCGGTCGGCGGAGGAACGCAGCGCTGGGGCAGAACGGATGGCGGATGGATCGCCATGGTTTCTTCCGCAGACCTCGCGACGCCGTATTGTGTCCCCTATAAAAAAACGATTTCTCTCAGTGAGAATTATTTCCAGGGCAGCAGGATCATTGCTACGGCGTACGATATCAGTAACGCAGCTTATTCCGGAATCTGGCTCGGAATCTATAACGCGGCGGACACCGACCGTTCGGAAGATCCGCAAGGCCCCGTTTCCGTTCTGTGGGCGGATGCCGTGGCGGACGGCAGCGGAAATGCGGTACTCTCTTTCCCGGATCAGAATCAATCGGACAAAGGGACTTCCTATATTTTGCCGGCGGGAAATTATTATGCCAGGTTGTTCTGTACGGTGGGAGACGACGCGTATATAGCGCTCAGCGACAAAATGCCTTTTGCCGTCCTCTCCTCCGCTGATACTGCGGTCGTTTCCGCAAACGCATCTTCCTATTTAAAAGGGGAGACGATGAAAGTTACCTACGGCGGCGGACTGCTGACCGATACGGCATGGATTGGTCTGTATCCCGCCTCGCAGACGATTTATAACGCGGAGAACCCGTCTATAATATGGCAATATGTAAACAGCTCCGGCGGCGACGCATATTTTCCTACGACGAGTCTTTCTTCCGGCGCCTATAAATTAGTGATTTTTCAGGACGGCGGCTATACGGCGCTGAATACATGTTTGATTGAAATCGCACCGAACGATGCCGTTTTCACCGCTGCTGCGGGAAGCTATAAAATCACTGCGAGCGCTCTGAATATCAGAAGTTATCCCAGCACAGGGACCGTATACGGTTTGTACTATCAAAATGACGTCGTCGCCGTATATGAAACGTATCAGATGCCCGGCGGATCCTTGTGGGGCAGAACAGATATCGGCTGGATCGCGATGAATTACGCGACTCCCGTCTCTTAACAGATTACAGAACGCGTCATAGAAATTGGAAACCGGCTTCCGCTGCAGATGCGGCGCCGGTTTTTTCTATATCGATAACGGCGCCGGATATCAAATAGTAAACCATTTTTCCATGTGAAGAGAAATTTGAAAAATATGCAATGTTGTATAAAGAATGACAAAATAGAGATAAACTCTGAAATTATTATTGACAAACTGTTTGACAATAGGTATGATGAATGCACTTATTGATAAGGAGGTCATATGATGAAGAAATTTTTATCTGTGCTATTGTCAGTTTTATTAGTCATGACAATGTTTGCAGGTACGCAAATTTTTGCAGCAAGCCTGAATACGGTACCGGGATATCAGTTTGATTTCAATTCCCTGCCGGTGGGATACGATTTATTCGGCATATCGTTTTCGGACGGCAATCCGTACAGAAAAGACTGTACGCCAAAAGTTGGAAATCCGACATCCTCCATTGCCGTTGCCGAGGGCAACAGCGCAAAAATGGAGGGCTTTGCGGAAATCCCGTACGACGACAGATGGGATGGGGCAAGCACCATATCCTTTGATCTGAAAAACGGAAGCCCCGGGACCAATTTCAACGGTTTTTATCTCCGGACCGGTGCGGAAGGCGGCAATGCGTTTTACGAAAACGATGGGGCAAGAAAAGACGGAGAGGACAGCACGACGGGGACGACGGGCGTCGGTTTCTCTTTCAGGACGAACAACAGAATCGAAGTATTTGTAAAATATTATGATACTGCGGCTGCTACGCTGAAGGTAAAGGGACATTCGTTCACCAACGTCGTACCGGCGACAGGCGAGTTCCACAACTATAAAATTCTGGACGACGGTACCGGGAAGATGCTGTTTTATGCGGACAATACATTGTTTGCGCAAGTGACGTATGCAAACGCAAAAGTGCCGGAAGGCGGCGCGTATGCGGAACAGTACTATACGGATGCGAAAATTCTCGACGCCTCGGGAACGGTGCTGGAGTCGATTGCAAACGCATTGATTTCGACACAGTCTACGGTTGTGTTTGGCGTGCGTGCTGAGACCCTGTTCATCGATAACATCGTGTTTACGGATTATACTGCGCCGGCGGTGGAAAAAACCATTTCTATGGAGAAAACCGTTTTTGCGCCGGGCGAACCGATCAAGGTCACATATACCGGAGCCGACAAAAATAACAATGACTGGCTTTGTATTTATGAAGGCGCGGAATCGACCTATGGGGAACAAGGCGGACCGATCTCCAGTCAATATGCGTATATCGACGGAAACGGAACGATTGTTTTCAATGATCCGGATCAGACCGCAGAGGGGAATGACCGCAGCGCTGTTGTAGCGGATCAATATGATTTTAGCGTCGTAAATTATAACAAAGGAGCCATCGAGCAGCTTCCTGTCGGCACATACCATGTCCTGATTCTCGGAAAAGGCGAAGGCAGCAACCAATGGTATAAGCCGTCTACGGATAAGATCATATTTACCGTTTCCGACAATCCGATCGTGGGGCAGGACGGTTCCGTCACGCAGCTTACCAGCGATCAGGCGCGGCTCAATGATGCCGGCGGTTCCGTACCGTTGATCATTGAAGAAAATGAGCATAAGAATTTTGGCAGCATTGAAGCGGGAGACTCCGTAGAGTATACGGTAGACTTTACGGCTGACGGAAAATATCGTATCGATATTCCGGTGGCGTCTTATTGGGGACAGGGCGGAATTGAACTTTCTCTCGATGGGACGAAAGTCGGGGAAATTTCAGAATTGGATGCGATGAAAGACTGGCATAATTATAAAGCGTATTCCCTGATTTTCGAAACGACGGCAGGTACGCATACGATCAAACTTTTATTTACGGAAGCAGGAATGAACGTTAAGGCGCCTGCGCTTTCCTTCTCCGAAGGGGAGCTGCCTCCTGTCGAAACATGGAATAAATTCCCGATGGCGGAAGCGGATGACAAAACGCCGTCTCCGGCGAACGCTTTCGTAATGGATAAAGGTCAATATTATGCCGTACAGTTCAACGCCGCTTCAAAATTTAAAGGGATAGAATTCCAGCAATGGACGCCGGGCGGCGGCGAAGGAAAAATCGACTTTACGGTTTCCGTTTATAAATGGAATAAAGATTATGACACAACGGTCAAAGGTACGCCAGAAGCAAGTATTCAGTCGGAAACCACCGGAGACGGCGGTGTGACAATCGATTTTGGAAAAGAAATCGCGGCGGGTGAATATCTGATCGTGATCCAGATCACGGAAGTCAATGAGAAAGCTGCGCCGGGAATGCATCTGCAATCCGGGAAATCTTTGAACGGTGAAGATTCCTATTTCAAGATGTATACGGATGCGGGAAAAGGCAGTTTCGAGGGCAGATTTGCCACATTACAGCTGATTGCGGAAGGGGAAGCGTCCGCTACAGTCTTTACAAAGCTTTCGGGATCCTCCAATCCATCGAATCCGCCTACGGGAGAAAATGGAATCTATCTTGCAATTGCGTTATTGGTAATTGGTTCCGCAGCGGCAGCTGCCGTTTATCGGAGAAAACAGGAAAATATCTGATTGCAACAAGAGCTAAGACAGAAGACCGCCTTATGACGGTCTTCTTTTTGGAGCTTCATTCAACCAGCAGTTGATACCGTTTCTACCAATAATTGCTTTTGCCAATTATTTTCTATGATATACTTTTTTCAGTAAACAGGAAAGGATGTTTTATATGAATATGACTTTTTCTAAGAATCTGAGAAAACTCAGAAAAGAAATCGATATCAGCCAGGAGCAGCTTGCGGAAAATTTTGGAATCACGGTCCAGGCGGTTAGCAAATGGGAATGCGGTTTATCCTATCCCGATATTGAACTGCTGCCGCAAATTGCGGATTTTTTCCATGTAACGATCGATGCGCTTTTAAGAGCCTCGGAAACCGTTCGGCAGCAGGCGGATGAAACTTTTTGCATCGATCTCCCGGACGACGGCGTATTACGGATCGTACAATGCAAGGGAAAAAGGCTTTTACAGCGGGACGAGTATGCGGCTGATTATAAAATTCCGCTTTGCATTGACAGCGCCCTGTCTGCGGAAGCGAGTGGGAATATCCATGTGGAAATCTGGGGCAGCGCGCAGATCGAAGGTGAGATCAAAGGAAATGTTACAGCGGAAGACGGCGTGGTTTGTGCGAACGTAGGAGGCAATGTTGCAGCGGGAGACGGCGTGATCTGCGCCAATGTAGAAGGCAGCGTAGAAGCAAGAGACGGCGTCGTTTGCGCAAGCGTAAGGGGAAACGTAAAAGCAGGAGACGGCGTCGTTTGCCAGGACATCTATGGTAACGTGACATGTGAAGACGACATCCATTGCCGTAATATCATGGGTGAAGTCAATTGTTCCGGAGATATTTATTATGACAATAAATAACACAGAAAGCCGCAGGCCTCTTTCCATGTCCGTGGTTGATTTTTGACGCATACTGTGCCATAATACAGAAAACGTTAGTTGTGGAGGTATTTCTATGGAGCCGAATGAAACGGTATGCTTTTGTAAAAATGTAACGCTGGCGGATATCGATCAGGCGCTGTCACAGGCCAAAACGATCCGGGATCTCGAAAGCGCGTTCGAAGATGTACAAAAAATCACGAACTGTTCAACGGGATGCGGTAAATGCCATGATAAAATTCTCGATGTGATTGCGTCGAAAATGTATCAATAACGTCATACATAGAAAAGTACAGCGCAAGGAACGCTGTACTTTTTTGTTAGAAACAAGGGACGCGCTTGCGCGTCGCCTGTGAAATGATTTTTTATTGATGATTTTTATTTTGATCTGTTATTGAATGGACGTAATTCCGCATTTCTTCTCTGGTATTCATCCTTCGCGCGCCGTCGATCCAAACCTGCTGGTCGTTTTCGCTCATTTCCGCAAAAATATCCATTGCGTCCAGGTCCGTAGCGAGTTCCATCGCAAAACCGATCGGAAGTTCATTTCCTGTTTTGGAAATCATGATAATCACCCTTTCGCGGATATTTTATGTAAAAATTCTATTTATATACGTTGCAAACTATGTTATACTAAAAACGATAAATTTACAGAGCAGATATTTTTTGTATTTGACGAAAGGAATGAAAAATAGATGGCAAGAAATCTTTTTACTTCGGAGTCTGTTACAGAAGGGCATCCGGACAAGATCTGCGATCAAATCGCGGACAGAATATTGGACGCCATTATCCGGGAAGACCCGACGGCGCGCGTTGCATGCGAGGTAACCGCGGCGACAGGCCAGATCTTTATTATGGGGGAAATTACGACGGAAACGTATGTGGATTTTGCAGCGATCGCCAGACAGACGATCATAGACGTCGGATATGTCAGTTCGGAAATGGGGTTCGATGGAAATACCTGTGCGGTGATCAGCTGTATCCATGAACAATCGCCTGATATTGCTCTGGGAGTGGACAAGTCCCTGGAAGCAAAACAATCCGGTACGGACGATCAGGAAAACGAAAACGGAGCAGGAGACCAGGGAATGATGTTCGGATATGCGTGCAATGAAACAAAAGAACTGATGCCGCTGCCGATCAGCCTGGCGCACAAAATTACTGCGCGGCTTACCGAGGTGCGGAAACAAGGCATTTTACCGTTCCTCAGGCCTGATGGAAAGGGACAGGTCACGGTGGAATACGATGAGAACGGAAAACCAATCCGGGTAGATGCAGTCGTCGTTTCCTCCCAGCATTCTCCCGACACGGACATCGAAACGGTGCGGGCGGAAATCCGGAAGCACGTTATCGAACGCGTCATCCCCAGCGAATACATCGATGAAAATACGAAATTTTACGTAAACCCGACAGGGCGCTTCGTAATCGGCGGACCGTGCGGAGATTCCGGTTTAACAGGGCGTAAAATCATTGTGGATACGTATGGCGGGACAGGACGGCACGGCGGCGGCAGCTTCAGCGGAAAAGATCCGACCAAAGTGGATCGGAGCGCCGCCTATATGGCCCGCCATATTGCCAAAAGCGTGGTTGCGTCCGGACTTGCAGATAAATGTGAGATTCAGCTCGCATATGCCATCGGCGTAGCGCAGCCGGTTTCCGTGCTGGTAGAAACCTTCGGCACGGAAAAAATTCCTGTAGCCGATATCGAAGCGCGTATTTTAAACAAATTCGACCTCCGGCCGGCGGCGATTATAAAATATCTGGACCTTCGCAAACCGATTTACGCGAAAACCACCAACTACGGCCATTTCGGCAAAGAAAACTGCGGATTGAAATGGGAAGAAACCGTAACGTTATGACAAATTGAATCCGCTTTGCGTGATTTCAACATGGAACGGCGCCCTGCCTGCGCGCGGAATATCTCCGACCGCCAGGATGGGCGTTTTTAATTTGACCGGCTGAAAACGGTAATCGGAGAAGCCATATCCACTTGGAGAAACGCCAAGCAGATATTTATAATAAAGGAATACGGGCGTTGCCGACCAGCCGTGGCAGAGACTGCCCGCATTATCGAACGCCCAAGCGCCATCGATCGTCTCCCAGAAAGAAGTCGCATTCTGAAAGAGCATATGGCCCCATTTCTCCGCGATATCCCGAAACACGAAATCACCGTAGGAATTTCCTGCGCACAAAAGCGCTTCGTATTTAAAAACAGCGTAGCTGAGCGTGATCGGAACGAGTCCCGGCGCGCATACGGCCTGCCCTGACAGCAGATCCGCGACGCGCTTTGTGTGGATTTCAGGCACGAGGCCGGCATAAAGCGCAAGCGCATTCATCAGCTCGGAAAAATGTACCTGATCCCCATTCACGATATAAGTACAATACGCTCCGATATCGCTGTCCCAGAATGTTTTGTGAAATGATGCAGCAGCGGCGGAATATAAAAGCTCGCACCAGGAGATTTTTTCAACAAAATCAATTTCTTCCGTCTCCGGCACAGCTGCTGGACGCACTGCCGCGCTTTGGGAATAAAGCCATTTTGCCATCCGGATCATGCGTTCCAGCGCGATAAGATAAAATACCGTTAACGGACCGTCGTAATTGTTTTTGTTGTTTTTATCGCGTAAATGTTCCGGATATCCGTCGGAAAGCCCTTGCGACCACTCATAGAAGTTCCAGTACCCCTGCCCGCAGAGCGGTCCCAGCAGATCTCTGCCCTTTGCGCTGCGCCAAAACGTACGTATGATTTTCTCGGCACACGGCCACATCGCATAAGCAAATTCCAAATCGCCGGAATACAGTATGTATTCATACAATTCTATAATCCAGATCAGGGAAAAAGAAGGGATAACGGCGGATACCCTGGCAGGCGCACAAAGTTCCAGCAGCCCGTCTTCCCGCAGCCCTAAGGAGAGCAGACGAATGCTTTCCCGCGGCAGATCGAATTCCCCGAAGGCGTAATACCCGCATAAAATCTGATTCCGCGAATCCATGGAATAAAGCGCCTGTTCCCGCCAGGGACAGTCTTCATAATGCTCGTGTGCGCTGAGACGCAGTGTCCGCAAGCATATGTCATATATTTTATTATGAAGCATATCCGTACAGGAAAATTTGCCTTTCTCCCGGAAAGGGTATTCGCATGGACGGATTCCCGCATAATAGAGCGTAAACTGAAAAGATTCGATATATAGAGAAATATACCTGCAACCGAATCTCTTGTTATAATGCGTATATTTATTTTTTCCGGCGCGGCAGGTGTATTTCGCCGCAAAGCATCTGCCGCCTACGCTGGTACGTACGCGCAGGTCATCTAAATGTTCTCCATAACCGATGTTGACAACCGTGCCGGCCTCCGCCTCGATTTCCAATTCAAAGCAGCCTGACTCTTCCGCTCCGATATCGATGATTACATAGACTCCGTTTTCCCCATTGTGCGCCGGAGAAGCAGGGTCGATCCTGCAGCGCAGCGGGTGATTTTTCGCAAGCGTGTACGGGGCTCTGGTAAAACATCCGGCGATATCCGAGATATCTGCGGCGGATAAAAAAGCGCGCTGCATTTTAACGGCCGTAGTTTCCTCCAAATAAGCGGGGTGGAATATAAAATATCCTTGCGCTACGATTTTTGCGGGGGTGCGATCCCCCCGTTGCAGCTTTGGAATGGGACGGGGATACAGCTGAGAAGAACCGTTCACAATCCGGGAGGCGAGCCATTTGTTTTTGCCGATGTCGATTGCATTGTATGCAAAGGAATAGCCGAGCTGCCAGGTTACGAACTCCATAGGACCATTCCGAAATTCGGAGGCCACCCGCGAGCGCGTAGCGGAATTGCTGACCGCCAGTATTTTACCGCCGCTTGTGATATCAAAAATAATACCGGCTGGACCGCTTCTGTAAGTGGAAGAATCGGTTCCCTGATAATAGGCGAGAATTCGCATTTCATTCGTGCCATCCGCTATGTAATGGGAAATATCGATCGTGTCGAAAACTTTGTATTCCGGATAATCGGCGTATTGGCCGAAATCGGCAAACTGTCCGTTCACCCAGAGCGCATACTGGCTGTCGGCGCTGATTCGGACGGATACCGGTATAGCGGGATCCTCTACCGTAAATATCTCTGTGAACTCGCAATAACAATTTTCGCTGAACGGGCAGTCCTTCGCCCAGATCCATTTACTGCCTTCCGAAAGCTGCATAAAATCCTCTCCTGTATTCTTTTTTATTTTACCGCTGCATCGAGGAACCGACGGATGGCTTCCAATGCTTTTTTGATATGTTCGATGGAATAGGCGTAGGAAACTCTTACAAATCCTTCTCCGCTGCCGCCAAACGCACAGCCCGGCACAATTGCGACTTTCTCCCTTCGCAGAAGCTCGTCGCAGAATTTTTCCGACGACATACCGGTACTTTGTATCGACGGAAAGCAGTAAAACGCGCCTAACGGCTCAAAACACGTCAGGCCGAGCTTATTCAGGCCGTTTACGATAAACCGTCGTCTGTAATTATATTCCTGGCGCATGGCGCTTACGTCGTCGTCTCCGCTGCGCAGTGCCTCGATTGCGGCGAACTGGCTCGTCGTAGGAGCGCACATAATCGCATATTGATGGAGCTTCGTCATATTTGCGATGATTTCGGGCGCCGCGCATGCATAACCGAGCCTCCAGCCGGTCATGGAGTATGTTTTGGAAAATCCGTTTACCACGATCGTGCGTTCTTTCATACCGGGCAGCTCCGCAATAGAGACATGCCGCGTTCCGGTGTAATTCAATTCGCTGTAGATTTCATCGGAAATCACAATAATATTCGTCTTGCGCAGAATTGCGGCAATGGCTTCCAAGTCTTCCCGCTCCAGAATCGATCCTGTCGGATTGTTTGGGAAGGGAAGCACCAGAAGTTTTGTCTTGCTGGTAATCGCTCCCTTCAGAAGCTCCGGCGTCAGTTTGAACTGATCTTCTGCGCGCATATCGATATTGACGACTTTCGCCCCGCAAAGCGACGCGAGCGGGCCGTAACAAACAAAACTCGGCAGCGGTACGATTACTTCGTCGCCAGGTTCGATAAAAGTCCGCATAGCTAAATCGATTGCTTCGCTGCCGCCGACTGTGACCAGAATTTCAGAGTCGGGACGGTACAGGAGCTGGAAACGCCTGTATAAATATGCAGAAATTTCCTCGCGGAGCTCTGCCATACCGGCGTTTGCCGTGTATTTTGTCCTGCTTTTTTCTAACGTATGAATCGCGGCGTTTCTGACATGCCAGGGCGTTGGAAAATCCGGCTCTCCGATTCCCAGGGATGTCACATCCTCCATCGTAGCCGCAATATCGAACAGCTTGCGGATCCCGGACGGCGGCAGATCCGTCAGAGTGGGATTGAACAATTGGCTGAAATTCAAACCATCATCACCAATCTTTCGTCTTTTTGCGGTTTTTCAAATAAAACGCCGTCCTGTTTATACTTTTTTAAAACGAAATGCGTCGCAGTGCTGATCACGGTATCCATAGGAGAGAGCTGCTCCGCTACGAAGAGCGCGACTTCGTTCAATGTTTTTCCTTCGATAATGAGAGCCAGGTCATACGCACCAGACATCAGGTATACTGTTTTAACCTGCTCGTATTGGTAAAACCTTTCGGCAATCTGGTCGAAGCCCTTTCCGAATTGCGGCGTGACTTTTACTTCAATAAAAGCAGTGACATATTCTCTGGAAGTTTTCTGCCAGTCTACTAAGAGTTTGTTTCCTATAATAATTCCGTCTTTTTTAAATTGTTCTATCGCAGCCGAAATTTCGTCTTCGCTTTTTTCCAGCATGACGGCCAGATCGCTCACGGTGAGCGTACTGTTTTTTTCCAGCAGTTCCAGTATCCTGTGCATAAAAATCGTCCTCCTCGAGAAGTTTGCAATTGCTTTTATTATATTACCAAAGTATAATAATGAAAAGCATTTTTTTACAGAAGGAGATGTTTCGATGAAAATCATACAGCTGCATAATTCTACGATTAGCCAGATGATGGGATATCTTTTAATAACCGACCACGGAAACGTCATTGCCGTAGACGGGGGCACCGAGGGAGATACGCCGGAATTCAAACGCCTTGTGCGGGAAAACGGCGGGCATATCGACCTGTGGTTTTTGACGCATCCGCATCACGATCATCATGATGTATTTGTAAACTTCTCCGAGCATCCGGATCCCTCTTTCTCTGTCGGGCGCGTATGTTACTGTCCCACGCCGGAAGATTTTAAAATACTGGACACCGATGGCTCGCGAAACGATGCCCTGCGTCTGCGCGCCGCCATCCGGAACGCGCCGTATCCGGTCCATATTCTGGAAAAGGGGGAATGTTTTGAAACAGATAACATCAGGATCGATATTTTGCGCGTCCCCGATCGGAATTTGAAAGAAGAATACGTCAATAATCTTTCGGTGGTATTCCTAGTTACCGAGCATCGCTCTGCCGGAGGAGATTTTAAAATGATCTTTTTGGGAGATCTCGGCGTACGTGGGGGAGAAGAATTGCTTTCCGTCTATGCGTCCGATCGGTCCCTTTTGAAAGCCGATGCGGTACAGATGGCGCATCACGGGCAGAATGGCGTGGATTTTCCTGTATATGAGGCAATTGCGCCGCGATACGCGTTTTGGCCCACGCCGGATTGGTTATGGACGAATACGCCCGGCGGCTGCGAGCCTGGCGCAGGTCCCTGGAAGACGCTCGAGGTACGGGCATGGATGGAGCAGCTCGGCGCAGAGCCGGTGACTTGTATGAATGAACATGCGGTAGTTTACACGGACCGTTTTTGACAGGACGACAAGAGATATTTTTGAAACAGCGTCTTCCTGCGAGACGCTGTTTTTTGCAATTGTCTTCTGCAGTCGTGCGCTGGGGATCGTAAAAGCATCAAAAGCTTTTGCTTTTCAAAACAAAATTCTTTGCATCTCGATACCCCGGTTTAGGGTAAATCATTCCTGTATTTCATCTTTGACAGCCTGCAATTGAATCTTTACTCCGCCGGCTTGTTTTACGCGCTTCTCTATCTTCAACATATATTTTGCCGACTCCGCTATCGTATTGTTCGAAATATTTCATTACAAATCCGATATGTATTTTTTCCGTCCCTTTCCCATCTTTATGAAAATTATAGTAATCCATATACATCGGAACGACGCGGCCGATATTTTTTTCTTCCATCCTTTTATAGCTTAATCCCATAATATGGCGTTCTCTGCAATCGGTTTCCTCCTCTTAGTACTGAAACGTGAAAAACTACCGGTTGTTTTCTCTCTGATTCTCTCCATGAGAGGCGCGACATACACCTTATGATTTATACTGCTCTCAAACCGGTAGTGGGTACAAGCTCAAACTCATAATTCAGAGCGGCAGCAACCTTAAGAAGCGTATCGAGCTGAGGAATATCGCGTAGGGCGACATCAGAAAACTGATGAAAGATGCCCGGAATGTAAACTTTTCAATCCACGCCCCACTTACGTAGGGCGACCCGCCAAAGGGATTCTTTTCCAAAGAGTTTTATATTTCAATCCACACCCCACTCGCGTAGGGCGACCCGCTGCCTTCTTGCTGCCCGCGCTCCCATTCGTGCATTTCAATCCACGCCCCACTTACGTAGGGCGACGAGTTAAATCTCCGGCGGTTTTTAATGTTTCAACGATTTCAATCCACGCCCCACTTACGTAGGGCGACTCTAATGGCAAAAAAGGGATTGGTTGCGGGCTTATTTCAATCCACGCCCCACTTACGTAGGGCGACTTAACATTAATATCAGACATCAGACACCTCCTGCATTTCAATCCACGCCCCACTTACGTAGGGCGACCCAATAACAACGACGATTAATATATTTACCGTCAATTTCAATCCACGCCCCACTTACGTAGGGCGACAATTTTGGAAATTTGGTGGTGGTGATTGAGGTGATTTCAATCCACGCCCCACTTACGTAGGGCGACATGTTTGAGGCGGATTCAGACACCGAGTTTACGATATTTCAATCCACGCCCCACTTACGTAGGGCGACAAAACAGATTTTCAGACCTATGCCTATCAAACAAATTTCAATCCACGCCCCACTTACGTAGGGCGACTGCAAAACTGCATAAAATACAGCTTGTTTACTACAATTATATTGTACAACAGATACAAAATCAAGGCCGTTCAATATAATATTTTTATTTTCTATAGTCCCTCAGCGGTTTCAGAGGCGGAAAATAAGGTGCGAATCTCCCGGTGTTTTTATGTGCACTTGGGGTTCGCACCTCTTATGCGGTCTACTATCTTATGAATTTGCACTACTCTCAAACCTATTTTCAAATCTACTCTCAAGCGCTAGTTGATGTGTTAAATCGCTTCCATATAATACAACAATTAAAAATATAATCCACATATTATTTTTCTCCAGATTCTTTTTTCTCTTTCTCTTGTTGCTTTACAAATTCTGCAAACCGCTTAACTTCCTCCCACATTTCTGGGGTTACTTCGCCGGAACCGCCAAAGAGGGCTACTTTGATATCGTCGTAGGATATAGTCAAGTTATCATTAATTTTATCTTCGGGATTATCAATGCCTTTTATATAATTCATAGTAACATTAAGCCCTTTTGAGAACTTTGCTAAATTATCAGTAGAAGGAACTTTTTTGCCGGATACCCATTCACTGACTGTTGGCTGTGAAAATAGCAATTTCCTTCTGAGATATTTTTTGTTCTTTAAGTAATTTTCCCAAACGAGTTATATTATTACCTCTATTTTATAGAGCATATAGAAAAAACTATTAATGTAAATACAAAAAATTAGCTATAAGCTATTGAAAAAAGAAAAAATGTGTCACAATGTATAATTATAAGCTAATTATTGGAGGCGGAAAGATGGAAAATTAGCTAACAGATAAAAGAAATAAAAATAATATAACACAATCTGAATGTGCCAAGCCAGCAAATATAGCTCAACCTTATTATTGCCAGATCAAAAATGGTGAAAGGCGGCTACCGATCGGAACAGTGTATGTACGAATACATAGAAGACGCCGACCGGGTGGCGGATGAGATCCTCCGCAATAACTCTAGCGGGGCGTCATACTCTCAGCGTATTTGGGGCAACACCCAAACGGTGGCGGAACTGCTAAAAAATGAGTTGTTTGTCGGGCATATGGTCGGCAAGTCGTATCGTGATATGTCCCGCCGCAATAATGGACAAAATGGGCGTAGGGGCCATGCAGGCGCGAAGGCTTGTGCGCACAGAGAGCTGCTACGTTGCAAACCAGGCCGAGATGGAAAGCTATAGGGAGTGCGAGATTGATAAATATCGGTTTGTTGCAACGTTAGATCTTCGTACTTCGGAGATTTGCGCGACCCTGGATGGGAAAGAATTTCCGGTCGATAAGGAGCAGCTGGGCGTTAATTGCCCGCCTATGCACCCCAACTGCCGCTCGACTACGATTGCAGTATTTGACAAAAAGATCATGGATAAAATGCGGCGCCGGGCGATCGATCCAGAGACGGGAGAAGATGTGTTCGTACCGGCAAACATGGATTATGCAGAATGGAAGAAAAAGTTTGCCAACGAGAAAACAAAAGGGCTTGCCGCTAAAAACAGTGATGACGCATTTGGCGGAAAACCAGAGGTGATTGACAAAATTGATTTTGGCAATAAAGATGTCATTGCGAAAACACTTGACGATGCTGAACATAAATATAGCTCATTAGATTATGAGGTATGCTGCACAGTCACAAAAGACGGCAGAGTGTGGGAGACAAAGGAACTCACAGGTTCCGTACACCCAGAACAAATTGAAACGATAGAAAATGGTGTTTTGCTTAAGGGATCGTATCTATATCATAATCATCCAGCTGAACAAACGCATTTCTCATTTGGTGCTGATGATATAGCATTCTTTATGGAAAAAGAGATTGAAATTTCGTATGCATCTGATTATAAATATAGCTATTCCTTAAAACGAACAAAGGATGCTCTAAAGATCGTAGGAGATGATGTTGTTGCACGATTTAAAGAAGTATATAATAACGACATATATGAGATGGCATTTAGCAAAGGATTAGATATAGATGAAGATGGGTTCCACGAAGCCGTTAAAGCATTAAGTAAGCATTATAACTTTGAGTATGAAAGAAGGTTAAAAGATGGTAGATAAAACACACCCCTTATTCCCGGAATATAAGAAAAAATTCGATGCGTTGCGGGATGAATTTCGTGAAAAATCTAAGAACCTACCTGCAAGCGGTGGATTAGACGGTCCTCTCGATGTTTTTATCAAAGAACAAAATAAGAAAATAAAGGCATTACAAGAGGAGTATTCGTTTTTATTTATACAAGGGGGCTGAAACATTTTGGATAACTTTAAAATCATATACAGAATATTAAAGTATCTGGAAGCGTCTCTTGATTATGAATATACCGATGTGGAAGCGATTAGCGCCGAAAGGCTGGGTATTAATCATGCCAGATGGGAACAATTATTTATTATGCTACAGGACGACAGTTACATAAAGGGGATTGTGACGACTAAAGTATTAGGCGATAATAAGAGTCATATTGTTGAACCAATTACCCCGATCATAACATTAAAGGGACTGGAATATTTAAGCGAGAATACTATTATGAAGAAGGCAGCTAATCTATTGAAGGGAGTTAAAGATATTACTCCTGGGTTATAAGTTAAAATATTAAAAAGGTTAGAAAGCACTTTGCGAAAGCAGGGTGCTTTTTTAATACAAAAATATCGGTAATCCGTCCGAGACAAAACGGTAGGCAAAGCGTGTGGAAGTCACGTAAAAGACAGCCGGAAAGGAAAAATTATGATTACAGACACAATTAAGGAAGTACTTGGGGAGGAACTTGTAACTCAAGTGGAGGCAGCATTCAAGGGCAAGGGAAAAGACGGCAAGGATGTTGACTTAGGGATAAGTAATGACGGCAGTCTTGTACCGGCAACAAAGTATGACGAAGAAAAACGCTTGCGAGCAGTAGCCGAACAAACAGCATGATAGAATTATCGAGCTCTTTGACAGCGGGGAATCTCGCAACGCAATTGTTACTTTCCCGAGCAAGGCAAAAATGACGTTCCCCTGCTTTGTGAAGTCGTACAAAGTCGGCCCCCGAAGAAACAGACGGAGCAATTGGTTTTAGCGCGTCTTTGAGAGTGGCCGGCAAGCCTGTATACACGGAAAGCGCAGGTGCGTAATGATGTATACGACGTTTGAAACTGGCGGGAAACAATATGAGCTGCGTTTTACCATTAATGCCTTGTGCGAGTTTGAAAACAAGTACAATATCGGCATTGCGGAGGCCATGACAGACAGCAAGAGTTTTTACTACCTGCGCGGGCTGTTGTGGGCTGGTTTACTCGCAAACCACAAAGCAACGATCGAATGCGGCGTTGACAGCTCTCGCTACTGGTCTATGACTCCGCGCGAGATCAGCGCCGCAATCACCGCTTACAACAGGCGGGAATCGCAGTCGTACCAGCTAAAGACCGAGACGATTGATACTCTCTTGTGGATCGCAGGCAAATACAATTCCTATGCCGTAAACAATCCCAAAAAATATCCCCAAAAGCCGTATCTGGCAGACACGTCGGCGCCTAAAGCTATGGACGATGTGTCCATGGAGCAGTGGGCAAAAAGATATTGCGAAAATTATAAAATGTATTAACAGATTATGGTAATTGTGATATACTCTTTGCAACAAGGCGGCAGGTTGTTCCTCCCAAGGGAGGAGGTGGTGCCAGATGGAATACATAGCATTAATTGTTATTTTTTCATTCTACATCATCTTTTTGATTAAAAAGAAATAACCGCTCCATAAGCAAAGCGGCTTCTTCCTGACTTAAAATCAGATATGAGGACGACCGCTCGCACCACCGGGCAACCGCCTTGTTAACTACATAATACCACAGCATCGAATATGATGCAACAATTGATGATGCAATAATCGATGATGCAACAGTGGTTTGAAAGGAAGGTTGCGGTTGAGGATGGTTTGAGAGCAGGTTTTGGAGTAGTGTAAAATTATAAGGCGTATGTCATCCTACGCGAGTGGGATGTGGATTGAAATAAGTCCTATCTCCGTAATCAACAAAAGTGGTTGCTGTCGCACTCCGTAAGGGGCGCGTAGATTGAAATAAATAGACGAAAGGTAAAAAGAATGGGTGAAAAAAACATTGGGGCAAAAAAACATCATTGTGTACCACGAGCATACTTAAAGTATTTTGCTAATGAAAAAAATATTATTCATGTAATCGACAAAAAGAAAAGTAATGAATATGATAGTAACATCGCAGATGTCGCAGTACAAAACAACTATAATACAATTAGTCCGGCACCATTTGTTTCGACGCCTAATGGGGACCCATTATATTACGAAAAAGAATATTGCCATTTAATTGAGCATAAAATCCCAAAAATAATTGATAATATTATAGCTGCTTGCGTACTGTCAAATCGAAAATTTCCTATATTAACAAAAGAAATAAAGGAAGATCTTTCAAGATTTATAGCAATTCAGTTTTATCGAGTACCAGAACAGCGTAAACGATTATATGAATTTGGTGAAACTATAGTTAAGGAAACAGATAGAGAAGTACTTAAAGAATTAAATGAGGCGACCTTGGACGACAAAAGTAAAAATGAATTTATAGAATCATTAAACCAGTTTTCCTATACACCAGATATCAATAAACTAATTCATTTGAAAATAAGTACAAATGAAATGATAATTAATGAAATGGCTCAGAGTTTAATCAATAATCATTATTGGATGATCTATGATAATACTTTTTATAAGGAGTTTCCCTTTGTAACGAGTGATAATCCAATTATACTATATAATATTTCCGATAAAAAAGTAGGCAATGATGGTAATGGAACAGAAGAACCAGCCACTGTAATTCTTATAGCATTAACGCCTAAATATATACTTATCCTATATCATAAAAATTGTATTTTTGATTTTTCAAAAACGGAAACTGATATATGCCATTCATTAATTGACGATTTACAATTCGTTAAAAATATAAATAAAATACAATACAAGCAAGATTGCGAAAAAATATTCACGCCACCAGTTGATCTCAATTACTAAAAATATCGAAATGAGCCCTAAATTCAATAGTTTTTAAAATCCCTTATATTAAAGATCTTTTTTGCTTTTTTTGCGCTTATATAAAATTTAAATTCGATTTTTTTCGTATAAATATTGCGAAAAAGTAGTTGAAAAATATTTCCAGCTCGTTTATAATCTATACATAACTTAACAATATGTAATCCGCTCTGCTGGTAACAGAGCGGTGATCACGGTCAGGTATGGATCAGATACCAAAACCGCAAGAGATAGTATACAACTACCTCAGTGACATTATTGTCATTTTTGCGGTATTTGATTCCCCTGGCCTTTTTTATCGGAAAAGGGTGTGGTGTCATATGCGGATATTAAAATAGTACGAAAGCTAATTAAAATACATTAGGAGGGCAGCCATGAAAACAAATGAATATAAAGAAATATTAAACATAGCTAAATATACAATGCCATATAAAGATTACCTGATGATCCGGTATCGCAAAGAAATAACGATGAAAAGTATTATTATTCTATCAAAATATATTCCGGAGGAAAAATTGACATCCATTTTGACATCCAACAAATGTGCTGGTTCTAATCGGTTACAGAACAAAACGAATACAAAATAGTATAAATTTAAAACAACGATAAAATAAGTAAAAATAAAACCACCGATTTTATCGGTGGTTCCGTTTGGTGACTCATAGGGGAATCGAACCCCTGTTTCCGCCGTGAGAGGGCGGTGTCTTAGCCGCTTGACCAATGAGCCAAAGTTTGCATTGATAGAATACAATATACTGCAGACAATGTCAATAAGAATTTTCCGGATAGATACATTCGTCCGGCTTCTGCCGCCGTCATAAAAAGATATTCTTACGGTTTGGCACAATCGATTATAAATATGTAAATTTTTATAAAAACAACACTGCCAGTACGGAACTTCTCTGATAGTGTGTGTATGCATTTTATTTTTACCTTTAAACTACCGATATGCCACTCATATTACAAGGCCGATAAGAGATGATACGCCTTCCCCGGCCTGAAAAACTGATTTTAATGATCAATGTGCTGCAATGTTCAGCGGATGAGATCTTTCTGGATGTCATCGATTATGGAAGAAGGATAAAAGCTTCAAAATTGGAACAGAAAATGGAAAAGCTGCCGGGAAAAGACCAGATACAACTGCTTGCAATCATCGAAGCATTCCTGCAAAATATGAAAATTTAATATTCCATTTGGAAAACCGCCGTATGGATTGCTCCGCTGCTCTATAAAAAGTGCGAAGCATAATTTTTTATTGCAAATTACATGATATCTTATAGAATACAAGGTATATTGATTCTATGCACATGAATTTGATTCGGACAGAATCTTTGCTCATAGTATGTGCTATAAGAATATGATATTATCGATAGAAAAAAGAGGTGATCCTATTTGCGGATTTGTATTTATCAAATAGAATGGCGGAAAGATACGAATAAAATCCGCGGATGCAGTATGAAGGTGATCCATGATCTTGGGGAGACGATATGTCCGGCAATCTATCATAAAACGATGGATGCCGAAATACCCTGTTATAACTTGGAAGATTTTCTCGTCAAATATTCGGAACATCCTCCTGCCGCCCATATCGGAAGAGAATTTGGAATTTCAGATATTATAAAAATAAAAAGAAAGTATTATTTTCATGATAATACGGGAATGATTCAGATTTGCTTTGAACCGGATAAACGGCGTTTGCCTCATGAACTGCAATGCGTGATACTGGAGCCTAGACGTGCCGCATATTCCGCTTTACTGCCGGATAATACAGAATCGATCGATCGGGTTTTGGGCATATATGGTTACATGCGGATGCGGGAAGGGATTCTGCTTGATAGAAACGCGGTTTGCCTGCATACGTTTGACCTCAGGAGACCATATAACAGGCAGATCAAAAAAACAGGGATTTTGGGTCCGGCGGTTATTTGCGGGGTAAACGAAGGGAGGCTGGTGTCATTGACTGCGGAACAGATGGAACATTATCTAACATTATATGCAGAAGCAGATTATTTCATATCTTTAGGCTGTTACCGGAGTTCCTGACCACGTTTCTCTGTCTTTAACGATTTAACAGAATGCAACCACCATTTATGGTGGTTTTTTTTATGCAAGCGTGCGAAACGTTCTCCCTTCACATTGACATTTTGAATCTGCGTATATAACATCCGGGTAAAATAATATGTATCAGTACTTTACGGAAGGATATCAGGCGTATTTTACAATATCATTCCGTAAGGGAGCAATAAGATATTGCAATCGTAATTTGCATACAAAAACGCGAGCAGCTCCGCAGCGGTAGGAAGATCGCCGCTTCTGGGTATTTTACTCCAATACTCATTTTCTTTCCCGCCCCAATATTCTGAGATATATTCATCTATCTTGCATGTAATGCTATTTACATCCATATTACATCGTTGTGCCATATAGCAGAAAACCTGCAATGGATCAATAGGATGTTCTTTTTTATATCTTTCCCCACAGGCAGTTCTGAGACATAACAGAGCTTCCTTTTTCATTTTCACAATTTTTCGGCAATCCATCCCTTCGAATTCTGCAATATAACGAATCTCTTCATAGACAAGCAAAACCAGAATATTAGCGTGTTCTCCGGAAATAAAATGCAAAGTTTTCATAATAAATAATTTCCTCATTTCAGTAAATAGGTGATGACATAATCTATATGTTATGAAAATAAATAATAATATTACCTAAAGGTAATGTCAATATTGTCACAATAAATTCTAAGGAGGTGACATCAATGTTTGACATGGGAAAATTGCTAAAAGAACTGCGCATACAGCGAAATATGACACAGGAACGGGTTGCAAACGCATTAGAAGTAACCGCAACGACTGTAGGCCGGTGGGAAAGAAATTACAAGATTCCATCGACGGAACATCTGGCAAGACTGGCAGTTTTGTTCAATGTATCGGTTAATTTCATCCTTGGGATCCAAAAAGAGTCGGTAATCGTAATTGATCAGCTGACCCCATCGCAGCAGCAGCTGGTCATCGATATTACGTCCCAGTTTACATCGGAAGAGAAGCACAAGAAACTCAGCCGGAAACAAAAAGAAATCATATGCGGCCTGCTGGACGAATTTTTGAAAGGAGAATAAAACATGTACATGCTTGATTTTGGAGAAAGACTGAAATATTTACGAAACGAACAAGGATATACGCAGAATTATCTAGCTAAGAAGATGCATGTATCTCAAAATACGATCGTGCGTTGGGAAAACGGCTATAAATCGCCGACGAAAGACCACTTGATCAAATTAGCCGATCTGCTCCGCGTATCATTGGACTATTTAGTGGGGATCGATACAAAACGATCCATCGTAGTCGAGGATATCACACAGGATCAAATCAATGTCCTGAATAGGCTCATACTGGAATTTCAAACCAGGAAAAACGGAACCGGGCTGACGCAGCGGCAAGTGGAAATCCTGAACGACGTGATCAAAGCGTTCACGGAATAAGACGCGGCAATACATCGCGGGAAAAGATATCTCCTGCCGTAAAATAATTACTTGCGGAAACAAACGCCTTGTGACATAATAAATAAAGTGCATATTTTGGTGTGTACAAATGATAAAAACGCAGTTTATGCGGCAGGGGAACGTAGCGATGAGCGCGCAGTACAGAAAAACGGAAGGCGGTAAACGCCGCCCGTCTCCGCAGAGCTCCGGGAGATCCGGGGCTCCGCGAAGGCAAGACAAAAAGGGTCGGCCAACGAAGCGGAATATTTCCAGGAAAAGAGGAATTTTGCTGGCTCTTTTCGCCGTGCTTGCAATCACGGTAATTCTTCTGCTGTCTCCTATTTTCAGCATTTCGAAAATTCATGTAAGCGCCGTTTCCCTCTATTCCGGAGAAGAAATCGCCTCGGCCTTTCAAACTTTGAACGGGAAAAACGGATTGGTTTCTTTGCTTCGGAATACGTCGTTTTCCAATTTGGACGACCTTTTTCGGCTGCGGTTCGGTAGAAAAGAAAAAAGCATGCTGTTCGATTATCCTTTGATTAAAAATATCGTTATAAAATACGATTTGCCGGACACGATCACAGTCGCAATCGAAGAGCGAACGCCGATCATGGTCACGGAATCGAACGGGATGTATCTTTATCTCGATTCGGAAGGGTACCTTCTCGGCGCATACACACAGGCGGACAAGCCGGACATGCCCGTCATAAAAGGCATAGAAATAGCGGAGTATAAAATCGGGACATCCATTGCGGGAGGCAAGGACCGGACCGTAGATGATGCGATAAAAATATGCAACATCATGAAACAACTTTCAATGCTTTCCTATATTGATATTATTGACGTTTCGGATTATAATAATATATGGATGTATTGCGCGCCCTCGTTATCTATAAAATTTGGCAGCGCAGACGATATCGGCAGGAAACTTTCCTATATCAAAGGGATTATCGACAGCGGACATGACGGTGCTTCAAACGGAACGCTCGACATGTCCACAGGAGGAAATCCGATATTCAGAGGCAACGATTCGACGCAGGGGTCTTCCGGGAATCCGCAGGGTCCGGAAGCCGGTGAGTGAAGGGAAGGAAGCAATATGATTCCTATAATGGGACTGGTCATAGGATTGATAGCGGGAATCTTCCTGCCGGGTGAAATACCGGCGGAATATTCTACATATGTTGCGGTCGGAATTTTAGCAACGATAGACAGTGTACTCGGGGGCGGCGTTGCGTCACTGCAGGGGCGTTTCGATTTGAAAATTTTTATATCCGGCTTTATCGGAAATGCTTTTTTAGCTGTGATACTCGCTTTTATCGGAGATAAAATGGGAATTCCGCTATATATGGCGGCGATTTTTGCGTTCGGCACCAGACTTTTTGAAAATTTCGCATCGATCAGAAGACTTTTGATCGACAAATATTCAAAAAAGAAAAACATACATTGAATTTTACAAAAGACAATATTACGAAGAAAGCAGGTATGAAACAATGGTCAAATATGTAGCGGCGCTTGACATCGGAACCACCGGACTCCGTATGCTCGTAGGAAAAATAACGGATTCCGGAAGTACGCACATTATCGCAAAGTCAACGGTTCCCTGCAAAGGCGTCAGAAAATTTCAAATAGAGGATGAACAGGAACTGGTCGCGGCGATCCGGAAGCTGCTCAAAAAAATAGAAGAGCAAACAGATATTATCGTAAAGTCCACATATGTCAGCATACAGGGGGCATATGTAGGGTATGTGAGAAATACTGCGGTGATCGGCACGGAAGAGGACGGTACGGTAACGGCTGCCGTCGTAGCGGATCTGCTGGATAAAACTTCTGATATCGAGCTGTATGAAGATGAGAGCCTGATCGATGTGATTCCAATTAAATATATCTTAGACGATACGACGGCAACGACGGACCCCTATGGCATGGAAGCGGAAACGCTGCGCGTAGAGGCCGATATCGTTACGGCGAATGAAGACGCCGTGGAACAAATCACAAAATGCGTCAATGCGGCCGGGCTGGAAGTAGACGGTTTCGTTCCGTTCTCCGCCGCGATGATGGGTCTGCTCCCGGATTATGAACAGGAAAACGGCAGTACGCTGCTGATCGACGTAGGCGGAACGAATACGGAATTTTCCGTATATTTTAAGAATTATCCGTTCTTCTCCTCTTCTATCCCGGCGGGGGGAGAACATATCACGAACGACATCGCCGCTGTACTGTGCATCAGCGCCGAAGAGGCGGAAACGATCAAACGGGACTATGCCATCGCAACGACGGAGCTCGTATCGAATAATGTGGATGTTGCGGTATTTGATACGGAAAAAGGGATGCAACAGCTCGTGAAAATACAAAATATCGTAGAAATTATGGAAGCGAGAATCGTAGGGCTGTTGAATGTTATTGCCGACAAACTGGAAAAAGAAGACATCTGTCCGTCGAAAATAGATCGTGTGATTTTCAGCGGGGACGGGCTGGCCCCCTTCAACGGTCTGGATATTCTGTGCGATGAAATATTCGGTTCGCATTACATGGCGGTTGATTTTACGCGGGTAACAGGAATGAAAGGATGCTACACTTATGCCAGCGGAATGGTGATGTATATTTCGGGATTGCTGCCTCTTGGCAGGATCGATTCCAGAATCGAAAAAAAGTCTTTTCTGTCGGAACCGCAGCAGGAACAAGGCGGCGGAATTCTGTCGGAGGCCAAAGATAAGGTCAAAGGATGGATCGCAAGATTTCGGGAATAAGCGATGGGATAATCGTATAAAATAGCAGAAAAATTGGTATAAACGGGTGTTTTTTTAAAATATGCTATTGCATAACAAACGCCGATGTTGTATATTATTATGGACAATAAATATTTTTCGTGATTGTTGCATGGGCTGACAGAAGATAAAATTTAAGGAGGGCTTATCTTGAGTATTGAATATGACAGCGAAGCGGGCAAGGATGCCAAGATAATTGTAATTGGGATCGGCGGAGGCGGAAACAACGCCGTCGACAGAATGATAGAATCAGGAATGACCAGCGTCGATTTTATTGCGATGAACACGGACAA
Organism: Clostridia bacterium; assembly: GCA_046952735.1. Lineage (GTDB taxonomy): Bacteria > Bacillota > Clostridia > UBA1212 > UBA1255 > Egerieisoma. The sequence goes on along the minus strand of JBKUJR010000013.1, from coordinate 23,508 downwards.
GCATGTTCTTTTAAAATCGAAAGCGGGAACGAAAATACAGCTTGGGGAAAAGCTGACGAGAGGACTGGGCGCGGGCGCAAACCCGGAAGTCGGCGAGAAAGCGGCCACGGAAAGCCGCGATGAAATTACCAATCTGCTCACGGGAGTAGATATGGTATTTATAACGGCAGGCATGGGCGGCGGCACGGGAACGGGCGCGGCTCCGGTCGTTGCCGAGGTTGCGAAAAGCATGGGAATTTTGACGGTAGCGGTCGTTACAAAACCGTTCGCTTTTGAAGGAAGACGGAAGATGATGGCTGCGCTGAAAGGCATCGAAAAGCTGGAAACGAATGTCGATTCGCTGGTAATCATCCCCAATGACAATATCATGAAGATCGTAGATGAAAAAGTAACGATCCAGAATGCTTTCAAGCTCGTAGACGAAGTCCTCAGCAATTCCGTACAGGGAATCTGCGATATCATCACGGATGTCGCCGATGTCAACGTAGATTTTGCCGACGTCAAAACGACGATGTCCAACAAAGGAATCGTACATATGGGCGTAGGACGCGCTTCCGGAAAGAACCGCGCGGAAGAAGCGCTCAAGCTTGCCATCGAAAATCCGCTTCTGGAAACGAGCATTCGGGGCGCAAAATCCGTTCTTGTTTACTACTGCGGCGACAATATCAACATGATGGAGCTGACGCTCGTGAATAACGAGGTGCACGAAGAGGTCGACGCAGATGCGCAGATCATTTTCGGCGCGATGGAAGCGAAAGACGATATGAACGACGAGATGAAGATCACGGTGATCGCGGCAGGGTTCGAAGATCAGGAGATCGGAGACGCCATGGATTTAGATACCAAGACGACGCTTACCGCAGCCGCTCCGGCTGAAGAAATCGATACTTCCAGGAGACGCAGAGTCAGAGTTGACGATGATTTTGACGTTCCCACATTTCTCCAGAACAGAAAATAATCGATCTTTTATGCAGAATTCGTACGCGGCGTGTCCCGAAAGGGCGCGCCGCTTTTTTATGTTTTAAACAGATAACGCAGCACGCGTTCTTCAATATCGACGATAATGACGTCATCTCCGATCTTGCGTATTTTTTCGAATGGTATAATGAGCTCTGAATCCTTGGAGGGGCAGCCGAACAGCTTCCCGGTGCCGCTCACCATGATCGCTTCGAGGCGCCCCGTCTCAAAATTGACATCGGCATCGCACACGTACCCTAAGCGCCGTCCGTCCGATAAATTTACGACTTCATTATTGCGAAACAAACTCATACGTCCCATATACACACCGCATTTTACCGAAAATCAACGTTTATTTTATTATACGCGAAATACGGCTCGGCGTATCACTAAAAAAAAACTAAATTTTTTATAAACACAAACAGTCATATTTCGACTTTCCGATAACATATAATTTATAAACATAAATTTATGCGGGAGGTATGCCCTGTGAACGATGTTTATATCGATGTGCTCATATTTGAAAACATGGTCATGAACTACGTTATATTACATATTACTTCACTGGTGGCTTCCCGCCGCTCGAAATGGTACCGCATTCTCGCCGGCTCTGCGATCGGGACGTTCTACGCGGTGCTGTCGTTATGGCTGAGCGCTTTTTTACATGCGTTGATCGGTAAAATACTTCTTTCCGCCCTGATGGTACTCGTTACGTATTTTCCGCGGAAAATAAAAGACTTTCTCCGCCTCTCTGCAATTTTCTACGGGGTGACGTTCTTATTCGCCGGGATTTCTTTTGCAGTGCTTTTGACGGGCAGAGTGAAATCCGCAAGCAATATTTTAGCTACCGTATGCGTCGGGTACCTGCTGGTGCTGGTGATCGCAAGATGTATCCAGAAAAGAAAACATGCGGACCAATGTGCGGCAAAGGTATTTATCCAATTCGATAAGGCTGCGGATAACGGCGTATGGCTGCCGGCGATCATAGACACCGGAAATTCGCTCCGGGATCCTTTTACCGGTACTTCCGTAATCGTAGCGGAGCTTGGAGCGCTGGAAAATTTATTACCGGAAGAACTGCTGAAATATCTCAGGGAAAACGGCAGCAGCGATATTCTGAACGATGCTTCCGCAATTTCCTCCGTAAAAGGGTGGGAACGGCGCTTTCGCCTGATTCCGTATAATTCCGTGGGAAATGAAAATGGAATTTTACCGGGCTTCAAAGCAGACGTCGTACGCGTAAGCGAAGACAGCGGAGCAGGCGCGGAGTTAAACGACGTGGTAGTTTGCCTGTACGAAAAGGCGCTTTCAGAGGATGAAAAATACAGGGCGCTTCTGGCTCCTGATATGATAGCATGATAAAATGGGAGGAATGGTTTTATGATTTTTTCAAATTTTGCTTTGTTTTTACGATTAAAATGGCTGAAGGTCGTACGGCGGCTCGGCCTCGGCTGCACCGGCAGCGTGTTTTATATCGGCGGACCGGAAACGCTGCCGCCTCCGCTCTCTGCAGACGAAGAAAGTTATCTGATGAAGCATTTTGACGATTGTACGCTCGACGTGCGTTCGATCCTGATCGAGCACAATCTGCGTTTGGTAGTATACATCGCGAAAAAATTTGAAAATACGAATATCAATGTGGAAGATCTGATTTCGATCGGTACGATCGGGCTGATCAAATCGATCAATACCTTTGTGCCGAATAAGAATATCAAGCTGGCCACCTATGCCTCGCGCTGCATCGAAAACGAAATCCTGATGTATTTGCGGAAGAGCAACCGGCAGAAGGCCGAGGTATCGATCGACGAGCCGCTGAAAGCCGACTGGGACGGCAATGAGCTTCTGTTATCCGACGTCCTGAGCAGCGACGACGACATCGTATCCCGGGATATCGAGGACGAATCGGATATGGAAACGCTTTACGCGGCCCTCAGCAAGCTTTCTCCGCGCGAACGTAAAATCATGGATCTGCGTTTCGGTTTTTCCGGCGGGGAAGAACTGACGCAAAAGGAAGTCGCCGACATGCTCGGAATTTCCCAATCCTATATCTCCAGGCTGGAGAAACGCATTATCGGCCGCCTGCGCAAAGAGCTTGTGAAGAGCGGAATGTAAGAGGTTGCTTTTTATATAATATCAGGCGAATATTCCAGCTGATTTTTATATGCCATATGTATCGATGAAAAAATACTTCGTACGAAGTATTTTTTCATTTGCATTTATTTTATACGTATTTCCTGAGATGTTTCAGAGCATTTTTCTCCAAACGTGAAATCTGCGCCTGGCTGATGCCGATTTCGTCGGCGATTTCCGTCTGCGTGCGTCCTTCGAAAAAGCGCAGATTGATAATCATCTGTTCCCGCTCGGAAAGTTTTTTCATTGCTTCGTTGATCGTAATCGTCTGTTCCCATGCGCTGTCCGTATTCTGTTCGTCTTTGATCTGATCCATTACGCATACGGTATCCGTCCCATCCTGGAAAATCGGTTCAAACATAGAGACCGTATCCTGGATCGAGTCGATCGCCATGACGAGCTCTTCGCATTCTACGTCCAATTCTTTTGCAATCTCGCTGACGGTAGGCTCTCTGTTATTTTGATTGAACAGCTGCTCCCGTACCTGCATGGCTTTATAAGCCAGATCGCGCAGGGAACGGCTGACCCGGATCGCATTGTTGTCCCTGAGATAGCGGCGGATTTCCCCGATGATCATCGGAACCGCATACGTCGAAAACTGCACTTCCTGCGTAACGTCGAAGTTGTCGATCGCCTTGATCAGGCCGATACAGCCGACCTGGAACAAATCGTCCACCATTTCGCCTCTGTTGTTAAAACGCTGGATTACGCTGAGTACGAGGCGCAGATTCCCCTGTATGAATTCCTCGCGCGCCTTTTCGTCCCCCTGCAAGATTCGATCGAATAAGACTTTTTTCTCCTCAGCCGATAATACCGGAAGCTTGCTCGTATTTACACCGCAGATTTCAACTTTATTTATCAACATAAATCATACCCTCCGAATGAGAAATGCCATCCTACTGTATTTGTATTTATATTGATTATTGCCGCGTCTGGTGTTTTTAAACTTGAAAAAAATTCCAAGCTTCAGAAATGCAGAAAAAACGGCGTCCTGCGGAAATTGTGCCGAACGCCGGTAAGAAGCGTGAAAAGAAAAAGCAGAGAGCTATATCAATGAGCCGTAATATCGATGAATTCCGGAGCCACTTTGGAGTACATGATTTTCTGCTTGCTGTAAAGGCTGAAGTATCCGGAAAGCATATAACTGACGGCGGTGGCAAGAAAATACCACAGCAGGCCGCCGGAACCGAATAATTCCAGACTGAGGAACAACGCCGCGATGGGACAGTTCGTAACGCCGCAGAACAGGGAAACCATCCCGACAGCCGCGCCGAAGGAGGGACTCAGGCCAAGCAAAGCGCCGGCCACACAACCGAACGTAGCGCCGATGAAAAAAGTCGGCACGATTTCCCCGCCTTTGAAACCGGCCTCCAGCGTCACCGCCGTAAATATGATTTTCAGCAAAAAAGCAAGCGGAACCGCTTTACCGTCAAATGCCCGCTGGATCACCTGCATACCTGCGCCGAGATAATCCTGAGAATGTAAGATCATCGCAAACACCGCGACCAGGATGCCGCCGCATGCGGCGCGCAGATAAGGGCTTTTGAAACACTTTGCGTAAAATACGGACGTATATTTCAAAAGAACGCAGAACAGGATACTGACGCCGCCGCAGAGCGCCGCGAGAGTAAATACCCGTAGCCCGTCCGGAACGCCGAACGCAAGCGGAATCCCGCTGACGGTAAAATGCTCCGGCGCGATCCCCAGATAATTTGAAATGTAAGATGCGGTGATCGAAGAAATCGCACAGGGAATGAGCGCGGAATAATGCATGATCCCAACGCTGATCACTTCCATTGCAAAGATCGCCGCCGTCATCGGCGTGCCGAACAGCGCGGCAAAACAGGCGCTCATCCCGCACATCGTCAGAATTTTCTGTCCGCCCCGGTCAAACCCCAGACGGCGCGCCAGGTTTTGGGAGATACTGCCGCCTAACTGTAGCGCGGCTCCTTCGCGCCCGGCGCTTCCGCCGAACAGATGGGTGATTACCGTGCTGAAAAATATGAGCGGCGCCATTTCAAACGGAATCGGATCGTCCGTCCGCACGGACATCAGCACGAGATTGGTGCCGCGGCTTTTTTTGATACCGCCCATATGGTACAGCGCTACGATCAGCAGACCGGCCAGAGGCAGGCCCAATATGATAAAAGAATGCGCCATACGGAAATTCGTCACCCATTTTACGCAATACGCAAAAGCGGCGCCGACCACACCGATGATCACGCCTGTTAAAATTCCCATTGCCACCCATTTCAAAAAAGAAAGGATGTATTTTAGAACGGATACTATATTTTGTTTCGTTATCATGCTTCAAAGACCTTCATCTGTTTTACGGCAAAGCGGTAGAAGACGTCCAGCTTGCCGATATAATTTTCTTTCCAGGGTTTATTCCTTCCACAATAATGTATGATCGCGGAATTGGCTCTGACCCAGTTGATGTCGCGCCATGCCGCGGAAGAAAAATATAAGGTAAACAGACGCTCCGTCATATTATACCGGCAGGCGTCGATCGGCAGGACGCGGTTTGAATATAACCCGCTGAGCACGTCCTGGTCCGGAAGCGTCAGCAGATTTTTATATTTCTTAATATATTTAAAGACTTTCTGATAATCCTGTTCCTTTCGCAAAAGTTCCAGATTCATCAGGAGAACGCCGGAATTGATGTATGTACCGTCTTCGTGCATACCGAGACGAAGTACGTTGATTTTACGCATGATCTCACGCACGTGCGTTGCGGCGGCAAGCAGATAGCCGTCCAGAGGCGTATCGTACAATTCCTGAAGCTTGCCGTTGATCACGATATCCGGATCCAAATACAGGATCCGGTCGATCTCTGCGGGCAGATAACGGGCGGCGAAAATCCGATAATACATTTCCTGCGGATACCGGTCCGTCGTCGGCGCGAAAGAGAGCAGCTTATCGTTCACGCAAATAGGATAAAGCTTGCAGAATTCAGGATTCAGGATATTCCGGAGCGCGGCAAGGCTTTCCTCCGTCAGACAGGAATGCAGGACATAGACGTCCAAAGGAGTCTGCCTGTTCTTGCGCTGCAAAGAGGAAAGCATCACGCGCGCCGGTTCGATATAACGATTGTCCAAGGTGATCAATATATTCATTTTTATCTGTACGCGGGCAGCCAGCTGCCGTGCGCTTCGATCAGCTCGTCGCACATAGCCACGATTTCGTCCATTGTGAGCTCCGCGGCGGTATGGGGATCGAGCATTGCGGCATGATAAATATATTCCTTTTTACCGGTGAGCGCCGCTTCGATCGTGAGGAGCTGCGGGTTGATATTGGTGCGGTTGATTGCAGCCAGCTGCGGCGGAAGATCGCCGATCACGACGGGCTGAATGCCCGAGGCGTCTACGAGACAAGGCACTTCCACGCAGGCTTCGGCGGGCAGATTTGTAATCAGGCCGTGATTCAATACGTTGCCGCCTAATTTATAGGCTCTGTTATAGACGATGGACTCGATAATATAAGATGCGTATTCATGGGTACGGTTATGCTCTAATTTATCTTCGGTTACGAGCGAAGCCCGCCGCTGCTTCCAGTCCGCGATCTGGTTTACGCAGCGTCTGGGATATTCATCCAGCGGAATATGGAAACGCTCGATGAGCTCGGGGTGTGTATTTTTAATAAAATAAGGAAGATATTCAGCTGTGTGCTCGCTCGATTCGGTAATATAATATCCGAATTTATGCATCATTTCATGACGGACGCGGTCATAGTCCGGCGCGCCCTGCTCCAGGGAACGCCTCTTGATTTCAGGATACAGATCGACCCCGTTTTTCGATACTTCAAGCAGCCATGCCTGATGATTGATTCCCGCAATTTTATACTGCACGGTCTGATCGTACTCCATCCCAAGCTGTCCCATCAGGCAGGGCACGCAGGATTGTACGCTGTGGCAGAGCCCGACGGATTTGATAGAGGAAGCGCGCTGCATTGCGCCGGTAATCATTGCCATCGGATTCGTATAATTGATAAACAGAGCGTCGGGGCAGACGGCTTCCATGTCGCGCATAAAATCGAGCACGACGGGAATCGTCCGCAGCGCACGGAAAATACCGCCGATTCCTAACGTATCTGCGATCGTTTGGCGCAGGCCGTATTTCTTGGGAATTTCAAAGTCGGTGACCGTACACGGCTCGTAGCCGCCGACCTGTATCGCGTTGACTACGAAATCAGCGCCGCTCAGCGCCTTTTTGCGGTTCGGCGTACCGAGGTACGTTTTGATTTTCGCTTTGCTTTTGTATTTTCTGTTGATTGCCTGCAGCATGACTTTAGAGTCTTCGAGACGCTCGCCATCGATATCGTATAAAGCAATTTCCAGCCCTGTAAGATCCGGGGAAACCAGGCAGTCGCCCAGAACGTTTTTTGCAAACACGGTGCTTCCTGCTCCCATAAATGTAATCTTCAGCATGGTTGATATCCTCCTTCGGATGATTTATAAAGTTATGTTAGAATATTCATTTTAAATTGTCAACAATAATTCGGCATTCCATATAATATCGCTTTTCGCATGCTTCCCCCATAGAAAAAGTTTTCCTGGGAAGGGCGCCGTTTTCTGAAACGGTAGGGAAAAGCTCGTTTTTATCCATTGCCGGCAGAAAGAACCCGACATTGCCCGCCTGCATTCCGAGCCGGCGAACGGCGTCCTCTCCGTGGATATAATCGATTCTGCATGACGGATTTTGCCGCAGATACTCGTCCAACAGCGTTTGGAGCGCGCCGGCGGCAAGCGTATGGATTGCCTTGGGAACGGCAATGCGGCCTTCCCCGGCTGACGTGATGTATGGCACGCAGTGGCATTCCGGGGCCGTGCCTCCTAAGAGACAGCCTTTGCTTTCCAGAAACGCCGTGAGCTGCCCGGGATCCGCGCCGAACAGCACTCTGTGGATCGGTTCGAACAGAATTCCCTGATCATGCAGATTGACGATTTCCACCATTGCATACCGCGCATTCCGGCAGGGAAGGCCGGCGCGTTTCAAATCTTCGTAATGGCATTTGGCGGATGCCAGAGAATGATTGCCGTCCCCTACTGCGAACAGGAAGCCGTCTGCATTCCGGTTGAGCGCTTCTAACGCCTCGAAGATGTGATGGAAAATTTTTGCATTGGATTTCTCCTGAATCAGATAGCCGCTGATATGCCCGCCGTTTTTCATCAGATCCGTATCGTAAAGCGGCTGCTCCGGCCCGGACAGCAGTGCCTCGGCCGCCGGTTCGATTACCGTCTTGCCGGGATCGTCGATGAGAATCATGATATGCGGCATTTCCAGGACGGCATTTTTCCGAATTTTCATACGGGGCGGGATCCGTTCCGTAACGGTACCCTCCGTGGCGCGGATAAGCGCCTTTGCGCCTTTGTGAAAATCGTATCGTTCCAGGTCCAGCGCCGCGACGAGGCCTGTGCGCACAGGCGAAAACGGCGTGTTGCGCCGCGTTAAAATAAAGGCTTCCGAATATTTTATAAAAAAATTTTTTTGTATGTAATCGCGCATGTTTTGATTGATTTGTGCAATCCTATGATCGACGCCTTCCTGTTCCAAATAAATTTCGGGGAGCATCAAATCATAAGTAGAATCCGTATTTTTTGTGATATTTTCCACATCCTCCCAGTAAGCGGGATCAGAGGTATATTGATCGCAGGCAACGGTCGCCCACCGATACATATCTGCCGTTTTGTTGGGCAATAATATGTCGGGAGCAATGAATCCGATATTTTTAGAGGAAAAATCGATATTGGATGGCATAGATACACTCCTTAAATTTTAATAAGTATATTTAACCATTTTTCTGTGGAATATACAACTGTGTTTTGCAGGAATTTGTAAAATTGGGTGAGGTTATATGATTCGTATTCTTGATTGTAAGGGAGTACCCGTTGTGTGCCTCAAAGACGAGGGAAGGCTCGGCTTTGTGGGAGAAGCGCTGTACGACGGAGAAAATAATGTGAGAGGATTCTTGCTGGAAGGCGAGAACGGTTTCACAGGAAAATTTGTGAAAAAGTTTATCGCGCTCGAGGATATCCTGAAGCTGAACAACACGGTTTGCGTTGTTTACAGCAGCGCTTCTGTCAAAAAGCTTTCCAAAAAATACGGGCTGAAACAGAAATGCGACCTGGAGGATATTATGGGGCGCAGCGTGCTGTCGGAGCAGGGGGAAAACCTTGGCGTCGTACACGATATGGTTTTCGACATGGAAACAGGATCCCTGGAAGGCTTCGAGCTTTCGAGAGGATTCATGAACGATATGATCGAAGGCAGAAAAGTAATTTTTATGAGGGACGGTGTTGAATTTGGGAAAGAATATATTATTGCAAGGAGTGAAGATAATGATGAGCAATAAAATGATGTCGGCCGTGCTGAAGGGAATGCTCGTCGGCGCTGTGATCGGCGGCGGCGCAGCGTATATTTCCGGCATGGATCTCACATGCAAATGCAGGCAGATGAAAAAAAAGGCAGGGAAAGCATATAAAGGCATATGCAGAACCATCAACAAAGCAGTAGACAAAGTGATGTAATGAAACGTTTCAGCAGCCTTTTGTATCGAATGGTTCCACTGCTTCCGGCTCTGGTGGTCGGAATTTTGATTATCCTATTCCGCAAAAGGCTGTCTGCTATTTTACTGCCGCTTCTTGCGGCGCTGGTTCTTGCTTATATGCTGGATCCTGCCGTCGATTTCATACAGGAACACTTTAAATTTATACGAAAAAAAAGCCGCAGCAAAGCGGTAATCCTTGTGTTTTCCTTATTTATAGCATGCGCCGCGGCAATCATCGCCTTCCTGCTGCCTGCGATTGCTTCCAACATAGCGGATATCGTCGAAAATACTCCGGAAATCAAAACGCGTCTCATTGCTTACGCACAGAACCTGATTTCTGAAGAACATGCGGGAATCCGTGAGAAAGTCGTTACGCTCATCGGTTCCTTGACGGATTTAATGGATCAGAAAATCGCTTCTTTCGGCGCGGCCTCCGGTTCTCTTTCTTCTTACGGTAAAATTTCGGATCTCCTTGTTGGGATCGTATCTGCTTTTGTGCTTACTTATTATTTCCTGCGGGATAAGGTCGCGATTCTGAATGGTTTTTTCGGCTTGTTTCCTTACCGGTGGAGGCCGTTCCTGACGGCCGCCGCCGATGAACTCGGCATGATTTCCGCCAAATTCGTACAAGGGCAGATTTTTGTCGCACTGATCATCGGGATCATCGAAATCTGCGGCCTGCTGCTGATCGGGATCCCCTATGCCGTACTGCTCGGCGTGCTCGGCGGAATTTCCAACATGATTCCCTATTTCGGTCCTTTTTTCGGCGCGCTGCCGCCGATTTTTACCGCTCTGATGATTTCGCCGGCAAAAGCCGTTTGGGTTTTGATTTTATTCGTAGCGGTGCAGCAGCTTGATAATAATTTTCTCTCGCCGAAAATCATCGAGGGAAATCTGGGAATCCATCCGATTACGGTGATCATCGTCGTATTCATCGGCCAGGAATTTTTCGGTTTTTGGGGCATCATCGCCTCCATTCCGGTATATGCGATGATCAAATGTATTTTGGTGCGGATCTTTAAAGCCTGCCGCTGCCAAGTTCCGTTATGATATCCGTACAGGGGCCGCCTTTGGTAAACATCATACTGAAATCGGAAGCAGAGGAAGAACGGGCGGCTTTGACCACGAACCGATTGCAGCCTCTGTGCAGCGCGACGTCCTTCACATGGATATTTTCCGGTGTCCAATGTTCCACACAGTCGGAATAAGCCAGCAGATTTCCGTCGTGCCAGAGACGGAAAACGTCGCTGTGGCCTATTTGCAGGCTGACGGTTCTGTCGCTTTCGGCATACACGTCCCGGACGAGATATACGACGCAGGGCATCGTATTCGACATAAAATCCGCAAAAGAAAATTTATCCTTCCGAATATAGACGAGAAAGCCCTTATAAGTGGGATCGTCGATCAGTTCCTGCGGCAGCACGGCGTTTCCCAACAGCTGCTCTTCCAGATATTCTTTTTTCCAGTCGGCTTTCATATTCAGATGGAACTGGCGCAGGATCGTAAGCGATTCGCTTTCGCTGGTACCTGCGGGAAGAGCACTGTAATACGATTCCATAGCCCGCGGGGGCGGCGCGTAAGTGGTATTTTCCCAAAACGGACCGTAAACCTTCCAGATCTGCGAACCGACGATGCCGAAAGATTGCCGGTAGACATCTCCGTTTTCCAGCGTTATCGTACATTCTATGATATTTTTTTCCATCAATACCGGGATCTCTTTGGATATGGAGATTGTGACGGTAAAATCGGGATTGAACATGCCGATTTTGAATTTTTTTTCATCCGGTTTCACGCTAAAGCCGTTCGGCGCCGTAAATTTTATCGTGCCGGCCACTTTGATGCGCATCGTAGGTTCCAGCCGGATCAATACGCGTTTGAATTCGCCGGGCGCGATGGTCGGGTCGCCGTTTTCATATTGAATGCCAAGACGGATCGGAAAGGACGACGTGGATTCGATCACGGGCATTTTCCCGGAGGGAGCGCCTGTGATCACCGTCTTTTTATATCTGTCGGCGAAGAGGAGGGAAGCCCTCGCAACATCCATCGCCAGATCGAACACTCTGTCGGAGCGGCGTACCGTATTGACGCCGAGCGCGAATTTCTGATCGCCGAATTTATATTTGCGGTTCAGATTTCTGGCGCCTTCGCAGATGCCGATGATCGATCCGACGGTGGCGCACGTGCAGTCCGTATCGAACCCGCAATTGAGCGCCAGCATGACGGTGGTAATGAAATTTCCGCAGCCGAGCAGGAGCGCCATGAGGATAATTCCCATATTCTGATAGAGGTTCGTACAGTCCGGATGACCGTAATCTCTTAAAATCAACATTAAAATCTGCTTCCAGTCCTTAGAATGGCTGCAAAGCTCGATCACTTTGCTGACAAGAGCGTAAAATTTCGAACGTTCGTCGATATATCCGAGCGCTTTGACGATCAGTGTCTGCACATCGAATTTCCCCGTAAAAGCCAGCGATTCCAGCGCGGCGATATATTGCTCCGCGACGACGGATTCGCCTTCGTGATCGAGACAGGCATCTTTCTGGGCGAGCGCGGCGGCCAGATTCGGTTCGCCAGGAGCCATGCAGGCCCAGATTTCGGCGCGGATCGGCGCGCCCATTCCCTCTAAATAATAATTATTGTTGAAAGAACCGGTAAGAGGCGGTTTCAGGCCCAATTCGTAATTTTTTTTGAATGTAGCGTATTCCCCGGGCGCATATGGACATTTTTCGTAAAATGCTTTCGCCAGATCTTCGGAGGTGAAATTTGCGCCGGTTTTTTCGATCACTTCCAGCCAGAGAACTTGCAGGTCGAGATCGTCGTTGGGCACGGTCTCGGATTGCGCCTGCGCCTGCCCAAAGAGCTCCGGCGTATATTCTACGTCCATGATTCCCTTATAGCCTTCGTAAGGAGCGCCGATCGTACCTGCGATGCATTTTCCCATGAAGCAGCCGTACACTCTGTCACAAAATTCATTCCATGATACATTCATGCTTAAATCCCTCCGGGAATTTACTGTTATTATGATGATATCATATTCTCTGGAAGCGCACAAGATGCGGATTCTTTTACTTCGATTTATTTGGAGTATAAAATTGGTGTTTTGTGGCAAAATATAGTTATATTTTAACAAGAGGTGGGTTTTTGCATGTTTACTTGTGATTCTGTAATAAAAAGCGTACGCGGAAGAGAAATTCTCGATTCGCGGGGAAATCCTACGGTGGAGGCGGAAATTTTGCTGTCGTCCGGCATGAGGTTCCGCGGAATTTCTCCTTCGGGGGCTTCTACGGGCGAGCATGAGGCGCTTGAGCTCCGGGATAATAATCCGTCCCGTTACGGCGGGAAGGGCGTTACGCATGCCGTTAATAATATCAATTCCGTCATATCGAAAATTTTGACCGGAATTTGCTGTACCGACCTCTACAAAATCGATGAAGCTATGCTGAAATGCGACGGAACGCAAGATAAATCGAATTTAGGCGCCAATGCCATTTTAGCGGTATCGATTGCCTGCGTCTATGCCGGCGCGTACGTCAGCCACCAGCCGGTTTACCGCTATATCGGCGGGATTGCCGGCAGATCGCTTCCTGTTCCGATGATGAATATTATCAACGGCGGAGCACATGCTTCAAATAATATAGACATCCAGGAGTTTATGCTTGTCCCGGTGAATGCGCCTTCTTTCCGGGAAGGGATCCGGCGCTGCAGCGAGGTCTACCATAAACTTGCAGAAATTATTAAAAAACGGGGTTTTTCGGCTGCGGTAGGCGATGAGGGCGGTTTTGCGCCGAACTTAAAAGACGACAGCGAAGCGATCGAATTGATTTTAACCGCGGTCGATCTGGCGGGATACAAATATCCGGAGGACTTTATGATTTCTCTCGATATTGCCGCGAGCGAATGGCTTTCGGAGGACAGCTACCTGATGCCCAAACGGAATGTGCGTTTTTCCACAGGGGAACTGATTAAAAACTGGGTGAATCTTTGTGCGAGATATCCTATTTTTTCCATTGAAGATCCTCTGGGCGAGGACGACTGGAACGGCTGGCAGAAACTCACGGCTGACCTGGAGGGCTTCGGCTTATACGGCGTCGTAGGTGACGATTTGTTCGTTACGAATTCGGAACGTCTGCGCAAGGGCATCAAAATGAAAGCGGGCAATACGATTTTGATCAAGCCGAATCAAATCGGTACGATTTCAGAAACGATCGCTACTGTGGGACTTGCACGCTCAAGCGGGTTTAAAACGATTATTTCTCACAGGAGCGGGGAGACGGAGGATACGATCATCGCGGATTTGGCCGTCGGGCTGAACGCCGGTTTTATCAAAACAGGCGCGCCGTGCCGCGGAGAACGCGTGGCAAAATACAACCGCTTGCTCAGAATCGAGGATGAATTAGAAAATTAAATCTATTATGGCGTGAAATTACGGTTGACAACAATTGGCATTTATGATAAACTCATAAAACGCGTTAAGAGGAGGCGGTTCGCTTCACACCTTGGCCGATGGAGATCAGCGGGTTTCACGCATATGTATTTTACCGTATCATTTGGTATGGATATTATATATAGTGAACAGGTGCGGCGAATCGGAGACTCGGTTCGCCGTTTTTATATCATTTTGGAGGTGTCGGTTATAAACAAAAACGAATTGATGGTGAATGAGGAGATCAAAGACAATGAAGTGAGATTGATCGATGAGGACGGAAGCATCGTTGGGATCCTGTCTTCAAAGGATGCGATTCAGATTGCATATCAGAAAAATTTGGATTTGGTCATGATTGCGCCGACGGCCAAGCCGCCTGTATGTAAAATCATGGATTATAATAAATACATGTTCGATATGGCAAAGAAAGATCGTGAAAATCGAAAAAATCAAAAAATCGTCAACATCAAGGAAGTGCGGCTGGGACTGGGCATCGGAGAGCATGATTTCCAGGTGAAAGTCCGGGGCGCAGTAAAATTTTTACAAGACGGAGATAAAGTGAAAGTAACGGTCCGGTTCGGCGGAAGAGAAATGAACCACACGGGCGACGGCGAGATCCTGATCGACCGATTCGCAGAAGCCGTAAAGGAATATGGCACGATGGAGAAAAGACCGAAACTGGAAGGAAGAAGAATGACAGTCATCATCAATGCGAAGTGAGTGCATAACAAACCGAGCAAATCATAAAAGCGCCGCAGCGCGCGGAATATACACAGCAGAAAGGATAGGGATTTCAAATGCCTAAAGTAAAGACACACAGTGCGTCAAAGAAAAGATTCAGGATCAGTGCAAGCGGGAAAGTGAAAATGAGCCACGCATGCAGAAGACACAGACTCGTCAGCAAACCCAGAAAAGCCAAAAAGGGTCACAAAATGCCTGCATATGCAGCAGATTCAAACGCGGCAACGATTAAAAAAATGCTGCCGTATTCGTAAGAACAGGGAGGTTGTCGAATTATGTCGAGAGTTAAAAATTCAGTAGCAACAAGAGCGAGACGCAAAAGGGTATTAAAGCTTGCAAAAGGGTATTTTGGGAGAAAAAGCACCGTATATAAAACTGCGAACCAGGCTGTCATCAAATCTGCGATGTATGCTTACAGAGACAGAAGAAACAACAAGAGAAACTTCAGAAAGCTCTGGATCACGAGAATTAATGCCGCGGCTAGAATCAACGGGATGTCCTATAGTACATTTATGCATGCGCTTAAGACAAAGGGCATAGAACTGGACAGAAAGATCCTGGCGGATATGGCGGTAAACGACAGCGCAGGATTCTCAAAATTAGTCGCTAAGGTGAAAGCCTGATCCAAGTAACATAGAAGCCTGATCCCGCAGTCTGAAGCAGCGCAATTTGAAAACGCGCCGGACTCCGGGATTCTTTTTAAAGCGAAGCAGCAGTATGAATGGCGGGGTCATCACATCCAAAAATAATGATATCGTAAAATATATCGTAAATCTTGCCGAAAAACGCGGCCGGGAACAATCCGGCTGTTTTCTTATGGAAGGCGCCCGGGCGGTATCGGAGGCGCTCGCGGTGAAATGCGTGCAAAAACTGATTCTTTCTCAGTCATTTCTCGCATCGAAAGAGTATGCCCGGGTAAAGAACGTCAGACTTCCGGAAATCGTTTTATCGGACGATTTGTTTCAGAAAATTTCCGGCACTAAAACGCCGCAGGGGATCGCCGCGGTCTGTAAAATCCGCAAGTATGATCTCCACAAAATTTTTCTGGAAGAAGAACGGATCCTGTTATTGGAAGATGTGCGTGATCCGGGCAATTTGGGTACGATCATCCGTACGGCGGCAGCCGCCGGATTTCACGGTATTATCGCATCGGACGGATGCGTCGATGCGTATAATCCCAAAGTGGTCCGGTCGACCGCAGGATGCCTGTTCAAAACGAAAATCGTCCAGTGCAAAGGAGACATTTTACAAATCATGGGAGAGGCGAAGCACGCCGGATTCCGGATCTATGCGGCGCATCCCAGGGGCGGAAAGGATTTGTTCCAGGTCTCGTTTTCCGGTAAAACGGGCATAGCGGTAGGGAATGAGGCGAACGGCCTGTCCTTCGGACTGCTGAAGCAATGCGATCAGCTGATCACGATCCGAATGGAAGACGGCGTGGAATCCCTGAACGCTTCCGTAGCTGCGGCGCTGATGATGTATGAAACTTGCAGAGGAAAATAAGGAGGAATTTTACAATGGGACTTTATCAGAATTGGCAGAACAGTATTGAGAAGGCTGCGCCGGCAGCTGCGCAGAAAATATTGGAAGAATATTATGACAAGGAGAAAAACGCGTATATTAAAATCCTTGGGGAAAAGAAACGGGAGCTTTCCGGGAAAGCCTCTGATCTGGCCGCAGAGCTGGGACTTACCGACGACGCGTTCGGCGCATTTGTAGACGGGATCAATACGTCTCTGGAAACGGCCGCAGACGTGGACAATCTGGAATCCGACAGCGACGTGACGCTTAAAATTTTATGGAACGAGCTCTATAAAAATATGCACAAGGCGAAAGCGGACTGGCTGTACAATCTGCCGGAGTGGGACGGCATCCTGACACAGGAGGAGAAAAACGCCCTTTTAAAAGAATACCGGCAGTCTTGCCAGGCCGTCAGCCATAAGGTAGGACGTAACGACCCCTGTCCCTGCGGCAGCGGCAAAAAATATAAGAATTGCTGTATGGAATAAACGGATTTATAAAATTTCCCCGAACCAGCCGCACAGATCTTTCGCAATGCGCGCCGGATCCGCGAGCATACTGCTCCTGGCCGCAAGCAGCGCGGCGGAAGTTTTGATTTTACCGCAGATTTCTTCATGAGACAGCTTGCAGCCCCGCAGGCTGTCTTTTAATATGTCCGCCAGATCGGCGTCCATGGCGTCCGTATAGATTTCTATGTTTTGGATGATCCCCCGCTCTGCGGACATCGATAGTTCGATCCCGCCCCAGGGAAAACGCGTCTCAAATGCCAGATCGAATTCCGGCGTTTCTCCAAGCCGCCATTCCCAGGAGGCATATTTTTCATATAGAGGTTTGAGCTGTGCGGTAATTTCCGTTTCGGAATAAAACGTTTCGCTTTCCCACGGACCGTATTTTTCATAAAACGCTTTTTGCAGCGAGCGGGTCATCGTCTCCGGGCTGACAGACGGATTCAATTCGATCAGATTTACCACACGGGCGCGCACGGAATCGACGCCTTTCGCCTGCATTTTTGCCTTGGAAACCTGCAGGTAGCGCGACATTTTCACGGGGTCCGTATCGAGGAGCAGCGTACCGTGCATAAGTCCCTTCTTTTTGGAAAAACGAAACGCATTCCCGGAAAATTTCCGCCCGTCGGCCGTCGTAATATCGTTTCTGCCGGTAAACTGCGCTTTGATGCCCTGATCTTCCACTGCGGCAAGAATTACGCTCAATTGTTTTTCCAGGTCGTATAATCCGGAAGAAGCGATAAAGGTATAGCACATGTTTCCTAAATCGTGAAAAACAGCCCCGCCTCCGGACGGGCGGCGGGCCAGTTTTCCACCGTCCGCTTCGAGCTCTGAAACGCGGCACTCTTTCCAGGCATTCTGCGACTTCCCGATCACTACCGTATTTTGATTCTGCCATAAATACAGAATCACCGTGTTTTCAGGAATCGTATCGTACAAATACTCTTCCACGGCCAGATTGAACCAGGGATCATAGGATTTCGACGTGATAAGCTGCAGATGGATATGAGTCATTTCAATTTCTCCGCCATTCATTTATTCACTTTAAAATTTTTGAGATTCAGCCTTCGGATCACCGGGATCAGCACTATGCCGACGATCACCCCTGCGGCGCCCTGGATCAGGTTGAAGGGCACTGCGCCGAGCGCGGCGGCCGGATTATAAACAAACAGTTCAAACAGGAAATAACCTGCCGTCATAATGAGCTCGCATAAGGCGAACACAAGACCGATTTCCAGAAAAAAAGTAAAACCGAGCGGCAGCGGCCGTTCTTTGCGCCCAAGCACGTAGCCGGATAAAAAACCCATAAGACCTTTGATCACAATCGTTACGGGGATATAGATAAAATAGCCGGTGATAAAATCGGCGAGTCCTGAGCCGATCATCGCCGGGATCGCGGCATACGGGCCGAGCAGCATTCCCGCGGCAAATATAAACGCATCTCCGGCATGGATATATCCAAGGGGCGTAGGAATTTTAATAAAAGCGGTCATTACGGCGATCAGAGCCGAAAATAAAGCGACCATTACGATCATTTCCGTTTTTTTCGCAGCATTTATGCGCATAGGATCTCTCCGTTCAAAAGTACTGCCGTCCCATAGACGGCGCATAAAATAATACATCAAACAAGGCGCGAAAAGCAAGAAATTTATTTTACTTTGCAAGTGACATGGTTTTGCGGGGGAGCATAGTATGTAAATGTAACGAGTAAATTGGAGGACATTGAATATGGCTTGTGGTTGCTTTGATTTTATAAATCAGGATTGCCTTTGGTGGATCATCCTCATCGTTGCCATCCTCGCGATTCTGAGCGATGATGACTGCGGATGCCCAGCGAATAACGGCTGCGGATGCGGCTGCTAATCTGGATCAGCAAAATAGCTTTGTGTAAAAGCGGAGCATAGCCGCCGGAAACAAAAAGCGTTCATGCGGAAAAAGAGCTGTCTCATATCTATCGAACAGATAGAAAAAGAGTCGGCTCTTTTTCTGTCTTTCAAAGCTTTGTACGCGCGCAAAATTTTTTATATTTCCTCTTGACTCTCAACGATACTTTAGGAGTATGCTATATCCGTAAAGTACTTTACAAGTAATTTTATGGAGTGATCAGAAATGCGGATTGGAGAATTTGCCGGGATTTGCGGCGTTCCCATATCGGTTTTACGCCATTATGATAAAGAAGGCTTGCTGGCGCCTGATTATATCGATCGGTTTACGGGTTACCGTTATTATTCAGCCGCGCAGATCGCAGCGTTTCAAAAAATATCCACGCTCAAAAAAGCTGGTTTCTCGTTAAAAGAAATTAAGGATATTTTACGCGGATCGGAGAACTCCCAGCGGGTCCGGGAAAGCATAGCGCAAAAAAAAGCGGAACTGCAGGCGATGCTCTGCAATCTGGATTCCGCGGAAAAGATATTGTTAGGAGATGAGACGATGAATCGATCAAAATGGGTTCAAACAGAACATGGTCTCGAGATGCGGAGCATGCCGCTCAGGCTCCCGCTCGATCCCGAAGATTTTACAAAGGCATGCAAACAGCTCGAAAGAGATGCGCATGCGCAAAATTATCAGCGGATTTCCGGGTTTCAAACATATGGAGCGCCGGATTCTGCTGAAATACAAATCGGCTGTGAGGTTATCGAATTAGGGGACGAAATACAAGGCATCCATGAGAATATCGACGTACCTTTTGAAAATGATGAGGAAGTCGTCGGAAAGTGGAGGGTGGTCGGCGATTTTGCAGTCAAAGACGATTTCTTTGCCGACTGGAACTGTAAAAACACCTGTTACGGCGACATCCGTCACGATATTTATTTTCTGCCGGGCGGAGAGCGCTATTGGTGTTACGGGTGGACGAAGGGCTTCCTCATCCAGATGAGCGGGGACGGCTCTTGTTTAAACCGCTATGAAATCGAGGAATATAATGGGGAACAGTATCTGTTCATCGAGCATAAGTCCTATTATTACAGGCGCGGCGGCAGACCGACTGTTGTAGTGCTGCGTCGGATTGACCGCAAAGCGTATACCAGCCGGGAAATTGCGCGGGAAGACGACATCGGCCTGCCGTTTGCCGACGATGCATCTGTTTTGGGCTCCTGGAAAGCCATCTGCTATCTTGCTTCCAAAGCGGCATTTGATCCGGAACAGAGGATGCCGGAAGAACGGCTCTATTTTAAAAATATTACGTTCCTGAAAAACGGATCGTGTACCAGCAAATACGGCGATCAGGAAATCTGCGGAGATCATATGCAGACATGGACGAAAGGCTTCGTTTTGCGCAAATGGAACCATACGGCCTGCGCCTATGAAATCCGCGCGGAGCACGGCAGAGAATACCTGCTGCTGGAATGGAAAAGCGGAGATTACCGATGGGGCGGCTTTGATACGGATTACTACGTATTTGTGCGGGACGACGGATAATCCGGTATTGTGTGAAAGAAGGGGACGGTGCGGCAGCAGATGGCGGCGGTTTTGGGCGCGGCTTGATAGAAGCGCAGCAAATGGGATTTTTTCCGAAAAATGCGCCGCCTTTTACTTGTTGGAAAATCTTTGAAACCCTAATCGTCCCCTGCTTTTCCATTTGAGAAAGGCAAGGCAGCGTTGAAAACAGTAGAAGTTTCCCATAGAAGTATGGTATACTGGTTTTATCCAAACAGAGCAATAAATCGGGATTTGAACAGGAGATAGTATATGTATGAAAGATAAGAATATTTGGGTATTTATAGGTATTGTTATTTATATAATTATGTCTGGAATCGACAGATTTGTTTTTAGTATTCCAAATGTCATATATATTCCACTTGCATTACTGGGAATTGCATTGATTTTAGTGGGAGCTTTTCTCGGTAATAAAAGAAAGCGTTAAATTCCGGTTTAGGTCAGTTTACAAGGAACTACACGCAGACCACGAAACGGGGGCTGCTGACAACAAATAAAGGCTGAGTATCAAGCACCGGGAAAGTGCGAGATATTCAGCCTGTTTTGTTGTCCGGGGTTTCCAAAGGGGCACCCTTTGGCACACGACTTTGCTTGCAAAGTGTAGTGTGTTATACGCTCTGTCGGCGTTGCCGTGAAAATGCCGTTGCCGCCGGGGAGGGCAAGGGCATTTGAAGCGGCAGGAAAACAGGGCTGTGATTGCGTGGCGTGGAGCCGCAAGCGCAGGACTGGTTTCATCAGCAGACAGGGCGTATATGAAAGCCCCCGTCCCTCGTCCTACGCCGGACTATGGGACAAAGTGTCCCAGACGGATAGCCACACTTACGAAAAAGCAGACGGATTTTTCTCTCAAAATTGAAATGGGCGGGAAGCCATTTTAGGGCTTTCCCGCCTTGATTACCCTTTAGCAAAGACGGGCGGGACTGTCAACGGCGGCGCATTTGTGCGCCGTTCATCTTGACCGTTGACTGGCTCGGCTGGCTTTGCTATTTTCCCGGTAAGTGAGAATGAGAATAGGTATGTATCATATTATTTTATCATAATCCCATCTGGCAAAATAATATCGCCATCATCTCCACTCACATCAAAAAATCCAACCTTGTGTTTTTGAGCTAAACTACGCATAAGTTCATACGCCTCGTCTGCCACCGACCAAGAAAACGCAGCGTAAATTACATTATATCCAATACTGTAATCAACCATATGCAACTCCAAATTTTCATCTTCATCAAGAGCATCGTCATTTGGTGCATATTCCCCATTCATGGGCGGGAATTTTTCTTTCATTTCCATAAACCAGTTTTGTAAAGCCGGAGAAGAAACACTAATCGTTTGGTAATCATGTTCTTCCTCCCATTCCGTTTGCTTTTCATACCATGCCATAAATTCTTTTTTTGTGGTAGGTGCTTTTGTTCTCTCAAAAACCATCAAATCATAACTCATATTGATAACTCCTTTCAGATTTCTTGTTTATCGCTCTCTTACTTTCTCCCCCGCTGTGGGTTTGGATTTTTCAGCAAGTCCGACTTCTGTGCAATCTTTTTCAGCCACTTCTTTTCTTCCTCGGACAGCTTTTTCAAATTCAATTTGAGCCGCTTGCAGATGAACGCCAAAGCTGCTTGTTCCGGGTCGCTGTCTGGGCTGGCGGTTTCCTCGGCGGTCTGCAAAAAATCTTCCAGAAGATTGTCCTCCGGGACGCTGAAAAAATCGTCTTTATGGGCTTCCCGTAGGTCGAGGGCTATCTTGTTTATGTCCCGCTGAATCACATAGCGGCAAAAGCTGTCGTCGTCAATATGGGCGGCGATAAGCTGTCGTAACTGCGGGTCAGACAAGCCGGGATTGTACTGCTTCATAATGGTTGCGCTTACAGCGTCCACAATGGCGTTTGCACTCTGTACCTGTTTTCCCGCCACGCCGTTCACATAGATTTCAAGGTCAGCCATCAGCCGGGGAAAATCCGGGTGTACTGCCAGCTCGCACAAGAGTGAATTATCCACCAGCCCACTTTTCAAGAGTTCAATCATATCATCACTCAAACGCAGGTCTGCAAGATCGGCGTTTGGGTGATTTTTTGTTTGGGACAGCCCCAGCAGGTAATCGGCGGTCACGCCGTAAAACTTCGCCAGCTTGATAATGGCATAGTGGCTAATGTCCTTGAAGTCTTTTGCTTCATAGCTGCCCAGCGCAGACTTGGAGAGATTTACTTGTTCTTCAAGTTGCTCCAGCGTCAGCCCACGCTCCACACGCAGGTCTTTCAATCGTTCTTGTATGGATAGTTCCATGCCCTCCCTCCTTGTCTGCTCAATAAATGGGAAATTAGAAATAGGACTTGCTTCTTCTCATATCTGTAACCAAATCCGTATTACCGTCTGCTTCCATGCAGGCAATCAACTTGGGAATGTTATTGCGGTCCGCAATAATTGCTTGAAGTTCCGATTCAGTTATTCCGACAAGCTGAATAAATTCTGTCTTTCCATACACAGACATCTGCGGTTTCGCTTCTGTATCGTTTACCAATAAAAGTGCAGTAATTGAAGAATTTGCGCCGATGTGCAAGGAGGTTCCATTGCCTTTAATGTATTGATTTGCTTCAAAAAACCGATTAGTTGTATATGTATATCTTGCCAAATTAGACATCATATCAACCACCCACATACAACTTTCTGTGTCATGCTCTTTCAGCTTCATAGTCATTTCATAACCCCAGCCGTTCCATTCGCCACCAAAAGCATCCTCGTCACCGTAAAGAACTGTCATTCCATAAGTAACCAAATGCTTGTAACCTTTCGGAGAATTGTATATGGAAAATCCGTCTAAATATTCATCTCCGCCCATCATTGCTCTTGATGTCAGAATTGTCCCAAAATGGTCTGGGGTTTGCCCTGGATAAAGTTTCTCAAAGGCGTCATCAATAGCTTGCCAGCCAGGTGAGTAATTTTCATCTTCTTTTATACGAATTAAAAATTCTTCCTTTGTCATATAGTTCCCTCCATAATTCTGATTTTCCGTTCTGTTTCTTCCATTCTATCACAATTCCGAGAGCGTGGAAATAGAGAGTTTTTCAGGCTGATTTCCGACCTTATGGATATACGGGGCGGGCGGTCTTTTAGGTGTAGACTTAGGGTAGTTCATCGATGAGCTGCACCTTGAAAACAGAATGACCGTCCGAAAAGAAATACCCCGGCAGGGGAAGCACTGCAACGAGCCACTTCGGGACAAAATGTCCCGAAGTCCGGGGAGCGTGCCAACGCC
>JBKUJR010000012.1:0-64477 GCA_046952735.1 Clostridia bacterium | reverse complement strand
CCCGTGATCACCCCGTCGTTTTCCTGCATGGCGTAGCCGTTTTGTTTTTGTTTCTCATGGAAGCGGTAAATATTTTCCGCCGCACGCTGCAGTGCGGATAAAAAAGCGGGATCTGCCGCAGCAGCGCCTTTGGCGATGGCTTCCGGATTTTCCGTAAGCGTTCCGGCCAATTCCACGTGATCGAACTTTTTCGTATAATATTTTACCGCGCTGTCTCCGCGCTCCTTGACGTCATTCATTACAGACCGCACGGTGTCGGCGATTTCCGCTTGTTCCACAGGCTCCGGCAGAAGATCTGCCCTTCGGAACGCGTCTTTCCGGATGATTTGTATCATGCTTCTTCCTCCCGCAGCTGCGTACACAGCCTTTTTATTTCATCATATTTGAATTTATAACTTGTTTTATTGGCAATGAAGCGGGCGCTGATCGGGACGATTTCCTCGATCGGCTCCAGATCGTTCTCAAACAGCGTCGTGCCCGTCTCCACGATATCCACGATGACGTCCGAAAGATTTAAAATGGGCGCCAGCTCGATGGAACCGTTTAATTTTATGATATCGATTTCTCTGCTTTTTCTGCCGTAAAAATTCCGCGCGATATTCGGAAATTTTGTCGCCACCCGCAGCGCGCGCTCCGTATTATCTTCAAATCCTTTTTTTGCGGCCACGCACATGCGGCATTTCCCGATGCCAAGGTCGTTCAGCTCATAGACCTCCGGCATATACTCCAGTAAAATATCTTTTCCCGCTACGCCGACGTCCGCTGCGCCGCGCTCCACATAAATCGCTACATCGGAGGGTTTTACCCAAAAGTAGCGCACGCCGTTTTCGCTGTTTTCAAAAATCAGCTTGCGGCTGTTTTCCCGGATCGCCGGACAGCCGTATCCGATTTTTTCAAAAATTCCATATACCTTTTCGCCAAGTCTGCCTTTGGGCAGTGCGATATTGATCATAATTCCACGAGCCTCCCGCCATCCAGTTCATATTTTCTGCCACATTTTAAATGCTTCCCGCCGCCTTTTCTGTAAACCGTCGTACGCTTCCCCGCACCGGTAAAATTCCTGACCGCCTCCGCAAGCGCTCGGAAGTCCGATTTTTCATCATAATAGATAGCGATATCTGCATCCGCGCTTTTGGGAGAAGCGATATACTGCCAGAGAAGCCCTAAATAGACGGCGAAGCCGATCGCACCTGATTTTCTACCGAAACGTTCCAGAAGCTTATCATATCTGCCTCCGGATAGCACGTTGACGGGAATTCCCTCTATAAATCCCTGGAAAACTACCGCATTATAATAATTCATGTCATTGATCACTGAAAAATCGATTCTGACATGGTCCGCCGTGCCGTTGATTTTCAGGATTTCATAAACTGCTTCCAGTTCCCGGATCGCAGTTTCCGTTTCTGCATTGAGACTGATTTTTTGCAATTCCGGAATCACTGCTTCGAATGGACCCCAAAAAGAAGCCGCTTTGCAGATGTTGCCGGCGATCGCCGAATCGACCCCTGCTTCGCTGCATTTTCTAAGAATGTCATGCGGATTTTTTTCTTTGATATATTGCATGATTTCCGTACGATCGGAAAAATCCATGCCTGCCGCCGACAGCAGGCCATTGATAAACCCCATATGGGAGATATCGATTACATAATGCGCTGCGAGCGTCTCCAGGCTCTTTGCGGCAAGGCTAAGCACTTCGCCCGTTTCATAGAGATCCACCTCGCCGATGCATTCCAGTCCCATCTGCAGGATTTCGCGTACTTCACGCGTATTTTTCAACGTTCTGTATACGTTTTCATGGTAAAACAATTTTTCGGTGTCATCCGACGTTTTTACTTTTTTGAGGATAGAAAGCGTAACATCGGGTTTCAGCGCCATCAGCTTTCCATTAAAATCACTGAACGTTATGATATCATCGCTGACCAGAAAACTTTTATTTTCCACATATAAATCATATTCCTCGAATTTGCTCATTTTGTACGGCTGATATCCATATGTGCGGTACAGCGCTTTCAATGCGATTACCGCTTGATCTTCGTTTCCGGTCTTCAAATTTGGGTTTTCCACGGCACACCTCCTGTTTGGTTCGGTTTATTATATAACACTTTAGCATAGTAGTCAACTAAATTACTAAAGCAGCTTTCCAAAAACCCGCTCTTCTCCAGCAATAAGAATCCCGGTCGCGGAATCTTCCGCGGCCGGGACCAATCGGTTATATTATGAAGTTCGTTTTACAATTTTATTTTCGTCTTGCGATAGACGACGGCAATTACGGCAACAGCCAGAACCAATGCGCAGGCGGCGGGAAGCATCCAGTCAGAATCGCCGGTACCCGGATGATCCGGTTCCTTTGTCGGGGCCTGCGTAGGCGCCTGCGTGGGGGCCTGCGTGGGCTGGTTGGTCGGCGTTTCGCCGGAGGCGGCTGCAAGGGTCAAAGTTCCAAGTCCGATCTTGCCCGTCGTCCAGTCGGAAAGATCGCTGGAAACAGCGGCGCCGACTTCTTTAGGCGCCTCTCCTTCAAACAAAACGGCAAATGCGGAACACGCCATCTCCCCTGCCGAAAATGTAAAGGAAGCATCTTTGACGCGGAACGCGTCCATCGGCATCAGCACTTCCGTTACCTTCGTGCCGTCCGCCGTCTTTGAAGCGAGCGTGACTTTCGAAGTAATGTCCACATATAACGAAGTAGCGTCTACGTCTCCAAGCGGCGTATTGTGATTATGTTGCCATACCGTTCCGGAGGGATAAATCGTAAGGAACAGACCCTGCTGGTCTGCCGCTAACTGTCCGCCGGGATTGCAATTGATCTGCAACTGAGATTTTTCACTGACGGACTCTGCATACGACAGCGCGATATAAAGACCTTTCTCAGACCAAGCGAAGCGATATGTAATCGGCGTCGTGATCGCTCCTAAATTCGCCCAGGTTGCTCCGTTCTCTCCGTTGAGTATAAACGGATCGCCATATTCGCCTTCCGAGATAACGCCGTCTACGACAGCGTCACCGGCTTTGGCGGATGCTTTCATCTCAGAAGCCGCCGATACGGATAACGGCAGTACAAGAGATATGGCGATCCCCATGCTCAGCAACATTGTAAATAACTTTTTTTTCATGGGATATTCAGCTCCTTTCTTATAGGAGCATATTATATCCCTTTTATATTCAATTGTCAATAAATATTTCATACTTATTCTTTAATTATATTCCATTCTTGTACAATATAATTACATTTGTGGAATATATTGAAAAATATTTTATAACACAAATGTACGGAAACTCTATCAAAACACTTACGGAATGGCAGAAAGAATCTGCTTTAGGATATCGTACGATTTTTTCAGCCGCGTATGGTATTTTACTTCCGTAATATTTGTAAAGCCGCTATCGTAAAGGCGTACCTGCTCTCCGGATTCCGCGGAAATTCCGATTTTCAGGCCGTTGAAATCCGTAAAAACGATTTCTCCGGCCGCATGGAAGTCGCCGAGCGCGACGCCGGCGGCAGGGTTGAGTACGTTCAGCAGATACCAGGGAATTCTGAGCTCCACACCGGCAGACGAACCGTAAAAATCTGCCTGGGAATTGAAATCCTCCTGTTCCGGATTGTTGTTCCCATAACATAAAAGACCGGATTCATAATACTGCGGCGGAATATAATCGCCTGTCTCTGGCAGCTCCATTTCGTTGCTCAAAAACTGACGGACCGGATTGTAGATCCCGGAAGCAGGTTGTGAAAACGCGCCGTTTTCCGGGACGATTTTACGCATGACGCCGTATAGATAATAAAACGCATCATAATATGCGTCGCAAAGCACGCGCGTATTTTCTTTGCCGTTCAATACGACGATAAAATCCGCTTCTTCCTCAAAAGACAGATTTTTGTCCGCATAACGTTTGCTTCCCAGTCCGGTCGTGCGGATCGGAAGATAAATCGTATCTCGCTCAAAATCATAATTTCCCTGCGAAGCCACATATAGGTATAGATACGCTTCGTCATATTTTACATATAGATCAAAGCCATCTGATTTGCATACGAGATCGTCTTCATTCCACTCGCTGTAATTGCCGTCGCAGAAAACAGCCGTCTTTTCCCCCGGCTCCATTGCAAGGATTCCGTAGCTCTGTTCTGCGGACATGACGTTCGGCGTGCGCAGCGAAGCATCGCCTGGCGCGTATTTGATCGTATTCCACGTCTGCTTGAACCATTCGTCCTGCCAGGAGAAAATCAATGCTCCTGCGCAGCCTTCCGCATGGATGTCGCGCATCATTTTACCTACGTAGCGGCCCTGCTCCTCTTCCGTCAAGCCGCCCTGATCGTACCCCATTACCGAGGAATGCGCTATGCCGCGGCTCGTAGGCAAGCCGACTTCCGCAATCAGAAGCGGCACGCTGTAACGGGAGAGCAGATCGCGGATATATGCGCGGTAGCTGTTGTTTTCTCCTGTTTCAGGATCCTGGAAGGATACGTATTCCTCTTGATGATTCATAAATTCCGGATAATAGGGATACGCATCGACCGCCGCAAACAGGCCGGCTTTATAGCGGCTTTCCGGTAAAATATTTTCCGTGTTCACAGATACGGCGTCTTCTTCCGGGAACGGTTCATTGGTGTGTTCTATGACATCCGTAGTCGCCCAGTTCAAAAATGCGACAGGCGCCTGCGCCTGATACGTATCGGTCTCATATTGAATCAAGACGTCTCCTACGCTGCACAAAAAGGCTTCGAACGGCGACGCTTTTGGGGCGGTGCTTAAAAAATTCCCTTTATATGCAGTTTTATCCATATGCGCATTCGTATCGGTCACAAAATCCGGCGTCCATTCCAGCCCCAGGACATACCCGGCCAGATAAGGGGAAACGTCACAGTCGTATACCGCGTTCACGATTTCCCCATACGTCGTGTCGCTGCTGTTTCCATGCACGATGTCGACGGTTTCGCGCGCCGCCCGCGTAAAAGCATCGTAAATCACCGTGCCGTCATAGGCGTCTCCGATAGATTCCATATATGTTTCGTTGAACCAGATCCCGTGAATCAGATAAAGCGGCTGTGCCTTGCCTTCGTTATAGTCCCGCAGCGCTTTGTAAAATTGCGGCGGCATTACGGAAAAGACGCGGACGGTATTGGCATTCATGGCAGCGATCATTGCAAACCAGTCCAGATAAGTCGAATACGATACGTTCGGATTATCAAGAGACGTAGTCGCTTCCGTCAAGCCCATATTGACGCCTTTCAAATAAACCGTTTCCCCGCCCTGGGAGGACAGCCTGCTGAAATATTTGGCTTCCGTTTTAAAATAGAGTCGGATTCCGCCCTCCACGGTCCCATATTCCGGTTTCGAAGACGGCGTCGCCGGATCGTCGCGATCCGTTCTTTCCTCTCTGCAGGACGCTGTGCAAAGCATACAAATTGTCAGCAGAATAACCAGTATTCTTTTGGACATCCTTCCATCACGCTCCAAGTGTTTTAAATGCTTCCTGCAGTTCATAATACGCAGGTTTCAGGCGCTCGTGATACGTCGGAATGTTCCACTCCGCGTAATTATAGTATCCCGTCATGTCGATTGTCACAGCAGATTCTCCTTTGCGGATTGCCGCTCCGACATGGAAACCGTCAAAATCTATGGAAGAAATCGATTGCAGCGCATAGAAATCGTTCATAATCTGCTTGGAGGACGGATCCATCACGTTGAGCAGCTGCCAGGGGATACGAATTTCGAGGAATCCCTTACTGTAACAAAAATCCGCAAGCGAACGGTAATCCTGGCTTGCCGGATTTCCGTTCCCATAAGTCAGCTTTCCCGTTTCGAAACTCAAAAATGGTACTTTCTCCTTTGTTGTAGGAATTTCCAGCTCGTATCCGTAGCACATCATCATCGGATTGAATTTTCCGGTATTTTTAACTGTCACATCATTGACGAGCGCGATCATTTTATATTGTTCCCCGTACAGATAGTAAAATACGTCATAATATTGATCCACTACGATCCGGGAATTTCCGGCCCCGTTGATCCAGATTACAAAGTCTGCCTCGCGGCTGAATGCCGCCCCTGTCGCAAGCATGGAGGTGTTCCCCTGGCCGGCGATCAGATCAATGGGAATCAGCAGCGTGTCGCTGTCGAAATCATAACCGTCTCCTGCTTCTACCATAAAATAAACGCTTTCTTCATCCGATTTCATATAAAGCTTTATGGTGTCATCCTCGTATACCGGCTTGTCATACGCCCATTCCGTAATATCGCCATCCACATAACAGATGCTCTGTTCTGCCCCGGGATCGAACGTCAGCAATCCGAACGCCTGCTCGCAGGTCTGTACGTTCGACCAGAACGGACGCCTGTCGGGAATATCGAATTTGACATTGTTCCACGTACGTTTGAACCATTCGTCCTGCCAGGAAAACAGCAGTCCGCCGGCATAATTCTCATCATAAATGGATTCGAACATATCGATCAGCATCGCGCCCTGATCGAGCTCGTCAATATTGCCCTGGTGGTACCCCATGACGCTTTTATGTCCCATTCCGCGGGAAGTGGGAATTCCAAACTCCGCAATCAGCACCGGCACCGTATGCGCGGCACGCAGATCCTTCAGGTACGCGCTATACGGATCGAGATTTCCCTGCTCGTTTTTATTGTTCAGATAATCCTGCTGATAATTCAGGGAGTCGGGATAATACGGATAAACGTGATACGATGCAAATAAGCTGGATTTATAATCGCGTCTGCTTTTGATGCTTTCCGTATTCAGCGTGACCAGATCTTCATCTTCATGCGGTTCGTCCGGATGGGAAAGCGGGTCCGTCGTCACCCAATTCGTCATAGCGAGCGGCACCTGCAGAGAATATTTTTCTGTTTGCCTTGCGATCACCGCGTCGCCGACGCCGCATAAAAAGGCTTCAAAAGGCGTCGCGCTCTGGGTATACAGGTACGTGCCGTCATAAACGTTGCGGGACGGGTTCGTATTATTCGTATTCAGGATAAAATACGGATCGAACTCCATTCCCAGGATCCAGCCGATCAGATATTTCGAGACGTCCGCCGTATAAGCGCCGGAGGCAAAGCCCGCGCGTTCCGGCAGCGTGATATTGCCATGGATCGCATCCACCATGTTGAGCGCATCCTGTTTAAATTCGGAGGCAATCTTTTCATTTTGCGAATAAACGTCGTTCAGCGCCGTAATATCGTCTTCATTCATCCAGACGCCCTGAAAGAGATAAATGGGATTTTCCGACTGTTCGTTGAAATCATACAGCGCATTGTAAAATTGCGGCATCATCGTGGTATATACGCGAATACAATTGGCGTTCATCTCACTGATATCCTGAAACCATCTGTAATAGGTTTCGTATGAAATCGTCAGGTCGCCCGGGAACAGCCCCGGCTCTCCCGCGCCGATGTTAACGCCTTTCAAAAACATCTTCTTCCATTCGCCGCTCTGATAAATGTAAAAATAATTTCCCTCGGCTTTGAAGCGGAGCTTCACTTCTCCGTCCGTATAAAAACTGTAGACATCTGTCTTTTTAATATTTTCTTCTCCTTTTTTCGTTGATCCGAAATGGATCCTGTGGATTCCCACGATCTCCAGCCATCCAAGCTGTGCCATTACGGCAAGCACGAAAATCGTCGCAACGATGGACAATACAACTTTTTTCACAGCAAACGCATCCTTTCCATTCCGGCTTAATTGTTGAATTCTCTTCTTTTGATTTTTCCCCAGCGTGTTTTATACTTTTTGAAACGGAGGATGCCGCCGATTCTGGCGATCATCAGCATCTGCCGGTAGCCGAGATTTTCCAGGATCGCATATACGGATAATTTCATGGCCTGCTTTGCACTCATACAGCCCTTTCGCATATATTGTTCCAATAGGATTCCGCCTACGGACAGCATTACCCCCAGGATCAGGGACAGAAGGAGGTACATCACAAAGAAGAAGCCGTTCAGCTCTCCCATCAGCAGGGAAAACGGAATGATAAAATACCCCAGAACCTCCACAATGGCTCCCAGAAATTCAAAGAACCAATTATACGGCATTCCCAGTATGCCTGCCGCGCCGTACATCGGATTGAACGTCATCGAAAAATAGGAAAACAGCGTATCTACAAGTCCTACCTGCCAGCGGCGGCGCTGCGAACAGATGTCTTTTGCATTCATCGGCCCCTGGGTCCAGCACACGGCCTCCGGACAGAATTTAACGGAATATTTCCTTCTTTGTCTGGACATTTGTTTATGGAGGTGGACTACGATTTCCATATCCTCTCCCACCGTATTCCGTTTATAACCGCCGCAATCTATGACCGCCTGTTTATTGAATACGCCGAACGCGCCCGATACGATCAGCAGCGCATTGCCCCAGGAAAGACGTCCCGCAAGAAAAGAGCGGAAATATTCTACGATTTGCAGGCGTTCGATATGCTTCGGCGGAATTTCGAAGGACTGCCACTCGCCGTTTTCGATTTTCGATCCGTTTGCAATTCGCACCAGGCCTCCTGCGACGACCGTGGTCGTGTCTTTCAAAAATTCTTCCCCAAGCTTCAGCAGCGCATCCTTCTCGATCCGCGAATCTGCGTCAAGACAGGCGAACAGCGGATAGGAAGAGGCATTGATCCCCGCATTGAGCGCATCGGACTTGCCGCCGTTCATTTTATCGATATACAACAAATTGGGGTATTTTTTATTGTAATACACGCCGCGTATTTCTTCAGTCGGGATCGAGGTGCGGATCGCAGGAGTGATTTCATAGAGCTGGAATTCATTCATGATATTATAATGCGTCTGATCCGTAGAGCCGTCGTTCACGACGATAATTTCATATTCCGGATAATTTAGATGCATGAGCGATTTGATATCGTATACGATGTTTTCTTCTTCGTTGAAAGCCGGAATAATCAGCGTGATCGGCATCAGATTGTCGGAATCGGCATAGCGCAGAAAATCGTCCGCAACTTTCTTATTTCTGTTTTTCAGTATTTTCACAAGCGCAACGATCAGCTGTAAGATATAAATCAAACACAGCATCAGGGTAAATGCCATACAGAAATAGTTGAAATAACGAATAAAGACTCTAATGATTCCCATAACGGACATAGCTCAGACCTCCTCCATGTTTACTTCTTTTGTAATGGAACTCTTGACGGCATCGGAGGCGTATTTGTCATAGCCCTTGAGAACCGCTTCCACATGAGACATTCCACCGTCCATTTCGATCAGCGCTTTTGCAGCGATCTGGCGAACCCACCATTCGGGATCGCCGGTGGCATGCTCCACCGCCGTAACCGCCGCCGGCGTATTGATTGCCTGCAGGCCCCGGATGGCAGAGGATCTTACGACCCAGTCTTTATCGTTCAAAGCAATAATCAAAAGATGCTCATCTTCCAGCGTTGCCATAACGGAAAGCGCTTTGATACTTGCAATCCTGATCTGCACGCTTTTCGCGGTAACGCCCTCCACATAGATCGGCTTCAGTTCCGTAAGCTTGTCAGGCACGAGTCCCTTGATGATAGTGGCCATCATATAATCGCTGCATTCTGCAAAGATTTCCTTGGCCAGCATCGCTTTGTCGCCCGTATAGAGATTCAGAAGCTCTATGATGACTCTGTGCGAATATTTTTTATTGTCCTCGCATCTTTTGATATACGTAATGACATATTCCGCATCTCCCAATTCGGAAAGCGCCATCGCCGCATTGTATTGCAGGATCAGATTTTTATGATCCATACATGTGCGGATCTCGTCGCGTTTTGCCGCCGCCCCATAATCTGCGAATCTGCGGCAGATATAGCCCCTGAGGTATGTATCGCCGCTGTCGAAGTATTCCTGGTATCTTTCTACAGGATCGAGTTTTTCAATCGCCAGTTCGATCGCATGCTGTTTCCCCGGAATAAATTCCTGCTTGTTCCGGTTCAGCCACAAGAGTTTTTCCGCAGCGATATCGAATTTTGTATAATCGTTTTCGATATATTCGATCAATTTATCGATTTCTTCTATCCGTGCGGTATCGGTGGGGCACGCTAGGATGGCCTCCAGCATGGTAAAAATGCGTCTTTCATATTCGTTCTGTTTTTTGATTGCCTCCTCTTGGCGGTTCGCAACTATATAAAGCCATAGATACTCGACGCAAAGGAGCGCGGTTGCACCCAAAATGATAATGACTACCAACATCTGAGAATTCATTTCCGCCGCCTCCTTACTGCGCAAAATACTTTTTCAATATGGAAAAGCTTTCTTTATTGCGCATACCGTACGTCACGTTTTCGTTGATGCTCCATTTATATACTTTATACCCCGGCGACTTTTTGCTGACCGGGAAAATATATGCCGTATCGCTGTCTTCTTTGTTCGCGATCAATAGCGATACGATGACGCCGTCCGTCAATGTCGTTTTAACCTCGCCGCCTGTAATCGGCCCCGCTACAGTATCGTTTATGACCAGTTTTTGTGTCGGATCCGTGACGTTCAACAGCGTCCACGGCAGACGGACGCGGATCGTGGAGCCGGACTGGTAGAATTGCGTGTTCGATTCCGTAAAAGTACCGTATTTCAGCGCCGCAACCGTATCATATTCGCCCGTATAACTCTCTTTCGTAGAATAGGAGCCTTTGCTTCTATTATAACTCGGCGTCACAAGCAGCGTCGCGGATGTTTTGCTTTCGAATTCGATGACGAATTCCATACCGGAAAGGCTGTTTGCAAAATATTTCTTGTTATAATAATATTCGCCGTCGTTTCTCTGATAAATATCAAATCCGATAAACAGCTGCTCTTTGTCATAATCGATATCGCCATTAAGCAGAAGCGTAATATAGAGATAACCCTCATTCACGGAAAGCTGCATCTGGCTGATCCGTTCCGTATCGTTCAGTTCGGCGCCTACTTCGGCAGGCGCATTCGGTTCCACTGCGATTACGCCGGTATTTTGCTTGAGATCGGCCGCATTATACCAAATACCGTTGTTTTTCTGCGGTACGATATAGGCGCTTTCCTCCTCGGAGAGCGCGTTCCAGCTGTCGTTGAGGTCCCGGATCAGGCCGCCTACGGCGCCTGAGGCACGAATCGCTTTGAGCATCCGGACGATCCCGTCGCCCTGTTCTTTTTCAGAAAGTCCGTAAATACTCGTATCTTTTTCGTAAATATTTACCGCAGTAGAGAGGCCGAACGCATCCACGAGCATCGGAATGCCGCACAGCTGCGCGATGTCGGAAACGTATCCCCCATAGGAAAAGCTGCCCATACTGTCGGTGTATTTAAACTGATCTTTTTGATTCAAAAAAATCTCGTCTTCCATGGATATGGAGAATGCCGCGCCGTAGTAAGCGGAGGCCTCCGCCAAAACGCCGATCCGCTGAGGCCCGTATGCGGCCTCGTACGTATTCCACCGCGCGCCCGGAAGCAGGTCGTTATTTCCCTTTGCAAACAGCAGCGCGTTCGTGCCGTAATTTTCTTTCGTGTAAGCGTAAGCTTTTTCGCAAAGCGCCGCCATATAGCTTTCCATCGGCGCATCTGCGGTAAAATAATTTCCGGAAAAGGCGTAGTCCGGATACGCTTCCTGGAACGCGAGGATATCCCTCCGGGTGAATCCGGGATCCACGATGTACGCCGCCACAAAATTCGCCACATCGTACGGATAATCATTGTCGTCTCCATGCAGCGCTTTGATCGTTTTGACGATGTGCTCCAGATAAAAATCGAAATCGTCCAAAGCAGTTGCCGCCCAGACGGCATCCGGAGGCGTCAGACTCTGGAATAAGAGCATTTTACCCGGATCGTCTTTATTGATATCATAAAGCGCTCTGTAAAATTCCGGCGGTAGCAGGTCATAAGCGCGGACCACGTTTGCACCCATCTCGACAGCGCCGTCCAAAAGCGTTTTATAGAAGGTATATTCGCGGCTGGCAGTATCCTCTCCCGGTTCGTACGCATTGATATTGAACCCGTTTATGCGAAAATCCTGCCATTCCCCGTCGGCGTAAATCTGCATTTTCCCATTTTCTATCCGCGCCGTATCGCGGTGTTCTTCATACTTTGCAGCCGTCTTGGAAGATTCCAACGTATCATCCAGTATTTTATCCATCAGCGGCACATAAAAATTCCAGTAAAAATTTTTGACATCTCCGTCGCGGTCAAACGAAATCAAACTGAAAAAGGTATCTGCAAAGCAGAAGTTGCTGAGCTGCATGTCGGAAACATAATCGTTGAAATCCCCTGCAAAATAATAGGAAGGCGAAACGCCGGAGGTGCTTCTCGTTACGGCGGCAAAAACGTTTTCATCCGATATCTTGGAAAATTTTTCCATTCCCGTCGCATTTAAATTAAACGTATAGGAAGCAAGGACCTCCGTGCCGTATCCCGGCTCGATCAGCTCAAACCAGTTATAATAATTGAGGGAATGTTTTCCGAATTCTTTTTTATAATTTCCGGCAATTGAAATATTCAACAGATTTTTACTGTTGAAACACGTTTTTTCCTCCAGAACGACGATATCCCCGTTGCCGACCAGAAGGAGGCCCGGACCTGTAAAGAGCCATTTTTCACCGTACTTTTCCTGGTACATCGGCGGCGCCCAATACGGGACATCCGTAAAATCCTGTAAGTCGTAAATATAGCGTCCGACCCATCCCGTCTGATTGATTCCAAACAAAGCCTGCAATTCTGCGGAAACCTCACGGTCCGTTCCTGTTTGTAAAATGTCCTGTTCTCCGATCACGACGGAACCCTTGGAATACGCGAGCGAAATCATGTTCATATCTTCTTTTGTGATTCCATGGGATTCTTCTTCAGATTCTACTCCGTATGTATCCGAAAGATAAAGCAGATCCGGAATATCCGTCAGCTCGGAAAGTGAGCGTGCAGATACAATCTCGCCTCTGCCGTCGATCATATTTCCATAATAATCTTCTTTATAATCGTAATATTTTCCCGTTTCCGGATTGACGATCTTTTTATATTCTAAAAGCCAGTACAGCCCGATATGCTTCCGGTAATTATTGTCTACATCACCCAAATAGCTATGGCTGTCTGCTTCTGTTGCAGGAACCGTTTTATCCAGTATGACGATTTGCAAACTCTTTTTGGGGAGGAACTGCCATATGACAAAAAACAATATAATTGCAAGAAGCAGTATGAGCGGGATCAAAAAATATGGTTTTAATAGCTTTTTGAACTTCATCCTTCTCAGATCTCCTCAAACGAAATTTTAATATCGTACAATTTCTCTTTGCATTGCGTAAACGCGTCCACAACAGCAGGATCGAACAGCGTGCCCTTTCCGCTTATAATATAAGCGGAAGCATCTTCAAAAGTCCATGCGGGTTTATAGCTCCTCTTAGATAAAAGCGCATCGAATACGTCCGCAACGCGTACGATTCTTCCGTAAATGCTGATTTCATTTCCCGTTTTGGAGAAATATCCCGTGCCGTCGTAATTCTCATGGTGCTCGAACGCAATCGCCCGCGCAATTTCAAAAAATTCCCCGCTGGTAACGGACAGAATATTTCTCCCGTACCAAACGTGCTTTTCCATTTCCTTATGTTCCTCTTCCGTCAGTTTTCCCTTTTTAGATAAAATACTTTCGGGAACGGCGATTTTGCCGATATCATGTGTCGTCGATGCGGATGCGATCAGACGCGCTTTTCCCGGCTCATAGCCAAGGGTGAGGCAAAGCGTCTCTACCATTTGCGATACGATGATCAGATGCGTACCCGTACCATCGAAGCGCATTTCCAGGACTGCCGCCATATTGATAAATAAATCTTCCCGCATATGCGTCATGTCATGCTGAAGGCTCAAATTCTTATATGCCGATGAAACATTGTCATAAACCGTATGCATGATATTTTCCAGATTCGCCGCGTGACGGGTATTCAATCCTTCCAGATAGACGACCGCATTCGGGTGGTCTTCCGCCCGGAATAGCATTTCGATATAACTGCTGCCGATAAACAAATTTTTCCCGTTCTGCGTGAGCTCTTTTTCAATCCGCCGATAATCGCAGTTTTCTACGTCGCCGCTGTTATAAATCTCCTGATACGACGCATCTTCCAGGTCGTATACGGCGACGCAGGTTTTAATATTTTCAAATTCATTGTCTCCGGAATCATGGACAACAAGCGCCTTGACGCCGTTTGCCACCTCTGCGAAAAATTCTTTTTCCTCCTCCTGTGTATAGATATTCGAAATCAGATTCGAAATATCGTCAATCCAGACGGAATCTGTTTCAATCTGAAACCGCCGGGCTTCCTCTTTGATATTCTTTACGACGTAGCCTTTCATATAAACCGCGAACAGAGAGAACAAAGCAACTCCCGTTCCAAGCGCGATCAGTGCAT
The DNA here is from genome assembly GCA_046952735.1 of Clostridia bacterium. Classification (GTDB taxonomy): domain Bacteria; phylum Bacillota; class Clostridia; order UBA1212; family UBA1255; genus Egerieisoma. The sequence continues at coordinate 50,160 of JBKUJR010000012.1, read as the reverse complement.
GATTGATAAAATAAGTTCCCAAAATACAGCTGAGGATATTATAAAAATTCAGGAAAAAAATATAGAGCAGCAGCACTTTTATGGCCGGCGTCATATGGATCGCTTTTTTCTTTCTTTCGTTTGAAGCCTCCAGGATAAATACTATAAATAAAACGTGCGCGACAGCAAATATACTTAAGATGATTTGCAAAAGCAGCGAAGAAGACAGAAATAAAGCAACGCCGATCGATCCCAGCATGACAAGCGACAATACGACGCATTTTCTGCTTTTCTTTTCGTAATACACCATAATATTGATAAACAGCAAGCTCATCAGCACCATATTTACGGCAAGCTGCAAACGGAACCAGATCTGTCCCGAAAAGCGTGCCGAATAAGCGGAGGTAGTCTGCAGCAATACCAGCAAGCCGCATATGATTACAGTGGATGAAAGAAAAACCATACGCAGCACGCTGCGGCTTTTCGTCGTTGCCGTAAACGAGACGATCATCAGGGCGATTCCGGCAAGAATGACCGCTATGCCAAGAGAAAGGCAGGCGATTTCAAAAAGGCTGGCTCCTGCTGCCGGTGCTTCCAATGCGGCATCCAGTTCAAAACCAAACGGCGTATACAGATACAGATCGATCATCTGCACCCTGTCGCTTGCGGGAATCGCGACGCTGCTGAATTGGTTGCCGGTATAGTCAAGCTTCAGATAACCGTTGTTATAAATTTCCTGACCGTCGAGCACGGCCTTGAGCGGACTGAACTTCGTCGTCATACGCAATGCGAAATCTTCCTCATGCGGAGCAATATCGTACTGAAGCCTCATATACGGCTTCAGTACGGAACCTACGGCGCGTTTGGAAGCAGTCGCCTGTTTGAAAACAACGTCATCACCCTCAAGGCTTTCCGGATCATCTGCGCTGACAAAGCGCCAGTCCGTGACATAATTCTTATCTGTCAGCTTCGTGATCAGGCTGTCGGCGGCAATGCCAAGGGCGAAAGTGACCGCAAACAGGACCACGGCAATAACCAGCACAATATAATTGTTTTTTTGATGTATCTGCTTTTTATGATCCATAACGCTGTTTCCTCAATTTGTCGTCTTCCCCACATCAGCGGGTATATTTTTTCAAAAGATTCATCATGATTTTAGAACGTTCTTCCAGGCTTGCTTCCGCCGCCGCTTTTGTATCCGGCTGTTCTTCCTGCTGGGCAGGCTTTTCCTGCGTTTCTTCCGTCTGCGGCTGTGCAGCCGATTCCGTTTCCTGCCCTTCTTCTGATTCCGATTCTATGACAGGTGCTTCCTCGATTTCTTCTTGTAGCGCAGGGGCCGCCTGATCCGTTTCTTCCATATTGGTGAAGCTTACGGAAAGCAATTCCTCCATCGCGTTATTCGCTTCGGCCAATCTTTGTTCCGTTTCCTTCTCTTCCTGCGGCGCAGCTGCGGCCTGATTCGTTTCTTCCGGATTGTTGAAGCTCATGGAAAGTAATTTCTGCATCACATTATCGGCATCATCCATCCGTTGTTTTGCTGCATTCAAGTCCCCCAGCAGAAGATCGTTTTCTGTGCGGATTTTCTGCAATTCTTCTGTCAGCAGCCGGTTCTCATTTTCGAGTTCCGTCATTCTCTCGAGGATCCGCTCGCAATTGTCGGCGATTACTTTCGCTTTGTTCGCAAGAATTTCAGCTTTTTCATAAATTAAATTTTTTTCAGGATTCATGGTGTCGTCCTTCCTTTCTTAAGACATGGAGTCGATATAATATATATCCTCTGCTTTCTTTATATTCAAAACTGCCGTTCCCTTTGCTTCTTTTCGCTCCGAATCGCTGTAAAATGTAATATCGAGCGTATACGTGTCATTTTCTCCTTGCGCGAAGTCCGCGCTGGCAAAAATTTCTGTTCGGTATTTTGGTTCCCACATTTCGAAGCGGTCAATGCTTTTGTTATACAGATCAGCCGTTTCAATCTCAACTGCCGTAATATTGAATAAAAGTTTCAGCTGGGCATTGATTTCGGCAGGGGCAGCCGTCCGCAGCGTCATTGCCGCATCGTTTTCAGCATCCGTTAGACTCTTGTAATAAATATGACAAAATGCATACTGCACAAGTTTATTGACGGAAATATCTTTCGAGGCGTCTTTAAAACGATCTATGGCAAATAGGTATTTCAATTCATATGCCCGTTTTGTCATCAATTCTGCGTCCAGGCCGTCCGGTGCCTGGCTCTTATAATGAATATCGATTTTCGATTTGGAGGGATTCTGGTTCGGGATCGGCGTATTCGGCGCATATGTAGGCTTCTCCGTCTTTCCCGCCGCAGTCGGCGTCGCCGCTTCCGCCGTTTTGGCCGGATTTTTAACGGTTTCATAATCATCGCGATTCGAGAGTGCAATTGCCGTAATCGCACAAGCAAGAATCGCTAAGACAGCAAGAATCACAATAACGAGCGTTTTATTCGCCGCAAACCAATTTTTGTTCTTATTTTCCTTCTTGTTTTCTTCCATCCTCTGATCGCATCCTCTCTTTAACTCATAAAAAAAACGGCTGCAAAAAATGTTTTTGCAGCCAGTCAGTCATCGCGTACAAGCATTAGACACTGTCCTTTGCGTCCTAAGCTTTCGCTTAGTTTGCCAACGCGTTCATTATATCATTTAATTTTACACATGTCAATAAAATTTTACCTTTTTCTTGACATTTATATTGTGGTATGGTGTAATAAAGAGGTACAATATGTTGTGTTGTATGCTGCGGGGTATCGAAACTATGGAAAAAATCAAATTGTTTAAGACGAATATTTTGGGGTTTCGGAAAAAAGAGGTCGAAGCGTTTCTTTCCGGACTGGAAGCGTCCCATCGGAAAGAGTGCGGGGCGATTCGCGATTCGCTGCAAGAAACGATTGAGAAAAACAGGGTGCTTGAAGAACAGATCTGCCGGCTTACGGCGGAGAATCAAAAATACCGGATGGAAAAAGCTGCGCAGAAGGACGAGCTTGCCCAGAGCGTTGCGCTTTTGAGTCGGGTACGGGACGATTTTCATAAATTGAAATACGATTACGATACCTTAAAATATGTATATGACGGCTTGCAAGAACGCTGCGCCGCTTTGACGGCCGAAGATCAGGAGATCAAAAATTCCATTTTGCAGATCCCGTTTGTGCAGCAATATATTTTACAATTAAAGACTGAAATCGAAGCGCTGCGTATAAACCATGGCTGTTCCGGCAATGATGATGCCGGAAAAGAGGCAGATCGGATCAAAAAGTTGAACCAGTGCATCGATGAGCTTACGGAACGGATCGATGCAATTCTTTCCCAAACTTGACAAAGGGCCTTATTCTATTATAATTATACACACAATATTTTTTTAGAAAGCCGTGATTTTTTGAGTCCTAAAGACAAAGAAAACTTTGATATAGATTTCAAAAACAATCGTAATGATAGCGCGGACGACGATACGGAGCTTTCTATTATGAATTTTTCCTTATCCGCAAAATCGCAGGAGCCGTCGAGAGAAGACAGGATTCTTTCGGATCTCGATAAAATGTCGATTTTTGATTTTACAGAAGAAAAGGAAGATGCGCAGCGGTTCGTGGAGGAAGTTCCCGTAGAAGCGGTTTCGGAACAGGAGATTCCGGAAGAAGAGACGGAAATGCCAGCACATGGCGGGTCAGAAACGCTTGCCGAGTATTCCGAAGAGCCGCATTTGGACATGGATGACATTGAAATCAATGTTGTCAGCTGGGGACAGCCCCGTCAGGCTGCCGCTGCGCCCGCAGAGGAACCGGAACAGAAAAAGCCGATCTTTATTGATGATACTAAGCCGGCAAAGCCTCTTCCCCGTTCCGATGAAGAAGTTGAAATCAAGCTTTGCGCCTTCCGGCAAAGCGCTGCGCAGAAGGCGCAGAGAGCGAAAGAAAAACAAAAAAAAAACTGATCCGTATATTGAAAGAGACAGCGATCTCCGTTAGTATTTTTATACTGATTTTTGTTTTATTAGTCACATTCAACATATATGTACACAGAAAAAACGAAGTATTCGGAAGCTCCATGGAGCCGACGCTCCATCAGGGCGATCATGTTTATACGACTATGCTGCCGTATCTTTTTGGCGAACCAAAAATCGGCGATATCGTGATTGTTGACGTGAGCCTGACGGACAAGCCGAGCTATTTTCACATGTTTGGCCAGGTATTGCGGCGCAACGCTATTGCAAACATGATTTTCGGAGAGGAAAATATCGATGTGGACACCTGTTGGATCAAGCGCGTAGTAGGCATTGCGGGCGACGAGCTGAAATTCGAAGACAAAAAATTTTACCGGAACGGCACGCTTGTGGAAGAAGATTATCTCAAAGATCAGAATGTTTTAACATATCCCGTAGATACCACCGTCGTCGTCCCGGACGATTATATTTATGTCATGGGCGACAACAGAAATGCGAGCAAGGATAGCCGCGACGCGACGGTAGGCCCTGTCCCCCTTTATAAAATCATAGGCAAAATGTGGAAAACCTCTTAGCGGGGGCATAATAATTTTGAAAGCTTCATATAAATTCAACAAGCTTATATCGTATGAAGGGAGCTTTCAAATGGATACAGAAAATATACATATCATAGACGAGGCATACGGATTCAAGTCCGGATGTTATGCGCAGACGCGCGAAGGAATCCTCTTTTCGGTAAAATGTGCTTCGCATTCCGAATCATACATCTTAAAGCCATGCATAGAATCTGCGGATCGTAAAATATTTACGTATGCCATACACGCACATTTGAACGGAAACGGCTTTCAGAATACGGACCGTATCCTGAAAACATCCGGCGGCGGTATACTCCTTGAATTCTGCGGCAGAATGTACACGTGCTCCCGCCTGCCGCAGGGCCGTCAATGCTGCGTGGAGAACGATCCTGATTTAAAAAGCGCGGCTGCGCTGTTGGCTGCCATGCATAATGCCTCCCTTGGCTTCACGGCCGCGCGTGCAGCAGAGATTATCGATACGATTTCTCCCGAAAAAGAGGCCGCGTGTTATGTTAAAAATGATCTCGGCAGCCTTTTGCCGCTTTATGAACATCGCAGCAGCGAGCTCTGTCGTTTTAAACGGCTCGCATCCCGCAGCAGAGGCAGATTTGACTACGAATATTTATCCATCGCCGATTATTACTGCGGCGTTGCCGCCGACATGTGCACAGCGCTTGCAGAATCGCAGTATGCAGCCCTGTCAAAGGCTTGTGCTGAGCGAGGCGCTATCTGTCACAGAGATTATGCGTCCCACAATATTGTTTTTTTCCCTAACGCCCTGGGCCTTAGGGAAAAAAATCCGGGAATGCCGGCAGACCTGGAGCAGCAGACGTGCTGCGCAGGCGGAATCATGAATTTCGACTGTGCAGTAATCGATCTGCCGCTGTTCGATATCACGAATCTGATCAAACGCAGAATGCGAAAATGCGGCTGGCGCTCTGCCGATGCCGATGCGATTTTAAATAGTTACTGTAAGATTCGGCAGCTTTCTGAAAGTGAAATCGAAATCATCAAAATCATTTTGACTTTTCCGCAGAAACTTTGGAGAATCGTAAACAAATATTATAACAGCAGACGTTCCTGGTGTGAAAAAAGCTGTCTTTTAAAGCTTTCGGAGATCAAAAAAGAACGGGCGCAGATCGATGAATTTATTAAATCCTTTTGATATTTACGGCTTAAAACCGTGCTTTCGGAGGCCCGCTTCATAGGCAACAAGTGTGGATGCAAAACCGACGTTTAAAGACTCACAGGACCCAAACATCGGAACGATTACCGGCTCTGCGACAGGAAGCGTCCTCCAATATGCGGAAATGCCACTGTGTTCATTCCCTGCTACGATTGCGATGCGACCTGTATAATCGATGTCGCAGTAGGCTTTTGTCGCGGACAAATCGGTGAGCACAGCTTTAAAATGGTTATTCACGAGCCATGCGCCCGTTTCTTCCATTCCTGCATCCGCCAAGGGCATCAGAAATGCGGCGCCGAGGCTGGAGCGGATCAATCGGCTGTTTGTCAGTTTGACACGCCGGTTTGTTGTGATGGCCCCGTTTCCTCCGGCACAATCGAGGGAGCGAAGAATCGCGCCGATATTGCCGGGCTGCTCCTGCCCGTCCAGAATCATGATCAGCATATCGTCAGGCAGCGGAAACGCGTCCAAAGTGTATAACGTCTGCCGGGCAATGATAAAGCAGAAATCCGCGCCGTCTCTGTCGCTGATCTTCCGGCAGGCTTTTTCGGAAATCGCATAGGAATTCTGCGCGTATTCCGTCATTTTAAAAATACCTTCGAGCTGTGGCGGCGAGATTTTACCGCAGAGCAGCGCTTCGCTGTTGATAAAAAAATGAGAAACAGGAATATGGCGCGCAATCAGCTTTTCCGCCGCCCAGAGGCCCTCACAGATAAAATCGCCTTCCCTGCCGGCGGAATTTTTGTTGGCAAGCAAATCTTTCGCAAGCCGCACTTCTTCCGAGGAAATTCCGCAGATCCTGCATTTCGATAAAATCTTTTCACTCTGTTCCATATGATTTAATCCTTAAAGGCTTCATAGTGCCAGTGCATTGCGATTCCCGCTGCAATGGTCAGGTTCAGCGAGTCGACCGTATCCAGATGGCGGATGCGCAGCGGCGTGCCGACCGTCCGGAAACTGTCGTCTAAACCGCGCGATTCGTTGCCGAATATCAGAGAACGCGGACGGGACATGTCCGAAATCGGCGTAAAGTCTTCCAGATCGCGTCCTTTTAACATAAACGGATACAGATCCCGCTCGCCCGACGCCGCTCTGTAATCGGCAAAAGAAGGATAAGAACGGATTCGCAGGCGGAAAAATGCACCCATAGAAGCGCGGATCGCTTTCGGGTCGTAATAATCCGCGGCAGGCTCGATCACCGCTACATCAAAAATCCCAAATGCCGCCGCTGTTCGTAAAATCGTGCCTAGGTTTCCCATGTCGGCAGGATTTACAAAGACCGCATGATTCCTGCCCGGATCCAGATCGGCAGTCGTTTTTCTGAAAATACCGACCGCCATCACGCTCCCTTTCGGGCAAATTCTGGCGATCGTATGATCTTCTTCCGTCAAAGGGATATGGAAAGCGCAGCACTTCTCTTTGAGAAACGCTACGCCGCTGTTGTTACTGCTTTTCGATGAAACAATGATCCGCAATACCGTTTCCGGTGCATGCTCGATCAATTCGATCGTAGGAAAAACACCTTCCGTATAGGAATATGTAAAATCCTTTTTGTAGGGCTTTACGCGCAAATCGCGCGTTTCGGATGATTCTTCCATGGGAATTTTCAATATTTGTAGATCGTCTTTCTTCTCTCGAATTCTTCCTGCTCGATCATCTTTTCCGCCTGGTCTGCAATTTGCTGCGCCCATTCGGCCATATCATTGAGAATTGCCTGCGTTTCAGACTCTTCGTCACACCAGATCGGCTCTATACAGTGTTTTGTACCGAGGATCGTGGAATCCTTCAGCCAGTCTTCCTCCAGCTTGGAAAGCGCTTTCGTATCTTCTTTCTCTCCTGTGGAAAACAGCGCGACTTTTCTGTCATATATTTTGATTACGTTGAAAAGAGTATTGAAAACCGGATTATAGGAATCATACCATACGGGCGTGCCGATAAAAATCAGGTCATAGTCACGCGGGTCCCATTTAAAGGGAAAAATATCGGGTTTTTTCTTTCCCATAACTTCCATACGGAGTTTCAGATTGTTGATGAATCCGTAGCCTTTGACTTTCTTTACACGTACCAGGCGCGCAGTATCTGCATCTATTTTCTCCGCGATCGCGTGCGCAACCGCATCCGTATTTCCGTCTATGGAACAATACAACACCAATTTCTTCATTACAAAAGAAACTCCTTTCAGGTAAGGGAATCAAAACATAATTTTGTGTATAGATTACAATTTTTTGCTATCTTTGTCAACCTATATTTTTGTATAGGCTGTCCATTCCGTAGAAGCCGGCAGGCTTGTCCTTAAGGAAAAATGCGGCTTTTACGGCGCCGTCTGCGAACAGGTTCCGCGACATCGCTTTATGGCTGATCTCGATGACTTCGTTTTGTCCCGCGAAAATTACTTCATGGTCTCCGACGATATTGCCGCCTCGTACGGAGGAAATGCCGATCTCTGTTTTTTTGCGCTTTGCGCGGCGGGAATGCCTGTCGTATTCATAGCAAAACTTGTCCCCTTCTACTGCGTTGATCGCGTCTGCAATAGCAAGCGCCGTCCCGCTTGGCGCGTCAAGTTTTCTGTTATGATGACGTTCGACGATTTCAATATCATAATTTTCTCCGAGAAATAAGGCGGCTTTTTTTGCAAGCTCTTTCAGCAGGCAGACGCCGATCGACATATTGGCAGACCAGAAGACTGGAATTTTGGACGCGGCATTTTGCAGCGACTGCTCGTCCTCTCCTGAAAGGCCGGTCGTAGCGATCACCACGGGAATTTTACGAGAAACGGCATACTCGAGAAGTCCCGGCAGCGCGGCCGGATTAGAGAAATCGATCATGACGTCTGCGTGCGCCTCCGCCGGTATCCGCGTGAAAGAAGCATAAACCGGGAAAGGTCCGTTTTGCGACGCCACGAGATCTACGCCATAGGAAACCCGTGCGCTGCCTGAAAATGAGGAGGCGATCGTTTCTGCTACCACCTGCCCCATTTTACCATTACATCCGTTAATTGCAATTTCCGTCATTTCATTCCACCGATAGTTCTGAAGCTTTCGATCGCGCGGGCAAGTCTTTCCTTGTTCTCCGGTTTCATGCCTACGAGCGGAAGTCTGCAGCCGCCGGCGCGCAGGCCGATCATGTTGACCGCTTCTTTGATCGGGATCGGATTCACTTCGCAAAACAGCGCTTTCACGAGATCCTGGCACGCCACCTGCATTTTCCAGGATTTTTCTATGTCGCCGTCCAAATATGCTTTTACCATGTCGCTCATATAACGCGGCGCAATATTGGATACGACCGATATGACGCCTGATCCTCCGGCGCTCATCAGAAAATGTACGTAACCGTCTTCTCCGGAATAAAAGTTCAGTTCTTCTCCGCAGCGTCTTGCGGTTTCCGGGAGCTGGAGCAGGTTGCATTCTTTGACGGCGTTGATGTTGGGCAGCTTGCAAAGCTTTTCAAACGTTGCCGGTTCGATATTGAGATTCGTCCTGCTTGGTACGTTATAAAGGATGACCGGCACGGAAACGCTTTCGGCAATGACCCTGAAATGCTCATACAATCCGTCTTGCGTCGTTTTATTATAATAAGGCGTAACGGAAAGCAACGCATCGGCGCCAAGCTGTTCCGCTTTCTGACTCAGCGCGATCGCATGTCTCGTATCGTTGCTGCCGGCGCCCGCAATCACGGGAATCCGTCCGGCGGTTTTTTGCACCGTATATTCTATGACCGCAAGATGCTCTGCGTCGGGCATCGTGGACGCTTCGCCGGTCGTTCCGCAAATGACGATCGCGGCCGTACCGTTTTCAATCTGGAACTCGATCAGCTCCCCAAGCGCATCATAATCTATTTCTTCGGAATGTTCGCCCTTGAAGGGCGTGACGATGGCGACAGCTGCGCCTGTAAAAATTTTCTTTTTCAACGAGAGTCTCCTCCTTATGATTCAATATATCCTTCGCTGCAGAGAAGTTCCGCCATCAGCACGCCGCCGCCGGCCGCTCCTCTGATCGTATTATGGGACAGGCAGACGAATTTGATGTCGTACTGCGTATCTTTGCGCAGACGGCCGATCGAGATTCCCATTCCATGCTCTAGCTCTCTGTCCAGCTTCGTTTGCGGTCTGTTGTCTTCGGTAAAATAGGTCAGGAAATGTTCCGGGGCGCTCGGCAGCTTTAATTCCTGCGCCCTGCCCTTGTAATTTGTCCAAATATCGATAATCTCGTCCAGCGGCGGCACTTTGTCAAAGCTTGCGAAAACCGCGCCCATGTGTCCGTCTGACGCCGGCACCCGGATACACTGTGCAGTGAAGGAGGGCGCTTCTGCCGGTAAAATGATTCCCCTGTCTTTATCGATTGTGCCAAACAGCTTTAACGGCTCCTGCTCTGATTTTTCTTCTTCTCCGCCGATATAGGGAATTACATTGTCGATCATTTCCGGCCATGTGGCGAATGTTTTACCTGCACCGGAAATTGCCTGATAAGTACAAACGAGCACTTTATTCAATCCGAACTGGCGGAGCGGATGCAGCGCGGGCACGTAGCTTTGCAGCGAACAGTTGGATTTGACTGCGATGAAACCGCGTTTTGTGCCAAGCCGTTTTCTCTGATACGGAATAATTTCCGCGTGCTCGGGGTTGATTTCCGGCACGATCATCGGCACATCCGGGGTAAAACGATTCGCGCTGTTATTCGATATTACGGGGCATTCGTTTTTTGCATACAGTTCTTCGAGCGCCTTGATTTCATCTTTCTTCATATCCACGGCGCAAAATACAAAATCGACGCTTTCCGCAATTTTTTTGGCATCTGCCGAAGCATCGGAGACGATAATATCCTTATATTTTTCCGGAATTTCTTTCGTCATGCTCCATTTTGACCCGACAGCCTCCGCATATGGTTTCCCCGCGGATCTGCTGCTTGCGGCAAGTACCGCGACTTCGAACCACGGATGATTTTCGAGCAGCAGCAGGAAACGCTGTCCGACCATCCCTGTAGCACCTATGACACCTACTTTATACTTCTTCATATCCATCCTCCGTTAGCCTTTCATTTTATTATATTCTGATTCTGCCGCTGCGGTTACAGCGCAGATGACTGCGATTCCTTCTCCTCTGCCGAAACACGTGAGTTCTTCTCCGGACGTGGCCGTGATACCGATTTGTTCCGGTAAAATTCTGCAGAGTGCTCCGATTTTTTCCCTCATTTCTACTATTTTGGGAGAAATTTTTGGCGTTTTACACTCAATCGAAAAAGAAATATGGATCAGTTCCATATGTTTTTTATTTAGATCCTTGAATGCTTCCTGCAGATATGCCGCGGAATCCGTGATTCCGGCGCGGCACATGGCATCGGCCGGCGCGCCAAGAACGTTTACCGCCGTCAGTCCGGATACTGCATTTGTCAAAGCGTGCAATACAACATCTCCGTCGCTGTTTGCGGCAAGTCCCCGGCAGCCTTCAAATAACACACCGCCCAGCAGCAGGGGCTTTTCCTCGTCTGTAAATTTATGGGAATCCTGTCCGATTGCGCTGATCGTGTACATTATTCCACCCCGGTGGATCCGAAGCCGCCCCCTCTGTCGCTCCCGATCTGTTTGACGTCCTTCGTCTCTTTAAAAAGAATTTTTGGTACTTTTTGAAGTACGAATTGTGCGATTCTGTCGCCTTTTTCTATTTTATACGACGTATCCGGCGAAGTATTTTGCGTGATGATACAGATCTCATCCCGATATCCGGCGTCGATCGTTCCCGGTGCATTTGCCAGGCGCAGAGGCGTCTTGAGCGATAGTCCGCTTCTTGGCCTCACCTGGATTTCATATCCGTCGGGGATGGCCATTTTGAGTCCCGTCGGTACGAGTACGGTCTCTCCTGCTCTGATTTCAACTGTTTCTGCGGCTCTGACGTCCATCCCTGCGTCACCTTCTTTGGCATACGCGGGAAGCTGAACGCCCTGCCTGCAGATTTCCACACTTATTTCTACGGCGTCCCTCATTGGTTTTACCCCCGTTTTTTGCTGTGTAAAACAGCCGCTCCGCCCATATAGGGGCGCAGGACTTCCGGCACCGTGACGCTGCCGTCTTCATTATAATTGTTTTCCAGCAGCGCGATGAGCATTCGCGGCGGCGCCGCAACCGTATTGTTTAGCGTATGTGCAAAATAATTTCCTTTCTCGCCTTTAATCCGGATGCCCAGACGTCTGCTTTGCGCGTCCGTAAGATTTGAGCAGCTGCCGACTTCGAAATATTTTTTCTGGCGCGGGCTCCATGCTTCAACATCGACGCTTTTCGCTTTCAGGTCCGCAAGATCGCCCGAGCAGCATTCTAAGGTTCGAACGGGGATTTCCATGCTTCGGAACAATTCGACTGTGTATGACCACATTTTTTCATACCACATCCTGCTGTCTTCCGGTTCGCAGACAACGATCATTTCCTGTTTTTCAAATTGATGGATCCTGTATACGCCTCTTTCTTCGATTCCATGCGCCCCTTTTTCTTTTCGGAAGCACGGGGAATAAGAGGTCATTGTATAAGGGAGCTCTGCTTTTTGAAGAAATTGATCTTTAAATTTACCGATCATCGAGTGTTCGCTCGTGCCGATCAGATAGAGATCTTCTCCTTCAATTTTATACATCATCGCATCCATTTCTTCAAAACTCATTACGCCTGTTACGACATCGCTTCTGATCATAAATGGCGGGATACAGTACGTAAATCCTTTTCCAATCATAAAATCTCTTGCATATGAGAGGACTGCCGACTCGAGCCTTGCAATATCTCCCATTAAATAATAGAAGCCGTTTCCTGCTACTCTCCGCGCTGCATTGAGATCGATCCCGTCCAATGCTTCCATGATTTCCGTATGGTAAGGTATTTCGAATGATGGTACGCGTGGCTCTCCATACTTTTGTATCTCTACGTTTTCGGTATCATCTTTTCCCAAAGGAACTGTTTCGTCGATAAAATTCGGAATTTTCATCATGCGGGCTTTGATTTCTGTTTCATATTCCGCTTCTTGTGCTTCGATCTCTACAAGTTCCTGATTGATACAGGTAACTTTCGCTTTGATTTCTTCTGCTTCTGCTTTGCGTCCTTCGCGCATCAAGCTCCCGATGCGGCCGCTCAGTTCATTCCGTTCTTTTCTGGCATCATTACCGCGTTGTATAGCGGCCCGATTTTTTTGGTCCAATTCTAAAATCTCATCCACAAGAACCAGTTTTTGATCTTGAAATTTTTTTCTGATATTTTCCTTTACGGCATCCGGATTTTCCCTGAGAACCTTAATATCGATCATACCACTATTTCCTCCATATAAATCACGCCTTCCGCACATAAAACACGTACGTTAAAGCTTATTTTATAACAAACATTTACTTATAGCAACTGTTTTTTTAGATTCGTCTATCCATTAGTATAAACATTTTTATAAAATATATTTTGCTTCCTCTCAACCCCGCCTTCGTTTTTTCCCTAAAGCCAACAGCATAAGGGAAAAACATTTCCTTTATGTGATATAAAAAAAGAGCAGCTGTTTCAGCTAGCTCCTATCGTTGATCATCAACAAATATGTTTTACTCTCGTATTATCGCAGCATCTGATTTCTGATTCCTTTTTCTTTCTCCGATTCCTTTTTTTTCCAAGACTTCTTCATGCTTCCGCGCGAGCCCACTTTTTTTGTGCTCATTTATTTGATGTTTTGAGTCTCAACTCGTTTTTTTAATCTTTTTGCTTTTTTGATATCTTTTACGCCATATACTGCTTCTGCCGGAACATTGCCAAGCGCTAATCCGCATATAATCGCTTCAATCCACTTGACATCCAGATAATCACGCTCTGTCAAGTCCAGTACAACCAGATTTTTCCCGGCTTTAATTCCATGCATGTAGTACAATTTCGTTTTTTCTTTCCACCTTCTTCGGTATTCCTCCTGATCCATCATCCCTAAGACTTCCAAATAGTATTTTTCACCGCCTAAATATATCAGAAAATCGCAGCTCAGTCCTGCTTCTCGTACATAGTATTCATATACGTAAGGGACCTCCAACGCATTTAATATCTCAGCAACCAATAGCTCCGCACGGGAACGCACCAGCTCTCCCCGCTTTGTTTCTATCATTTTTCCATCACACAAGTAAAACGCCATCTGTCCCGCATTGTTAAATTCTTGTTCGATTTGTTCCTTTGTCCCATATCTTGCGATCATTGTTTTTCGCATTTTTTCTTCTCGGCGCATTTCTGTGTAGCTCATTCCATCGCGGTACTTTCTCCCCAGGGATTCCGCTTCCTCTTTTGTCAATTCTTTCTCTTGTCTGCATTTTCCAAAGTTCAAACGATTCCGGATTTCTTTTGTCAATTTTCTTAGCTTTTCCGCCGATTCCTCTATATACTTCTTATATTTCAATTTATCTCGAATACCCGGCAGATTTTCTTTGATATTGTAATCATTCGGATCATATTCACCATACTTCTCCCGCATTTCTTTCTCTGTATATTGCTTTTTGTTCTTGCTAATATGAAATTGTTTTCCATCCACATCTAAATTGTCGTAAAAATTTGCGTACTCCCGTACGCCTTTCGTCTTGCTCCGATACACGCGCCGCGTCACTTTTGTTATGATTGTCCCGCGCGGATAATCTACAAATTTTTTCATTTCTTCTTGTAAAAGATAGAGCTGTCCCATATATCGTTCCAGAAATAACAAATTTTTTCCTCTATCCGATTCATGATATTTAACCAATGCAATCATCTCCCCTTTAGATGAATTTCTTCTACTTTATCATATTTTTATCTGCCTTTCTACAAGTTTCTTTTTCCTTTTATTCCTGTTTTTTCCTCCCTTTACTTCTTTATCCTCTTCCCGCAGTCTTTTTCCCTTAGGTTATTTGTTTTAGGGAAAAACAAAATATGGTTTGGGCCGGATATAAAAAAGAAGCTCCGCGTTATTGCGGGGCTTCGCGGTGCAGGACACCGGTTAAGTCAAAAGGCGGAATAAAGCTTTCTGAGGCGGAGGCGCCTTCTTGGATATAGGCGTTTTGAATGCCGAGGCGGTCGGCGTAAGCGATCAAACGACGGTATTCGCGTTTTGTGACCGTCCGGTTGAATGCGAAAGGGCCGCCGGGTACGGGCGTATATTGACTCATGAGGCTATAATAAATGTTGTTCTGGCATTGCAAAAACGTATGCTTCAAAATGTTTTTAGCCTCTGTAAGTTTTCCGGGCAGCAAAAGATGGCGCAGGATAACGCCTGAACGCATAATACCGTCCGAAAAAAAAGAAAGCGGCGCGATTGCAAGCATTTTACCAAGAGATGCGCTGGCGTGCTCCGTGTAGTCGCACACTCCCGAATAGCGCATTGCATCGGTATTATTCGCATATTTATAGTCCGTTAGAAAAATATCGACATAACCGCGCAGGCGTTCGATTGCAGAAGGCAATTCATAGCCGCTGGTATTGTATACGATCGGAAGAGACATACCGTGCCGCCGGGCAATTTCTATGGCAGCTATAATCTGCATACTATAATGGGTCGGTGTAACCAGATTGATATTGTGCGCTCCTTGCGCTTCCAGATCCAGCATGATGTCCGCAAGGCGGGAAACGTCGACGTCAGCGCCTGCCTGACCTCTGCTGATCGGCATATTCTGGCAGTATGCACATCGAAGCGTACAATAAGAAAAGAAAATCGTACCCGAGCCGCGCATACCGGAAATACACGGTTCCTCCCAAAAATGAAGCGCAGCGCGGGAAATTTTAATAGAGTAGTCATCCGCGCCGCAAAAACCGATATCGCCGGAGGCCCGATCGATTTTACAGCGGCGCGGACAAAGTTCACACATAGATCACATCAGCCTTTTTTATATTTATAAAGGATCACTCCAGCTGCAACCGCAGCGCCGATCGCTGCTGCGGATAAAATTGCTGCGACAACAATCAGTGCCGCGCTGCTTTTCGTATCCGTTGCAGGAGACGGAGAAAACGGAGAAGGAGAAGGCGAAGCCGTGCTCACAGACGCCGAATGGCTCGCGGAAGGGGTAGCAGTATTGGAAGGCGCAATCGTAGGCGTAGCCTGTCCGGAATGTGTTCCCACCGTATTTTGCAGCGTGGCAGATGGCGTAGCAGTTTGGGGCGCCGACGTTCCCAGCGTCCCCCGCTGTGTCTGTGTCGGGCGAAGCGTAGGCGTAGCAGGCGATTTCGTCGGCGTCGTAGGCGGAACCGGCGTCGGCGTAGAAGAAGATTTTCCAGAAAGAGGGACAAAATACTGCGTCGCCGGCGTCCACAGGCCGTTTGCAAAATCGCGGCCGCGTACGAAAATACCGTTTTGATATACTTCGACGTAATAACCCTGGCTTCCCGTAACTTCTTCATTCTCATCATTCCATAAATATCCGACCGACGCGGAATTGAAATAATTCGCTTTTTTCCCGCCGCCGTAAAGCATAGGCTGGGTCGTATTAAAATGCCAGTGCGTATGGCCGGTAAAGAACATCACATTCGGATATCCATCCAAAATTGTCCGCAGCTCTTTATCCTGCTTGACGCCGTACCAGCTCTGTATGATAGGGTTCAAATAGGAAAGCGAGCCCGAAACCGTATCCTTCAGCGGTTCATGCAGAAAAACGAAAACAGGTTCTCCCGGCTTCGCCGCTTTCAGCTGGGCCTTCAGCCAATTGAGCTGCGCGCTTTTCAGATCCGCCATGCCGCCTTTCGATTCGGAGCCAAGAACGATAAACGTATTATTTTCGATCTGAAACGAATAGTAAACGCCAGGCATCCCCGTATATTTTTTAAACAAAGCAACCTGCGCCTCATAGCTGCCATTCATGTCTCTATCGTGATTCCCCATTGTAAAATACATTTTCGGCTTCCCGGCAGTTAAAACGGAATTTTTGATCGTATTAAAATTGCGCCACTGGAGGTCGCGGCCCTGATCCGTATTATCGCCAATGGTAATAATCGCCTTGCTATTCGGCGAATTCCGCAGTACGTCTCGCAGCGCCTGGCCAAAATGGACGTTATGAATATGGTCGTTCGACTCCGTAATATGAATATCGGTAAAAATCTGGAATTCATACAAACGGTTTCCCATAGAAGCGCGATTGTAAAAAGAGGAATCCGGAATTTTACAGGAAGCGAAATAGGAGGTCTGTTCCTTTCCCGCTTTTAAATACGCATAGATATGTGTCGCCGCCTGTGGGATCACAGTGCACGTTCCCACGGTATAAGTATATTTATTATTTTTCAGGGTAGCGGTCCCCAGACTCGTATAACCCGGAAGGATGCCGGAAGCAGTTCCCAAATACAGTTCGTAGCTGATGTTCGGGCTGTACTTCGCCGCATTGATCTGAATTGTCCGGCCCGAGCCGATAGAAATCGACGGCAAATATTGCTGCGGGTCAAAAACAATCGTCAAATCTTTTTTATCCAAAATGGTATATCCGTCATTTTGCAGCAAGTAAATCTGATATTTTCCGGGAGACAGAGATTTGTTGGCATCCACTTCAGACTGCGCAATCAAAGAAACCGTTCCCGAACCGTTTTCGGCATAGCACCAGCGAAGCGATGGAATCGGGCCGGGCTGGACGCCATCGGGATAAATGCCGATCCAGTCTCTCATTCCCGTCCCGCTGTATCGCACGACGATTTCCTCTCCCATTCCGATGTTCTCTCTCTCAAGCGTAATAGACGGCGCTGAAGCAGATGCTTCAAACGCCGCCATAACAGTCCAAGAAAATATAAAACATACAAGCATCGCGAAAGCGGTAAAATAACCGAACGCACGTATGATATTATGTTTCATTTTTCATTTCCTTTCTTTTTTTTTGAGGAAACAACCACGCCGATCGCAATCGCTACGACGATCAGCGTCACGGCGCAAACGCCTATGATGATCCATGTCGTGTTGTTATCGTCTTTTGTGTCAGGGTTCGTACCAGGCGTTGCGTCAGAAGGGTCGCCTGCACTTTCCCCGGTAAGAGAAATCGTTTTCTCAATCAGCCATTTTTCATTGGCAAAATCCCTGCCTTTTACAACAATCTTATCAGAATAAACGTATACATACAGCCCCTCGCTGCCCGTATATTTTCCGTTTTGCATATAGCCCTGGTTGTTATCGTTCCAGATATACCCAACCGCAGAGCAGTTGAAATAGCTTGCCGACGTTTTGCCATTGGAAATGACGGCAGGCTGTTTACTGGCAAATTCCCAATGCGTATGACCGGAAAAAACCACCGTCTGGGGATATTTGTCGGCAACCGCTTTTAAATCACCATATTTATTCTCCGGATAATAGTCGGGATCTTTCGGATTGCCCTCCCATCCCTGCCCGGGAAGAGAACCGGAAACAGTGTTCGGGAACGGTTCATGGATGAGCACAAAAATCGGTTTTTCCGTTTTCGCAGCCGTTTCCATCTGCTCAGTAAACCAGTTGTACTGTTCTTCGGAAATATATACGTCATTGCAGTTGTCATTGCGGCTCGTCACTTCAGAACCCAGAACGATCACATAAGAGCCCTCCAGCTGGAACGAATAATACAC
The DNA here is from genome assembly GCA_046952735.1 of Clostridia bacterium. Lineage (GTDB taxonomy): Bacteria > Bacillota > Clostridia > UBA1212 > UBA1255 > Egerieisoma. The sequence goes on along the minus strand of JBKUJR010000012.1, from coordinate 31,959 downwards.
ATTATTAATGGAATCATTACCCGAACTTAACTTTGCGTATTCAATAAAGCGGTCCATCCAGACGTCTTTCTTCGTATTGTTGTTCCCATAGCCCGAGGTATACGCCCTGTCGTGATTTCCGATCGTATAATATACCGGCACATCGGGTAAAATATCGTTCTTGATTGTATTGAGCGTTTTATATTCCGCCTCACTGCCGTTATTCGTGTGATCTCCAACGGTAAGAATGGCCTTGGTTTCCGGGGAAATGCTCTTGATGTCCTCCAAAGCCGCTTTATAATTTTCTTCATCGTAGCAGTTCGGATCCCCCATCTGCATATCTCCGATTACATTAAACATGTAAAGCGGTTCCTCCGCAGCCGATACGCTCGGCACAGCCCTGCTCCCTGTCGCAACGACTGCCGCCAAAAGCAATACTGTAAGGCCGCTTGAAATGGCAGCCAAACCTCTTTTGTTTTTCATAACACATTTACTCCTTTTAATTTATATTAAAGTTTCCTGAAATGCACGTTCCATATTCCCGGCCAGGATATCCCGCACGAGATCTTCCGGATAATTCATACGAAGCAGCGCTTCGCTGAGCTTACCGAGATCCCGCGTGCCGGTAAAACCCTCCGGCAAACAATCGATTCCGTCGAAATCCGTCCCGATTCCTACATTTTTCTCCCCGCCAAGCGCCATAAAATGCTCGATATGACGGAGAATATCATTAAGGTCCGCAGCGCCGCCGTCCGGCCGCAGAAAACGATGATAGAAATTGATCCCCGCAACGCCGCCTTTCGCAATCAGCACACGAAACATATCGTCCGTCAGATTACGCGGATGCGGGCAGAGCGCCCGCGCATTGGAATGCGAAGCGATGAAAGGTTTTACAGAAATTTCCGCCACGTCGTAAAATCCCTGGTCGGACAAATGCGATACATCGACCATCATCCCCAGGCGGTTCATTTCCCGCACCACATCTTTTCCAAAATGCGTCAGTCCTCCGGCATAGTCCGGTTCGCCGTTCAAGCATTCCGCTTTATGTACGCAGGTATCGCTGATCGCAAGCGGATTGTTCCAGGTAAGCGTCATCAATCGCACGCCTTTCCGATATAATTCCTCTACCTTGCCGAAATCGCGGCCTATCGCTTCGCCGCCCTCAATTCCGAGAATGACGTTGACTCCCTTTTTACAGGAGACGATATCGCGCTTCGTCCTGATCTGTTTCACAGAAGGATTCGCAGAGAGTTCCGCATAAAATTTATCGATATACCGATTTACTTTTTCATCGACGTCATCCCGCGAAATATCCACCCAGATCGCAGCCACCTGCGTAAAATATTCGTATTTCTCCGCCTGCTTGAAATTGAAATTGCGCTCCGCATCGTAAAGATGTTCGCCTTCTTGCAGCGTGGTAAGCGTATCGCAGTGCCCGTCAAAAATGCCAAAAGCCATTTTACGATCTCCTTTTGATAGAGACTTTCTGAAGCTACCCTGTGCATGATAGCACAATCTCTTGAAACTTTCAATAGACATAATTTTACAGCAATTTAACGAATCCGCGCCGCCGCGCCGTATGCGGCGCATAAAAACAGAATCGGGATAAAATTCAAAAAGTATCTGCTGCTCGACTCCCATGCCGCTAAGAACAACAGCAGGCCAAATACCGCGGCGAAAGGAGCCAGCACCGTTTTATCACGCCTCCAGAACGCCGCGGCGGCGCCGATCGTCACAAAAAGATAAGCAGTAATCAGCGCCGCCTGCGTGGCATATTTATAGCCGGAATAATGCGCGCCATCATAAAGAACGTATTCATGGATTTTACCAGGAGATTCCGGCCCGTCATCCAAAAAGTCGGAAAGCGCATAGGTGCCGTCTCCAAATGCCTTTGTCAGCTTTCTCGTATAAAGCCGCGTCAGGCCGTCGAAGCCGCTTTCTTTAACGCGCTCCCGGATCTTTTCCCGAATCGCAGCGTTCCGTTCTTCCACGTTTGTAAAGGAGCGCGTAAAAGTATAATCCTCCGGATGATACGCTCCCTGGCTCGCGGAATTAAGCCCCATCATCACCCAATGAGACAGCGGCGTATTCATCCGCGCCGCCTGTTCGCGGTCCAGATGGTACTTGTACAAATAAGACTGAAACGAGGCCTGGAACAGCAAAAAGCACATACACACCGCAGTCGCCGTCACACAAGCCTGCCGGAATTTTCCGGAAATCAGCAGATCGATAATCACCGCTACCGCCATGATCATAACCGTAAATTTAATCGCAGCGCCGATCGTAATAACGGCCGCCATCGCAAGATACAGCAGTTTCCGTCTGTTTTTGCTCCGTCCTTCCGCGGTTTTCACGGAAAGATACAGATTATAAAAAAGTACGGGGAACAGCATTGAAAGAGAATCCGTATAAAAAGCGGCAGCCATAATATAAAACGGAAGAGATACGATAAAAAAATACAAGCAGGCGAAACCGCCGGCCGGCCCGGCAAGCTTCTTTGCCGCCAGGTAAGAAAATAAAATCGTCAGCGAAATCAGAACGCCGTTCAGCACTACGCCCAGCATAAAATAGTTCGTTATCCCCAAAAAGCTGCCCAGCTTAAAAAAAAGAAACAGAAACGCCATCGCACCGAGATTGTTCGGAAAATAATGATAATATTCGTAGTAATCTGCAAATGTCCCCGTTTCCAGCCACTGCACGGCGCCTTTATATACAGCTGCAAAATCAAACGCCGAGGCAAAGCGCAGCCGGTATCCCAAATAGAGCTGTACACAAAAAAAAGCAATCAGAAACAAAAAAAGAATGATCTGTTCACAGGCCGCCATTTTACCTGCGAACCGACGGAGCAAGCAAAAAATTCCGACAGTCAGCGCCAGAAAGGAGCAGACAAATACAAACAGCAGAAAGAGATTATACGCATAGCCGATATTGCCGAACAGAACGCTCATTGTCAGAAACGAAAACAAAAATAAGAATACGGCATAAAATCCTTTTATTAATGTAGACGAGACCCGTTCGAAGGCTCTGCACGACAATTCGGAAGGATTCATAATACGCTGAATAAAAGATCCCCGTATGTAGGATACGGATAAAATTCATCCGGCATGATTTCTTCCATATCATCCGCTATATTGCGCAGTTCTTCCATGTCCGGAAGAATTACGTCCCGCAGATAACAGGCGCTGCCCAGCAAACCGTCCTGCGCCCCGGTCGCTGCGAGATCGGCCGCAAGCTTTTCAGAAAGCCTGTAGAAGGCCGCGGCTGAATCCGACATCCGTTTCAGCAGTTCTGTCTCAGGGCTGCAATCGGCGCCCGGAACAGCAGACCGGAGCGCATTTACGGTATCGCTGAGGGAGCGGATATATCGGATCGCCGCAGGTAAAAGATCTTTCCTCGCCATTTCCAGCATCGTATTTGCTTCGATATGGATCACTTTGGAATAATTGTCGAGTAAAATTTCATATCTGGAATGCAGCTCCGATCCCGTGAAAATACGGTGTCTGGCAAACAGCTTTACATTCTCGTCACTGATAAAATACGGAAGTGCATCCGGCGTCGTCGGCAAATTCAACAGCCCGCGCCGCTTCGCTTCGGCAATCCATTCCTCCGTATACCCGTTCCCGTTGAAAATAATGCGTTTATGCTGTTTGATCGTATCGCGGATCAGCTTATTGAGCGCCGCCGTAAAATCTTCCGCCGCCTCCAGCGCGTCGGCAAATTCCATGAGCACATCCGCGGTGATCGTATTTAAAATCATATTTGGGCAGGAAATGGACATAAACGATCCGGGCATCCGGAATTCAAACTTGTTTCCGGTAAAAGCAAACGGAGACGTCCTGTTGCGGTCCGTATTATCTTTTGGAAATTTCGGAAGCGTATGTACGCCGATTTCCATATCCACGATTTCTCTTCCGGAATAAGTGCTTCCCTGTTCGATCGCTTCTAAAATTTCCGTCAGGTCCGTACCCAAAAACATGGAAATCACTGCCGGCGGCGCTTCGCTCGCGCCAAGCCGATGGTCGTTTCCTGCCGAAGCCGCCGAAATGCGCAGCAGATCCTGATGCTCGTCGACCGCCTTGATCACGGCGCACAAAAACAACAGAAATTGAGCGTTTTCATGAGGCGACGAACCCGGTTCCAGCAAATTGACTCCGGTATCCGTACTAAGAGACCAATTATTGTGCTTCCCGCTCCCGTTGACCCCGGCAAAGGGCTTTTCATGCAGCAGGCAAGCCAGACCCTGACGCTCCGCAACCTTCTTCATCATATCCATGACCAGCTGGTTGTGATCTGTGGCGATATTGGTATTGCAATAGATCGGAGCGAGCTCATGCTGGGCCGGCGCGACTTCATTGTGTTCTGTTTTCGACATGATGCCGAGTTTCCACAATTCCTCGTCGAGCGCTTTCATATATTGCTTGACACGCGATTTCAGCGTGCCGAAATAATGATCTTCAAGTTCCTGCGTTTTAGGCGGCTTAGCGCCGAACAGCGTGCGCCCGGTATAGACGAGATCTTTCCGTTTTAAAAAAAGTTCTTTATCGATCAGGAAATACTCCTGTTCCGCCCCGACCGTCGTATTGACGTGACGGACCTCCGTATTTCCGAAAAGTCTCAGAATCCGGAGCGCCTGACGGCTGATCGCTTCCATGGAACGCAGAAGCGGCGTCTTCTTATCCAGCGCCTCTCCGCCGAAAGAGCAGAACACCGTTGGGATGCAGAGCGTTCCCTCTTTAATAAAAGCATAAGACGTCGGATCCCACGCCGTATATCCCCTGGCCTCAAAAGTAGCGCGCAGCCCGCCGGACGGAAAGCTGGAAGCGTCCGGTTCCCCCTTTACGAGTTCTTTGCCTGAAAATTCCATGATGACTTGACCGTCAGGGGTCGGTGAAATAAAACTGTCGTGTTTTTCCGCAGTGATGCCCGTCATCGGCTGAAACCAATGGGTAAAATGCGTCGCGCCTTTTTCGATCGCCCAGTCTTTCATGGCATTTGCGACCACGCCGGCGATGTCCGGCTTTAGCGTTCTGCCTTCCGCCATTGTTTTTTTCAGTGCCTTGTACGTTTCCTTCGGCAGCCGTTCCTGCATTACGCGATCATTAAAAACCAGGCTCCCGAACATTTCCGATATGCTGCTCAAACACGATCCACCCTTTCAAATAATATACGTTGTTTATCGTATCTTAGTCGCTGAAAAATGTCAACCGGAAAGAATATAAAAACCGGAGCGCGCAAGTCGCTCCGGCTGCCGTTCATTATAATTCATTATAATAGGAAAGCAACGGTTTAAAAATGGAACGCCGCCCGCAGGTCTTTCACTTCTTCGTCTGTGATCGATACGATATCTCCGAGCGTTTTCGAAGAAACGATGGCCTTTGCGCTGTATTCCATAACTTCCAATTTATCGAACGCATTGATCAGGCTCGATCCCGTTACGATGACGCAATCGTTTTCGGCAATCAAAATCGGCGTCATCGGATCAAACAGATCCGCTACCATATCGGGTTGCATGAAGCTTGCGCCGAACGGAATTTTTTTGACATCCCGCAGCATAATATAAGATTCCGGGATCGTCCGAGAATCGAATTCGCAGTTTGTGACTGCAAACGTCATCACATAAGGAGCATGCGCGATAATAATGGAATTGATCTCAGGATGTTTTTCATAAATCTTCTTATGCAGAACCGCGGAACGGGAAGGCACTTTTCCCGCTTCTTTCCAGTCGCCTACGATCCGCACGAGATCCGATTCTTCCATATATTTCCGGTCTTTAAAGTACGGGGTAATCAGGAAAGAACCGTCGGACAGACGTTGTGAAAACGTCCCCTGCGTACTTGTAAACAGCTGCTGGTCATACGCTCTCTTAATGAGCGTACACATTTCCCGCCTTGCTTCCCGCTCTTCGCTGCTGATGGATTTATTGACAAATTCATCCATTTCCACATGCTGTTTTTCTTTTGAAATCTTGATATATTTATCGCTGAGAGGCCGAATGCTGCCGATTTTGGAAGCTTCGATCTGCAGGCGCGCGCAGTAATCCAATGTTTCAAACGACATAAATGCTTTGAAAAGATCCGATGCGCCCACGAAGACGCCGTGATTTTCCAGCATAACGACATTGTTTCCCTTCTGGAATTCATTCGTCACTTTAATGCTGAGGCCCGTACTTCCCGGTACGTCGTAGATCGCCATAGAAACATTTCCGCATATTTCTACAAAATTCGGAATCAATCTCGTTTCCGGGATTTTCCGTACAATACTGAACGCAACCAGCGCCGGCGGATGCGCATGCAAGATCGCTTTAATATCCGGACGCGTTCTATAAATCCTTTCATGTACCGGAAATTCACTCGACGGTTTGTGGATGCCGATAATCGTGCCGTCCGGCTTGACCTGTATAATGTCTTTTCTGCTGAGCGTCCCCTTGTCAACAGCGCCCGGCGTGATCCAAATATCGCCGTTTTCATCTAAAATCGACAGATTTCCTCCCGATGTGGTAGTCATCCCGTATTGGTAAATCCGTTCCATGAGCATTACCAATTGGTCTGCCGGATGCAGTAAGTCAAAGTTCATGCTAACACCTCATGTCAAATTATTACCGCCGGAGTCGAAAACATCCCAGCGGCTCTTCTATTTTACCAAAATTCACGGCGGATTACAATATGCCCTCGATCCTTCTGCGCCGGAACAAAAAAATGCGAAAATATTTCCCGGGAAATAAATTTAAGGAAGCAGGCCTGCTATAATCAGCATAGCAAACGATATGGGGGATGATGTTTTGGCATGGATAAAAGAAAGAAGCTTCCGTATTTTCGGACGTATTTATACGCTGTCCCGAAAAAAAATGATCGCCGCATCGGCGGCGGTGTTCAGCATCTGCCTGATCGTCGGGGCAATACGCAATAATAGCGCAACGTCAGCACCGATCGCCGCGCTTTCTACCACCCTAAGCCCTGCATCGGAAGGCCTCACCGCCGAGCCTGCCGCGCAAGAGACTCCCGAACCTTCAAAGATTCTGATTCATGTAGCGGGAGCCGTAAAGGAGCCGGGTCTGATCCGGCTCGCACCGGATGCAAGAATTATAGACGGAATCCTTGCCGCCGGCGGAGCATTGGAAGCTGCGGATATCGATAGTCTGAACCTGGCGTCGCCCGTATACGACGGCATGAAATTATACGTACCCAAAATCGGGGAAACGCCGGCAGTCCTGCCTCCTGCGACACCGGAAGGCGGTATCGGAGCTCTGCCGGCTTCCGCAAAAATCAACATCAACACCGCCGGCGTTCCGGAACTCACCGCTCTCAACGGGATTGGAGAAGCAACCGCGAAGAAAATCCTCGCATATCGCAAGGAACACGGAAAGTTTCAAAAACCGGAAGACCTTTTACAGGTGAGCGGAATCGGGAACGCAAAATACGAAGCGATCAGAGATCAAATCTGCGTATAATATCACACCTGGAAACCGGGACTCTCCTCCAGTGCGGTAAGAATGATCGTAAGATTGCCGTTTCTGCAGCGAAGCTCATCGATAAACGCATGTACGTCCGCATCGTTTTTCAGCGTAACATGGTAAGTTACCTCGAACAGCGCTCCGAGGTCAATCGATTTGATTCGTTCCAAGCGATAGTTTTTTGTGTATTTATCGAGGATATCGTTAAATGCATTTGTATAATTGAGGTCTTCCGGTATCTTGATGCGAAGCTGCCTTTCATCGCAATGCCGCGTACCGTAGCCGAAGCGAGAAAGCAGGATCAATACGATGCAGATCAATATTACAAAAAACAATCCGTATGTAATATAGCCTCTGCCGCAGGCAAATCCGCCGCCCAGAGCCAGAAAGACGTACAGGATGTCTTTCGGGTCGCCCGGAGCGCTTCGGAAGCGGATCAGGGAAAAAGCTCCCGCCAGGGAAAAGGCGCCTGCAATACTCGAACCGACCACTAAAATGATCAGCGCTACGACCGGGGGCAGCGCCACCAATGTCAGCATAAAATTCTGAGAAAAGCTTCCTTTTCTCCCCGTAGCGATCATATACGCGCCGCTTGCGATGAAACCTACCGCCATTGCGGCAAGGATAATAAATAGCGCATTCTTCGGATCGATCGACGTATCGGTAATCGAATTCGTATCCAGAATGCTTTGAAAGATTTTGTCCATTCCAGCTGTCCTCCATTTTTCAATACTTCTTCTCTATTGCAATACTATGATGAAACATATGTATTCATATAATGGAACTATAGATTGAATCAGCGTTTTCCATACGGCCGGAGGCGACCATACGCGCGTATTCCGTACCGTATTTTGAAAAAGAGCTGTTGTACATTTTATTTTCCTGTAAAAGCCGCGCGAACCAAAGCGGCAGATTCTTATTGATCTTAACCTCCATCAGCCAAATATCGTCTTTCAGCATTTTTTGTCCGTAGTCGCCGGCATCGAGCGTGAGATCATGGCGCCTGGTACGGATATTCGTATCGAACGAGACCCGGAACTGGGAGTCGTTCTTATCGAAAAACGCCAGCCTGTCGTACGCAAGGTACAATTTGGGCTTCAAATCATAAATGTGCGTAAAATAATCGATTTCCTGCAGCACTTGTTTATTCATGTACGGTTTGAAGTCGGGAAGTTGCCCCGTCTCCATATATCGCTTCGCTTCTTCGAGCTCGATACAGCTGCGCCTCTTGTTGACGATCCCTTTAAACTTTTTTTTGATTTCGAGGAATACGATATCGCCCGGCTTCGGAATGCCGTATCCGCGCAGGCGCAGCTTCTCTTTATATTGCGGCTTTGACAGGGAGCGCTGAATCAGCGTGTTGTCTTCCGTATCATAATAAATATTGCTGATCGTGTAAAACTTTCCGCCGTAATTATATCGGTCTTCGTTCATATATTCCCGGAGCGCCGCTACCATCGTTTCCTTTTGATCCGTATTTAACATATATTTTACTTCATATCTGCTAAAAACTTCCTTTGCCATAACGATCCACCACATTTCTTATCAGATTGACCTTCGCATTTTACCCTCGGATCATGGTAAAAAAATGTCAATTTATTGGTTTGATAAGTACTTTTTTATATCCAAAACGTTCTTGTAATGCCTTAATATTACATTTTCTTTGTCCGATGTAATCGGAAAGTTCTTTTGCCGGCACATATGCCGTATATTCCCCATCCCGTACTTCGCCGATTTCCAGCAGCCTGCGATATGCGAGCTGCGATTTTACAAGCTGACCGAACGCAGGATGATAAGGTCCTGCGGCGATCTCTCCGTCTGTGCTGATACCATCCGAAGACTGCAGTCCCATGCGTATGACTTTGATATTCTCCGACTCGTATTTTACCATTAAATCCGCACACAATGCAACTGTTTTATCGAGCGCGCGCGCTTCATATTCCCCTCTTTCATACATTGTATGCAATCGCGTCCCTTTGATGACAACGGTCGGATAAATTCTTACGAGGTCGGGCCGGAGGCGGATAATTTTTTCTGCTGTTGCGATATCGCTTTCATCGGTCGCGCCGGGAAGGCCTGTCATCGTCTGCAGCCCCAGTTCAAAGCCGCTAAGACGGATCAGCTCGGCCGCCTTTTGCGTATCAGCGGCAGTATGGCCGCGCCCGGCGCAGCGCAGTACCGCATCATCCATCGACTGGGCGCCGAGCTCTATCGTACGGACGGAATACGCCTTTAACATCGAAAGGATATCCGGATCGATGGAATCCGGCCTCGTGGAGATCCGAACGGAATCCACAAGATGATCCCGGATATAAATTGCGGCAGTCTCGAGATATTTTTCCTGCAGCGCCCGGGGGATCCCCGTAAAACTGCCTCCAAAAAAAGCTATCTGGACGACATCATAACGCGGTATGATATCCAGATAGCTATCGATCGTTCGCCTGACTTCCTCCGGAGAAGGAGCAGCGCTTTGTCCGCTGATTTTACGCTGATTGCAAAAACAGCAATCGTGCCGGCAGCCTTCATGCGGCACAAAAATCGGAATAATCAACATGCGTTACCGCTCCGCAGGCTGTACGAAGGGACAATCGAAGGAAGCTCTTCTATTGAGCGGCTGCGCCCATCGAACGGCATTGGCAAGGATTTTTTGAACGTTTTCGTTATAAAATGTCGGATACGCTTCGTGTCCGGGGCGGAAATAAAAAATTTTCCCGTATCCTCTTGTAAACGTACAACCGGACCGAATAACTTCTCCCCCTTTGAACCAGCTGAGAAAGACGACGTCGTCGGGCGTAGGGATATCGAAATGCTCGCCGTACATTTCCTCCTGTTCCAACGTGAAATTTTCCGGGATTCCTTCTGCGATCGGATGCGCCGGATTGCAGCACCACAGGCGTTCCTTATCGCCCTCCCGCCATTTTAACGTGCAGCCCGTTCCCATCAAAAGACGAAACGGCTTGCACATATGCGAAGAATGGAGGGGAATAAATCCCATACCCTTCAGCACGCGTTCCTTTACTTTCTCTGCTACGGCGTCGCTGACTTTGTCGTGGCACACATGGCTCCACCACAAAAGTACATCCGTATTGTCCAGGATTTCATCCGTGAGGCCGTGCTCCGGTTCCTCCATGACTGCCGTCCTGACTTCCATGTCGTCATTTTTTCCAAGAAAATCCGCGATCGTACCGTGAATTCCCTTAGGATACACGGCTCTTACCGCCTCATTGATCGTTTCATGATAAAACTCGTTCCAAACTGTTACCTTTATCATATCGCGCCGCCTCTCAGAATGATCTATTTTCTATTATGGGGAAGAAACAAAACCAATTTTTTCCAGCAAAACTTTCGCTGCCTGCTGCTCCGCTTCTTTTTTACTTCTTCCAGAGCCTTCCGCAGAATTTTTGCTTTTCGTATTCTTTTGCGTGATCGTCACACGGGCATAATACGTGCAGTCATGCGCCGGTCCGTCTACATTATAGATTTCGTAATGGATATCCGTGACATTCGTATTTACGGACTCCTGCAGCTTCGTCTTATAATCCGTATTTTCATACGTCGCCGCATGCTTTCTGATATAGCTCTCCATCCCGAGCTTCTCCATCAATACATCCGTGACGCTTTGAAAGCCGCCGTCCAGATAAATTGCGGCGAGCAGACTTTCGAAGGCATCCGCCTGTATCGAAGGCTTTTCGCGGCCTCCGGACAATTCTTCCCCGCGCCCTAAAAGTAAATATTCCTGCAAGCATATTTTTCTGGCAATTTCCGCAAGCGAGGCTTCGCATACGACGGATGCCCGGAGCTTCGACATGCTCCCTTCATTCAGATCTGTAAAATGCTTGTACAAATATGTGCTTATTACGGTGCTCAGCACGGAATCGCCCAAAAATTCCAGCCGCTGGTTATTTTCCGGTTTATTGTGTTTCGCGGCCTTTTCATTTGCATATGAAGTATGCGTCAAAGCTTTCACAATCAAATCATGACTGTGAAAGCTATATCCGATGCACTCTTCCAATTGGGAAATATCCGGGGTCATTTTGCAACCGATTTGATATACTCGACGGCATCGCCGACCGTAGAGATCTTTTCAGCGTCCGCATCCGGTATTTCAATGTCGAAAGCTTCCTCAAACGCCATAATCAGCTCAACGATATCCAGAGAATCTGCGCCCAGATCATCTACGAACGAAGCGCTCATCGTAACGGAATCCTCATCTACGCCCAGTTGTTCTACCACGATTTCTTTTACTTTGTCAAACATTGTCAACCAATCCTTTCTTTCCTCTTTGTACAGGAACTTGTGATATTATATATTATAGTTATTCAAAATTCAAATTATTATGAAATATGCGATTTCCGGAAAGTGGACTTGATATCTTCCAGAAAAGAGCTTTCCGCGAGGTCGCACGCTTTGAGCACCACATGCTTTATCGTTTTCGCATTAGAGCTGCCGTGGCTCTTGAGTACGAGCCCGTCGACACCCAGAATCGGCGCGCCGCCGTTGACGTCCGGATCGAGCGTCTTCTTGAATTCATTTAATCCGTCTTTCAGAAACAAAGCGCCGATTTTTGTACGAAAATTTTTAAATAAAAGCTTTTTGATTTCCGTAAACATATATTTCGAAGTACCCTCGATCAGCTTCAATATGACGTTGCCGGTAAACCCGTCCGTTACGACGACGTCGGCTTTCCCCTCAAAGAGGTCTTTTCCCTCGAGGTAACCTATGTAATTTACCTCGGATGACTTCAATATTTCATTGGCCTCTTTGACGATATCCGGTCCCTTTTCATCTTCAGAACCGATATTGACGAGTCCAACTCTCGGATGTTCCGTTTTGAACAACGCTTTGATATAAGCGGCGCCGAGATAGGCGAAATGCTCGTAGCGCCCCGCTTTGCACGACATGTTCAGGCCGGAATCCACAAGGATCATCCTGCCGCCTTTCGTCGGAATCACGGAACCGAGACAGGGACGGTCGATGCCGCCGATCCGCTTTAAAATCGTGATGGAGCCGACCAGCAAAGCGCCGCTGCTCCCCGCAGATACAAAGACGTCGCCTTCCCCGGCTTTTAGCATACGAAAACCCGCGACAAGAGAAGAATCGTTTTTCTCCCGTATCGCTTTTGTCGGCACATCGTCGTTCGTAATAATCTGCGTCGTATGGCGGATCGATATCCGTCCGGAATCATATTGCTCACTGCTGAGTATTTTACGGATTTCACGTTCGTCACCGATCAGTTTCACCGAGAATCCGCCTCTCTCATTGACAGCGTCTACACACCCCTTTACAATCGCATAGGGAGCGTTGTCGCCGCCCATGGCATCCACCAGAACAATCATCTCATCGTTTCACCTTTCTCATTTACTGTTGGCAAAAAGAACATTCCTATTTTTATAAACATATTCTATGCCCGATACGATCGTAAGTATTACAGCCAGCAGCATGATCACATTGCCGCCGAAATAGATATAGCTTCTGGCGCCCAGAAGCGCGTCCGGGATTACGCCCGCCACCAGAAGAACAATAATCGCAATTGTCTGTACTGCCATTTTTGCTTTTCCAAGCGTACCGGCAGCAATAACGACGCCTTTGCTCGCCGCAAGCATGCGGATTCCCGATACCATAAATTCACGCGCGAGTATGATCAGCGCCGCCCATAAATACATCAAGCTGACGCCGGTAAGGGACAGCAGCGCCGCCGTGACAAGCAATTTATCAGCGATCGGATCCAGAAATTTTCCAAAATCCGTGATCAAATTGTATTTACGCGCAATATGCCCGTCCGCCGCATCCGTAAGAGAAGCAATCACATAGATGGCCAGAGCAAAATATTCTCTTGTATCCGCAAAAAAGTTCCCTTGATTCATGAAATCCAGATAGTCCGGATACGGGAACGCGAACACAGCAAAAACGAGAACAAGCACAAGCCTTGTCACAGTCAACTTATTTGGAAGATTCAATAAAAAAACACTCCTCTCACGAAGAAAACACTATTCATTTTATGAGATTTTATTATACACAAATTTGGCGGCCTGTCAAATCATATTCTTCCGCGATCAGAATCTCGATTTTCACGATATCTCCGATGTTTAAAGGCTCTTCTGCCGTAAAATAAATCCTGCCGTCCACATCCGGGCCCTCCGCGTAGCTTCTGCCGAAATAAAAAATACCGTCGTCCGAAACGCCCTCTACGAGAACGTTATAGATTTTACCGACGCGGGCCATATTATTCTCCAGAGAAATTTTCTGCTGGAGCTCCATCAGCCTGCGGTAGCGCTGTTCTTTCACAGCAGGAGGCACTTTATGTTTCATCCGGAACGCCGGCGTTCCCTCCTCCGGGGAATATTGGAATACGCCGAGGCGGTCGAAGCGCGTTTCCTGCACGAATGCTGCCAGCTCTTCAAAATCCGCTTCTGTTTCTCCCGGGAATCCTACGATCAAAGAAGTACGCAGCACACATCCATCTAATTCTTCGCGGAATTTCCGAAGCACGGCCCGGATTTCCTCCGGCGTGCCGCGCCGGTTCATCGCCCGTAGGACGCCGGCGCTGATATGCTGCAGAGGAAGATCGATATAAGGAAGAACTTTCTCACATTCCCGCATCGCCGTAATCAGTTCTCCGGCAATCTCGTCCGGATATAAATACAGAATTCGGATCCATTCGATTTCCGGGACATCATTGAGCGCATACAGCAGCTCCGCAAGCGCAGGCTCTTCGTAAAGATCTTTGCCGTACCGCGACGTATCCTGCGCCACCAGTACGAGTTCCCGCACCCCTGCGCCTGCAAGACGCGCCGCTTCCCGCAGAATTTCTTCTCTTTTTCTGCTCCGGAACGGACCGCGGATTTCCGGAATCGCACAATACGCACAGCGGTTGTCGCAGCCCTCCGATATTTTCAGGTAAGCGCTGCCGGCGGGACCGGACAGGATCCGCGGCCCGTCCAGATAAGAAACATCGCCCGTATAATCGAAAAATGCATATCGTTTTTTCTGAAGACAGGCGTCCACCGCTTCGGCGATATTCCGGTATCCGTTGATTCCCACGATTCCATCCGCTTCCGGAATTTCCTCCTGAATTTCTTTTGCATATCGCTGCGCAAGGCAGCCGGCGGCGATCACGCCGATACAGCGCCCATGGATTTTATAGGACGCCGCCTCTAAAAGCGCTTCGATCGCCTCGCTTTTCGCACTTTCGATAAAGCCGCACGTATTGACGATGATGATGTCCGCTTCTTCTTTCCGCTCCGTAATTCCGTATCCCGCCTCGCGTAAAATGCCGAGCATGATTTCCGAATCGACCTGATTTTTCGCACATCCGAGAGAAACGATGGAAATATTGTAATCTTTATGCATTTGTCTCTCCTTCCTCCTCTTTGATCCGCCGCACGGCATTTTCCGCAGTATGATAAGAAAAACCCTTCCCCGCCAGATATCGGTACAATTTTGCAAGCTCTTTTGGGTCTTCCGGGAGGCGTCCCCCTGTTTTTTTCCGGAGCAGCCGACAGGCGTTTTCATCATCCGTAAAAACCGGATTTTCCGCATACGCGGCACGGACGGCATCTTCCGCTAATTCCTTGGCAATCCCTTTCCGGTAAACCAATTCGTTCAAAAGCGCTGCCTGCGAGACCGGCTTGCCGCGCTGCGCTGCGGAAATATACTTCCGGCAATAAACCGCATCGTCGAGATATCCGAATTCCCGGAAGCGCCGGATCGCTTCTTCTATGGCGGAAGCGGCAAATCGATCCCAGCCTCTTTCGGATCCGCCGCTTATATATTTCTCCGTAAGGCGCTTCCGCACCTGAGCTTCCGTTCTGGCCGAAAATAAAACGTATGAGGCGACGGACGCCATCATACGTTTTGCAAATATAACCGTACATAAATCCTCATACGCTCCGCAGGATTCCCCTTCGCGGTAAAGCGCATATTCCAGGACCTCCTCTTCTGAAAAGGTCAGGACTTCTCCATTGCTGAAAACGATTTCATACGGCATTTCCGCTGTTTCCGGCCGGCGGCAGGAAACGACGGTTACCTCATCGTCCATTTGCAGTATCCGCCTCTGCCTGCGGTTTCTTGGCCATTTTTTCCTGCGCTGCGGCCCGGACTTTCGCTTCCACTTCATTCATCAGTTCCGGGTTTTCCTTCAGATACGCCTTGACATTTTCACGGCCCTGGCCGATCCGCTGGTCCTGATAAGAAAACCACGCGCCGCTTTTATTGATGATATCGTATGTGACGGCCAGATCCAGTACGGAGCCGGCACGGGAGATTCCCTCCCCGTATATGATGTCGAATTCCGTCTCCCGGAACGGCGGCGCCACTTTATTTTTCACCACTTTGACGCGCGTCCTGTTTCCGACGACTTCCGTGCCTGATTTGATGGCCTCGATCCTTCTGATATCCAATCGGACGGAGGAATAGAATTTCAGCGCCCGTCCCCCTGTCGTCGTTTCCGGGCTGCCGAACATAACGCCGACTTTCTCCCGCAGCTGGTTGATAAAGATTGCCGTCGTCTTCGATTTGTTGATAACGCCCGACAATTTTCTGAGCGCCTGCGACATCAGCCTGGCATGCAGGCCTACGTGGGAATCTCCCATTTCCCCGTCGATTTCCGCTTTCGGTACCAGTGCCGCGACGGAGTCTATTACGATCACGTCGATTGCGCCGCTCCGGACAAGGGCTTCTACGATTTCCAGCGCCTGTTCTCCGGTGTCGGGCTGCGATACGATCAGATTGTCGATATCGACGCCAAGCGCTTTCGCGTAAATCGGATCCAGCGCGTGCTCCGCATCAATAAAGGCCGCCTCGCCCCCGTTTCTCTGCGCCTCCGCAATGACGTGCAGTGCGACGGTAGTCTTACCGGAAGATTCCGGACCGTATATTTCGATGATTCTGCCCCGGGGCAGCCCCCCTACGCCCAGCGCCAGATCCAGTCCAAGCGAACCTGTGGAAATGACGTCGACGTTCATCGCCACATTGTCTCCGAGCTTCATCACCGCTCCTTTGCCGAACTGCTTGTCTATATTTGCGATCGCATTTTCCAACGCTTTCTTTTTCTCCGCTATTTTCTTCTCATCAAGTTGTTCTGCCATATGAAACCTCCTAATATATAAAATCCTTCCGATTACTG
This sequence comes from Clostridia bacterium, assembly GCA_046952735.1. GTDB lineage: Bacteria > Bacillota > Clostridia > UBA1212 > UBA1255 > Egerieisoma. Next base: position 15,406 of record JBKUJR010000012.1, on the reverse strand, counting down.
AAAACGACCAATAACACAATATATTGTACCGCATTCCATTTCTTTTGGCAACCGGTACGATTTATGGTTCTTCGCCCAGATATTCCGCTTCAGAAATTTCTTCCTGTCCCACGAGGCGCGTCATATTCAGCTGGGCGAGCACGAGCCCGTAATAAATTCCTTTTGCCGCGAGCAGCTCGTCATGCGTACCTGCTTCTGCGATTTTACCGTGATCGAGTACGATCAGACGATCCGCAAATTTCAAAGTGGACAGGCGATGGGCAATTGCAAACGTCGTCCTGTTCTGTACGAGGCGCCGCAGCGCTTCCTGCACCAGCTTTTCGCTTTCCGTATCCAGGGAAGCCGTAGCTTCATCCAGAATCAGGATTCGTGGGTTGTGAATCACGGCTCTTGCGATCGCGATCCGCTGTTTTTCTCCGCCGGACAGCGTTTGCCCGTTCTGCCCGATCCGCGTATCGTATCCATCGGGAAATTTCATGATAAAATCATGGGCATTCGCCATTTTACACGCGCGGATCACTTCTTCATATGTCGCATCCGGCTTGGAATAAACGACGTTTTCAAAAATCGTGCCGCTGAACAAGAAGGTTTCCTGTAAAACCACGCCGATCTGGCTCCTGATATAGTGTTGGGAGATATCCCGCAGATCCACGCCGTCGATCAGAATACGCCCGGAATCGGGATCGTAAAACCGCAGCAGCAGATTGATGACCGTGCTTTTTCCGGAGCCTGAGTGTCCGACGAGACCGATCATTTCTCCGCTTTTAACAGTAAGATTGATCTGCTCGAGGACTGCCTGGTATGATTTGTAGCCGAAAAAGACGTCTTGATACTCCACATCTCCCTTGATATCGAGATGGACGGCTTTCGCCGCATCGCGCACATTCGGCTCGTTATCGAGAATATCGAATACCCGTGCGGCAGCGGCTACGGCGTCGGCAATCGAGCGCGGCAGTGAAATCATATAGTTGATCGGACCGTAAATCATCGCGGCATACGTCGTAAATTGTACGAGCGTGCCTGCATCCATCTGGCTGTGAAGAATATACAGACCGCCGGCCAGCATGAGCGCAAGGTGGCTGAGCGTCGTGAGGATGCGGATCAGCGGCTGTATCGTGTTCCAGAAGACCTCATTGCCGACGCACAGGTTTTTATAAGAATTACAGACCGCCTGATACCGTTTAATCTCCTTCTCCTCGGTCCCAAAGGTTTTGACGACGCGGATCCCGCTTAAAATATCTTGCAGAACCGCGTTGCATTTGCCGGACAGCCTCCACAGGCGGCGATAGATTGTATGCGTTTTCCTGCGGAACGCCCGCATCAGCAGCACGATGAGCGGCGCCGGCAAAATGACGATCAGCGCCATTTTCCAGTTGATGAAAAACAGGTAGATCCCGACGGCAAGGAGCGTTAGAAATTGGTTGATGCATTCCGTAGCCTCGCCCTGGATAAAATTTTTGACCCGGTTCGTATCATTGGATACGCGGCTGATCAGATCCCCGACTTTATGATCATTTGTAAAGCTCACAGACATGGCATGGATATGCTCGAATACCGAAACGCGCAGATCATGCACGATATTGCTGCTGAGTTTTGCCATCAGGCGGGCACGCAGCACAGACATTACCGTAATCAGAACGCGGCAGCTGAAGTAGGCTAAAATGATAAATGCGAACAGCATCATAAAATCATGCGGATTCCCGCGCTCTTCCGCAGGGCGGAGGTATACGTCGTTTACAAGTACCGCGTAAATTTTGGGCATCAGAATATTGAGTCCCGTCATCGTCAGCAGCATCGCACTGGCGGTAATCAGATAAGGAATATAATGCGATGCCAGGCGGAACAGGCGAATCAGTACGGCAGACTTCTTCACGCAGCGCGGGCAGATGGCGCTGCCCTGCGGCAGAGGCCTGCCGCATTTCAGGCATTTCCGATCGGGTTCTTCCCGGATTTCCGCGTCTCTGCCGGCGCGGGCCATATTGATTTTTTGGGCGATGGTTGCGTATCTGGCGGCATGCTCCATAGAAAAGCGCGCCAGATACACGGCTTCGCCCGTTTGCGAGGCTTTTGCCTCCAGGATTCCGGCGCCGCTCATGGCGTTTACCTTAAAATCACAAAACGCGTCCGCAACAATTTCTTTTCGGACCGCGCCGCCCTCCAAGAACAGGAGGTTCCGGTCCGTGACGATACAATAGCCTTCTATGAAGGAGTCCTCTTCATTCAGGTCCCAGGGGACTGCATACAGCATCTGTTCGCCCGCATACCGGTCCGCGATGAGATCCGCCGCCCATGGGGGCAATGGAAAAAATAAAGTCATTACACGATAACCTCCAGGTTGCGGATGCTCTTTTTATCGAGCGCATAGATGTCAGGAATATGATACCTATTCCCGTCTATGTCGATGATCAGCATCCTGCTTTGGGAAAGACGGATAAAGCTTGCGGTATTGTTATACGCCGTTATTTTACGCATACCTGCCGTCGTTTCCGCATCCAGATAGACAAATCCGTGGTCCTCCTTCAATTTGCGGATCTGCATGATATCCGGCGTAAAATACCGCATATCGAGTTCCTCCCCGATCAGCTGCCGCTTTTCTTCTGAGAGTGCCGCCAGATCCTCAATGACGCCGATTTCTTCTCCCGGTTCCCGATCCTCTTTCACTTCCCGCACCGAAAGGTATTTTGCAGGCTGTGAAAGCGGGAAAGCCCTTTGCACCATTACTCTTTTGTACGTTTTCTCTTTGCCGACATAGGAAAGAAAGCCGCCTTCCCGCTTCACGAGCTGGAAATCCGCATCCTGTAAATATTTTATTTCTGCAATTTCTTCCATAATAATATTATCCTTCCTGTAATCCTCTCATTTTGAGGGCATCTTTCTGAATTTGGTAAAGCCTGTAATATACGCCTTCCAAAGCATAAATTTCCGCATGTGTTCCCATCTCAACGAGATTTCCGTTTTCGATCACCACGAGGCGGTCGGCATCCCGCAGCGTAGAAAGGCGGTGTGCAATATTGAACGTCGTTCTTCCTTTGGAAAGCATTGCAAGCGCCTTTTGAATGTGGAGCTCCGTCCGGGTATCTACCGCGGAGGTCGCTTCATCCAAAATCAGGATCTTGGGGTTTTTTAAAATTGCGCGCGCAAGAGATATACGCTGCCGCTCTCCTCCGGAAAGCCCTTTTCCTCCGGTGCCGATCCACGTGTCGTAACCATCGTCCATTTTCATAATAAAATCGTGTGCGTCCGCCATTTTGGCGGCGTTCATGACTTCTTCGCGCGTTGCCGACGGTTTCGTATAAGCGATATTATCGAATACCGTACCCATAAAAAGATAGGTATCCTGTAAAACGGTGCCGACCTGCTGATGCAGCCATGTAAGGGATAGTTCTCTGATATTCACCCCATCAAAGCAGATCTTACCCGATTCGGTATCGTACAGGCGCGCGATGAGGTTGATCAGCGTGGATTTCCCCGCACCCGACGGTCCGACGATCCCGATATGTTCGCCGGGAGCCGCTTCGAAAGAAATATTTTTCAGTACGGGACGGTTCGGAAGATAGCTGAAATTTACTTGGTCAAACGTGACGCGCCCTTCGAAATTCTCAATGATTTTCGGCGTTTCCGCTTCCTTTATAATCGAGCGCGCATCGATAATTTCAAAAATCCTGTTTGCGGAATTCATTGCGGAAGCAAATTGCTGCACCGTATTCGTCAGCCATTCCAGCGGCCCGTAAATCATACCGACATACCCTACGAGGGATGTCAGCTGCCCGAAGCCCATTTTTCCGTCAATGATCAGCCTGCCGCCAAAAATATAAATAATCAGAGAACCCATCCACATGGCAAGGCTGACAATCGGGAAAACCGTACCGGATTTGCGATTGATCTGTGCCTGGATATCCCCGAACGCTCTGCTCCTTCCGGTAAAAGATGTGTTCTCCGTTTGCTCTTTGCCGAACGCCTTTACAACGCGCACGCCCGTAAAGGAATCGTTCATACGCGACGTCATCGCGCTTTTAAAGCGGAAGCTCTTGGAATACATGCGGTCGAATTTCGGCAGATAATGGCGAAAGAACAACACGATAAACGGCGCCGGAATCAGAATCAGGACGGAAAGCGCAGGCTTCATGGCGATCATGACCGCCGCGACTCCCAGCAGTTTCAGAAAATTTACGATCAAAAACGGAATGCCGTCCAGCATAAACCATTGTACTTCCTCGGCGTCTGAATTTACCCGCGTCATCAGCGCGCCCGTTTCCTTATCGATAAAATATTTGATGGACAAGCGCTGCATGGAGGAAAAGACATCCGTGCGCATGTTGTACACAACTTCATTCGCAAAACGCGAATTTTTCCGGCCATATATGATTGTAAAACACATGGAAAGGATCTGCAGGACCGCCAGAAATCCGACGAGCAAAAAAATCCTGCCGTAATGCGGGCTTTCCCGGTTCAATACCTCGTCGAACAATACGGTACCGCTAAAATACGGCAGTACGATTTCGAAAGCTGTCGTAATGATAATAAAGGTCAGAATAAACGCGATATATTTCTTATAACGTCCCGCATAGGAAAGCAGCCGGCGCAATACATGCGCTTTATTGACACAGTGCGGACAGATGCGCGTATCGTCCCGGTAAGGACGGCCGCATTTTGGGCAATTGTCCTCCTGTTTCCAGCCGGATCGCGCTTCTGTAATTTCTTCCCCGCGGAGCAGTTTTGTAGCGGCTCCCGTAAATGCGCCGAACCTTTTATGCATCGCATTGCTGCCGCGGCAGATCATATGTAACTCTTCCGCGCGTTTCAGCGCGACGGCAAGCGTGGTGGCGGCAATTTCGACGACCAGCTCGTCGTTCTCCTGCAGCGGATACGTCTCGATGCGAGAATCGGGCTGCAGTTTATATAACGTGCGGTCTTTCAGCAGCAGCCAGACGTCTCCGAACAGAAATGAATCCGTCAGATCCGTCTTCAAAAAAAGTTCCGCTTCTTCCGGCCGGATTCCGGCAGCTTCTGCAAGTTCTGACGGAATTTGGTCTGTCGGGAGCAGTTCTCTTTGATTTCCCTTATGGATCCCGTTTTTCAAAAAATCACCGTTCTTCCGTAAGCCTCTTGATCTCTTCCGGAGTGGCAAAGCGCCATTTCCCCGGCTTTAGGTCTCCCAGCTCGAGAGAACCGAAGCTGATCCTTTTGAGGCTGTTGACGGGATGCCCGATTTTCTCCAGCATCCTGCGTACCTGTCTGTTCCTGCCTTCGCGGATGCTGATCTCTGCGATGGCGTTCTTCCCTTTATAGCCGACAACTTCCAGTACCGCCGGCAGCGTTTTCCCATCGTCCAGCAGGATTCCTTCTGCAAACCGCTTCACATCCGTTTCATTCGGCACGCCTTTGACGACAGCCTGATATGTTTTCCAGATTTCGAAAGACGGATGCGTGACCTTCTGCATAAAGTCCCCGTCATTCGTAAGCAGAAGGAGGCCGGTGGTATCATAATCGAGTCTGCCCACGGGATACAGCCTTGCATCGACGCCTTCTACCAGATTCACAACGCACTCCCGCCCCCGGTCATCCGTTACGGAGGACAGCACGCCTGCCGGCTTGTTGAGCAGGATATAATATTTTTTCTTTTCGCGCTTTACGGCCGCGCCGTCCGCCGTGACACGGTCTCCTTGTTTTACCTTGCAGCCCATCTGCGTGACCGTTTTGCCATTGACGCAGATCCTGCCTTCTAAAATCATCTGTTCCGCCGCACGCCGCGAAGCGACGCCGCACTGCGCCAGGTATTTCTGCAGTCTCATTTCTTCCATATTATATCCGCACCTCTTTGTTCTGTTTGATAAAATATACGATCCTGTCCGGTTCTGCGCCGAACGCGCCGCGGATGCTTTCCGCATAGCACGCAAGCTGTACTTTATATTTTTCCGCATCCGGATGGTCATCCGTTTTAAAATCGATCACCGTGTACGTTTCGCCTTCCCGGATCAGACAATCGATGATTCCCTGTACCGCCGTGACGGTTCCGTCCCACCGGGTAAGCTTCGTAAAGGGGATTTCTTTCATGATTTCATCTGCTGCGGCGATCCGCTTCGCAAAGGCGCTGCACAGGTAATCTGCCAGCATCGTTTTATTGACGGAAGACGCGGCCGGCCTGTCCAGAAAGCCCCGGTCTTCCGCCTGCAGCAGGAGTTCCTCCACATAATTTTCCGCCTCGGATCTGTCCATGCCGCGTATCCGGCGGTAGTCGATCAGCTGCAAACACGTATGGACCGCCGTTCCGCGCTGGGCGGCCGTCAGACCGGCCGGATCTTTATACGCAAAATCCGGAAGATCCGTCATTTTTACGGCGCGCCGCCCCGTCTGGAAGGAACCGTCGTCTCCATAACGGTCCGCCATGCGTTTGAGATCCGATACGGAAATCTTTGCCGGCAGCGTTTCCGCCTCCTTCGGATATTCTTCCCTGTAAAATGTCATCGCGGGCTGCGGGATCGGCAGGCTGTGTCCTACCGACGTGCCTATAAGCGCAGAAGGTTCTGCAGCCTCTTCTTCGGATTCGGGCTCTTTCTCAAAATGGATATGCTGCGGATCCGCAGCGCCGCACATCATCAGCCAATCCAGGAAACAGTTGGACTCCAGCACGTGGTATTCCAGGGGGTCTCCTGTGACGGAAGAACATTTATTTTTGCAGATTTCCCGGTATTTGTCAAATTCGGTGTGAATGCTCCCCGTAAGAATCAGTTTTTCCGCAGCACGCGTCATCGCTACGTAAAGAATCCGCATTTCTTCTGCTTTATGGTCGGTTTCCAGCCTTCTTGCCACACAAAATTTCATAACGGACGGATATTTTACCTTGCGCGCTTCCTCATAGCAGGTCGGGCCGAGGCCAAGAAGCCTATGCTTCAGGAGCGGCGCGCTGACATCCCTTTTATTGAAATTTTTACCTGTTTCGCTTAAAATCACTACGGGAAATTCGAGGCCTTTGCTTTTATGGATACTCATGATCCGCACGACATCCATGCCCTCCGTTACGGCTGCGGCCTCCGCGAGGTCGCCTTTCCGCCGGCGCAGGCTGTCGAAGTAATACAAGAAGCGGAACAGCCCCTTATTCGTATTGTGATCGTACAAAATCGCCCGGGTATAAAGGATGTTGATGTTTGCCATGTGCAGTTCTCCCAGCGGCCCTTCCTTCAGATGCTCATAAAAATGATTTTCATGCATGAGCGTCCATACAAGTTCTGAGACCGGGACGTGGAGCGCCGTTTCCCGCAGGGAAGCAATGCGGTCCGTAAGCAGTTTCAAGCGTTCCTGCAGCGGCGTACTGCCCGCGTAATGGAGGCACATTTCGTAAAAAGTTTCGTTTTCCGCTTTTCTCCGTAAGCCGTCTGCTTTTATTTCTGCGATTTCACTATCCGGAAAACCATAAATATTCCGCAGCATCGCTACGAAATGGATATCCTGCAGCGGATTGTCTATGACTTTCAGGAAAGAAAGCAGGATATTCACCTCGGCGTTCGTGAAAAATCCGCCTTCTTCCCCGTAATATGCGGGAATTCCCAGCTTTTGCATGCTGCGTGCGTAAGCTTCCCCTGCATTTTCCGACGACGGCGCCCGCATCAGGATTACGATATCCCGGCAGGTGATCCCGCGGAGCTGTTTTGTGGCGCGGTCATAGATCTGATAGTTCCGGTCGAGAAGGTCTTTGACGATCCTTGCGGTAAGTTCCGCTTCATAATGCGGCGCTCCCGCCTGCTTCTTCTTTGCGCGCTGTACGACATAAAGCTCCGTTTCGTAATCTGCTTTCCCCTCCGGATAATAGGAAGCGCCGTAATTGAGAAATTCCTCTGCTCTATACGCGAGCCCGCAGGTGTTTTCCGTCATGATTTTACGGAATACTTCGTTTACGGAGGCGATGACCGTCCGCCGGCTCCGGAAATTGCTGTTTAAAATGACAAGTTTGTCGTAAGAGGAAGATACGCCGTATCTTTTATATTTTTCTAAAAACAAATCCGGCCTTGCCTGGCGGAATCCGTAAATGCTCTGCTTCACATCTCCGACCAGAAACATATTGGACGATGCGTTTTCCGCCGTCCCGCGTGAAACGAGCGCGAGGATCGTGTCCTGGAGTTCGTTCGTATCCTGATATTCGTCGATATAGATTTCTTCAAAATAAGCGCGGTAACGTTCCGCTACCTCGCTGTTGCAAAGCGTCCGGTACGCGATATGCTCCAGATCGTTGAAGTCCAGAATGTGCTTGTCGCGTTTACGCCTGGCGTATGCGTCTGCAAAATCGAGCGTAACGTCGATCAGGCAGGCCATATCTTCTTTTAAAACAGCCAGATCCTCATACGGCGCTTCAGGAGAGGCGCCCATTTTGGAGAGAAATGCGGTTTTCATTTTCCCTGCAAGCTTGGTGCGTTCTTCTTTGACGGAAGCAATGGCCGCCTGCGCCGCCGCATCGTACGCCGCTTTTCTCTTTGCCGTCATGACCGGCGCTTTTTCAAAGGAGATCGCGCTGATCGCCGCATAGAGCTCTTTCCATTTTACCCGTCCCGTTTGTCCGTCTCTGCATGCTTCTAAAATTTGAACCGTCCGTTCCATAACGGGGAGATCCCGTTCAAGCATCGCGGTATATTCCGCAATTCCAAAGCGTTCGCACACATCTTTCAGACGGAGGATCGTTTCCCGGTACGATGCCGCAGTAACCAGCAGATCCCGCAGAAGGTCGGAACACCATTTTGTTTCGGAAAAATCCCCGACAAGCGCCGGGTCGAAAGTCTCCTTCTGTTTTCTGAGCCACTCTTCCGGATCCGGGCTGCTTTGCGTAAAATCATATAAGGAAAAAATCTGATCGAGCAGTCCCTGATCGCTGCGGTAGCTTCCATATATGTCAATCAGACGGCGGAAGTGCGGATCCTCCTTTTGATACCATTGTTCTATGACGTCCTCCATCACATCGGCCCGGGTCATGGTAATTTCCCCCGGATCTGCAATGCGGAAGGATGCATCGATCCCGCTTTCTACCGGATTGCTCTTGATGACGCTTTGGCAGAACGCGTGTATCGTCGTGATATAGGACTTTGATAAGAGCGTCTGCTGGCGGCACAAGCGTTTTGCCTGTGCCGCCGGCAAAGCTTCGGATTCCAGCTCTTTCTGTAAAGAACGATACAGCCGTTCCCGCAGCTCCTCCGCTGCGGCAGAGGTAAAGGTCACGATGAGGAGCCTGTCGATATCCGTCTGTTCTTTGATGATTCTTAAAATACGTTCGATCAGCACGGTCGTTTTCCCGGAACCGGCTGCCGCGGAAACGAGTACGTTTCCGCCCGTTTCACAAATCGCCCGTAACTGACCCTCCGTCCATTCTGTACTCATATATATAATCCACCGTAAATTCTCTGATTGCCCTTGCAATCGCTTCCTGATACGCTTCCGTATGGAGGCGTTCCCACTCCAGATCATTCGTCAGGTATCCCGGCGATATCGAGATTGCCGGGCTCTTTACGGAATTCAAAAATTCGTTCCATTCCAGCTCCGTTACGGCAACATCCGTATGTCCCGACAAAGTCCCAAGGCGTTCTGCGAGAATTTCCGCCGCGCGCTTGCATTCTGCGCCGAGCGCCACCCGGAGCTGAGGCCCGGATTGGCTCGGCATCGGAGAAGAACTGGAATCGATCTGATAGATGATATCGCAGTTATACCGGTTAAATATCTCCGCTCTGACAGTATCCCGCCCTAATTCCTCGTTTTCAAAAGAATTCCGAGGCATGACGACGACGGCGCCTGCATCCTCGAGGATTTCTTTTAATTTTTCCGCGATCGCCAGGTTGATTTGCCCGTACCAGGATACGCCGCTGTGAAAATCATAATTTCCTTCGATGTCGATGCCTATATAAATGCCGTCGAGGCGGTTGGCTGCAAAGCCTTTCTCATCGAGGAAGAGCGAAGAATATACGTATCCTACGTCGCCCTCATAGTTGACCTTATACCACAAGCCTTTTTCCAGTACTTCCAGCTTTTCGCAGTCTGTGAGAGTCCTTTTGACAGGATACAGGAAGCCCGGGCCGACGCGCAGCGTGATCTGCGTTTTATTTGTTGGAATGACGAGATTTTCTTCCATATCAAAGGCAGCGCCGAGCGCTTTCTCTTCGGAGGAACCTAAAATTCCGCAGAAAACAGCGGCAAACACCACAAGGAATATACTACATTTTATGAATACCCGGGATATGCCGCTTTTTTCTTTCATTTTTTCTTCAGCCCCCTGATCGTCATCCCATAAATCGAACTGTTGATCAGCGCATAATCGTCGCTCCAATTTTCACCCTTCGTCACAAAATGCTCCGGCCCGTACACGCTGCATTCCGCAGGGAGCAGATGCAGCGGCCCGAAGACGTTCCGTCTGGAGCAAACGAGCGTAACGCCGATATCGCACCCGGATTTCACCCAAGCGGTGACATCTGCCGCATACGGCTCCCACGCCAGAATCTCCGCCTGGGATTTGGCGCCGCAATTTCCCAGAGGCGCGACTTTGACGAGAGAACCGCGATATCCGTCGGTGCAAAGCAGTATCCTGTCCGCATGTCCGAACGCGCTGAACGCCGTATTGGGGACGCGGTACGTAATCCGGCCCGTATAAAACGGCAAACGGTATTCGCGCAGATTTTGGAATCCGATCCGTTCGGGCAGCCGGTCTAAGATGCGTCTGCGGCCTTCTATCCGCACGCCGAAATCACCTACCAGATACAGCGCTTCGATGTTGGTGGTACGGCGGAACAACGTTTTAAAAGTCACGATATTTCTGCCTTTTTGGATGAGTCCCGCAGGAACCGCCATTTTCCGGAAGCAGACATCGATCCAGAAATCATTCGGATCCGCACATTCCAGCCGCGTTCCATTCACGTAGTACTGGCAGAATTCAGGGCGCTCGCCAGCTAGGAACACTTCTCCCTTCGGCACCGCATCCGCGTAAAATTCATATTCGACTTCCAGATCGCCATACGCCTCATCGCAATATTTTTTCGCATACCACGGCTGCAGCATGCCGCCGCTTCTATGTTCGATTCCCGCCTCGTCTCTGATCTTGGCATCGACCCGCAGAACTTCTTCTTCCGGCTGCCAATCTCCGTTTCTGAATTTCCATTTTGCAAAATCCAGCACGCAAACGTTTTTTTCATCCAGCTCATATGCAAATCCGGCAGCGCCTGAAAGGGGGGCGCTTTGGATTTCTTCCAGCTGTTCCGGTTCCGCCGCAGAGAGATCCTGTTCCCTGGTAAACACGAAAATTTTCTCTCCGGCGGCTTCCAGATCGAAAGTGACGAAAGGCACGCCGTCCCGGAAGGACAACGCTTTCCGTATTCTTCTTCCCGAGGCCAGATCCCATTCCTCCGCATACAGGCTTCCCTCTGTAAATGCAAAGTTTCCTTCCGCATCCTGCAGAGATAGCCGCAGCGCTTTTGCCGGCGTATCCCGGTCCGTATTGAGCAGCGCGGCATACAGGAAGCGATTCGCAGCATCATAGCGTACCTGCGCAAAAACGTTTTCCGCTCCGCCGCCGCTGATCTGCGGATAGAAAGCTGTCGTTTTCCGAATTTCTTCTGTCAGCGCCTGTTTTTCAAACGGTACTGCCGCGGCATTCCGATGTCCGGCAAGCTCGCGTACCAGGCCGGACGGCAGGCCGTCCACATACTCCGGAATTGCGCCGGAAAATACAACCTTTCCGCCCGCTTCAAGAAATTCCTTTAAGATTTTTACCGTCGAGGCCCGCATCGTCATCATGCCGCTTACGACTACCGTATGATAGGAGGCTTTTCCGATCCGAAGCACCGGCTTTCCAGCGGCATCCTTTCCGACGGAATACAATTCCTGCATCAGATATTCTTCTCCGTAGTCGAAGTCCAGCTGACTTCCCATCAGCATGTGGAACAATGCTTCATACTGCTTTTCAAGCTGCAGCTCATCCTGATTGTCCGGGGCGGCGTATACCCATTTTGCCCATCCGGGATACATCATTGCCCAGGCCGATTCAATGGGGTTCAATACCAATAAGTCGCAGACCGGCGCCCCCTGCGTCATAACGACTGCAAATCTTGCAAAATAAGTTTCTACATAATCATAATCTTTGTAATAAGGGGATTGATGGAAAATGCTGGCCGGATAATCGCGTTTCGATTCTCCTTCCATGGTGTACCAGGAAAGATGGTGGCAGCGCATATTGATTCCCAAAAGCGCCTGCCAGTCTCCGACCGCTTTATGCGCCCGGAAATCGAACTGCCATCCCGTGCAGCCATACAGTTCCGACAGCATCCATTTCTGTCCCGCCTGCCTTGCAGCGGAAGAAAGCTGTTTGACGACCCAATAGCATTTATTATGTTCGGTAAGCAGATCAATCCCCGGATAAGTCATATGCGGATAGAAACGCATTAAAGAACCGTTGGGCACCGTCTGGTTCGTAAGCGTATCTTCATGCAGCACATGTCCTGTAAAAACCATGTTGTTTTTCTCGCACCATTCCTTGATCGGGTCCGCAAAGCGCTCTATAAATAAGTTGTTTCCCAGGTCGACAAAATCCAGTTTGATTTTGGAGACTTTTCCACCGTCTTTTCTATAAAACAGCTCCGGCAGGAGCGGCTTCAGATCGTAGCCGTACCTTTTTGCAAATTCTGCAAAAAGATCGTCTGTGTAGGCGGCGGAGCAGATCTCTACGCCATTTTCCACACGGTAATCATCCAACATATGGCCTCTGTGCGGTTCATCCGTAAAAATCCCCTTGATGCTTGTTCCAATTCTGTTTCCGCAATGCTGCTTATACGCTTCATGCGTCAATTCGATAAAACGGTCCACCGCTTTGCGGCTCATCGTATCGATGTACGTCGTGCCATTATAAACGCTCGCTGGCGCGTCGGGGACGATCCGAAATACCAGGACTTTATTATACTGCGTATCCTGCAAAGCCTTTCGCAAGGCTTCTTTCGTTTCGCAAACAGTATATGTAAAAACGCTGTTTCCCTCCGTATACGCCGCAAAAACTGCGATGACCTCATTACCTTCTTTTCCGGGAATTTCTTTCTCCCAGTCGAATACGGCGCTGTCATAGCCGTACAGCACCATGGATTTCATGCGGTACTGGGGATCTACGGTTACTTTTCCCCCCGCGCTCCCGCTGGGCCATCTGTCTTCATCGTAAAGCCAGGCTTCCAAACCGAGCTTTTCCCCTTCATCCGCAACAGTGTTGACGAGGTCGAACCATTCTTCCCCGAGATATTCCGTCATCAAGCCGGCGCGCGAATGCATGAAAAAACCGCCAAATCCCATTTCTTTGATAATTGGCAGCTGCCGGAGCAGCTCTTCCTTTTTCAGCTCTCCGTTCCAGGACCAAAACGGTCTCCCGCGAAACGCCGTCCCCGGATTTTCAAACAATCGTACGATTTCCTTTTTATCTTCCATAGCGTAAACCTCACATTTCCATATTTTTAAAATATATTCAATTTGTCGATTTTCTTGATCAGCTGTTTTGCTTCGTTCTGATGCACCTGGATCAGCGGATGTCTGTTAAAGACCGTTGCTCGTTTCCAAAAGGTAATTTTCTCGTCGCCCGTATCTTTTATATATTCCGCCACCGCCTCGTTTTCATATTTCGCAGAAGCGGAAATATCCGTGCATAAAATATAGCTTTGCGGATATATCGCGCGGACTTCTTTTACGAGCGTACGATAATCCTGCTTGAATTGTTCGTACGAATACGCGCCGTTCGAGCCGTTGATCACATTGGTATCGTTGATTCCCAGATTGATGATCACGAGGTCCCGCTGCCGCTCCGGCAGCTGCGCATCCCAAAGGTCTTCCGCGTTATTAAACGGATCCGCATATTTTATCATATTTTCCGGCAGCGTGGAATTGAGCATCTGCGTATAAAGGCCGTTCTTCGCAACGACTTCGATATCGGAATCATAATGCCTTGCCGCGATAGCCGCCATTGTAAGAAGGCCGTCTTCCGAGGCGGAGTAGCTGTCGACAAGATCCTCCGCTAAGTTATTGGAGCCGCACGTAATAGAATCGCCGATCACAAGGATGCTTTTCTCCTTCGCTGCCGGCGGCTCCAAAATCGAGCCTTCTCCCGGAAGCAATTTTACGGCGCCCAATTTATTGAGGGAAGACTGATTCGCTTTCTGTACCGTCACTTTGTGGATTCCCTGTTCCAGCCCGCTTGCCAATGTCACGATACTGCGGCCTGCTTCCAATAAAATCCTGCCGTCGTTTTCGAGCCCTTTCTGTGTCCCGTCCGTCTTCACCGCATCGAGCGCGTCGTAGCGATCATCGACAAAGACATGGATATATGTATTGTGGTCGCTGTCCAGCGGCTCAGAAATAAATTCCGCTTTCAGTTCGGTCCCTTCAAAGCGAACCTCAAAACCTGCGCAGCTCAAATTGGTATAGTACGCATCGTCCGTTTTATAATATCTGCCCAGAAATCGGACCGTTTGTTCATTTACCGGAACTTCTCCCGTCGCCGGAAATTTGACGCCGGACTGCGGTTTTTCCGGATCGTGCGTTTTTCCGCTGCCGCAGGAAGCCAGAACGATCATGATGATTGAAAGTAATACGATTGCCGTCCGTTTCATTACAACACTCCTTCTGAGATCTTGTTACATATTAATGCCTCGCAAGTTAAAATGCAAGCAATTTTGTCATATTTTATGTATATTTTTCCCCTGGTGGTAAATAATACTAAAGAGAAATTATTACAACAGCTTTGATGAAGGAGTTTATGATATATGAGTGAAACAAAAAATATAAATCTGCTGAAAGCTACCGGAATCGTCAGACGGATCGACGAGCTGGGAAGAATCGTAATCCCCAAGGAAATCCGCCGTACGCTCCGTTTACGGGAAGGAGATCCGGTTGAAATATATACGGGCGAAAACGGGGAAATTATTTTACGCAAATATTCCGTTATGAGCGATCTGAATGAATTTGCCGTACAATTTGCCGACAGTCTTGCGAAAACCGCCGGATATCCTACATGTATTACGGACAGAGATTCCGTCGTCGCCGTATCCGGCATTTCAAAAAAGGATTTCAATGGAAAACGGATCACGCGCCAGCTGGAGCAAGCGATGGAAGATCGTTCCACATTGATCGCGAAAGATACAAAGAACGACTACTTCCCCATTCTGGAGGATGTAAGCGGGGACAAAATCATGTCGTATGTCGTCACGCCGATCATCTCGCACGGCGATCCCGTGGGATCCGTCATTATGTTTTCTCCGGATAACAAAAATTCTTTGGGCGATACCGAAGCAAAGCTCACGCAATCTGCCGCCGCCGTAATCGGCAGGCAGCTGGAACAATAAAAACCACAAATAAAACGGGCGGGAAAGCGGTTGCTTCCCGTCCGTTTTTTCAATGATTCAAATTCCAAAAG
>JBKUJR010000011.1:0-67640 GCA_046952735.1 Clostridia bacterium | reverse complement strand
TCGTACAATTTCTCCCCTTTTTTATTCGAATCCGCTTCTATGCCTCACAGGAAAATGTGATATAATTGGACAGGGTGATATGGAATGCGGACTATCATGGTTCAGGGCGCAGAAGAGGAAGAAATCGCGCTATTAATAAGAAAGTTTTCAAAGGGGCGATGGACGGATCAAAAGGGATACGCGTTTTATGAAACGCTTTCAAATGGGACAAATATTATTGTTTCGAAAACGGGAATCGGGATTATTCATGCATGTATTGCTACGATGTTGGGGATCGAAAAATACCAGCCGGATTATATTATAAATCAGGGAACAGCCGGCGGCCATACGCGGGAGCTGGAAATCGGGGATATTATAATTGGCAAATCAGCAATTTATATGAATCATATGTGTTCCCCGATAAAAGCAAAAGGAGAAGGCAGCAATGCGCTTGAATGGATTCCTTGGGAAGCCGGCTCTTTTGTGCTGCAGGCAGATGCAGAACTGGTACAAATAGCGGATAAAGTTACATATGAAGGCAAGCTGATCTGCGGACGTCTCGGCTCCGGAGATTTGTTTTCCAGAGAAACAGACCGCATAGATTTGCTGCATGCACGATTCGGGGAGCTCTGTGAAGATATGGAAAGCGCAGCCGTCTACAAGGTTTGTAAAACGCACAGCATTCCTGTAATCGGGATCAGAATTATTTCTAATAACGAAATTACAGGAAAGCACGACACTGCGGAACGATTTCAGATCACGCAGAAAAAGCTCCAGGAATATATATACAGGTATATACAAGCCGTTACAGATTTTGACAAACCGGACAATAATAAATATTGCCGCCAAGATACGCTTCCCGGATAATCGGCGCTCCGCATACGGGGCACGGCAGATCTTTCGTTTTGGCGGAAAGCTTCGTCTGATAGCCGCCGGGGCTTCCAAACAGATCTTTCTCCGTATTGCGTCCGCCCTGCTCCGTCATATCGGCCAAGGTCTGCTTGACGCTGCGGAATAAATACTCCGTTTCCGCCGCGGTAAGCGACGCCAGTTTCCGGCGCGGATGGATCCGGGCATTAAATAAAATATCCTGCAGCACGCCGTTTCCTAAGCCTGGAATTCTCTGCTCCGTCGCAAGAAATGCCTTGACGGACAAATTATTTTTTGCAGTTTTCAATAAACCGCTAAAATACGCTGCATCGAATTCCGGCTGCAGCGGTTTGATTTTATATTTTGCAATTTTATAATAAGCTTCTTCTTCATCACGCCCCAATAGCCACATCGCGCCGTACATCTGTACAGAACAAATCAGCGAAGATCCGTCTTCAAATGCAATGTGCAGCTGATGTTTCGGGGGAAGCTGCGCTCCTGCCGCACAGAAACGGACGTTGGTACCGTCGCAAAAAACAAGTTTCAAGTCCCCGGCTTGCAGTTCCGCCATCCCGCCAAACGAATCCGAGCCGGTAATGATTTGCCCGCGCAGAGCGCCGTCGTAAGCCCCCGGATCTCCGTGGAACCATGCAAATTTATGAGGTGATTTATTTGCGACAACACGCGTAATCGTTTTTCCCTTCAGCACCTTTGAAAACTGGTCCGCAAGGCACTTGCTTTCCGGAATCTCAATCATCCGGCACACCGCCTCTCTTGTAAAAAGCTATAGGTTATTTTACAACAAAAAATATAATTTGGCAATTTGTACAGCGTACTATTTGTTTCGATTTGCTTTTTCCGGGGAGCGGCGTTACAATGATAAACGCAGTCAGAACAGTAAAATGGATGCGCAGGAGGGGACTGAAATGACGACAGAAGATTGTTATCGCCGCATAGGAGCAGATTATCAAGACGTGCTCCGGCGTCTGGGAACGGAAGAACGGGTAAGACGTTTTCTTATCAAATTTCCGGAGGATACGTGTTACGCCGATTTACGCCGGGCGCTTACGGAAGGAAATGGAGAAGAAGCATTTCGCGCGGCGCATTCTTTAAAAGGAATCTGCATGAACCTCGGTTTTTCGTCGCTTTATCGATCGGTAAATGCTCTGACGGAAGAATTACGGAGCGGTCAAATCCGGCCGGAGGCCCTTTCTCTGTCCGGACAGGTACAGGAAGACTACGACGCAGTGATTCAAAGTATCGGAATACTATAATATGGAAAAGCGACGCAAATGAAGAAAAAAAATCTTATTTTAATTGTAGACGATACGGAAATGAATCGCGCGATGCTGGCGGATATGCTTGCCGCAAACTATGAAATCATCGAGGCGGCCGACGGAGAAGAAGCCGTCCGCATCCTGCATCAGAAACACAACGAGATTTCACTCGTTTTACTCGATATCGTCATGCCGAAAATGGACGGTTTCGAGGTCCTAGCCGTTATGAATAAAAACGATTGGATCCTCCGTATCCCTGTAATTACAATTTCCGCCGAAACCTCTACGGCTTATATCGATCACGCCTATGATCTGGGCGCAACCGATTATATCAGCCGTCCGTTCGAAGAAAAAACGGTGCAGCGGCGCGTCCGGAATACCATCATGCTCTATCAGAAACAAAAAATGCTCGAAAATATGGTCATCGAACAAATCACGGAGAAAGAAAAAAACAATCTTCTGATGGTTGAAATATTGAGCAATATCGTAGAATTCCGGAACGGAGAATCGGGCCAGCACGTGCTGCACATCCGGACGCTTACAGAGATATTCTTACGAAAACTGCGGGAGATGACGGACCGCTATCCCCTTTCTGCCTCCCGGATCGCTCTCATCGTAAACGCATCTTCATTGCATGACATCGGTAAAATTTCTATACCGGAAGAAATTTTGAACAAACCGGGCAAACTCACGGCGGAAGAATTTGAAATTATGAAAACACACAGCGCCGTCGGCGCGCAGATTATGGAAGACGCCCTGCAGCGGCATCCGGAAGAATTACTCCTGACAGCACGCAATATCTGCCGCTGGCATCACGAACGATACGACGGCAGAGGATATCCGGACGGTTTAAAAGGAGACGACATTCCCATCGAAGCGCAGGTCGTCGCGCTTGCAGACGTATATGATGCGCTGACGAACGCGCGCGTCTATAAACCGGCCTTCCCACACGAAACTGCCCTGCAGATGATTTTAAACGGGGAATGCGGTATTTTCAATCCCCTGCTTCTCAAATGCCTGCAGGAAGCCGCGCCGCAGATAGAACAGGAACTGAATATCCGCTCTTTAAATAATATTTCCGAAACCGCTATTCAGGACGTGTCATTGCAAATGATCGTAAACGGAAAAATCTCCGATCGTACCTTGACGCTTCTGGAGCAGGAACGGGTAAAATATCAATTTTTCGCATCCATGTCGAACGAAATCCAATTCGAATACCGTTATCAGACAGATTTGCTGACGATGTCGGACTGGGGCGCCCGCCAGCTCGGTCTCGATGTGCTGATCGAGCACCCGGAAAGAAACGAAACGCTTCATAAGGTGTTTTCATTGGAAAATTATCTGGACATGAAAACGCGCCTGCGCAGCGTCTATCCGGCCAATACAATCCTAAATGGAATTTATTGCCTGCATGTCAAAGGAGAGAACCGGTGGTACAAAGCAGTCGCGCGGCCGATCTGGGAAGAAGAAGATTCCGGAAAAGTCGTCGGCATTATCGGAAAATTTATCGACGTCCACGAAGAGCAGATGCGCTTAAACCAGCTCAAAAAAATGGCAGAGCAGGATTCTCTGACGCAATTGCATAACCATGCGTTTGCGACAGAACAGATTCGCCAGGCAATCCGGCAGAAAGGAAAAAGGTTCGCCATCGTGCTGCTCGACCTCGATAATTTTAAAAGCGCCAACGATAAATACGGACATCAGTTCGGCGATCAGATTCTCATACGCTGTTCCCAAAAAATCCAGGAAATCACGCGCACCGGCGAAGTTGCCGCCAGAGTAGGCGGAGATGAATTTTTACTGTTTTTTGAGTACGAGGGGACGGCGGAACCCATGGCGGAAAAAATTTTCCATGCTTTGACAGGAAAATATCGGACCTTCGACGTTTCCATCAGTATGGGAATCGCCCTGCTCCCGGAAAACGGCACGGAGTACGATCAATTGTTTCATGCTGCGGATCAGGCGCTGTACGCGGCGAAAAGAGACGGAAAAAACCGCTATTATTTTTACCAAGATTCCATGAAAGAGCTTTTGAGCGTATTGTCACCCATGGATCATTAAACCTTTAAGTAAAGTTCGCGATGTAATACAAAGAGGATTTCGACAATTCCTCTTCAAGATAAGAAAGCCCGAGTTCTTCCGCTAAAGTCGGCGTGGAAGAGAAAAGGTTCGTCCCGAGTCCCAGACGCTCCCCCTCGATATCAAATCCCATCGCATACAGCACGGTGGGTAGCATGTCCATAGAAGTAAAATCTCTGTTCTTCTCAGATAACGAGATCGTTCTGTCCGCATTGATAAAACAATTGTAAACCGTTCTGTCCATATAATCGATATTTTCTACAAGAGTCGTATCCATCCGCGGATGGTCGCCGGAAAGCACGATAACGGTATCTTCATAAAAATCCTGCTGCTGACACCATGTAATGAACTCTAAAATCTGGCGGTCGGAACACGCCAGCACGTTTCCGAGCCGAAAGTCGTATTCATTCTCACATTTTTCACAGAGACAGCCATCGGGATAATGCTGATCCGCCGTTAAAAAGGTAAAATTGAACGGCTGTCCCTCTGCGGCAAGGCGGGTCAGCTCGTCTTTCGCAATTTCGTACAGGATCCAATCCTCATAGCCCCACCAGACGTAATAATCCGACGCAATATAGCCTTTCTCGATCGCGGTAAAATAATCAAAAATGTCATAATTGCCGTGCTGCGTAAAATAATCGCGTCTCCCGCCAAAACTTGCATCCGATCCGCAAAGGAATTCCTGGCGGTACCCTTTATTTTCTAAAATATCTCCTAAGACGGTAAGACCCGAAGCAAAATTTTCATATAAAACCATTGAATTTCTCTCTATCGGAAAAGAAAACGGCACGCCGGACGTCGTCGAAAAAATTCCGCCCATCGTCCATGTCGTACCGACCAGAGAACGAAAGCCTCCGAGACCATCTTTGTCTGAAAAAGAAATATTCTCATTAGCCAAAGCCGTCATATTCGGAATATAATTGATTTCCTGCGCTCCGCCGTCCTGCGTCGAAGCATACGTCGTTTCCGCGCTTTCCAGATAGATATAAATCAAATTTTTAGGCTGTCCATTCAGCGTAATCGTCACAGAATCGGGGTCCACATAATAATCGTCATAAAGCGCAGTCGTCTGCGTTTTATTCCCCCACCATGCGCTGATGCCCAATACCTGATTGCAAAAAAGGCAGGCGCATAACAATAATGCCAGACATACCACCGCGCCGGAGCGGCGCAGCCATTTGAGCAAATCGATTTTAACGCGGTCCGAACGCAAAGAAAGAGATACGGATACTCTCGATTGGCAAAGCACGAATGCGATGAGAGCATACATCGCGACGCAAAAAACCACCGGCGGCAGGCAGGTTTCCACCACCAGGCCTACTACGCTGTCGCTGGTGCCCTTCAGCGGTGACATCAACGTATAAAGCAACGTCTGAAAGTCCACATCATACGTTGCATCCACCCACTTCGATACCACATAAATCACAGCGGCCAATGTAATGAGAATACCGAAAAAAACCGCCGCAATAGGCAAATAATTGTGTTTTTTATTTTTCTTCATCGTGTTTGCCTTCTACCTTTATTTTAAAATGAACATATTTTTGTATGAACTCGATAAGATATGGCAGAACCAGCGCCACAGGAACCGCGAACAAAGTATAAGGCGCGCGGTCAAGCGGAAGCGCAAGCGGATAAAACACATTCACAAGCTGAGAAAGAAGTTTCGCAAATAAGAAGATCAAAACCGTAACAATACAATATTTCACTGCAAAGGCAAACGAGAAAACGAGCTTTTCCTTTTTTCTGGAATAGCAAATATACATTGTTATCATTGGCACAAAAAGTAAATTCATTAGTACAATTATCATTTTTCCAACATTCCTTACCGCATATTTTCTGCAACGCAAAGCGACGTATCAAAAATACTCCGGCTCTGCCGGAGAAAATTTTATCGAAGAACAACAGAAGAGCAAAGAATAAACAGAATAAAAAACGTCGCCGGGAACCCGGACATAAACCGCGTTATTCAAATTTATACTTTACTCTTCCTGTCTGCCGCCCACGGGCGCCATTTCTGGTGCGGATAGCAGGACTTGAACCTGTACGAGGGAACCCTCACTAGTACCTGAAACTAGCGCGTCTGCCAATTCCGCCATATCCGCATAAGATTTGTTGCGCGCATACCATGACGCAGCTCGTTTATGATAGACAAAAACAAAAGATTTGTCAATACCATTTTCAGAAAAAATTCCTTTCTCCGTTTGCCGGCTGATGCAAATCCGTGTATAATGAAAGAAAAGAACCATACGCAAAGGATGTGCCGCGCCGTGACAGAGATCAGACGATATGAAGGAGAAGAAGACAGCGTTCCCGGATTTCAGGCGGCGCTCTGTAAAATATGGCGCTCCGGCTTTGACGATTCGCAGGAATATTTCGACTTTTTTTATGAAAGAAAAATCAAATCAAAGCAAGGGGAGGTATTTTACGCGCTGAACGGGCAGACGATCGTCGGCGCCGCATACCTTTTGCACGCAGGAATCCGCCGGGCCGGGGCAGCGCTCGAAAAAGCCTACTACGGGTATGCGTTCGCAATTTTACCGGAATACAGGGGAAAAGGAATTTATGCGGCGCTTGCAGAGGAATTCTGCCGATTCGCGGCAGCGCAGGATGCGGGAATCCTCCTCTGCCCGGAAAACGAAAAGCTGCTCCGTTACTATACTGCAAACGGCGCGGTCCGGAATTTTATGACACAAAAAGCAATTTTTCGGAAAACGGATTTTATGCGGCTGCTTGCCGCAGGCAGCGTCCGGGAGCTTTCCCCGGAAGATGCTTTGTTATATGAGGAAATCAGGAACGACGCATGGAAGGAAAACGATTTTTTATGCTGGGACAGCAATGCGGTAAAATATGCGCTGGAAGAAAACGGCAGCGGCGGCGGCTTCTGTAAAATTCTCGAAATCAGCGGGACGCGGTATCTGCTGTTCGGGCGGGAGACGGAAGGCGAAACGGTTACGCTCAGCGAGACGACCCTGCCGCTAGGATTCCTCCTCCGAACCGGGGCACAATTATTGGAAAAACCGCTCGTGACGTATGGAATCCGGCCTACTCCCTACGGCCGGGCGGCCTTGCTTTTGGACTGATTTGAATTGACAAAATACCGGATTTTATTATACTATATGCACGTTGATTTTTCAAAGAGACTGGAGCATTTTCCATGCATAAAATACATCTGAAAAAAACAATCCTCCTCCGGAAAGGAAGCGCGCCGCTTCTCATCGCCCTGCTTCTGGCAGGTACGGCAGGCTGCGGCAGTGAAACAGAAATCCCCGCCGCGCAAACGCCGACGGCGCCGGTCTCTGCTGTCGTGCAGACGCCGACGCCGATACCGACAAAAGCGCCGGATCCGACGCCCACGCCTGTTCCCGATTACGATCCTCCCGTGCTGACGGGCGTCGTCGATCGGCAATTTTACGTCGGCGAGGGAATCGCATATTTGAAAGGCGTCACCGCAATCGACGCAGTCGACGGAGAAGTTGAGGTTGCCGTAGACCGTTCCAAGGTAGACCCCAAAACGCCGGGAGAATACGAGGTTCTCTATACGGCACGCGACAAAGCCGGCAACGAGGTCTCCCAGACGGCCGTCATCACGCTCAGCGCGGTAAAAATCACACAGGAGCAGCTGGACGAAGCCGCCGACGAGGTGATTGCGGAAATTATAAAAGACGGCATGACGATGGAGGAAAAAGCCTGGGAAATCTATAAATATGTAAATACGCACGTCAGATATTGGGATTCCTCCGATAAAAACGACTGGCGCGCCGAAGCATACCGGGGAATCACGGAAGGATGGGGCGACTGTTTTACATATTTTTCCGTCAGCCAGATTCTGCTGACGAAGATTGGCGCGGAAATACTGCCTGTGGAACGAATGGGCGGCATCACGCGCCATTACTGGCATATCGTCAATTTAGGCGGCGGATGGTATCATTTCGACGCCTGTATCCATAAACCGCCTTTCGTGTCCTTTCTGCGCACCGATGCCGAATTTGAAGAATTCGCCGCAAAGCAAAAGCCGGGCTATGAGTATTATACGTATGACAAAACAAAATATCCCGAGGTTTCTACGGTTCCATTCGAATGGGACCGCTCCTCGATGGAATGACAAAAGGAGAAATACCGCATGAACCGCATCAGCGTTCTTTCCTATCTGGATGAAATCTATCAAAAACACCCTGACAAAACGGCATTTGCATCCGAAACCGGGAGCGTGACGTTTTTACAGCTTTATCAGCGTTCCCGCGCAGCCGGCAGCTGGCTGGCGGCGCACGGGTTTTATAAAAAACCTGTCGTCGTATTCATGCGGAAATCCCCCGATATGATCAACGCTTTTCTCGGCGTCGTCAGGGGCGGCTGCTATTATGTGCCGATCGACGAAGAAATGCCGGCGCACCGGATCAGCCTGATTTTCGATACGTTGAAGCCGGAGCTCGTGATCTGCGACGACACGACGGAGCGCGCAGCGCAGGCGCTGCGGCAGGACGGCGCAAATTCCTTTCAAATGGTGAAATACGACGTTCTTCGCAATTATGCGGTCAGCGAAGAGGCGCTGTTGGAAATCCGGCAAAAAACCATCGATACCGATCCGATCTACATCGTATTTACATCCGGTTCCACAGGAATTCCGAAAGGCGTCGTGGCGTGCCACCGTTCCGTGATCGATTACATTGAAAATCTCTCGGAGATTTTACGCGTATCGGAAAATACCGTATTCGGCAATCAGGCGCCGCTGTATGTGGACGCCTGCCTGAAAGAAATCTACCCGACGCTCAAATACGGCGCGTCGGCTTATCTGATACCAAAGCAGCTTTTCATGTTTCCGGTAAAATTGGTGGAATATCTGAATACGCATAAAATCAATACGATCTGCTGGGTGGTGCCCGCCCTTACGCTCATATCGAGCCTGGGGACCTTTCGGACCGTCGTGCCCGAAACGCTTCGCACGATCGCATTCGGCAGCGAGGTATTCCCGGTAAAACAATTCAATTTATGGAAACAACAGCTCCCGGAAGCGCGTTTTATCAATTTATACGGTCCTACGGAGGCAACCGGCATGTCCTGCTATTACGAAGCGGAACGGGAATTTGCTCCCGACGAAACGATCCCGATCGGGAAGCCCTTTCGGAATACGGAAATTCTGCTGCTCGACGAAGAAAACAAGCCGGCCGCGCCGGGACAGACCGGCGAAATCTGTATCCGCGGCACATCGCTGACGATGGGGTATTATAAAGATTTTACGCGAACCGATGCGGCGTTCGTACAAAATCCCCTCAACAGCGCGTACCACGAATTGATTTACCGGACCGGGGATCTCGGCAGATACAACGAGCGCGGAGAACTGCTGTTCCTGTCCCGGAAAGATTATCAGATCAAACATATGGGGCACCGCATCGAGCTGGGAGAAATCGAAATGCTTGCGAACAAAAACAGCGGCGTAGCGTGTTCCTGCTGTATTTTTGATAAGGAACGCAGCAAGATCATTTTGTATTATGTCGGCGCCGCGCAGGAGGATGCGCTCCGCTCGGATTTGAAAACGCGTCTGCCGCGTTATATGCTGCCGGCCGTCATCCGCCGCATAGAGGCGCTCCCCCTTACTACGAATGGGAAAATCAACAGGCTTGCACTTATGGAGCTGTATCAGCAGGAAGGAAAATGATCGTATGGAAGAACTCATAAAAATACTGGAATCGATTCACCCGGATGTGGACTACAGGACGAACGACAAACTCATCGAAAATAAAATCCTCGATTCTTTCGACATCGTCACATTGATTTCAGAGATCAACGAAGCATTCGACGTGGCGATCCCGGCCGAAGAAATCATACCGGAGAATTTCAACTCCGCAGAAAAACTTTACGAACTGATTCGGCGTCTCGAAGAATAAGCCCGTATGCTGTTCACGTCGCTCGAATTCATCGCATTCATAGCGCTGCTGTTTCTGGTATACTATTTCGTACCCATACGTTTTCGCTGGATACTGTTATTGGTGTGCAGCGCTGTTTTTTACGCGTTTGCCGGCCTGAGCGGCTTTCTGTTTCTGGGGCTCACGGTGGTTTCGACGTATGGGGCCGGATACTTTATCGGCAGAATTTACGGAAAGCAGGCGGCCTATCTGGATGGGAAAACGCTGCCGCGGGAGGAGAAAAAAGCGTATAAAGACCGATGCAAAAAGCAGATGCGTTTGTTTCTGGTCCCCTGCCTGATTTTCAATTTCGGCATCCTTGCGCTGCTCAAATACATCCTGATCGGCGCCGGCCTGTTCGGGAAGGAACTGATCCTCCCTATGGGGATTTCTTTCTATACTTTCCAGACGATGGGATATCTGATCGACGTATACCGCGGCAAGGCGAAAGCGGAGCGGAATATTTTCCGGCTGGCGCTATTTACTTCCTTCTTCCCGCTGCTCGTCCAGGGGCCGATTTCGGATTATAAATATTTGACGGAGACCTTGTATACGCCTGCGCCGTACAGCGCTAAAAACGTGCTGTTCGGATTGGAACGTATGTTATGGGGATATTTTAAAAAGCTCGTGATTGCAGACAGGCTGCTTGCAGCTGTGCGGATCCTGATCGGGAATCCGGCGGAATACACCGGCGCTTACGCGCTGTTCGGCATGGCGCTTTACGCAATACAATTATACGCAGATTTTACGGGCGGAATCGATATTACGATCGGGATCGCCCAGGTGCTCGGAATCCGCCTGCAGGAAAACTTCAACAGGCCGTATTTTTCCAAAAATATAACGGAGTATTGGAGACGCTGGCACATATCGCTCGGCGAATGGTTCAAAGAATATCTATTTTACCCGATTTCCGTCGCCAAACCGATGCTGAAGCTATCTAAAAACGCGCGCGCGAAATTGGGCGACGCCGTCGGAAAACGGATACCGGTTTATATCAGTACGATTCTCGTGTGGCTTACCACAGGGATCTGGCACGGCCGGGGCTGGAATTTTCTCGTCTGGGGACTTGGCAATTGCGTTATCATTCTGCTCTCGCAGGAGCTTTCCCCGCTGTACCAAAAATTCCACGCGCGGTTTCCTGCGTTAAAAGCGACCGTGTGGTACCGTTCTTTTGAAATTCTGCGTACGATTTTTATTTTGAGCAGCCTCAGGATGCTTGATTGCTACCGGAATGTGCCGCTGACGTTCCGGATGTTCGGCGGAATTTTTACGCAGGGAAATTATGCCGATTTGATTGGCGGAGGCTTTTTAAAGCTTGGTCTTTCCGCATGGGATTATGCCATCGTAGGCGCGGGAACCGTATTGATTTTCACGGTCAGTATGCTGCAGCGAACGGGAAGCATCCGGGAAAAGCTATATCGGCGCCCGCTGCCGCTGCAAAGCGCAGCAGTCGCGCTGCTACTGCTCGCCGTTCTCATATTCGGCGCTTACGGCATCGGCTACGATTCCAGCCAATTTATTTATAATCAATTTTAAAGGAGGGCGGAGCGCATGCGCAGAAAAAAGAAAATCATTCTCACGATCTCCGTTACCGCTTTGGCAACCGTGCTCCTCTTGTGGCTGCTGCAATTGCTGCTGATGCCAAAATACATGACCGAAATACGGGAGGGCGCGCTGATCGCAGAGTATTATAAAGAAGCGGGGAATCACGACGTCATCTTCGTGGGAGACTGCGAGGTTTATGAAAATATATCGCCAGTCGCATTATGGGAAAAATACGGCATCACCAGCTACATCCGCGGCAGCGCGCAGCAGCTGATCTGGCAGTCGTATTATATTCTGAAAGACACCTACCGT
Organism: Clostridia bacterium; assembly: GCA_046952735.1. Taxonomy (GTDB): domain Bacteria; phylum Bacillota; class Clostridia; order UBA1212; family UBA1255; genus Egerieisoma. The sequence goes on along the minus strand of JBKUJR010000011.1, from coordinate 55,678 downwards.
TACGAAACGCCGAAAGTCGTCGTATACAACGTGCAATCCATGATTTACGGGGAGCCGCAAAACGAAGCGTACAATAGAATGACGCTCGACGGCCTCGCGTTTTCTTCTGTAAAAATCGACGCCGTCAAAGCTTCGATGACCGAAGAAGAGAGCCTTGCAAGCTACCTGTTCCCGCTTCTGCGTTACCATTCCAGATGGAGCGATCTCACCGCCGAAGACGTGCGGTATCTGTTCCGTCGCGACGTCGTATCCCATAACGGATATCTTATGCAGACGGCTGTGCGTCCTATGGAAACGCTGCCTGCGGTGAAACCGCTGGAAAATTCCGCACTGCCGGAAATTTCTTTTGAATATCTCGGGAAAATAGCGGCGCTCTGCCGGAGCAGAGGCTCCGAGCTCGTGCTGGTGAAATCCCCCAGCCTTTATCCGCACTGGTATGACGAATGGGACGAACAAATTGCACGATACGCACAGCAAAACGGTCTTCGGTATTATAATTTTCTCGGGGCTTCGGAAGAAATCGGAATCGATATGCAAACCGATACGTACGACAGAGGGATGCATCTGAATGTCTACGGCGCGGAAAAATATACCGATTATCTCGGCGGAATTTTACAAGCAGAATTTGGAGGAAGCGGATTGTTCGACCATGCCGGCGACGAAGCGCTCGCTCTGGCCTGGGCAGAAAAAAGCGCGCGTTATGCCCAGGAAAAGCGCGCCGGAGAAGATGCGGAGCAGAAAGGCGATTCCGAACCGGGAAACGAGACGCCCGCGCCCGGCGATCCGGAGAACCGGCATCCGCATGACGGATATTATTTCAAGGAACGCGGCGTGGAAATCAGCGTGGGCTGCGGCGCCTGGCTTTTAGACGAAATAAAAGCTGCGGGCAGCGATTATCGATATTACGAGGCGCAAAGCTGCGCCTATCAGGGACTCGATAAGTTTTATACCTTCGACAGTTTCGAAGTGCTCGTCAATACGATCGGCGGAAGGGATACGATTACAAGTATTTCGATCCTGGACGATATGGTTTCCATTCCCGAAGGTCTGCGGATCGGGGATTCCTACGAGACGATGACGGAAAGATTGGGCGGCGATTATTCGCGTTCCTCAGATCTTTACCAATATGTAAAAGACGGCACGATGCTGACGATCCTGATCAAAAACGGTTCTATAAGTTCTATAGAATATACAATCAGCGAATGAGAATATTTAAAAGGGTGGATTACAAATGACAAACAAAACAAACCGTTCCCGGAAAAAAAACACAGGAGAAAAAGTTCTTCTTATCGGATTGCTGCTTGTGGTCGCAGTGCTTCTGTGTATGGTGATTTATCAGCATTTTCGCAAGGGGAAGGATGCGCCGCCGTCCGGAACCGGCACGCAAGCGCCGATTTCGACGCCTGGAAAGGAACCGGTGTGGCACGAGCAGTCCGCGCCGGCGACGAATACCGGCGTCAGTTATACGCCGCCGGAGGGCGCGGCGCTTCCGTATTATATTAAGGTGAACCGCGCCATGTGTACCGTTACCGTATACGGAATCGATGCAAACGGCGAATATACCGTGCCGGTGAAGGCGTTTGCCTGCTCGGTCGGCAAAGAGGGCGACGAAACGATTCTGGGCGAATATGCCATTCATGAACCGTTTGGCACGACCTGGTGCTATATGGTGGACGGCACCTATTCCCAATACGCCTACCGCATCGAAAGAGGGTATATGTTCCATATCGTGCCTTCGTTCGAAAACAGGAAAAACACGCTGGAAACAGAGGAATACAATAAGCTGGGGTCGCCCGCTTCCCTGGGCTGCATCCGCCTCACGACTGCGGATGCAAAATGGATTCAGGAGCATTGCGCCGTCGGTACAAAAACATTGATTTATGACGACCCGCAGACGCCGGGGCCCCTTGGGAAACCGGATACGATCAAGATTCCTCTGGAGCACGAGTGGGCAGGCTGGGATCCTACGGATCCGGATGAAGAGAATCCCTGGCAGAAAGCGGTTCCACGGATCGAGGCGGCCGACAGAACCGTTCCCCTTGGAACAGAATCCGATCTTTTGCAGAATGTGAAAGCGTACGACACGTGCGGCAATGACATCACAGAAAAGCTTTACTGGTACGGAAAATACACCTTCGATATCGCTGGCAGCTATCAAATCACCCTTGGCGTCACCGACGCGCTCGGTAAAAATACGGAGAAAACAATCACGATTACGGTTTCGGGAGAGCAGGAGCAGCTGTCTTCTGCCGCTCCCACCGAGGCTCCTACTGCGGCGCCCGCGGCGGTAAATCTGGACAAAAATTCCGTCGTAAGCGAATATGCGCTGCTGATGTGTACGAATGACGGCAGTATTTTTCTCGATAAAAACGGCGATCAGCAATCCTACCCCGCTTCCATCACAAAAATCATGACGGTTCTGCTTGCTGCGGAAAAATTTACGAATCCGGAGGACCGGCTCGTGATTACCCAGGAGACGTTCGATTATCTGGCGTCCCGTGACGCCTCGATGGCAAGGTTTCCGCTCGGAGAGGGAATCCGCATCATCGATTTGATGTACGGCTCGTTGTTGGCGTCCGGCGCGGATGCGAGCGTTACCCTTGCCAATAAAATAGCAGGGAGCGAACAGGAATTTGCAAAGCTCATGAATCAGAAGGCGGCTGAAATCGGGATGAAAAATACGAATTTTGCAAATGCCACCGGGCTGCATGAGGAGAACCAGTATACCACATGCCACGACGTGGCGCTTCTGCTGCAATATGCGCTTCAGAATCAGTTATTCAAAAAGATTTTTACTACGACATCCTATACGACGGAGGCGCTTCCCGGCCATCCGGACGGAATGACGTTTAAAAGCACGATGTTCGGCGCGCTGCCAGAAGCAGACCTGCCGAACGGGATCCGGATCGCCGGCGGAAAGACAGGCTATACGGATAATGCGGGCCTATGCCTTGCAAGCCTTGCGGAATCGACCAAGACGTCAAATAAATATATTTTGGTTACTATGAAAGCTCCCGGCAGCTATTGGGACGAGCCGTATCCAAACCATGTCCGGGATGCGCTGACGGTTTATACTTCCATTCGGGAGGGCTGAGGATCGCTGCGCCTGGATTTTAAATCCCGATCAGAACTTCATGGCGTTTCCCGTCGTCCGTTAACTTTATGATATGCGGTCCCTTCTGCTGCTCCTTCTGCCGGCGTACGGTAATCAGATATAAAGAACTTTTATAGCGGTATTCAATCGTATATTCGTTCCATTCCGGCGGAACGGAAGGATTTAGAACGATTTCCGCGCCATCCGCCTTTTCAGAATTTCTGACCGTGAAGCCCAGAAGGTTTTCCAGCATGACGAGATACAGCCATGCTGCCGATCCGGTATACCAGCTCCAGCCGCCGCGCCCGATATTGCTGCCGCTGTAGATGTCGGCGGCGACCGCATACGGCTCGGCTTTATACCGCGACGCCTCCAGCCGGGTGCGGGAATGATTGACAGGATTCAGCATTTCCAGAAGCCGCCTGCCTTTTTCCGCAAATGCAGGATCGTCCGGAATCTGGAAAAACGCCCTTGCCAGCCAGATCGCCGCATGGGTATACTGCGCGCCGTTTTCCCGGATACCCGGCGGATAGGAGGCGATATACCCCACATCCTGGATCGACGCTTCCGTAAAAGGCGGCGTCAGCAGTTTGATGACGCTGTTTTCATAATCCACGAGGAAACGTTCCGCAGATAGCAATGCGGTTTTGCTGCGTTCCGGGTTGCCAAATCCGCTCAGAACGGACCAGGACTGCGCGATGGAATCGATCATGCATTCCGCAGACGCCGAGCTGCCAAGGATCTTGCCGTCATCGCAAAATGCGCGCAGATACCAGTTGCCGTCCCACGCATTTGTTTCGATTGCTTCCGCAATTTTATCGGCTTCCGACAAAAGTGCCCGGCGGTCTAAGTCGCAGGACGGAACGTGCAGAGACATTTTACAAACGGCGCGCAGGCAATAGCAGAGAAACCAGCCCAGCCAGATGCTTTCGCCTCTGCCTTTGATCCCCACGCGGTTCATGCCGTCATTCCAGTCTCCCCCCTTCATGAGCGGGATGCCATGTTCGCCGAGCTGCATCGCATGTCTGCACGCCAGAAGGCAATGCGCAAACAACGTATCCGTATGGGAGGAGGTCTCCGGAGTCTCATAACGGTCCACTTCGTTTGGCTCCAGCGGCTTGCTGTGCAGGAACGCCGCCTGTTCGAGAAGGATACCCGTATCCCCCGTCGTTTCCGTATACCGGTACGTGACATATACAAGCCACAAAAGATCATCGCTGTATCTGCTCCGGATCCCAGCGTTCCGCGGCGGATGCCACCAGTGCTGCACGTCCCCTTCTTCATACTGGCGGGAGGCGTGTATCAGGATCCTGTTTCTGACCTCTTCTGGCTGCGTGTACAGCAGCGCAAGACTGTCCTGCAGCTGGTCGCGGAAGCCGTATGCTCCGCCGCACTGATAAAATGCTGTTCTTCCGTTGATCCGGCAGCTGATCGTCTGATATTGCAGCCGTCCGTTCATCATGACATTGAGGCTCTCGTCCGGCGTTTTCACCCGGATTCTTCCAAGAATGCGCTCCCATTCCTGTTTGACTTTGTCAAGCTCCGAAACACAACGGTGCTCCTCCGTAACCCCTTCGAAGTCGTCTTCCGTTTTTGCCAGCAGGAAAACAAAATCGCACGTATCCCCTTTTTTGATTTTATAAATGCGGCTTTCTTCCGCAGAAGAAAAAATCCGGTGTTCATAAACGGAATCCACCGCATATTCTACAGAAATTTCTTTATCGCCGTCTTCGGCCGTCAGAGCGAGCAGCGATACCTTTACCGGCTTCCCATAGGGAACGAATACCGTCAGCTTCCAGGAAAGGCCGCCCTGCGCTCCTGTAAAAACAGAATAGCCGAAGCCATGGCGCGCCGTACAGCCGTCAAAGGGAGAGAATCCCGTTTCTGCCGCGGTATCACGGATCGTAATCCGTTCATCGGAGGGGTCCGAAGCCGGATCGCAATACCACTGCGTAATATAATTCTCCCTGCTGTTTTCATACCATACGTAACCGCCGCCCTTTTCAGAGATCAGGAATCCGAACGGCGTTCCTGCCAGAGAAGAAATACAGTTGATCCACGGCAGCGGCGTATTCTCACAGATTACGTATTCGTTGTGTTCCGCATCGAAGCCGCCAAAGCCGTTATAAAATTTCAAAGATTCGTTATCCATAGGAATCCTCCGTTATTAAAGCCAGAATACGATATTCGACGCCTCGATCAGAGGCTTCGCGCTCTCCCCGTCTTTCGGCACCACCACATAAATATCGCCGCGTACCGAGAAACAGCCCCACATTGCTTTCAGCGCCAGACTGTCCGCAAGCTCATGGATCGGGCTGATATAATCCGCATTGTCGAAAACAGCAAGCGCCATATCGATTTTGATGCCCCGGAAACTGTAAAAACACCACATTCTTACAAGTTTTTCCAGATGGGAAGCGTTTTCGATGTGCCGGATCATCACCGTAACGATCGGATGATCTCCCGAAATGCCGAAGCTCCAGAGCTCGCGCTGCAGCTGTGCGGGATAATACTTTTTGCCGTACAGCAGCTTGGAGGCAAAACTGCGGAAATATTGCAGATCGCCGTCCCGCAGTGAAATATGCTCGCGCTCTATAAAGCTTCTCGTTCGCGCCAGTTCGAAGACGCGGTTCGTATTCCGCAGTCGTTCGATTTTTTCCGTAAGAGCGCCGTCCTGTTCTTCCACTCCTAAAATATAGGCGAGCTCCACACTGGCGCCGGCTTCCACGCGGACTTTCGCGTTGACTGCAAAACAGGGATTCAGCACGATGCCGGTATTTTCCGCAAGCAGTACGTCGCTGTGCGAACCGGAGCCTCTGAAAACGGCAGGATTCTCGATTGCGCAATTTCTGCCCTTAAAGGTCAGGACATCCGTATCATACATTTCCGATTCCACGCTTCCTGCATATTTCTCGGGGACGCTTAAAACGCAGTACGCTTCTAAATGCGGATCGGAAGGCAAATGCCTGCGCCGCCTTGCGGTCAGACAGATCGTGCGGCTTTCCCTGTCGGCCTGCGCTTCCGTCGTAATAAACATGCCCGAATAAGACGGGTGATCCGCATACGAACGCGGTTTTGCCAGCATTAGCTCACAATAAAAAGTGATATTTACGCTTTGCGCTTCTTTTTCTTTATTTGTAATCCGTATCGTGCGGATTTCAGCATTTTCATCCGGCGACACGCAGATGCTTTGCTGAACGTCCGCATGATCCGTAAAGTACGTGTATTCCGCTTTTCCGGAGTGCAATTCGCATTTCACGGGAACAAGGAATTCTCCGTTCAGGTAAAAGACGACTCCCTGCGGGCTTTTATGCTCCCGCCGCACGCTCACGCCGATTTCTCCGAAGCTGGAATAGCCTCCTCCAAGCCCGTTCAGCACCACGCTGTATTTCCCATTGGAGAGTACTTCCGCATCGCGTCCGGATATACAAACCGCAGGATCCTCTTCCTTCTCCGGCGTTTTATTCGGAACCCTGATATTTTTCACGTTTTTCTTAGCGGCAGCCGGCTTGCGGGAAGCGCGTTTCCTGCGCGGCATTTTACCGGTCAGCATGACTTTGACCGCCGTCATCATCGGCATTTCGCCAAATGTGCCGGAAATCATCCCGTCAAACAGCAAATTCGCAATCGCGCAGAAGGACATCCCGAGATGATGGGCCATGAAGCTTTCTACGACGCCTTTTCTGCCAGGCGTGTAATCGATCGCCTCATAAAACCCGTATTTTCCGGCGGCGCCGGCTTTCGTAAGTCTCTCTGCATTCGCAAGCACGGCTTCGGGAACATGCGAACACGTCATGATCGAAGCGTATGGCGCGATTACCGTATCGTTCTCCCGCATCCGTTTTACAGCAAGTTCTTTGAGCCCGAACGCTTTATATTTATAACTCATGTTCAGATCCAGCACATTATATCCCGATTCCGAGACGCCCCACGGCCTGCCGCCGTTCGTCTGCGCCATTTCCGTTTTGAGCATATTCCGGATCGACTCTTCCAGCGCGGATCCCGAGGGCGACGTTAAGAAGAGTTCCGGTAAAATATATTCGAATACCGTTCCGGACCAGGAGAGCAGCAGCGTATTTTCTTCATTCCATCTTCTGGCAAGCGCGGTAAAATGTTCCTCTCCGACGTCGCCTTTCCCCATTGCCACATAGGAAGTCAGGCGCGCTTCAGACAGGAGCATATCGTAATAGGAAGAGGAAAATTCACCTGTCGTTTGATTATAGCCGATATGGAGATGCCTGCAGCGTTTTCCATACAAGATATTGAAATCCATCCGCAGCGCGGTACGGGCCAGCCTTGCCGAAAGCTCGCGCGCCCTGCTTTCAAAACCGCAGTCCTCCGCGGAGCCCTGCAACTGTTCCCACAGGCGTTCCGTCATCTGGATCAGCTTGCAGCGGAAAGAATGCGCATCGGCTTTTTCTTCCGGAACAACGCGGATGTTTTCTTTATAATATTTTATAATACTGCTCAGCTCTGCCGGATTCTGTTCCTTCATCAGATAGTCTTCCAGAATACCGGCTTCCACGCGGTTGTCGGGCTGCGCAATTTCATTCAGGCAGTATATGGTATCGAGCAGTCCCGCCGCCGCGCTGCGTTCCATGTCGTCTTCCCGGGAGTTTTCTACGCGCTGCCGAAGCAGGGCCGCGGCGGTCAGCAGGCACGCGGCAAGGTTGCCGCTGTCTACGCTGGAGACGTAACGCGGTTCTAAGGGCTGCAACGTGATCGTATCATACCAGTTGAAAATATGACCGTTCCATTTTTCCATTTTATCGAGCGTGTCCATAACCGCGGATAAACGTTCCGTCATTTCACCGCGGGAGATGTACCCGAACCGCTCGGCAATCAGGATGCTGAGGATTAAAAAGCCGATGTTCGTCGGGGAAGTCCGGTGGGCGATACAATATACAGGAGAAAACTGTACGTTGTCCGGCGGAAGGAAATTTTCATTTTCCACGGCATAATCGTCGTAAAACGCCCATATTTTCCGCGCAAGGATGCGGAAGCTCTTCCTTTCCGCCGTATTCGGTTCCTTTTTGCGTTTGCGGGCGGAAACGGACAGAAAATACGCCGCATAGGGCGCCGCGATCCAGAGGAGGCTCGGAATTCCCCAGAGGAACGGTACAAATAATATGGCAGCGGCAAAACTGAACCACATCATTTTACAATAATACGCAGGCGAATCCTGTATACTCTTATCCGCGTCGGATGAAACGACCCACTCCAGCATATTTTTTCTGCTGACATAGGTACGCCAGACGGCGCGCACGGCGGCATCGCAATGGGAATATGCCTGATGCGGCAGGAACAAAAAATTAAACAGCGCCCGGAGCGGCCGCGTAAACAAATTTCCTCCGGCCGACAGCAGCAGGGAAAGAACCGTGATCAGTACCCAGAGAAACGCATACTTCCGCAAAAAAAGCATCCCAATCGCAAAGAGTAAAAATACCGCGACCGGCTGTATACTGCGTACCAGATTCATGTCCATTTTAAAAAGCGAATAATAATTGAGCGGATTGTTTTTCATGGCGCCCGCTGCGTCTTCGAAACGTTTTTTCCGGAAGGGAAGCAGCTGCCAGTCGCCTCGCACCCAGCGGTGCTGTCTTTTTACGAAACCGCCGTAGCTGCGCGGAAAATGGTCGTACAGATGGACGTCCGATACGAATGCGGTGCGCAGAAAGGAACCTTCGATCAAATCGTGACTCAGAATACTGTTATTCCGGAAACGGCCTTCTAAAATACCGTTGAATACATACGGATCATACATTCCCTTTCCGGTATAGATCCCTTCATTGCAAATATCAAAGTAAAAATCCGATGTTTTACACTGGTAAGAGTCGTAGCCTTCGTCGTCGCAGTAAATTTTTTCGAAAGGTGTGGCGTGTTCCCGGTCGAGCCCTGCCGGCGTAACGGCCGGCTGCAGCAGCGCGTAGCCTTTTGTAACGACAGGCTCCGATCGGACATAGCTTACCTGCGGCCGGTTGAGCGGGTGATGCATGGTCTGCGCCATTTTAATCGCCGCATTGATCGGGATGATCGTATCCGCGTCCACCGTAAGGACATAATTGACGCGCGGCAGGCGGCCGTCTATGATGGCGCGGTTCAGTTCCGTAAGCGCGCCGCGTTTTCGCTCCGCGCCCATCCACTTGTTATCTTCTTTGTAAAAGACGCGTTCTCGGATCATGACATGGAATTTGCCGCCTTCTTCGTACGCGCCGAAGTTTTTCTCCAGCTTTTTAACCGCCTGCTGCGCATATTTGATCAGCTCCGCGTCCTCGGGCCGCGTTTTGCTCTCGCTCTCCGCAAGATCGCCGAGAATCGTAAAATAAATCCCGGGCTGGGGATTGGCCCAGGCGGCGGCCTCCAGCTGTTTTACGATCTCGTTCACACGTTTTTTGGAATTCAGCAGACACGGAATCACGACCATAATTTTACAGTCTTCCGGCAATTTTCCCTGAAAATCGAGTTCCGGCAGGGAAAACGGCATCCGCTTTTCCATGTACATGTTCTGCGCCAGGGAAAGCGACAGATTCAGGCTGATCAGCAGAATTAGCGCTACGGCAACGAGCATCAGCGGGATTCCCGCCCATCCGTACTGCACGGCGGAAAGCCGGATCGCATAGACGGAAGGACAAAACGCCAGCACGGCTGTAATGAAAAACAGCATGAAAAAAAACGATTTGAATTCGTTTTTCTTCGTATATTCCTCGTATATGAATTTCCCGATATGTTCCCCGTCTTTTTCGGCCTGTTCGACAATTTTCAACGCAAACGCTTCCGGCGTCTCGCCGCGCCGTTTTGCACATACGCGTACGAGGCGGACGTATTCCGCCCTTGCTTTAGACGTCATTTTGGCAAAAATCCCGGATGGGTCCCGGTCTAATATCTGTTCTGCGACGCATAGAATCGATGTAATTTTATCCCAGTCCAGAGAATTCAGGCCGTGGAGGCTTTTGATCGCATTGCCCGCAGAAATGCCAAGCGAAATCCGCATGCCGTGTTCCCGTGCGATCAGCTCCTCTACCGTCGTGCCTTTTGCCGCCAGCTTTTTAGAAAGCGCCGCGCGGATTACGTTGCTCCCGGCGCCCCCTCCTTGCCCTGGCGCCGCATTCCCCTCATATTCAGCGGAAATTCGCAGTATGGTTTCCGCAAAGACAGGCGAAAGCATATCCTCGTTTTCAAAGAGGACGTCCGCGGAACGGCCGCGCCCGTTTTCCATATCCCCCGTATAGGAAATAAATTCCCGGAAAATTCGTTCGGCTTCCTTTCGGTCTTTATAGATGGAATCCGAGATTTCACAAATTTCCGAAATTCTTTTGAGCAGCGCGATTTGCAGCATATGGCAGAGACAGGCGAGCTCATTCGTGCCAAGCGGTCTGACTTTCTCATAATTCGATACAAAATCGATAATTTCCGTCTCTCCGACGCATCCGTCGGTATGCGCCGCGATTTCCGCGGCAATATCGTATACGCTTAAAATATTTCCGGTTTTCCCGATGCTTCTGACAAGCTTTTTGCTTTCATCGGAATCGGCGGATTCCGCTGCTTCGCTGATCAGGTGGAAGTTGTCGCCGATCCATTCATCGGAAGGAATCGAATTAATGCTGCCGGCCGTGTTCTCGCTGCCCGACATAATGCGCGCGTACGTATCGGCGATGAGATCGCCGCATTTTGCCGCGCTCGGCACATTTTTGACGTCGTATTTCCCCAGGCGATGCTTTTCCGCGATGTTGGCGGCGTGCCTGACATATTCACTTTTTGTTAACAGCGTATCCTCAAGAATCATTTTACAATTCCACCTCGTTATGCTATTATTCACGGGAATTGCAGTATTTATTCAATAAAGGAGCGCTCGTTTCGGTATCTCACAATCTTCGTCAAATCAGAAAGTAAAATTTTTAGTACAAGCCGCACTGATCGCCGCCGCTCGCCCTTGCCGGAAACGTGCTCTTCAATTCAAATACTTCGGAATTATTCTGGAGCACTGCCGGGCAAATCTTCCTTTCGGAGCTGCTGGTCACGTAACGTACTCGGCGTGCCGCTCTTTTTGCTTATGGACAAGCTGAACCGAAAATACCATATCTTTTTATGATTCCGTCTGTTTCAGGTGCGATCTGTCATCCGGTTTCATCGTGCAGTAAATCCGCATAGGGTCCAGCTCCCATCCGTCACCGGTGTTTCTGTTTAACAATTCGTCCACCGTTACGAACCGATACCCCTGCTCCGCAAGGATATCCATCGCCCGGAGCGCCGTATCCACAGAGGTTTCATAATTGTCATGGAGTAAAATAATATCGCCGTCGAAAGTATTCTCGACGATCGTTTTAACCATTTTATCTACGTTTCTGCACTGCCAGTCTCTGATATCGTAATATCCCCAGCAAACCGTGATCATCGGAGCGCCGAGCTCCCGTACCCAGGGCGACGTCAGCGCGCTTCCTCCCGGCGGCCGCATGTACTTCGGATAACTGCCGGTAATTTCCTTGATCAGTTCATTCGTCTTCGACAGTTCGAAGGCCGCCTTTTCTCTGGAAATTTTGTTCAGCCAGCAATGGGAATACGTATGGTTGCCGATTTCATGGCCTTCGCGTGCCATACGTTCCACAAGCGCCCTGTTTTGTTCGATATGCGGCTTATCCGCGTCATAATCGAGCTGCTCGCCTACTACGAAAAACGTCGCCTTCGCCCCGCGCTCCGCCAGGCCGTCCAGCAGCCGGCTCGTCTGGACAACATTGGGTCCGTCGTCAAACGTAAAAGCGATCATCGGCTGCTGGGGGCTGTCCTCCGCCCTGATCGTGACCGGAAACAACAGCAAAAGCAAAATGAGCAGCCAGATCGCAAATATAATTTCTAATACATATACTTTTCTCATAAAAATAACTCCTCACATTTCGTATTTCATGTGACGGAGTTATTATTTGCATTTTTCTGAAAAGAACACTGCTAATTATTACAAAAATTTATTTTATCCGAATGAGCGCCATATCGCCCGGTTTTATGACGATATGATTCGTATCGAACTGTAAAAATCGATTTTTTTCCAGATCGAGCCGTTCGGCCTGGCCCTCAAAATCCATAGAAAATACGGCTTCCTGCTGAAAATCTTTATTCGCAATTGCAGTGTATCCGCCTTCAAAGGCGCCGATCGTGAGCTGAACCGGCTTATCCGATAAGATATTCCCCGTAAACCGCTCCACTTTTTCCCGGATTTCCCCATAATGCGATACGCTGAGCGATTTCTTCCCATCCAGATACGCGGCGTACGTATGGAGCTCCCGGTTGATTTTCTGCACGTCATAATAATGCTGCAGCTTTTCTCCTTCGCAGCTGATGCAGCCGTTTTTCCAGTTCCACCAGGATCCGGGCTCGATGACCGTCCAATAGGTGAAATAGGAAAGCATCGAGGCGCCGTAAGTCAATGTCTGGAACGCTTCGAAACGGAGTTCGGCTTCCGTAAGATTGCGATACGGCCCATGTTCGATCAACAGTACGATTACCATAAACGGCAGCCCGTATTGCCGGCACAGTGATCTGACGATTTCAAGATTTTCAAAAAAGCCGGCCCGGTCGATGCTTACCATCGCAGAACGCCGGATGGCGTTTTCCCGTTCATCCGCCGTTTCTTCGACCTCGTATCCCTCCGGCAGCTGATCATGCGTAAAATGCAGAAAATGGTAATGATCATAACTGACGAACGCCGGTTTCACCGTTTCAATGTACTCTTTGACATGATCGTAATATGTCGGGCTTCCGTATTGCTCCGGCGTAGCGTAATTCGGCAGCAAGTTGATGTATCCCGGATGCTGCGGATCATATTCTCTTAATTTTCCAACGATTGCTCCCAGCATCTTGAACATCCCCGTCTGCGGCTCATCGGTTATATAATAGGAATAAAGCGCTTTATGATGCTTATAATCTTCCGTCACACGCTTCAGCGTCTGATCCCAGTCGGCTTCCCCATCCCTGTATTTGATCATTGCAAGGTCGATGCGCTGATCGTAGATACACGCCTTCATCCCCTTCTCCTGACAAATATCGAGAAATCTCAGATTTTCTTCCACGCTCGACCCGGTGCTTTCCATCGGACCGGCAATCGTAAAACCCGCATTTTTCACGTCTTCATACGTCTCGGGGGTTAAAAATTTACGCGGCGGACCATACCAATACGTTATATCCATTTAAACACCTCCTAAATATGGCTTTTATACTATCATGCGCCGTCTGCTTCCGTCAAGCAGAGATTTGCGACGGAAATTAGATTAATTTTACGATAAATGCAGTCAGCAGCTGCTCGAAGCGCTGCTCTGCCTGATCTGCAGTCTTTTGGACCTCGGCATGGGAAAGCGCAGCCGGGTTCCGTCCTGCCGCAAGATTCGTAATACAGCTGAATCCGCAGACTTCCATATCCATATGGCGCGCCGCGATCGCCTCGCAGACCGTGCTCATGCCGACGGCATCGGCGCCAAAGGAAGCCATCATCCGAATTTCAGCAGGCGTTTCATACTGCGGCCCCGGCGTCTGCAAATAAACGCCTTCTCGCAACGCGATTCCGAGCTCGGCGGCCGTCTGTTTCGCAAGATCGATCAACGCGCGGGAATAAACTTCCGTCATATCCGGAAAACGCACGCCGAGTTCCTCTAAATTTTCTCCTCTGAGCGGAGAGGGTATAAAACTGGAAATGTGATCGCGGATCAGCATAAGGTCCCCCGGAGAAAAATCGGGATGGATGCCGCCCGCGGCATTTGTCAGTATCAACCGCTTCGCCCCGATCAGATGCATGACGCGGATCGGCAATACGGCCTCCTCTGCCGAATACCCTTCATACATATGAACGCGGCCCTGCATAAGCACCGCCGGCACATTCCGTATAAAACCGAATACAAATTTCCCCTTATGGCCGGGGACGGTGGAGACAGGAAATTCCGGGATTCCGGCATACGGAATTTCGAATATTTTATCGATCGCCCCGCTGTCCGCATAATTGCCAAGCCCTGAACCCAGGACGACTGCAACCGCCGGGCGGAACACCCCGAGTCTTTCTTGCAGGTAGGCGGCGGCCTCGCATACGCGTCTGTATTCTCTGCTTCCAGGCATTTTACATCACACTCCTGCTACGCTGATATTGTCGAACCGCACGGCATACGGTCCTTCATACGTATTGTTCTGGTACCGTTCTTTTGAAAATATCATCGTACTCTGCGCTTCTAAAATACTGCCGTTTACAGAGCCGCCCGTCACGCGGGTGACGTTGCATTTTCCGTTTTCTTTTTGATATAAATATGCCAGGCGGATTTCACCGCCGAACTGTCCGGAAAACGCATCCGTTTGAAAGTCGGAAAATGCCGCGACGTAAAGGACGCGGTCGTTCTCCGAGCCGGCGCCTGCTTTCATGTCGTCGAAAGACATCGTACCGTTCCGGCATGCCAGCGCAGAATAATCTCCCGTCGGCTCGATTCCGAGATAATAGGCGTATCGTGCGCCGCAATGGATGGTTTTCAAAACGCCGTCCTGCGCAAGGAGCCGATCTTCCATAGGGATCCCCTCCGCGCTGTAGGGCGCCGTCGCTTTCAGAGACAGCTTCAGCTTTTCTCCCCGCAGCCCGTTTTCATCTCCCTGGATAAAAGAATCTTTCTGAAAAGAGGAATACCCGGCATAAATCATGCCGCCCTGTGTTCTGCTCCGGTAATACGCGAGCAGCGTCGCAACATGCGCCCCGGCGAACATCACGGCATATTTTCCCGCTGCCGGCGGATGGAAAGCCGCCGCGCGGTCTTCCGTATTTTTCAGCGCTGCGCGGGCTTTCTCGGTTAGCGCATCATACTCCGGAGCGCGGTAGGCAAATTGTGTGTGCAGTTCGACATCCTGTCCGTTGGAAATACATTGCGTTACAAATTCCCCGTTAAAGGAGTATTTTTCATAGCTGACGTCGATCCCTTCGGAATTCAGCACGCGAAACACATGGCGCTCCGCAAAGATCTCTGCGGAATTCAGGAAGCTTTCTGCGCCGTTCTCTTCTGAGCGCAATAGCGCTTCCGCCATCTGAAAGGCTTCCGCCATCAGATCATAACGCTCCCGCACGCCGGAGCTGTCCGCCGTTTTTTCGTTTGCGCCCGGCAGAGGATAAAACTTGTTTTTTACAAAAGATGCTGCAAAATACGCTTCTTGCAGCGCATCTCCGATTTCATCCGCAGACATATCCGGATAAATCACCGCTGCCGCAGAGCCGCGCATTTTGACCACGCCGCTTTCAAAATCGCGGTAAACGGTTACCGCATATTCGGTAATCGACGTATTTCTTACGATATCCACGTCTTTTTTTATATAAAATAATTCAACGGATTGCTTTCTGTCTTCATTGATCCTGTAATGCCCGATTCCGTGTTTGCGCAGCTCTTCGCGAATGCTTCCTAATGTATCCATTTGAAATACCACCCCTTCTCCTCTTTTCGGCGATTTTCCGTCAGCCCAGCCGAATGCGTGCTTTGATATACGGGCCGCCGTCGGAAACCTTCACCCATTCTTTATATCCTTTGCCGCAATAGCCTCCGCCCTCGAGCTTTATTTGATCGGAAACCATAGAGATCGATTTGAGGAGATCCGGTACGTAGCCGGTCAGCACGATGGGAGAAAAAATTTTACCGGTGAGCTTTCCGTCTTTTATTTCGCGCGCGATGTTGACCATGCACTGTATTCCCCAATTTTTAGGATCTTCCATACCGCTCATGGCATTTTCCAGTAAAAATCCATATCGTACGGATGCGATCATCTCTTCGACTTTATCCGTCCCGGCCTCGAAGAACGTATTGGTCATCCGCGTATAAGCTTTCCGTTTATAGCTTTCCCGTCTTCCGTTCCCCGTCGGCTCTGTTCCAAGCCGGGCCGCGCTCCGGAAGTCGCTGATCCCCCGCTTCAGGATGCCTTTTTCAATGATAATCGTGTCCTGGGCATCCGTGCCTTCATCGTCAAAAAGATAGGAGGCCGTCTGCTGCGCGGCGGACGCGCCGTCGTGCATTGTCACCAGCGGCGACGCCACATATTCCCCGATATAGTTTTCCGCGAGCGCCCTTTTCTTGACAAACATGTCCATTTCTACGCCATGCCCGAACGCTTCGTGTACGATCATGCCCGTCACCTCCGGCGTGCAGATGCAATCGTATTCTCCCGGCGTGATCGGCTCGCTGTCAAGGAGCGCCACTGCGCATTTTACATTGTCTTCTACATCGTTTTCCATTTCGGAGAGAATCTCCGCGCCGCCGAGATTGGAATATCCCTTATAATATTCTTTGATTTCTTCGCCTCTTGCAACCAAAACCATTGCCGCGCCCGTCGTCCACAGAATATTCTGTTCCTTTTGCTCTGAAATTTTACCGTTTTTGCCTCTGACAAAAAGTTTTGCAAGCCGGCGGTAGCTGCACGCCACGCTGCAGTCCATTACGTTTTCGTCACAGGCAAGCGCTTTGCTGCGGACTCGATCGAGACAGCTTATGATCCCGCCGTCGCCGATCTCTTCCGGATGGATTTCGTATTCCGTAAAATACGTTGTCGCAGCAGCATGTTTTATTTCCGGAATCTGTTCCGGTTCGATCTTAACGCGCTTTTTCGTTTCTTGGAGGATTTGCCTGAGCGCGCTGCCGATCGCCGCAAAAACGTCTTCATCGATTTCGCTTGCAGAGTATTCCGCAGACAATTCTCCGTCAAACACCCGGATAACGAAACCTCTGGTGCAAAACATGAGGTCATCGGCAACGTTCGTGCCTGCACGGGAAATACTGTACTTTTTACTTTTGGAATTGACCGCCAGCAGGCTCGCCTCCTGAAACCCGCAGCCCCGGACCGTTTCGCAGCCCATTTCGTATTCCTCGCTGCAGGTCAGAAATGCTATCAGCTTTGCCGCAATCGGTTTGATTTCCTGTAAATAAGCATCCGCGGACAGCTTTTGTTTTTTCGTCACAGACATCGCAACCCATGCCTCCTTATTAAAATCATTATATTATTATAGGACAATCTCGTTTTTTATACAAGATTTAAAGAATTTTATTATAAATTCATCTTTCTGTGAAAAACACGCCGAATTGACTTTTCCGCTTCTGCGGATTAAAATCTGGCGGGAGGCAGGAAATGGCGAACAGACCGATTATAGAAAAAACAATGACAGGCAGCGAATTTAAACAGTATTATTACCTGAAAAGCGAGCTTGCCGCATTCTGCAGGCAGGAGGGGCTTTCTGCGCTCGGCGCAAAGCCGGAATTAACGCGGCGGATCGCTGTCTATTTAGATACCGGCGAAAAGGCGCCCGCGCAGGCTGCGCCGCGCAGGAAGCAGCCTGAAGAAAGCATCGCCTACGATACGAAAATACCAGAAGGGTTTGTTTGCTCCGAACGGGTCCGTGCCTTCTTCAAAAGCGTAATCGGCAAGAATTTCGCGTTTCATACCGCGTTTCAGCAATGGCTGAAGCACAATGCCGGCAAGACGTACCGGGAGGCCGTCGCCGCATATTACGAGCTGAAAAACAAGCCGCACGAGATCGGGGAGCAATTTGAGTATAATACATATATCCGGGACTTTTTTGCCGCGAATCCCGGAAAAAGCCTGTCCGATGCCATCGTGTGTTGGAACGGCAAAAAAGCCTTGCCGGGCAGTCACCGATATGAACCCAAGGATTTAAAATCATTGGAGGATCGTAAATAACGCTTCGACATATTGCCGGATATCGACGGCGAGCAACCGTATTTTTTTATTGGCTTTTTGCAAAAAAGTTTCATCCGGATCATAATAAATCGACTACATTAAATTCGTACTGGTATGATCATAGAGCTGCCGTTCTCTTCTGCACTCCAAATCATATTCCAGCGCAAATTCTTTTGCATATTCCCTCCATTGCGAAACGTTTCGCATTTTCTCGGAATATGGCTCCGTGAGCTTCGCCACAAAAGAATATCCGTATTTCGTCTCCACAATCAATAAATCTTCCGCAACTGTTTGTCCGTCAGGTAAAAGGGCCTCGTAAATATTCGGCGCGCTGCCGTATATAAAATCTCCTTCCGCATATCCCAAATATTCCCCCCGATATTCGCCGAGATTTTTATTTTCATATACAATTTCAGATACGTCATCCGATAATTTTCCATAATAATATGGGATTTCCGTATCGATTTTTTGATTTTCATCCAGACTGACCGGCACATAGAGTTCATTTTGAAAACTATAAAATGTATTTAAAGGTACAGAAAAATACATTAAAAAGTTTCCTTCATTCGCACTGATAAAAATCATATACCCAAATAAAACAAATCCGCATAAAAGAACACAAAATTTAGAGATATACTTCTGCATGTTTTTTCCTCCCACAATATGAATATCAAAATATATGGTTTAATTATATACTATTTGGGATATATATCAACAAGCAAAAAAACGCTTGTTTTCTTTCTGATTTTCCTTTGATAATTCGCCGGCGGTTCGCATATAAATAATCATGCGGTATATTTTGCCGTAAATTTAGGAACAATACTGGCGGTGATTATAGTCATGAGTCTTCGGAATTTATTCGGGATCCATAAGAACAAGGAGGATCCTGAAGTTACGGCCATTATGAATGAAATTAGCGACGTCAAAAAATTAATCGATACTGCCCGTATCAATTTTAACAATGTTACGGATTCGGACAGCATCGATTATTATACTTATATTCTGAAAGCGTATCAGGTCAGATACGATAAGCTCATCAAGCAGTTAAAATGCCACAATTATTTTAATGGTCCCACTTCGCAGATCCGGATCAAGGAAGAAAAACCGTCGTAAGCGTCCTCCCGTACTTTTCCGCCGCCCGGCGCATGGATAATATACCGTACATTCTCCATCTCACCGAGATAAATCATGACATGGCCTGATTTATAAATCAAAACGGGCGCGGCGGCCTCTTTTAATACGGAGAGCTTGAAAGAATCCTCTTTTCCCTCCACATTTGTGATGTTGCCAACCGTTTTATTCTGCTGGCTCGTATTACGCGGGAAAACGAATCCGAAGGTTTTGAAGACACTGAGAACGTAGCTGGAGCAATCCACGCCGTCTCTCATCCCGCCCCATCCATAAGGAGTTCCCACATATTTAAACGCCTGGATATAAAAATTGCGAAACGTATATTCCAGGTAGCCGATACTCGCGGATTTCGCAGAAATGTCTGCTTCTACTCTCGTAAGCTTTCCGTCGGCTCCTTTTCCCGGTAAAATGATATGGTACGTATCGCCGTCTGTTTGTGCGCCGCTTAGCAGCAGCGCCGTGCCCATATCGAGCTTGACGCCTTCGACGGTGGCCAGGGAATCCGTAACGACCGCAAACGCTATGTCCCCAGCGGCATTCTCCCGCATATTCAGCAGCTTTGCGTAAAGCTCCCAATCGCTGTTTCCATCGGCATCCGCAACGTCTTGCGCATCCACCCATCCGACATAATAATACGATTGTATAAAATAGAATTTACTATCCTTGCTCGTATGCAAGATCCATACCGCAGAACCTGCCGCAAGCTCCGATTCCTGCATTCTGTCGTAGTCCTGTGCGGAAGCCTTGTCGTAAAACGCGCGATCTGTCGGCAGAGCGCGGATATTCGTGCGCTGCACGGTTACGCCCTTTTTCAGCCGATTCACGTCCTCTAAGGCGCCCAGATTCCTGTTGTCTTTGATTGCATTCATATCGGAAGGCGTAACTTCTTTGCCGTCTTCATCGTATTTTGGAAGACCCGGTCCCGCAGAATCTTCTATCAGAGAAGACAGCGCGCTTTTCGTCATGCTTGTCTGATAGGAAGCAATATCCGTAAGCGCAGCGCAGCGCGCCCGCATTTCCGCATTCATTTTTTGAATTTGTTCCGCATTCATCAAAACGCGATCGGCATTTTCACACGCGGAAATCCATTTTTCCGCACCCGGCGGCACTTCCGAAACAGCCGGATTTCCGGTACTGCCGCCCGGCGTCGGTTCTGCGGACGATGTGGCGGAATTTGTTTTATCCGCATCCGCTGTTGCCGTGGGAGACGTTTTTTTAGGTTCCGCGCTTGTACACGACGCGGATAGCACGGTGCAGGCAATCAGCGCGGAGGTTAAAAAGAGTTTACCGAAACGATTCATTTGAAACCACCTTTCTCTTTTTATTATAACGATCCGTCCTCTGGATCTATTCTCGGAAACAAAGCTTCTCCCTTGCGGACTTCCGCTCCGTCGGGATACAGTCCCCACTTTCCGGCGCTTTCCCATGTTAAAATGTGCTCCATCTCCGCCACTCCGAGCTGTGATTGTATCTTACGCGGCGTATCCGGCATAAACGGTTCTATCAAAATGGAGACGATCCGGAGTCCTTCCAGCAGCGTATACAGAACGCCGGCAAGTTTCTTTTTGTCCTCGGGGGCTTCGCTCTTGGCCAGCGCCCAGGGCATCGTCTCATCGATATATTTATTCATTCTGGAAATTCCTTTCCAGATTTCCGTAAGCGCCGACGGGAACTGCAGCGCGTCCATAGCCGCCTCGACCCGTTCCATGCACCCGGCGGTAAGCGCCTGTACGTCTGTTTCCGGACCGCATGAGGCGCGCTGCGGCGCAGACGGCATTTTACCGCCGAAATATTTCAGCTGCATTGAAACGGTCCTCGATACGAGATTTCCGAGATCATTGGCAAGATCCGCATTGATTCTGCCGATCAGCGCATCATTTGAGAACATGCCGTCGGACCCGAAGGGAACTTCCCGGAGCAGAAAATACCGGATCGCATCTGCGCCGTACCGTTCGGTCAAAAGAACAGGATCGACTACATTCCCCTTGGATTTCGACATTTTACCGCCGTTCAGGAGCAGCCAACCGTGTCCGTATATTTTCTCAGGGAGCGGCAAATCGAGCGCCATCAGAATCGCCGGCCAGATAATGGTATGAAAGCGTATGATCTCCTTCCCGACGAGATGCACCTGCGCCGGCCAGTATTTCCGGTACAGGCTGTCGTCCTCGCTCTCATAGCCCAGAGCGGTGATATAGTTGGAGAGCGCATCCACCCAGACGTATACGACATGCTTCTCATCAAACGTAACGGGGATTCCCCAATCGAACGTCGTTCTCGATACGCAGAGATCTTCAAGCCCGGGGCGCAGAAAATTGTTGAGCATTTCATTTTTGCGGGATACGGGCTGAATAAAATCAGGATGGCTTTCGATGTAAGATATGATCCTGTCCTGATATTTGGAAAGCCGGAAAAAATAACATTCTTCTTTTGTGCGCTCTACCGGCCTGCCGCAGTCGGGGCATTTCCCGTCTTCGATCTGTGTTTCCGTCCAAAAAGCTTCGCACGGCGTGCAGTACCAGCCTTCATATTCGCTTTTATAAATGTCTCCCTGATCGTACAGCTGCTTGAAAATCTTTTGCACGGCAGCTACATGGCAGGAGTCGGTCGTCCGGATGAACCGGTCGTTGGAGATACGCATGATTTTCCACAACTCTTTGATCCCGGCTACGATTTCATCCACATATTGTTTTGGCGTGACGCCTTTTTCTTCTGCTTTTCGCTGGATCTTGAGACCGTGCTCATCCGTTCCGGTGAGGAACATGACGTCATAGCCTTTCAATCTTCTGTACCTGGCTTCCGCATCGGCGGCTACCGTCGTATAAGAATGCCCGATATGGAGATTATCACTGGGATAATAAATCGGAGTGGTGATATAATAGGTGGGTTTCTGCATGCTCGTATCCTTCTTTCTTTACTTTATAAGACTGTCGAGATAATCCTTTGCGGTTTTGATATCCTTCTCCGGATCGTCGCCGACCTCCCGCTCGATGGTAAGGAAGCCATGGTATCCGATGTCGTCCAGCGCTTTCAGATAATTTTTGAAATCTACCTCTCCCGTTCCAAGCGGTACTTCTATAAAGGAAGGGCCCGTAGGCACTTCGCCCTCTTTGCCCGGCCTTACGCCGTAAACGACTTCAGCCGGCGTAGGATAAAGGTTCCGCCCATCTTTCGCATGCGTATGGACGATATAATCTTTCAGCGTGTATACCGCCTGCACCGGATCGTCCTTTGTGACCATGACGAGATTCGCCGGATCGAGGTTCACTGCGACGCCCGTAGAATGGAGATCGTCCAGAAACGCTTTCAGCGTCGTTGCGATTTCAGGTCCCGTTTCAATCGCAAAGTGCGCATCCAAGGAATCTGCATATCTGCTGAGCTCAAAGCATGCCTCCTGCATGATTTTATAGCGTTCTTCCTGTTTGTCCGTGGGAACAACGCCGATATGCGTCGTTACGATGTTGGTTTCCAGTTCGAGCGCCAGATCGATAATCGCTTTGGAATGCTCGATCAGTTTCGGGTTCCTCTCCCTGTTTGCAAAACCCTCTCCCAGATCGCCGCAAAGCGCTGAAAACCGCAGGCCATGAGCTTTGACCTGTTTTAAAAGTTCTTTTCTCTGCTCCGTATTCAATTGATAAGGAGAGAGCTCCCCGTATGTGGCATATGCCTGTATACCGTCCGCGCCAAGCTTTTCCGCTTTTTGCAGCGCCGTCTCCCTGTCGCAGCGGAAAGAATCCAATATAACTCCGATGGAAAATCGATACATTATTAAAAACCCCTTTCACGTGTAAAAAATAGCAAACGTATTATAACATGCTTCTTTCCGAAATACAAAATATTCCTGTCTGCTGCCGGCGCCGGAGTTCCGGAGAAGGAAATAGGATATACGTAAAATTCCACATGAAAATTTTCAGGATCCATGTTACAATGTTTTCCGTCGATTCTTTACGGACAAGGAGAGAAACTATGCGTCCCCGAAACAAAAAACATCTGGAAGAGCGATTTGAAAAATGCCGTCCTCTCGTTGCGGGAGATCCCGCCTCCCTGAAAGGTCGCTGGCGCGCGCTGTTCGGCCGGGAAGGAGGCCGTCTCCATCTGGAAATCGGCTGTGGGAAAGGCGCTTTTATAACCGGAATGGCCGCCGCTCATCCCGATACGGATTTTATCGCGATGGAATGCGTGAAAAACGTAATCGTCACAGCGCTTGAGAAAACGGAACAGCGCGGGCTGACAAACATCCGCTTCGTCAACGAAAATGCAAACGGACTGCTCGATTTTTTCCTGCCCGGGGAAATAGATTGCATCTATTTGAATTTCAGCGATCCCTGGCCGCGGAAGAAGCAGGCGAAACACCGGCTGACCCACCCTGCCTTTCTCAAAATGTATCAGACGATCCTTGCTCCAGGCGGAAGGATCATTCAAAAAACAGACAACCGGGAGCTCTTTGCTTTTTCAATCGATAGTTTTACCGGCAGCGGATGGAAATTATCCAATGTGACGTATGATCTGCACACTCCGGAAACGCCGTCGGAAATTTTAGGCCAAAACATTATTACAGAATACGAACGCCGTTTTCTGGAGGAAGGACAGCCGATCCACAGGCTGGAAGCGGTTCCCCCGGATTTATCCCGGCTTGCGTAATGCCATAATATGGCAATGCGGATCCCTATTGCAAAGATAAAACAGCCGATCCTCCTTGAAGGGCCGGCTGTTTCTGTACTGATAACTTGGCTGCAATGCAGCTTCTTATGCTTCCTGCTTTCTTTTCAGGAGAAGAACAGAGAAAACAACGAAAGCAGCGGCGATCGGTACGATCACCATAATGTCTCCGGTCTTAGGCGGATTTTCCGTCTTACCGGGATCCTCCGTCTTGCCGGGATCCTCCGTTTTACCCGGGTCTTCCGTCTTGCCGGGATCTTCCGTTTTACCCGGATCAGACGGCTCGGGAGCAGGAGTCACAGGATCCTCCGCAAACGTTAAATAAGCGCTTGCATCGGCGCTGCCGCTGAATATCAGGCCGCCGACCATCACCGTCGGATCGCCCTTCAGCGCGTCGAAGGTAAAAATATTAAAATCGGCTTTCTGCATTGCTTCCGAGCAGGCAAAATCCGTTGCAGGCGTACCCGGCAGAATAGCGATTGCAATATATCCTTCCCCGTCAAGAACGGTGAAAACCAGAACGTACTTGCCGGCAGGAACTTCTTTATCGAACAGGACTTTTGCCGCGCCCGTGTTGCTGACCTGCTTAAACGTTCCGCTGACAACGGCGGTCCCTTCTCTGGATGTCGCGATATCGTTTCTGTAATAGAAAAGCTCGTATTTTACAGTTTTGAACGCATCGGCGCCGAAAGCGGAATAGCTGAATCCCTTAATCGCCTGCTTCACATTGAATGCCTGTGCAAAGAACTGGCCTTCACCGATAAAAAGTCCGCCCTGCCCGAAATTGTTATCCGTAAGGTCGCCCACTCCCGGGAACGGCACCGTAGTATCCGCAGCAAAAATACTTGTCGTAAAGATTGCCGCTGCCATCAAACAAATGGCAAATAATACTGTCAATTTCTTTTTCATATGCTTCCTCCAAATGAAATAATTTCCGATTACCGCATTGCGGCTATGACATAAATATTACATGATATCGCAAAAAAATGCAACAAATCATTTAAAACTCATTTTATGTTTTTTTACTACAAATAAAGCGAAAATTCAACCTATTTATTTAAAATTACGTATTCATTTTATATAATTAATTTTTTTATTTTTACAGTCTTACAAAATACTGCCGACACATTTAACAAACAGTACGTCTTTTTCCGTCCCAGCTTCTTAAAAATTCGTAATAAAATTTTTCTTTATCTACGCCGTTAAAAATGATATGATATGCAGGAAAATCTTTTTTGGGAGGCGGAACGCGGCAATGTCAGGCGGCGCAAATACGGTTTGTACGATATATAAGGATTTTGAACTTTCTCATAAGACAAAATATGTGATTACAGCCGTCAGATTTCGCGGACAATGGGTGTTCGTCAGATCTCATGGCACGGCGGCTTACCAGATGATCGGCGGCCCCGTCCGGAACAATGAATCTCCGGAAACCGCGCTTCGGCGCGAATTGTATATCAAAGCGGGGATCGTCGCCGGTAAAATATATGGAATTTCCTCTTATTCCCTTTCTACGGGAAACCGCAGAATCGGAACGGCGGGCCGTACGACCACATATGGGAAACTATATTATACAGAATGCGTTTGCATGGGAAAAGCGCCGAACAATAAAACAGAAGAGATTCTTTTTAGTGAAAACGAGCTTTCTTTTCACCAATATCTGCACCCGGATACGTATGAACCGCTCATGCGAAAAACAAAAAGCTGGCTGGGGAGCGGCGCGGCGGAAACGTCCGTACCGTTCGCATTTGAAAAGCTGTGCGGCGCCGTGACGTATTGCAGAGAAAATGGGATCGTCAAATACATTCTAATCAAAAATTTGTCCGGACACATCGGATTTCCAAAAGGGCACGCCGAAAACGGGGAATCCGAGCTGGAAACGGCAAGACGCGAGGTTTTCGAAGAAACGGGCCTGACTCCTGAAATTTTCACGGATTTCCGTTACCATTTCAAATATGTAGCGCCAAGCGAAGCAAACGGATCTTTGCCCGGAGCGGACATGCATAAACTGGCCGTTTATTTTACGGCTCGTTTTACGCGGGAGGAAATTCCGCAAATCAAGATCCAGGAAGAAGAAGTTCTGAAATGGTGGTTCGTGCCGTACGGCGAGGCAATGAAGCTGCTCAACAAAAATGCGGACAAACGTATGCTGGAGCTTGCAAACCGCTGGATCGAACAAAACCGGATGTAATATAAAAGGATGTGCCGTATGGACTGGCCCGTAATCAGAGAACTTGCATGGATCTTTCTAATATACGCTTTCCTCGGATGGTGTACCGAAGTAGTTTTCGCCGCCGTGAACAGCGGAAAATTCGTAAACCGCGGCTTTTTGAACGGTCCCGTCTGTCCGATATACGGATTCGGCGTATTGACGGTCGTCAGACTGCTGAGGCCGTTTACGGAAAATATTCTGCTGCTGTTTGCAGGTTCCGTACTCATAACCACGATTCTGGAATTCATTACCGGTTTTCTGCTGGAAAAGCTGTTTCATCAGAAATGGTGGGATTATTCGGACGTCCCCTTCAATCTCAAAGGATATGTCTGCCTGAAATTTTCGCTTCTATGGGGCCTTGCCTGCATGTTTATCGTAAAAATCATCCACCCGCTCGTCCTCAGATTCATTCAGATCCTTCCAGGTACCGTCAGTACGATCTTATGCGCGATATTTTTATCCGCCGCAGTCACGGACTTTATCCTGACACTGGTCAATATCCTACGGCTTCCGAAAAAGCTGCGTACGATGTCCGAGATTGAAAAAGCGCTCAATTCCGTATCGGAAAATATCGGCGGGAAGCTTTCCAACCGCGCAATCTCTCTGAATTCCCGCGCAGAAGAATGGAAAGCGAAAGGCGAAGCCGACCGGGAAGCGCTGAAGGAAAAATACAATAAACTGGCGGCAAACTCCAATTTCATCCATAAACGGATCATAAAGGCGTATCCGAATATCAAAAACGGCCGATACAAAGATTCCATAGAACAGCTGCTCAAAAAGCAAACGGAAAAGAAAGCGCAGAAAAAGTCCGAGAAAGCTTCCGGAAAAAAATAAATTTATTCCGCCGGATCCGGCTGCTGTACAGGCGATGTCCCATTTGCCATAAAATTCTGCCAGCCGAAGCCTTTGCTGCGGGGGAGGCTGTCTTCGCGCAGCGTCTGCCCATAGAAATACGTTTCAAAGATTTTACCTGCGATCGGAAGCGCATTGGCGCCCTTGGCGCCGTGTTCGATCACGATAGCGACCGCAATCTCAGGATCGTCGGCAGGCGCATAGCAAATCAGTACGGAGTGCGAGCTTTGTCCGAACGCTTCCATCCCTGTTTCCGGCGTACCTGTTTTGGCCGCTACGAAGCCTTTTGGGAATGCGCTGAACGCGCTCGAGGCCGCGGCGCTGTCTAATACCATCTGTTTCATACCGGATTTCACGGAGTCTAATGCGGAGGATGCTACATCGATCTTTTCGATCGCCGCATTCTTGCCGGAATTATCTAAAACGGAGGTGCCGTCCGTCTTTTGCACGCTGCCGATCAAATACGGCACATTAAGCGTGCCGCCGTTTCCCAGCGCCGCAGCGTAACGCGCAAGCTGCAGTGGCGTAAACAACGTATAAAGCTGACCGATCGCCGTTTGCGCCGTGTCCGAATCCGTCCATTTGTGATAAATATCCGTTTCTTTGACTTTCATCGTGTCGGGATTGCTGCGGTACCCCGCATATTCGTTGATCTCGATTCCCGTTTTTTCGCCCAGACCAAACTTTTTCGCCCAGGCGTCGATATCGTTGACTCCCGTTTCAACGCCGATCTGCTGGAAATAGACGTTGCAGGATTTGGCGATCGCATTTTTCAGAGAAATATTGCCGTGATATCCCATACAGGAATGCGTATGATTATTGATGACGAGGAAACCGTTGCATTTGATCTCTCTGGAATCATTCGTAACCTTATCCCCAAGCGCGGCAAGCGCCGTAATCGGCTTGAAAGTGGAACCGACCGGATATAACCCCTGCGTCGCGCGGTTCAGGCTCGGCGAAGTCGGGTCATTGAACAGGTCCACGATCGCCTGCTGCGCGGTTTTATTGGAAGGGGGTTCCAAAAATATACTGTTGTCGTAATTGGGATAATTTGCCATGGCAAGCGTTTCGCCTGTCTTCGCATTGAGTACCACGACGGCGCCGGCCTCGGCATCTCCGAAATTTTTGATATCGTCTTTAGCTGCCTTGATATTTTCGATTTCATCTTTCAGGATCTCAACGCATTTTTGCTGGAACGTATAATCAATCGTAAGATAGACGTCGTTCCCCGGAATCGGTTCCGTATACGAATATTCGCGCACCACGCCGTCTTTGTCAATATAAACTTCCCGGATCCCGTCCACGCCGCGCAGATACCCTTCCGCGACTTGTTCGATTCCGATTTTACCGATGATGTCGTCATTGGAATACCCCTGGTCCTTCATAACGGCGTATTCTTCCTCGCTGATTGCCCGGACATATCCCAGAATATGACTTGCTTCCTCTGCGTTGACATATTCCCGGAAATAGGTTTCTTCCGTCGTAACGCCGGGAAAATCGAGATAGCGCGCTTCGATCTGTTCGACCGTTTCTGCGCAGCAGTCTTCCGCAATCACGGAAGGCGTGATATAGCTCAGTCCGAAAGAAAACGTTTCATAGCGTATTATCATAATTTTATACGCTTCTTCATCGGTGTATTTTGCATCGATCTTAAACCGTTCGTTCCGGAGATAAGCGAAAATCTCCTGCGGCGTATTCAGGCGGTCCCGATCTGATTTTTTGATTGCGATCGTATTGATCCAGCTCTTCCGGTCCGCCCCGGCATCCGTTCCGTTTAAGGCGGTCCCCCAATCGATGGGATAGGCAAGGTATTTTCCAAACGTATTCGTATAGGTATCTCCATTTTTCATGAACAGATCGATCAACTCCAGATACATCGCATTTCTTTCTTCCTGAGGGTTGTCCACATTCACCATCTGTACCTTATACGATTTTCGGGTAGTAGCAAGCAGAATGCCGTTGCGGTCATAGATATTGCCCCGCGGCGCGTCGACGGGCAGCTTCGTAATACTGTCGATTGTGGTCAGCGCCTTATTCCGATAAAGGCTTCCATCGATAATCTGCAACTTATACAGTCTTCCGATCATCACGGTCATGACGATCAGCAGAAAAAGCGTGACATAGAAACATCTGTTTTTAAAAAGGCGTTTTAATTTATCGGAAACACCTTCCCACGTCGGCTTATTCACTGGAATCCACCCGGCTTTCTGTCTAAAAATTTAAGGACCGGCACCATCAGCGCCGCAATGCAGATACAATTATAAAACGCCACAGGCAGGATCCGGGTTCCAAAATGCGTCCAGAATCCTCCCTCGTAGATATGCTGCGCTTCTCCCGTATACACCGCAAGCAGGCGTATGATAAAGCTTTCCGCGATTCCATATACCAGTATAGGGAGCGGAGCGGCGGCGATCGGCCACCAGAGCTTTTCACCATAGTTCAGCTCTGCAGTAAGAAAAGAAAGCGCAATTGCAAGATACATATATAAGAGGCCGTAAAGGCCGATATACCTGCCGTAAACGATATCCACAAACAATCCGGTGGAGAGGCCGTAGAGCATTGCTTCGGTAAAATTCATGCGTACCGCCGCCACGCATAGCAGCGCCAGCGTCAAATTCGGTTTTACCCCAAAAATACGCAGGTCATTAAAGAATGCCTCTTGTATCAGGGCAAGGATGACAGCCGATAATATGTAGAATATTATATGCTTCCTGTTCTTCATTGAAAACTCCTGTCGATTTCCGGTCCGTTATCCGGCCTGATCCGTGCCGGAGGGCATCAGTACATAAACGAGGCTAACCGCCATGAAATCCACGGCCGGTTCTATATATGCCGTCCTCGTTTGCGCTTCGGCGTCTTCATTGATCTGTACTACGGTACCGATAACGAGCCCTTTCGGGTATACGCCGCCGCTTTCTGCCGTTATGATCGTATCTCCCACATATAAAGCGGATTGCTTGGCAATCCGGTCCGCTACAAGCATATGCGTATAATTTTCATTCGACATGCCGCGTACGCGCACAAGCGCGTTGTTTCTGGAGATACGGGCCATGATGACATTCTGTTCGTCTACGATGCAGCGCACCTTGGAAGAGGCCGGCCCCGCGTTATATACGATTCCCACGAGCCCCTTTGAGGTGATCACCACGCAGCCGTTTGAAATGCCGTCGGAAGTTCCCCGGTCTACGGTAAATTCGTTGAACCAGTCGGTAACGTCCTCCGCAATGACATTTGCGGCAACCATATCGTAATCTTTAAAATATCCTTTTAAGTTTAAAAGGTCACGAAGTTCTGCGTTTTCTTCTTTCAGCTTTTCATTTTCGTTTTCCAGATTTTTGAGCGTATCGTTTTCTTCCTGCAAATCGACGATTTTATCCTTGATTTCCCCATAGTCTCCTATTACGGAAAAGGCGTTTTTAATGCTTTTCCCAAAAGAAGAAAAACCTCTCTGAATATATTGGAACGGCGTTCCGATCACTTTATAAACAGAATGCAGGCTGCTGCCCGGCCTGCTCGAAACCGCGATAAAAACGACGAGCAGCACGGTGATTCCCGCCAGTATGAAAATGATACGTTTTGCTTTTTTGTTCACTCCGAATCAGACACCTCAGAACATCCCCGACGTACGGTTCTGGTACAAAATTTTTCTCAGATTGCCTTCTTCCAGGCATTTCCCCGTTCCAAGCGCCACACAGTCCAGCGGATACTCCGCCACGCAAACCGGCATGCCGGTTTCTATTTTTATGATCTTATCGAGTCCGCTGAGCAGCGCGCCGCCGCCGGTCAGCATGATTCCCTTCTCCATAATGTCTGCCGCAAGCTCCGGAGGCGTTTCTTCCAGCGCTTCCTTGATCGCGTCTACGATCGCCGTTACCGGCTCCCGGATTGCTTCCACGACTTCTGAAGAAGAGATTTTGACATTCTTCGGAAGCCCGGTCAGCAAATCGCGTCCCTTGATTTCCATATATTCTTCCTGCGGTCTGGGATGCGCGGCTCCGATCGTCAGTTTGATATCTTCCGCCGTCCGTTCCCCGATCACTAAGTTATGTTCTCTTTTGGTATACGTCGAGATATATTCGTCAAGCTTGTCTCCCGCGACGCGCAAAGATTTGGAATTGACGATACCGCCCATCGAAATAACGGCTACTTCGCTCGTTCCGCCGCCGATATCTACGACCATGCAGCCGGTAGCCTCTTCGATCGGCAGGCCCGCTCCGATGGCCGCAAGCAGCGGCTCTTCGAACAACAGCGGTTTTTTTCTCGCTCCCGCACGCTCCGCGGCTTCTTCCACAGCCATATATTCCACTTCCGTAACGCCGGAAGGAACGCATATGATCAAATTCGGTTTGCCGATTCCCGCAGCCGCAGCCGCTTTCCGGATAAAGTACCGCAGCATTTGTTCCGTCATATCGAAATCTGCTATTACGCCGTCCCGAAGCGGACGGATCGCCACGACGCTTCCCGGCGTTCTTCCGATCATCCGTTTTGCAGCGTCTCCGACGGCAAGAACTTCATTCGTATTTTTATTGATCGCCACAACGGACGGTTCCCGGATGATGATGCCTTTTCCGGACATATGGACGAGCGTATTCGCCGTTCCCAAATCGATTCCTATATCACGTGCCATAATCTTCAGATCCCTCGTTCAACATTTTTTCTTTTATCCTCAAAAGATCTCCCTCACGGTACATACTGTAATATTTCCCATTTCCCACGATCATATGATCCGCGACGTCGATTCCGACGATCCGGCCCGCTTTCACGATCCGTTCCGTAGTTTCATAATCGGCCTTGCTCGGCTGGCAGTCCCCGGAGGGATGATTATGCGCCAGTACGACGGCGGAGGCAAGATTTTGGATCGCATGATAAAACACCTCCCGCGGATGTACGAGCGTCCTGTCCACGGTACCGGCCGAAATCCGGCAGCTGGAAATATAATTCCATTTCTTGTCAAAAAGCAGCACCTGAAAAATTTCCTGCCGCAGCTTTTTCATTTCCGACATCAGCATCCCGCTCAAGTATTCGTGATCCGTGATCTTTATTTTACTTTTGCGTCTTCCGAATGCAATGCGCTTTCCGATTTCCGCCGCCGCCAGCAGCTGGATCGCCTTGACGCGCCCGATCCCTTTGCTGCTTCTGAGTTCCGCCAAGCCGGCGCTTCCGACGTCGGCCAGACTTCCCTGTTTCAAAAGGAGTTCTTCCGCAAGGGTAAGCGCAGATTTCTCCCTCGTGCCGGATTTGATCAGAATCGCAAGCAATTCCGCATCGCTGAGCGCCTCTGCGCCGCAATGTTCCAGTCTTTCATAGGGCCGCATTCCTACGGGAATTGATTTCATAGTCATATCGTTTCTACCTCCTGGAGGCCTGTCCAGACTATGAATACCGCATGTGTTAGTATACCTGCATTTACGGTAAAATACAAGTTTTAATTCAGCTTTACGCGTTTCAGCCGCAGCGCGTTCAAAACGACGCAAACGGAACTCAGGCTCATTGCCGCGGCCCCGAACATCGGGCTCAGCGTGATACCGATCCCGTACAGTACGCCTGCTGCGATCGGAATGCCGACCGTATTATAAATCAACGCCCAGAAAAGATTTTCCTTGATATTTTTGATCACGGCTCTGCTCAGACGCACCGCCGCTGCCGCGTCGTTCAAATCCCCCCGGATCAAGACGATATCGGCGGATTCCACCGCGACTTCCGTGCCTGCCCCGATCGCGATCCCGACGTCGGCCCGCGCCAGTGCCGGCGCGTCGTTGACGCCGTCTCCGATCATACCCACCACGGTTTTGCCGCTTTCCTGGAATTGTCTGACATACTGTTCTTTCTCTCCAGGCAGCACGCCGGCTTTGAATTCGTCGATGCCGGCTTCTTTACAGATATTTTCCGCTGTCGTTTCATTGTCGCCCGTCAGCATGACGGTACGGATTCCCATCTCATGGAATTTCCGCACGGCTTCCGCGCTCGTTTCCCGGATTGCATCCGCAGCTGCCAATACGCCGATCAGCCGCGTCCCCTCGGCAAAAAACAGAGGCGTTTTTCCCCCGAGCAATTTACCGGTATTTTGCAGGAATTCCTGGACGTCCACGCCGTTTTCCCGCATGAATTTTTCATTTCCAGCATAAACGGCTGTCGTATCGTCCTGATAACGCCCCCGGATTCCCCTGCCTTCGGCCATCTCATAATCCCGGAATGCCGCGCCCCGGATTCCGCGCTCTTCCGCATATTCCGTAACGGCCTTTGCAAGCGGATGCTCCGACATCTTTTCGATGCCGGCCGCAACCGACAGCAGACGTTCTTCCGGGCAGTCGTTCCAGGGGAAAACGTCCGTTACAGACGGCTTTCCTTTTGTAACCGTCCCCGTTTTATCGAGTACGACGGTCCGAATCTTATGCGCGGTTTCCAGGCTTTCCGCGCTTTTGATCAGGATTCCGTTCTCAGCGCCTTTCCCGGTCCCTACCATGATTGCAGTCGGCGTTGCGAGTCCCAGCGCGCACGGGCACGAGATGACAAGCACGGAAACGGCGCTTGTCAGTGCAAATTCGAAAGATTCTCCAAGCAGCAGCCACACGGCGATCACGATGACGACAGGTACGAAAATTCCGCTCACTTTATCCGCAAGCTGGGAAATCGGCGCTTTAGAGGACGACGCTTCTTCCACCAGCCGGATAATCTGCGCGATCGCAGTATCCGTGCCGACGCGCGTAGCGCGCATTTTCCCAAAACCGCTGCGATTGACCGTCGCGCCTGTCAGGGCGTCGCCCGGCGCTTTGTCCGCAGGCATGCTTTCCCCGGTGATGGCGGATTCATCTACAGAAAGGGTCCCTTCGATCAGAATGCCGTCCACAGGAATGGACGCACCCGATTTTATGTGTAAAATATCATTTTCAACGACACTTTTCGTTTCGACCTCGACGACGTCTCCGTTTCGTTCTACAAGCGCCGTCTTCGGCGTCATTGCAAGCAGCTTTTTGATCGCTTCGCCGGTTTTATTTTTAGCCCCCGCTTCCAGCGTCTTGCCAAGCGTGATCAGCGTCAGGATCATGGCGCAGGATTCAAAATAGTAATGGTGGCTTCCGCCGCGCAGCAGCAGGTAAATGCTGTATAGAAAAGATGCCGCCGTCCCGATCGCAATCAGAGATTCCATACTCGGGTGAAAACGGAACAGATTTTTCACGCCTTTCCAAATATATTTTATATTGACGATAATGACAGGTATGCAAAGCGCCGCCTGCACATAGCCCGCGCCTTTAAAATGAAAGACCTGAAACGCCTCGACGCCGAGCATGGGCGCCATCGAAAGGATAAAAAGCGGCACGGTAAAAACAATCGACCAGATCAGGCGCTTTTTCATTTCCCCGCTTTCTTTCGATATGCCCGTTTCCGTTCCGGCAGGCTCTTCGCCCGTTTTCTCAGAAGCGCCGTAGCCGCCCTTTTCCACGGCTTTTATGATTTCGTCGCTTGTGAGGCGCTGCGCCTCATATTCTGCATCCATCGTGCCGTTTAACAGGTTGACGTTTACTTTGACGATTCCCGGCAGCTTCGAAACGCTCTTTTCTACGTGTGCCGAACAGGCTGCGCAGGACATCCCCGTAACTTTATATGTTTTTTTGACAATGCTGTTTTCCGCCGCGTCCATCTCGCACCTCATTTTACTTGAGTTAGTCTCCCCATACCGATAGTATATCACAACCTGTTTTATTATGGCACAAATAGAAAAAAATATTTATTTATACCTTGACAGGTGAGGTATATAATGCTATAAAGTATAGCGTCAGGCGAGCAAAGCCGGGCAATCCGCAAGGAAGGGGGCAATATGTTATGTCGATATCTGCCGATTTGATCCGCGGCCATACCGATACCATTATATTAGCGCATCTTATTCATAAAGACAGCTACGGGTATGAAATCAACAAGTCGATACAATTGCGTTCAAACGGTTTGTATGAGTTAAAGGAAGCGACGCTTTATACCGCTTTTAAAAGATTGGAAGACGCCGGATGCATTGCGTCATACTGGGGCGAGGAAGCAACGAATGCGAGACGAAAATATTACAGGATTACGCCGCTGGGCAGGAGCACATTTGAGAAGCTTTTAGAGGACTGGCGCATAACGCGTGATATTATCGATAAATTATTGAATACGGAGGTTGAAAGCCATGCGTGATAAATTAAGAGAGTATGTCGAGGAGCTGTTCAAAGACGCGCCCAAGACGAAACAGATCGTAGAAATAAAAGAAGAAATTCTGCAAAATACGACCGACCGTTACGACGATTTGATCCGTGAAGGAAAAACGCCGGAGGCCGCTTTCAATATTGCGGTAGCGGGGATCGGGGATATTTCCGAACTGATCGGCAGCGTCTGCGGCCCCTCAGGAGAGGGCACAGCACCGGGGCAGCCGCTCTATACAAAAGAAGAAATCCGCAAAGATAACGAACGCAGCGGGATTTTACTTGCAATTTCGGTAATGCTTTATATTTTGAGCGTAATCCCTATCATTTTACTAAGCGGTTCGAAATACGAGGATACATTGGGCGTCTGCATCATGTTCATCATGGTCGCAGCGGCGACCGGCAT
Organism: Clostridia bacterium; assembly: GCA_046952735.1. Lineage (GTDB taxonomy): Bacteria > Bacillota > Clostridia > UBA1212 > UBA1255 > Egerieisoma. The sequence goes on along the minus strand of JBKUJR010000011.1, from coordinate 20,471 downwards.
TATCATTTACCGCAGCAAAACAAAACTGCATTATACAAAAACAGAGGATACCGTGGTGGAGAATTTCAAGGAATGGAATCACGAGAAAGACGAACGGAAAGCGCTTCGCAAAAGCATCGAAACCGCACTGTGGTGCATCACGCTCGTCCTTTATTTCGTAATCAGCTTTTCTACCGGCAAATGGTATATCACCTGGCTGATCTTTGTCGTGGCGGGCGCCGTCGAAAATATCATCCGCGCATGCTTTGATATAAAGAAGTGAGGGATTCTATGAAGAAATCAGCAATTGTCAGAATCGTGATCTGGTCCGTCGTCGCTCTGCTTCTCGGAAGCCTTTTGTATTCGGCGCTCGTATTCGATACCGCCGGATCCTTCTTCGGAAATTTCAGCCTGGGCTTCAGCTCGTTCCGGTATAACGACGAGGGGTATTCCAAAGGGAATTTGAATACGGGAGCGGAAATCGATACGTTTAAAATCTATTGGATCGGCGGAAAAATCGATATTTCATCGTACGACGGCAGCGAAATCGAAGCGGTGGAATCTTCCGATTACAATATAGATAAAGAGAATACGATGCGTTATCTGATCGAAGACGGTACGCTGACGATCCGCGCCAGGAAACCAGGTTTTCTATTCCCGCTCAGCAAAAAGCAGAATAAAACGCTGACGCTTCGGATTCCGCAATCGCTGGCGGGCAAGATTTCGCTTCTCCAGATCGATTCCGTATCCGCCGGCGTTCGTCTTTCTGACGTATCCGCACAGAAATTCCGTTTGGATAACGTATCCGGCGAGGTAACGCTCTCCAATGGGGAACTCGGTGTGATCGACATCGATAATGTCAGCGGAAAGATCGAGTGTAAAGGAATCACGGCGGATTCTCTGATGATGGATACCGTCAGCGGAGAATGCAAATTTAACGGTTCTGTGAAAAAAATCGATTTCGATAGTGTTTCCGGCGATATCGACGTACATTCTTCCGTATTTCCGGAAGAAATCGATACGGATACCGTCAGCGGAGATGTAATCTTCCGCATTCCAAAGGGGCCGGGTTTTACAGCGCACCTCGATACCGTCAGCGGAGATTTGAACTGTAATCTTCCCACCGTCATCAGCGGGAAAGCCTTCAAACAGGGAGACGGCTCCGCAAAATTCGAGTTTGAAAGCGTCAGCGGCGACGCTTCGCTTATAATAGAATAACTTGGTTCAAGATCCTGCCGTCTGCGGAGCTCTTTCAACGGGCTCCGCTTTTAATGCTAAAACGCTGTCACTTGCCTCTGCGCATGATATTGGCGGTGCTTCTATGGATCAGCTTATATTCCTTTTCCATAAAATTCAAATATTCTAAGCCGGTTGCCGTAATCCGGTAATATTTTCTGTACCGGCCTCCTTTGATCGGCATCTTATATTCTTCTACGAAATTCCGTTCCGACATTCTATTTAACGGGACATACAATGAAACGCTGCTCATCTTAAAGGTTCCCTTGGAGATTTGATCCAGCTCCTGCGTAATCTGATAAACGTATTTATCCCCCTCCGTCAGAAGTTTCAATATCAGCATATCCGTAATTCCGTATCTGAAATTTTCCCTGATCGTCTCTTCTAAAGAAGCCATGTATTCCAACCCTCACGCCTTATATATAATATATATAGTATTATATTTATTTTATCGAAAATGTAAATACCTTTCCAAAATTTAAATCGAATCATAACGCACGGTTAATTTTATATTTTACAAATATATCTAATTTTATTAATATTTCATGCGATTAATTTTATATTGAAAGCAAAAATCATATATGTTATAATTAAATCCATTTTATGAAGGAGAAAATTTATACTGATGTTGGAAATCGACCCTTACCGTTCCGAATTGAACGGAATTTTAAGCGACCTGAAAATGACGTCCGATGAAATTTTATTATTTGTACGCCTCGATCTTTCCAGAGATCTGATAAAAGGCGACACGTTCCTGTTCCTTACGAAGGATCAGCTTATCGTAACAGAAGGCCAGCTGCGCCTGATCGGCCAAAGCAGGCCAAGTCCCCGCAGCGACCGGCTGCGCTCGTTCTACGAGAAAAAAAACGTGGATACATACGCGCTTTCATCCCTTTCCGAGCTGACGCTCGAGGAACTGATTTCTACGGCGCGCATAACGGTAAAACGTGCGGAGGAACCGCTGTTCCTTGCCATGCTTACGAATGCTTCAAAGCAAAACGCACGCCTTTTCGTAAAATATGCAAATCAATATATCAAGGAAGGGAAAATCGAAAAGGATGAAAATGATTTCAAAAAGGATGCCTTCTGTCCCGTATGCCACTGCCGGTATCCCGATCCCAATCGGAAAATCTGTCCCAAATGTATGGACCGCGGTAAGCTTATAAAACGAATGGGGATTTTTCTGAAGAAATACCGTAAAGAAGTCTGCCTGATCCTGCTGACCCTCATCCTCGTAAGCGCTCTGGGCGTCGTAGCGCCGTATTTTTCTTCAAAATTTTTCTACGACCAGGTGCTGGACCGGAACGGCAGCTTCTACGGACAGATTCTGTTCGTTCTTCTGTTAATTGCTTCTATGAACATTTGCAGTATCCTGATCTATATGCTTTCGAGCGTTATTACCGCGCGGGTAGCGGGAAAACTCGTATACGATATGAAACGAACGATTTTCGATTCTATCAAGCGGTTGTCCCTGCGCTTTTTTACCGGAAGGCAGACAGGCGGCCTTATGACGCAGATCAATAACGATGCAACCTCCATTTACTGGTTCTTCGTAGACGGCCTGCCTTACTTTCTGGTCAACATCATACGGGTTATCGCAGTTTTTATCATAATGCTCACGATGAGTCCCCTGCTCGCAATCCTCTGCCTGATCGTGATTCCTTTATTTTTATTCGTGATCAGCAGGCTGTTCCGGCATTCCGAGCACCTGCATGCGAAAAATTATTCCTGTTTCCGGGCTATGAACGGTGTGCTCATGGACGTTCTGTCCGGCATGCGCGTTATCAAAGCGTTTGCAAGGGAGAAAGAGGAGGGAAGGCGCTTCCGCAAGCATGCAACGAAGGTTACGGATATGTATAAGGAAATCACGGTATTCAACAATACCGCGTTTCCGTTTGCCAACGTAATCATGTATCTGAGCACGATCATCGTATGGATCGCAGGCGGTTGGATGACGATGAACGGCCGGATGACTTACGGCACCCTGCTTACGTTTCTTGCCTATGTCGGTATGATGAACGCGCCTTTATTCATGTTTGTAGACATGACTTATTTTTTCTCGCAATGTACCAATGCGATGCAGCGGCTATTCGAAATTTATGATGCGGAGCCGGACGTCATGGAAACGGCCAACCCGGTCCGAAAGGAAATGATAAAAGGCGACGTAGAGTTTCGCCATGTAGAATTTTCCTATGAGAAAAGCCGTAAAATTATCGACGACGTTTCTTTTTGCATCGAAGCGGGTAAAATGATCGGAATCGTGGGCCATTCCGGCGCGGGGAAAAGCACGCTTGCCAATCTGTTGATCCGCCTTTACGACGTAACCGCCGGAGAGATCCTGATCGACGGAATCAATGTCAAAGAATACGCATTTGCGGATTTACGACGGAATATCGCAATCGTTTCTCAGGAAACGTATTTGTTTATCGGATCGATTTTAGAGAATATCCGCTACGCGAAACCGGAAGCTACAAAAGCGGAAATCATAGAAGCCGCTAAAATCGCCGGCGCGCACGATTTTATCGTTAAGCTCCCCGACGCCTATGATACGCGGATCGGCCTGGGATATCAGGAGCTTTCCGGCGGCGAACGGCAGAGGATTTCCATCGCAAGGGCAGTGCTGCTCAATCCGAAAATACTGATTCTCGACGAGGCCACCGCTGCGATGGATACGGAAACGGAGCGTACGATACAAACGGCGCTGGAACATCTCGTTGTCGGTAAAACGACGATCATGATCGCACATCGCCTTTCCACCTTGCGCGATGCGGATCAGCTGATCGTCATCGAGAATGGCAAAATGCCGGAATTCGGGACGCATGATGAACTGATCCGGCAGAAGGGCATTTATTTTAAGCTTTACACATTGCAGATGGAAGCGCTGAAAAATATCGGCGTTACAGAATAAGGAGGGAGCCGCTATGGGAAACGAAGCTTTATCGAACATAATCAAAACAACGTATTTTACGCCGGAGAACGCCAAATTCCATGACGAGGGCGGATTTCTGTCGATGACGATTTTACCGGGAGAAAACGGGGAAGAAAAAAAATACGACCGCGTATTTCTGCATCGGATGTTTCCCTTTGAAGAGCCGCTGCGCTACCTCAGCGTTCTGGACGGCGAGCAGAAGGAGCTGGGAATCATCGCGGATCTGGCTTGTTTCGGGGAAGCGGAGCAAAAAATTCTGCTGGAAGAATTAAACCGGAAATATTACGTCCAGAAAATTCTGACGATCGACCGCTTAAAAGACCGGTACGGTTTTACATACTGGGACGTGACCACGCCGGAGGGAAAGGTGAGCTTCACGCTCCAGGATACGCAGAGAAATATCATAAAAATGGATGAGGATCGGATCCTGATCCTCGACGTCGATGGAAACCGCTATGAAATCCCAAGTATTTCGAAGCTGGAACGGTCCGGCTATAAGAAGATTGAACTCTATTTATGATGGCAGAAAGGCATCTTATCGTATATGGAAGAAAAATCCTTTTACAGAACCTCCCTGCTGAAAAAATTGCGGGAATACGGCTGCAATTTGCAGGAAGAAGAGATTTTATCTGTTTTTTCTTATAATTTAGATAAAGAGAATCACAAGACGGACGGTATTGCCGTGTTCACGCCCTCCCATTTTATATTGTGGGAAGGGAAGCAGCAAAAGGAGGCGCACGAACTTTCTTCTATCCGGAAATTCGTATTTCGCGTAGACGTCGGTTCCGTAGCGGTCGAAGGCGTATGGAAGGAACAGGAAACGCCGTATATCTTCTGCCGCGGCAGCATGGACCACCAGAAAATCCTGGGCCATATGGTAAATAAATATAATTCTTACCTTGAAAAAAACATTTATGTCCGGGATACGGAAAGCGTTTCAGAGCGCGTATGTCCCATATGCGGGACGCCTTACCGCCCCGGCAGCAATATCTGTCTGAGCTGCGTAAACAAAAAGAAAATATTAGGAAGGCTCTGGGAAATCCTGCGTCCGCATAGAGCAAAATTATTCTGGTCCTCGATTTTATTTGTCGGCGTGCTTCTCATCGGTCTGATAACGCCTTATATCAACAGGATCCTGGTTGACTCTTATGTAAACAACCCGGAAATCCAGGGATTGATAGCTTCGGACAAAGGCCGGATATTTTTCAATTTCCTGCTGGTCGTGCTCCTGATGCTGGCGGCTTATATTCTGAATTATCTCATAAGCATCGCCCGGAATCTGCTCATGATGCAGGTCGGCGCAAAAACGATCGTCCATTTGCGCACGATGGTGTTTGACAAAGTCCAGGAGCTCTCCCTGGCCGGAGTCACAAAAAAGACTACGGGCGAGTTGATGAACCGCGTAATCGGCGATACGCAGGAGGTACAGGATTTTATCAATTCCCGGGTACCGAATGTGCTTGGGCTGCTGCTGCAGTTGTTCGGCGTCAGCATCATTCTGATCCTGTACGACTGGAAGCTGCTGCTGATTTTTCTGCTTCCGATGCCGATCGCCATCATACCCACAAAAATTTTCTGGGATTTTACGCGTAAAATCTATAACCGGCAGTGGAGCGCTTCCTCGAAATGCAGTACGATTTTACACGATATTTTCTCAGGAATTCGCGTTGTAAAAGCATTCGGGACCGAGGACAAAGAAACGAAGCGCTATGATGACGCCGCAGCGCGAGAGCGGGATATTTCCATAAAAAATGAAACGATGTTCGCGTTTCTCTCCCCTTTTATCCGGATCAGCCTGATGATCGGAGACTTTCTGGTACTGTATTATACGGGCAGTAAAATTTTAAACGGCTCCATGACGATCGGGGAAGCCGCGATGCTGTCTTCTTATATCGCCATGGTTTACGGACCGATCAACTGGCTTATCGGCATTCCGAATACGCTGACCCGCGTCTTTACGTCGATCGTGCGAATTTTTGATATCATCGATGAAAAAGCAGAAATCAGCGACAGTACCGATTCTCTTGAGATCGATCTGCGCGGCGAAATCGAATTTGACCACGTATCGTTCAGCTACGACCGGATCACGGATGTGCTGAAGGATATCAATTTGAAAATACGGCCCGGAGAAATGATCGGTCTCGTTGGGAAATCCGGCGTTGGGAAATCGACGCTGATCAATCTCGTCATGCGTCTGTATGATGTAACTGAGGGGCAAATCCGGATTGACGGAAAGGATATCCGGGACATCTCCCAGCATTCTCTCAGGAGCCAGATCGGCGTCGTATTGCAGGAAACGATTTTATTTTCAGGCTCCATATTCGACAATTTGCTGTATGCAAAGGCGGATGCTACGCGGGAAGAGATCATTGACGCCGCCAAAATCGCAGGCGCGCATGAGTTTATCGTAAAACTGCCGGACGGATACAATACGGTCATCGGCGAGAAGGGATACACGCTTTCAGGCGGCGAACGCCAGCGAATCGCAATCGCGCGCGCGTTGCTGCGCAATCCTAAAATTCTGATATTAGACGAAGCCACGGCCTCGCTGGACACGGAGATCGAAAAACAGATCCAGGATTCTCTGCAAAAGCTGACGAGCGACCGCACAACAATTGCGATCGCTCATCGCCTTTCGACGCTGCGGAACGCCACAAGGATCGTAGTTCTCGACCAGAAGGGCGTGGCGGAAGTGGGAAGCCATGAAGAATTACTGAAGCAAAAAGGTATCTATTACGGGTTAGTCATGGCGCAGCGTCAGATGTCTAAAATGAGCAGGATCCGGTGAAGCATTTATCCGTTCGGATCGCTGTGTTTTCTTACGGCTTCGTATTTCGCCTTTGTGGCAAGCCCGCCGCGGATATGACGTTCCGCCTTGTTTTCGTCCAGGACCTTCCGGACTTCCTCCGCAAGCGCGCTGTTTAAGTGCGGCAGGCGGTCTACGAGGTCTTTATGTACGGTCGACTTACTTACTTCAAACTTTTTGGCCGCTGCGCGTACCGTGCAATTCGTATCGAGTATGTACTGCGCAATCTCGTAAACACGGTTTTCTATGTAGTCCTTCAAAATTACAGAATGGTTCATTTTGTACAAAACCCCTTTACGGCTGTTCTTTGTATAACTTATGATATGCAGATCCGTTTTATTCCTGTGGAAAATTGCTTTTCATACAAAATGATAGTAAAATGTTGCCGTGCGGAGGTGTAATGATGTCAAAACGAGCTTTTTCCATATTTCTGACGTGTGCCGTAATCCTGTCCTGCCTGGCCGCCTGCGGGAAAGCCGAGCGCGGCGCTAGCGGCCGGACGTCCGTGGTCGCTACGATTTTCCCGGCGTATGATTTTGCAAAACATGTTTGTGGGGAAGCCGCCGAAGTTACAATGCTTTTGTCCCCCGGCAGCGAAAGCCATTCTTATGAGCCAACGGCGCAGGACATTCTGAAAATTCAAAACTGCGATCTCTTTCTTTATACCGGCGGGGAGTCCGACGCCTGGGTTGATAAAATTTTGAATTCATTAGACAGAAAGATTCCCACCCTGCGAATGATGGACTGCGTGACCGGAATCGAAGAAGAACACGAACCGCACGAAGGGGCCGAAGCGCAGGAATATGATGAACATGTCTGGACCTCTCCGGTAAACGCCGCTAAAATCACGGAGGCCATAAAAAATGCGCTGTGCGGAATCGACGGCGCGCAGAAAGAACTCTATGAACGGAACGCCGCCTCTTATATCGCTGATATCGATCAGTTAGATCAGGATTTCCGCACTTTTTTCGAAACGGTGCAAAATAAAACGATGATCTTCGGCGACCGCTTCCCGCTCATATATTTTACCAGCGAATACGGCCTCGAATATTACGCCGCATTCCCCGGCTGCGCGGAGCATACCGAGCCGAGCGCTGCGACCATCGCGCAGCTGATCCGGAAGATCAAAGAGGATAAGATCTCTACCATATATTATATCGAATTTTCGAATCACAATATTGCCGACAGTCTTGCCGACGCCACAGGAGCGGATACCGCGCTGTTTTATACATGCCATAACGTATCGAAGCAGCAGCTGTCAGACGGCGCGACGTACGTCTCTCTGATGCGGGAAAATTTATCTACGCTGCAGAAAACGATGCGATAGGATCAGTTTTCGATCCAGATCGTGAATTTCTCAAGAATTCTAATGGGATGATAGGATAATTTGGACGTCCGCAAATTGTAATCCCCCGAATCGTCTTCGCGGTTGATGTATTTGACGCCCGGGGTAATATAAAATTTTGCATATTCGCTAGAGAGCATCTGATAGACGCCTTCATAATCCGTATCGCCTTTTTCAATGTGTATGATCATCGTATCATAAATGATTTCGCCTACGCTGAGGCCGACGATCTTGTCCCCCACGTACAGGCAGGCGCCGAGCATATCGTAACTTGCGTAATTTTCCAATACTTCCCGCGTCTTGGCAAGCTCTTCTATGGCGATGGGATCGGTTTTCGTATTGCGCTTGGCGATTTTATCGATAAACGCGATACAATCCGGCAGTATTTCCTCCTCGATTTTGCGGAGTATCCAATCCGGGTACAGCGATTTAAATTTATTGACGTGATTCCGCTGGCCGTGCAGGCGCTTGCCTTTAAATTCCAGGAAGCTTTCGGCAGCATATAGATAATCCGCCCATTTCCGGTCGCTCCTGCATACGACGGAGTATCCTTTCCAGGAAAAATAATCTTCTATGACAGAGCGGTCTTCTGCGCTCGTCATGCAGAATATCGTATCGTAATTATTTTGGGCCGCATAGTCGCATAGCAGATCGAGGCCGCGCTTTACCTTTTCCGGCGAATCCGCCATCGGGATCGTAAAAGCGATCATGCCGTTTACGTATTTTACCTTAAAAAACAAAATTTCTTCTTCGATCGCGTATTCCGTATAAAAAAAGTCGCGCCACATGAATAAACCGCCTATACTGTAATCGCATATGCGGCTCGTCTGTATTACAAAAAACGATTTGATCAGAGGGATCTCCTTTAACGTCAATTTTCTGAATTCCATATATTCCTCTTTACCGCGCTGAAAAGATTCGAGCGCAAAAATTTATTTTCTTTCTCTAAATTGCGGATCAGCGCTTTGACCTCCGCCCGGCGGCTCGCCCGGTCCATTGGGCAGGGATTGTGCACGACCGGCAGCGATACCGCGCCTGCAAATTGCCGGATCTCGCTTTCTTCCACATAGAGGAAGGGCCGGATCACACGCAGCTGCGCGCGTTCTAAGAAGGTCGCAGGCGTAAAACAATAAAATCTGCCTTCGTAGAAAAGCGACAGAAGCGCCGTCTCTATGATATCGTCTTTATGATGGGCCAGCGCCACGACATTGCAGCCCATCTGCCTTGCGCTGTTATTGACCGCGCCGCGCCGCAGATTTGCGCAAAGCGCACAGGGATTCTGTTCTTTCCGGACGTCGAAAACGATTTCCGCGATATCCGATTCCACGATTTTCAGCGGCACCTCCAGCGATGCGCAAAATTCTTCCATCCGCTTAAAATCCACGCCTTCGAAGCCCAGAGAGACCGTTACGGCAGAAAGCGCGAAACGCTTCGGATAGAAGCGCTTCAAAACGGCAAGTGTCGTAAGCAGTGCAAGACTGTCCTTTCCGCCGGAAAGGCCCACGCAGACATGGTCGCCTTCCCGGATCAGGTCGTAATCCTGCACCGCCTTACGCGTCAGGCTCAACAGCCTGCGTAATTTATCTTTTCCATTTTTGTCAAGTTCCTGCATATCAGAAGCTCCACGTGCTGAACCATCTCAGCGCGTTGATATATTCCCGCGATACTTCGCGCCCCGTCAGGACCGGGTAATACATGACAAACAGAAGCAAAACAAGCCCCAGATAGATCCACAAGACCGTTTTACTGATCACCCCGTCTTCTATCAGATTCTTAATGACATATACGATCATAAAAATCATAAACGGAACGGCTGTAAAATAATGATAGATAAACGCAACTCTCGTGACGAGGATCCACGGGAAGAACTGCACCGCATATCCTACAAAGACCACCAGCATGCCTTTGTCGCGCTTCTTCCAGGCGTAGAACGCCGCCGGAACGATGCAGGCGAGTCCCATCCACCAAACGAGCGGATTGCCCATAGAAACGATCGACGTCCCCATTCCTTCGGCGATATTTGCATATTTGCCGGAGTAATAATAGATCGGACGCATATTGATCGGCCACGTGTACCATGCCGAACCGTACGGATGCCCCTCCGTGAGCCCCGAATGATAGCGATACATATACGTCTGGTTCTCCAGCACGATATCCGTCAGGCTTTTATCCGGAGAAGGCGCCATATACGGGATATAAGATAAGAAATAAATCACGCCGGGAATGACGATAAAGAAAAGGATACACGCGCAGCACGTCGGCACAAAATTATTGGCAAACCAGGATTTTCTCTTGTCCGCAAGTATCGCTCTGCCAGCGGAAATGTCGTCCGCTTCCAGATATTTCGCCAGGAAAAACAGGAATGCAAGGCCCACGCCCGTATAGAGGCATACCCATTTCGTAGCTGCGCCGAGCCCAAACATAATCCCGCAGAAGAAAAGCGGAATCAGCGATTTCCAGAACTGTTTCTTTTCATAGGACTTCTGCGTAAAATAATCATACATGAAATAATACATACATAGGATGAAAAACGCGGAATACGAATCGATGGTGGCAAGACGCGTCTGCGCCAGGCGCATGAAGTCGAACATCATTAAGAAAGCGGCGGCAAACGCGTAGAAACGTTTCTTAAAGATTTTCAGACCGAGCAGATACATCAAAGGCACAAGCGCCACACCGAACAGCGTGCCCATAAAACGCCATCCAAACGGATTCATCCCGAAAATACGGATCCCGAGCGACATGATGACTTTCCCCATCGGCGGGTGTGTGATTTCATATACGGGATATCCGTGGATATGTTCATACGCGGTGCGCGGGAAATAAATCTCATCAAAATATGTGGAACTCATATAACTGCTGTACGGCTCCACCGTATCCTGCTCGTCAAACAGCATGGCAGGATTGTGTGCTTCATTCAGATCTTTATTATAATTCGTCTCCGCCACACGGACATTCAGCTTTTCAAAATCGCCGGCGTCATTCTTTTTGAAAAATCCCATCTCGTTTACGCCGAGCCCGGACAATGTAGATACGATTTTCACACGCTTCGTCGTAAATGTGCTGTCCATACGTTCCCATTCGAAGAACGCGCCCTCCCGGATGCTGAACAGGCTTACGTATTCGCCGCTTCCGTCTTCTTTTTCATAATATACATTATAACTGTATGCTTTATTGTTGGCCGGAATATTGTTGGAATACACCGTACGCGAAACCGTCGAAACCTCGTCGAATTCTACGATAACATACTCCCCCGTTTCAGACGCTTTCCAATACGAAGACGCCGCATAAGTATTGCCCAGCTTATAGAAGGACATTACCGAGCAAACCGCAACCATGATCACTAAAATCAAAAAATCTTTTTTATTGAGCAGCGGATTTTTCTGGGAAAGCGGATTCTGCTTCGCCGCATTTTCTTTGTCGGCTTTCAGGGAAACGACAATTACGAAAGCAACCGTTCCTCCCGCAAGAACCAAGAACAGCAGCTTCATCCAAATGCTCGCGCTCGGACTGCTGCCACTTTCTCCGGAGGACCTGGACGCGGCGCTGAAAGCCGTCTCTCCCTGCGGCACGCTGTCCACTTTTTCTACGCGGACATTGTCGATATATGCGGTTCCGCTGGACTCCGCGCTGTAGCCTCCGATTCCGATCGTAAGCTCCACGCTTTTCTGATCCTCAGCCGTTTTAAAATATACCGTAACCGTCTGCCATTCCCCTGCCGTTCCGTAAAGGCTTCCCGATTTTTCCAGACCGTCTATCGTAGAGACATTCAATCCTGCCCCCCGATCCGACTCCGGCAAATCGGCGTCGATATTCTCATACAATGTGTCGAATTTTACACAATAATTCGCGTTCGGCCGGACTTTCAATTTTTGATAAATTCTGGCGTCATTTTTATTTTGGCTCGCAATCCTGACGCATTGCCCGCTGAAACCAATGTCGGCAAGCGTAATTTTAGTGCATTCCGTATTGCCCTCATAATCCTTTTTATAATTATACTGACTCCACGCGTCGATCGAAGCGCCGCTTCCGCTTTCAAAATCACTGTTTTTCAGCTCCGCATTCCCGCCGCCGGAGCAGGCGGAAAGAGAAAGCACCGCCAGAAGGGAGATTGCCCCGGCAAGCACTGTGCGGCAAATTCTGAAAATTTTACGTTTGTTGCGGTTTAAATCTTTATCCTGCATCTTGATCACCATCAGTCCCATCATAAATTTCTTTTGTTTCTTCCCAGATCTGGAAAGGCTTTTCCTGCCAATCTTTGGAAAATACCATTAAACACGCCGTTATAATCAGCGCCACCGCGCACAGAACATTGAAAATTCCCATCAAGGCCCGCTGCGTGTTGAGCGGCGGCCAATAATAATAGCTTGCCGTCGCGTAATCTGTTTTGATCAGTGCGCCGCCGATCGAAAGACCGGTCATCACCTCAAGCACCGTATAAAAATTCGAAATCGACAGAACGCCGTAAATCCCCAGGAGCAGCTTATTATTGGAATAAAGAACCGCCGCCAATAGAAGAACGAGCGCAGGGTAAAAATACCGTTCATGCATACGCGGCCCGAACGTTGCCACCGTATAAATCAGCATTGCGGAAAACAAATAGACATACGGCTGCTTTTTCTTTCCGAAAATATAGAGGACTCCGGTCAGCAGGCTAAGCGCCACGATCGCAATCATGCCCCAAGCAAAGTAAGTCAGCCCCAGAAAAGAAGCGCTGTCCTGCACCCAGTTTGCGCCGAGCAAGTAGAAGAAGTTGAAGGAATTTACCGTAGCGTACGTATAGCCGCCCGCCGTGTTCGTATATACGCCGATAATCCAGCTGAAAAGGTTCGGCTCCATCTTGATCCCGAACGGCAGGATGATCAGAAGCGCCGTGACAAAAAATCCGACGATGCTGTACGCAAAGCGCAGCAGCCTCTTTGCCAGCGGCAGCTCCTGCTCCCGGATCAGCTGCCGCAAAAGCGCAAATCCCAATATCGGCACAAAGAAGATGCCCTGCGGTTTTAAAGTCACTGCGAAAGCGAGCGAAACAGCAGCCCACAAATAGCGGTCTTTTTCAATAAAATAAGCCGAAAGCAGCAGCGCGAGCGCCAGCAGCGAATCCACCTGGCCCCAGCACGCCGAATCGAGCAACACCATTGGGTTGAAGAGCCAGATTGCGACAAGAAACATCGTCCAATTCTTGCTCATGCGCTTTTCCGCCATTTTATAAAGAATATAGGCGATGACGCAGTCGGCCAGCATCGAGGGAAGCTTCAGCAACACATCGAAAAGCAGCGACTGCCCGATATTGCCGATATTGCCGACGGCGCCGAGAAGATAAAGATGATATAAAAACAGAGGCGGATAATCCAGATTCATCTGCTCCGCATACGCATAAAAATTCGGAATTCCCTTATCAAACAAATTCCGGCCCCAGTATTGGAAAAGATTCACGTCGATATCACACTGCGGCATTGTAAACGACATCACAAGCCGCACGGCAAATCCGATCGCAATCAAAATCAGTACGGCAGATCTGACGGACAGGCCGCTGACCGCCGCAGAGCCGCTGATAAGATCCAGCTGCTGCGCCTCGGCGTCACGTTTTCTTGCATAGCGGTATGCGACGATCAAATAGAGCGTGATACACGCTACGATTGCCGTCGCCGCCAGCATCGTATCCTGATGCTGCGCGTTCGCCTGCACGCTTCCCGAGCCGTTCATGGCATCCTCCATGGACGTACTGACCGCTCCGCCGGGCAGCGCATCAAGCTGCTCCAGTTCGAAATCATCGAAATAAGCCGTGCCGGTATTGATCCCGCCGTAAAATCCCAGACGCAGGCATACGGTAAAAGACGTCTGGTTCTTCCCCGTTTTTCCATAAAATTCGATATACGTCCAGTCGCTGCTCCCCGTATACGCGGCAGAATGCTGATACGTATTCAATACGGAAAGATTCGCTCCGACGGCCTCGTTCTCCCCGCCAGAAGCGCTTGTCCCCACATTTTCCGTTTTAACCCAGACGCTCATCCGATAATAAGTATTCTCTAAAGCCGCATCATATTTATAAGTAAATCTGGCGTCGTTGGCGGACGTCGTATGGATGGCGACGCAGCCGGTTCCATCGATACCGCCTTCCGGAACATACGCGAATTCCGTTCCCTGCGCGTTATAGCTATCCGTCCCAAGATCGCGGTAGCCCCTCTCCGGGTCGTTAAAATCGAATTTACAGATTTGCAGGTAATCCGCCGGCGCGCTGTTCTTCCGTATCAGAAAACAGGTAGCTGCGATAACTGCAATCAGTGCCGCCGCTGCGGCGGCGTATAAGCTTGTTCTTTTCTTTCCCTTCACGTTTTGGACAACCTTTCCACACGAGCACCCTGCTCGATTTCGATGCTATCTCTATATAAAATTTCGTGGATCGTACAGCCTTTCCGGATTACCGCACTGTCGCAGTAAAGCCTTTCGATATTGCAGTATTCCAGATCTGCAGTAAAACAATCGACGAAGTCGCTGATCAGTAAAAAGCTTCCATCGGAGATCGGCTTTCCGGACGGCGCATTATATTTCGCCAGAAATTTATCGCAGCGAATCTCCTGCACCCGCGAAGTCCGGTCGCTGGAAAGCAGCAAGCTGTCGCTGATCAATATGCCGGAATTATTGAGAACCCCATTTATGGTGCAGCGGGAAGCGCGAAGTTTTGCACTGCCTTTTACCAAAGAGCCGGCGCGGATCGTAAGCGCGGCAGCCCGGAAGGCGCTGCGGAATTTGAGCGCCCCGCCGACGATGACCGTTTCGGAATGCAATTTTCCGTAAATCGCCATCGCGCCGAATACGCGCACGGACGTAGTCAGAAGACTGCTTTTGCAGACGCACCTGTTCCGTACGGTGAATTTATCGCAGGAAACGTAAACGTCGAAGCAGGCCTCTCCCGAAATATCCACATAATCGGCTTCAACCTCCGACATGAATTCCGCGGTGCCCTCTACGCTCAGATTATGACAAACCACAGCGTCCTCGACGACCTGCCGGTCTTCAATTACCACTCCGTCAAAATCGTTTCTCATACGGCTCCAATCAGCGTCTCTAATTGCTTTACCTTATTTTCAAACAGATTCAGAGCTTCCTGCACAGGCTCCGGCGCCGACAAGTCTACGCCCGCGCTGCGGAGCAGTTCCAGAGGATAGTCGCTGGACCCGCTTTTCAGAAAATCGAGATATCTTGCAAGCTTGTCCGCATCTCCGCTCAGGATGCCAGCCGCCAGGATCGTAGCCGCAGAAAATCCGGTCGCATATTTATATACGTAAAACGCCGTGTAAAAATGCGGGATCCGCGCCCATTCCAGCGCAATTTCCTTATCTATTTTCATAACCTTTTTAAAATATTTTTTCTGCAGCTTATAATACATGGCGCTGAGCGCTTCGCACGTCAGGGTTTCCCCCTTTTCATACATCTTGTGCGCCATTTTCTCAAATTCGGCAAACATCGTCTGACGGAATACCGTAGCTCTGAATTCTTCCAGATAATGATTGAGCAAAAACGCTTTCTCCGTATCGTCCTTCGAATGCGCTATCAAATATTCCACTAATAAGTTTTCATTCACCGTAGACGCTACTTCCGCAACAAAAATTTTGTATTCCGCATATTGCGGCGGCTGCGTCGCATTGCTGTAATACGTATGCATGGCATGTCCGAGCTCATGCGCCAGCGTAAACACATCGTTGATCGTCCCCTGCCAGTTCAGCAGGAGATACGGATGGCAGCCGTAACAGCCCCAGGAATATGCGCCGGTACGTTTCCCCTGATTTTCATACACATCGATCCATCCGTCCGTAAACGCCGTTTTGAGAACCTCCCCATACGCTTTGCCGAGCGGTTTGAGCGCTTCCGTTACGATATCGCGCGCTTCCTCGAAGGAATACGTCTTCTGCGGCATGGGAACGAAAGGAACATAAAGATCATACATGTGGAGCTTTCGGACGCCGAGCATTTTCTTGCGCAGCTCCAGATACGGCGTCAGCTTTTTGATATTGGCATGCACCGTCTGGATCAGTCCGTTGTAGACGGTCGAAGGAACGTTGTCCTGGTACAGCGCCGCCGCAAGGCACGAACTGTATTTCTGCGCTTCCGCGTAAAATTTATCGGATTTCACGCTGCCGGCATATGCGGCGGCAAGCGTATTCCGGTACGCCCCATACGTATCATACAGCGCTTTGAACGCTCTCTTTCTCGTATTTCTATCGGGGGATTCCATGAATTTGCTGTATCTGCCGTTGGTGAGCTCTACCTTATTCCCATCCTCGTCCGTAATGATCGGGAATTTGATATCGGCGTTATTGAACATCAGAAAAACATCTTGTCCTGCGGAGGTCGCTTCTCCGGCCATTGCAAGCAGCTTTTCTTCCGCCTTGCTGAGTACATGGGCTTTCTTGCGCATGATTTCGTCGATCACGAAGGCGTACTTCTGCAGGCCGGGTTCTTTTTTCATGAATTTTACGATTTTTTCTTTCTGCAAGGTTAAAAGCTCCGGTTCGAAAAACGAAACGGCAGCCGAGAATTTCGTGACGATCAGATCTGCTTTTCCCGCAAGGTCCTGGTAAAAAGAATTTGCGCTGTCTTCATCGCGGCGCATATATGCATACACATATAATTTCGTTACAAGACCGTTCAATTCATACAATTTTTCAATGCACGCAAGCAGCGCTCCGGCGCTTTTGGTGAATTTCCCGGAATACTTCCGGATTTCTGTAATTTTCTGTTCGGCCTCGCCGGCGGCTTCCTGCCAAAGCGCATTCGTTGCAAAGATATCCTCCAAACGCCATTTATATCGGTCATCGATTTCTCCCCTCGTTTTCAGCATATCCATTTATCTCCAGCCTCCTCGAATTGTCTGTTTTTTAAAGAAATCATACTATATTTTATCTCATTTTCATAGTTTAACACAATTTTTCCGCGCTGTCCACCGTGTGCTGTAAAAGCACGGACGTGGTCACCGCGCCGACGCCGCCCGGAACAGGCGTAACCGCCGACGCCTGCGCGGCAGCACAGTCGTAATCGACGTCGCCGTACAGTTTGCCATCCACCAAATTAATGCCGACATCGATCAGGACTTGTCCGTGCGCAATATGTGCGTTCCCGATCATTTTTGCTTTTCCGGCGGCAGCAATGATAATATCCGCGTTTCTGCATTCCGCAGGCAGATCCTGCGTTTTCGTGTGGCATACCGTAACCGTAGCGTTTTGATGGATCAGCATTACGGCAAGCGGCAATCCGACTACCGGGCTTCTTCCGACCACGGCAACCTTTTTGCCTGCAACGCCGATTCCGTAAAATTTCAGCAATTCGATGACGGCGCGCGGCGTGCAGGGCGCGTAGGACGCATTTGCGCCGCCTCCGGCGAGCAATCCGCCGAGTCCGGCATACGACATGCCGTCCACGTCCTTCTCCATCCGGATCAGCTGCTTGATCCGCGTTTCTTCTATCTGCTCCGGCAGCGGACGGAACACCAGGATTCCGTGTACCGCGGGATCGGCGTTCAAATCCCCGATAAGCGCTTCCAGCTCCTTCTGGGAGGCCGTTTCCGGTAAAACGTATTTCTGCACGGCGGCTCCGGCGTTCGTAAAACGTTTCTCCGCGCCTCTTTCATACGCTTCATCGTCGCCGCGCGCTCCCAGCCGGACGATCGCAAGTGTCGGAACGATATTTCTTTCCCGAAGCCTGTAAATTTTTTCTTTGCACCGCTCGGTGATGGCAGCAGCGACAGGCGCGCCTCTTAATTCCGTCATTTCACGCTTCCTCCTAAAAGGTATTGTTTGACGATATCATAAATTTTTCTGCACTTTGGGATATTTTCGCAGCAAATCTGATTCGTCTCTTCCTCGATCTGCCGGGCATACGCCCTGTCTTTCATCAGCTTCGTATTGATATATACGTTCAGAGCGGCGCCTTCTATTGCCGCGGTACAGGCCGAAGCGGCTACTCCCACATCGCTTACTGCGATCCTGGAACCCTTCACAGCCAATTCTTCCAGAATCGGGACGATTTTACAGGTCCGGCGTAACAGCTCGAGCGGCGCGCTGCACGCCGTATGCAGCGCTTCCTCCAGAATCGCATCCCGGCCGGGAGCATCTTTCGGAATACCGTACGCTTTGGAAAGCGGGGCAAAAACCTCCGCGTCTTTTTGAACCAGCCGTTCCATGTCCTGCGTAATTTCCGACGTTTCTTGCAGGATCCGTTCAATATCCTGCTGGTATTCCGCATATTTTTTCTTGCCAGATGTCAGCGACGCTACCATGGAGCAAAGCGCAGAGGAGATTGCGCCGGTCAGCGCCGCCGCGCCGCCGCCGCCCGGAACAGGCGCAGACGAACTCAGATTGTCAAGAAATTCCTGTATTGTCAAATTCACCATATTTTTTCTCCCAATATTAAATTTCCGAATAATATTATCACAAAATCAGGGAAATCACAAATATAAGAAATAAAATTCTGCGGAAGCCTTCGGAGCAAAAATCCAGCAGCAAGTCGAAGAAATTCGGATGACGCATCAGTGGATACGTTTGCATTTCTGTTTGTTTCGGATATAATATCCATATGGAAATAAAAAGTACGGATAAGCTTTACGAGAAGCATGCGATCCGGGTACCGCTCCCGCCGTTTACAGGAGAAGACATATGGATACTTATATAAAATTAGCGGCAAAAAACTTAACGCATAATAAAAAAAGGAGCATCCTCCTGAGCGTCGTAATGGTATGCTGTATTACGTTTTTTCTGCTTGCGACGTATTTCCTGCGGCTGACGGACGGATATTTTCGTTTTCAGGAAAGATATGATATAAATGCCCGGAGCTTCACCGTTTCCCCTGTGGAAACGGTAGAAATCAATCGCGAAGAGGAAGAATACCGGATCCGTTACCGGGAGATTCGGCAGGAGCTTCTGGAAATGCCGCATATCGAAACGGCATTTTCCTCTTTGGGATATTCTCTGGGGATAAAAATGCGATCGCCGGCGGGCAGCAGGATCGGCAGGCTTTTTCCGTCAGTATCGCGATCCTTTATCAGGGAATCCGTATTTTTCTTACGGTTCTTTTTGTGGCTGCCGGCGCATATTCCCATATGTATAAAGTCCGGCAGAACAAATTTTTATCGTGTTTCGGCTATCCGAAAAGCGTTCTGTGTAAAATAAACGCATTGGCGCTGCTTTTTGAAGTCCTGCTGCCGGATTTCCTCACCGCAATCATAGGTCCGCCGCTCCTTCCCTGGCTGCTCCGGCATTTTCAGCGTCGTTTCCCCGTTACGGGCGGCGTTTCCGCCGGTCCGCTGCTGGAAATACAGTTGTTTTTGTTTCTTTATTATGCGATTTCGCTGATTTATCTGACTTTCCGGCCTGTTACACGCCAGAATACTTCTTTTTCATAACCGCGGCACAATTCCCGCATTCCTTTTTAACCTTTGGCGCGCCTGCAGAATATACTGTAGTAAACGTTGTTACGAAATTTGAGGTGTGACAATGAAGATTGTTGTGATAAAGCCCCCGAAAATCATCAGCGGCCTGCTCCGCGCAGCTTTCGGCATGAAGAAGACGGACTAAAACAAATCATACGTAAATCAGAGGATGCGTCAGTTCGGAATAACCGGTACGCCGGTCCTTGGCGGGAAATCCCAGCGCATACAGATCCGCCGCCCGGTTTTCCGCCTGCAGGAACAATTTTGCCTGCGCATTCTCCGGCGAATCCGCGGCTGATTTTAAAAATTTCGCTTTCGAAGTGAGAATCGGGATGCGCGCCTGTTCCGTCAGCGCGTCCATGAGCGGGCCGCAGCCGCGGTTCATACCTAAAATACGGATATACGGCGCAGGCATTCCGACCATTTCGCGCGTAATTCCAAGCAGCGCCGTAAAAATAATGCGGCGGATGCGCGACGCAGTATACCGGAGCGAGGTACACTCCCGGATCAGCGCGCTGAAATCGGTGCAGTTACACGCGGCAGCATAAATTTTATATTCTAAGCCTTCCCCCACAAACGGGCTCCGGCGCAGCCCTTCTGCTCCCAGAAAGCGAAGCGAGGCAAAGACCGCCTGCGTGAAGTCTTCCGGCAAAACGGGACACCTGCCGGCTTCGAGTTCTCTTTTTAAAATTCTTCTTGCCGCTTCCGGCATCAGCTGTTCCAACTGATTGCCGTCAGACGGATCTCCCTT
>JBKUJR010000010.1:0-68961 GCA_046952735.1 Clostridia bacterium | reverse complement strand
ACTGTCGACACAGGGATTTTCAGTCCCTTGCTCTACCGACTGAGCTACCGAGGCATAATGGCGACCCGGAAGGGGCTCGAACCCTCGACCTCTAGCGTGACAGGCTAGCGTTCTAACCAACTGAACTACCGGGCCGTTTCTGGTGGAAGTTATAGGGATCGAACCTATGACCCTCTGCTTGTAAGGCAGATGCTCTCCCAGCTGAGCTAAACTTCCACATTGCAACCATTTTTTCACGCCGCTCTGCGCATGTGTCCGTCAGTCGGACGCTTTGCGGTGAAGTCATTCACAAGCGGCGAGCGTTATTATACATAACCGTAAAAATAATGTCAATACCCTTTTTCAGAAATCGGAAAATTTTTTTATTCTGTTTTCTCCAGACTGCACAAATAATCGCAATACCAGGTATCGATCGCTTCTCCGCGCCGGCTGAAATGTCCGATCCAGATTTCTCCATCCAAGTCATAAATCCGGTATCCCGTGTCGTCTCCTGTCCGGTCCAGGACGTGATAAGCGATAACCTGGCGATATCCGGAAAGATCGAGATCGCCGAAATATGGTTCGCCGCCCAGTACTGCAATCCGGCCGTCTGCATCTTCGCGTACGTATTGCGGATCCGGATAATAAGAATACTTTGCGAATACGCCCTCAGGAGCTGCCATTCGGGTAGAATCTCCGATAAACAGATCCTTCCCGACTACAAAATGCATTTCTTCATTCTTTTTATAGAATACATCCGCTGATGACGAACTGAAGGGGGAAAGGAATTTCGTATCTTTTGCCCGGTATACCGTTGCATTTGCCGATTCCTCCATTTGAAAGGAAACGCCAAACGAATAGAATTCACTGTTTTCACCCTGCGCCAGCGCTTCTATTTTATAAATCGCACCCTGCTCCAATTCCGTTAGGTAAATCGCCAAAGAGCATCTTTCTTCTACAGAATCAAGGAAAGGATGACCGGAGAGTATGCATTCCGGTTGTTTTCTGCTTTCATAGCGGATCCATTCCTCTTTTTCGAAGCGCCAGAAACTGAATAATTCCAGATAAAACAGATCCGCGCGCCCCGTTTCATTTTCCAAGAGCAAATCGGCGGTCAGGCAGCCGTTTTTGTCAAAGCAAACGGATTGAATCGCCGCAGAAAGTCCGTCGAGCTCGCTAAAACGCTCCAGTTGTGTAAAACGGTACGTTTTATACGGAAATTTTTCTGTTTTCGTTGCTTGTTTTTCAGTCATCCGCCCTGTAAACGTACACGCAGCCGTCATACTGATACAAAGCACGAGCACGACTGCCGCCGGGAGGAACGTTTTCGTTTTACCGGCAATCCGCAGAATCCGTTCTTTCGTATTGTTCGAAAACCCGCAGGACAGGCTCCAGCTGCGCTTCTGTGAAACATTCAGCATGTCAACCAAAGTTTTCCCATATAAAAATCGGTTTTCTTCTCCTATTCTCCGGATTGCCGCCGCATCGCACGCAAACTCCGCATCCTGGCGGGAAAGAGCCGCAGCAACCCAAACAAGCGGGTTAAACCAATGCAAAATCACGCAGCATGCCCGGATAACGTTCCAGATCGGATCTTTCATCCGCAGATGCGCTTCCTCATGGGCAAGAATACAGCGAAGCGCCGCTTTATCCGGAATTTCCCGTTCCGTCACATAAATCGCACCTCTGAAAATTCCAAAAATACAGGGAGCAGAAACGGCCTCCGTCAAATAAACTTTATACCGGGAAAGGTCTGTAGTATATTGCTTCCGCGTTTTTCTCAGTTTTCGGTAAAATATCAGATTCGCGGTCACGATCACCGTCGCCGTCGTACCTGCGCCGCAATACCATACGATTTGCAAAGTCTTCCGTATCTCCGGCTGCCGCATTCCCCGCGGCGAATCTGGATCTGCTCCCGCCGGAGCAGCTTGCTCCGGATTTTTAACAACCGAAGCCGGCGTGCGCTGTTCCGTTCCTGGCGATCCGAAACGCTGTGCTTCTATCGCTTTGGCAGCAGTTTCGGCAGCGCCGTTCATAATACTGGCGCGGCTGGGCAGAAGCGGAGACGGTAAAAGCAGACGGACGGCTACGATCAGCCACACAGCATACTGCATGCCGCTGCCGATCTTTCCTTTTAACAATTTCCGGAGAAAAAGTACCGCCGCGATCAGCGCGGAAGAAGTGAGTATCGTTTCAAACGTCATTTCCGGCATCTTTAGCTTCCTCCGCTTTTTTTAAAATATCATATAATTCCTCGATTTCTTTTCTCGAAAGCTTTTCCTGGGCAACCAGAGAAGAGACAAGCATTCCGACGCTGCCCCGGTAAATTTTATCCAGCAGCGATTTGGTTTCCGCCGTTCCGGCTTCTTCGCGCGTTACTGCGGCGCCGATCCGCTTTGCCCTGCCTCCGTTTTCCGCAAACAGCAGCAGCCCTTTGTTTTCCATGCGGGAAACCATCGTCGTAACAGTGCTTTTTGCCCATCCGGTCTCTTCCTTCATCGCTTTGACAATCTGCATCAGCGTGCAATCCGGATGTGTCCACACATATTCCATAATTTTCCATTCGCTCGCAAGAATCTGTTTTTCCATTTCTATAAACTCCTGTCGGACTATAATCGTAGACCGATTATACCTGCAAGGACTACATTTGTCAACCTTTTTCAATGTTTTTCTGTCCGGACGGCAATGAAATTTAAGTCTCTTTTGCAAGAAAATTTTATAATATTGCGATTACGTACAATATATAGTATATTATACTGAGAAACAGCGAACAGGTGGGTTCATGAGGAAAGATACGACACAAAAACAAATGAAAAATACGACGCCCCAGGAGCAGAAAAACAAAGACGAACAACTTCATGGCCGCCGTAGCCTGCGGGCGCAGTCGCCCGCAGGCAATATCCTCTTTAAATCGCTGCCGATTATCGGAATCGTATTCACCGTCGTCATATTGGTTATGATCGGAAAACAGCTGACTTTAGAGGATATCATGCGTTTCCGTATGGACAATCGCTGGCTGGCTTCCGCCTATCTCATCTGTGCCTATGCCATAAAGAGCATTCTGATCGTCGTCCCCCTGAATCTTTTGATGATTGCCGGCGGGATGTTTTTCGATTCTCAGTTGCTGTCTCTGGCCGTCAACACGATCGGCGTCGCCGTATGTCTCAGTATTCCCTATTGGCTGGGAAGACTGATCGGGCAGAAGGCTGCCGATAAATTTATCGAGAAATACGACAAGCGCGGTATAATTGCAAAAGTCGGCCGCATCCAGAGTGAGAACAGTTTTTTTCTCTCCTACATCATGCGGATCATCGGTTTTATTCCCTGCGACGTATTGAGCCTTTATATGGGGGCAAGCAGAATTTCATTTTTTAAATATATTACCGGCGGCGTGCTTGGCTGCGTGCCGTCCATCATAACCGTTACGCTGGTAGGCGCTACAATCACAGAGCCGGACTCGCCCGTATTTATCCTGTCTGTCGTGATCCATTTATCCTTGTCCATTATATCATCGTTGATTTATAGAAAATTTTTAAAGAAACGCGGAGGAAAACAAAATGAGCCAATTTAAAGAATATTTTACGATTCCGTCCGGAACTTACGAAGTGGAAGCCGAGGAAGAATCCGTTCTTTCCATCCGGCTGCTGCCGCCCGGAAAAATGCCGGAAGAAAACTGCGAACCAAATATCTGTACAAATTTGTGCATCATGCAGTTGAAAGAATATTTTGCAGGCGATCGGAGCGCATTCACGTTCCCCTACCGTCTCACAGGCGCCGACTTTCAGAATCGGGTCTGGAAAGAAATTGCAGAAATACCGTACGGAGAAACGATTTCCTGTAAAGAACTCGCCGAGCGCATTGGCAGCCCGCAAAGCGTAAAAGCCGTATCAGATGCCGTATGCGCCAATAAATTATTATTTTGTATCCCTTCTCACAGAGTGATTGGCGGAGACGACTCTCCTGTTGACTTCCCAGTAGGCCGGAAATGGAAAGAACAACTGCTGGCATTGGAAAAAGAACCTGCGATTTATACGAAATACAACTACTATGAAGCACAGAAAAAACGCGGCGTCGATCATTCCAACAGGATTACCGGCAGGTTTCTGTACCAAACGGGAGACATCCTTTTCGAACCGGAGCCGGATACCGTACTGGAAAACAAAAAAACGCATGTATTCCCCGTCTCGTTCGACCTTTCCGGCTGTTCCGGGTTTACGCTGGAATGTGTCTGCGAAGCAGAACAGCAAGAATTCGATCCCGCATACGATACGGGGGCGTATACTGCCGACGGCCAAATAACTTCTAACGGCGCCGCAACGGAAATAACCGTTACATTCTGTCACGGCTCCGCTGCTTTCGTTTCCAAAGCAGCGCTCGTTCCCGGTGAAAATACGGTATACTTCGACTGCAACGACATGGAATTCGCACAGGTTTCCAGACTGTCCGTTTCAGCCGGCAGGCCGCTAAAAGAGTTCAGGCTGTTAAAATTGAACGTGCTGGATCCATATTTCAGATACAAAGGGCAGGCGCCTTTCTATACGGCCTCCGGCTGCACGCTTACGGAGAAAGACGATACGCTTTCCTGTAAAATAAACGGGGCGTGCGAAATCGAAACCTGCGTTTTCCCCGATACGTCGAAAAGTGTTTATAACATGCTGATGCCGCGGCGAAATACGGTATTTATGGTATTGAAGAATACCTCTACCGCCTCAAAACTGAAACTTTATTATAAAACGACGCTGCATCCGGAATATTGCGAAGAAAATTCTGCGGAAGTGCAAATCAGCCGTTCCCCGGAGTATCGGTCGTATTATTTCAACTTGTCCGCTACGCCCGGCTGCGAAGGCAGGCTTCTGCAATTTAAACTCGTATGCAGCGGGGCCGGCGAGCTTGTAATACGGGAATATTCTTTTGAAGAAGAACGAAAAATCACAAAAAATGCCGGAGAGATCACATCGTGTCTCGCCTGCGGCGACGAAATCACCGTGAAAGGATACATAGAAGAAGCATATGGAAGCGAAGGCGGAATCGTATCGATCTATGCTACGACGATGATGGACGAAAGCGATTTACCCGATGGGAAGGAGCTTCTGACAACCGCCTCCCTCAGCCGTCAGGCTCTAAACGAAAATCCCGGCATCAAAGACGGCCGGATAGAATTTACGGTTCCCGGGATCCCCTTTCAAAATGGTCCGATCACCCGCCTTTCCTACCAATTTGCGGCTTATCTTTCGGTAAACGGCGTTACCATTCCGGTCGGAGAGCGTTTTTACATCGAAAATTATATGGATTTCGATCATAATCCTTATGAATTCAGACTGCCGGATTATCTGGTAACTGTTACGGATGCGCCGTTCTCCGCCAAGGGAGATGCCTGTACGGACGATACGGAAGCGATCCAGAATGCGATCGATACGGTCTGGAAGCAGGGGGGCGGGACTGTGATCATTCCCGGAACAGCAGAAGCAGACCCGCAAACCGTATTTTACGGAAAACGCTACCGGATTACGAATTTACTTCTCAGAAGCCGCGTTGAACTTCATTTTGAACCGGGCGCCGTGTTGTGGCAGTCTCCGATCTACCGGGATTATCGATATGTGCCTTCTTATGGGCATGATATCGGAATGCCGAATATCAACTGGACGCACTGCTTACATGTGGCAAATCTTCCGACTTTACAATGCGCGTACAGCGAATACGTTAAAATCACAGGGTTCGGCAAGATCCGGTCCGTGGACACAGGCGCGGAAGAGGGCGTATCCCTGGGCAGTTATTCTACAGGGTGTCCGGACAGGATCCATCAGATTCCGATCGGCTTCTATGAAGTGGAGCATCTGGAGCTCCGCGATTTTTCGCTCGTCAGGACCAATAATTATCATGTGGGGTTATATGGCTGCGCCTATATATACGCCGCAAATCTCAAGCTGCACGAGGTGCGCTGCGTCAGCGGCGACGGTTTCGGTCTTTCCAAAGGCTCGCATCATGTTGCTTTGAACCGGAATTTTTTCCAGTCGAACGACGACGGCGTCGTACTCAGCGGCTGTTATTTCGACCCGCGCGGTCTGGTTTGGTGGAAATCGCGGCTTGGGAAGCACGGCGGCACGCGCCATGTCCGCATTGCGCATTCCTATCTCAATTCCGGCGGCGGCAAGGCGCTTGCTTTTATTACCTGGGGAACCTGCGATCCGAATTACGAAATGCAGGAAGTTTCCGATATTACTGCGTATGACAATTATATCACGTGCGTTAATCCTGTCGGTACGTGGCCGGATAATCCGTACGGCGGAAAGCAACCGTTCGACAACACGGAAACGGACGATTATTCGCCGGTCAAATCCGTGCGGATCTTTCATAATATTTATGAAGGGGAATGTACGCTCGGTCCGATCCGCGCTACGGATTTTCTTTCCGACTGCGGCATATATTCTGCGGACAATTTCCAGAACGGCGATTTCTGCATCAGTATGCAGCCGAACCTGTCGAACTGGTCTTATAAAAGGAATAAAAAGAAAGACTCCGTGGCCGTACATCAGGTAAACGGAAAAGTCTGCGGCGTTATGCGGTATTTCAGGGAAGGCGACACGAGCCTGTATCAAGGCCTGCATCTGCGCGCAGGCTCCCATAAATGCACATTCGAGCTCCTGACAGGAGAGACGGGCGCCTATCTGTTTGTACAGAACATCCGAACGGGAGAATGCATTGCCGAACGCCATATCATTTCAAAAGAGGTTTTCGGTGTATTTGAAATCAAATTTGCGTTATCTGAAGATTCGGACCTTTATATCGGCATCCGGCATCCCGCCGATATGGTCTCAGACGACGACTTCACCGCCCTGTGTAAAGCAAATATGGAGAGCGTTGAAAAATAAATCAGTGAAAGGTGCGTACGACGAGCGCCAGGAGGAACCCGATGAATGCGTTGAGTAAATAGAAAAACATCCACAGAAGCGCCCAGAAGGAAAATTCGACAAAAATAAAATGTAAAATTAAAAAAATAACGCCGCTGCACGTTGCGTTTATAAACAGTTCCTTATGGATCAGGAAGGAAAGAAACGCGCCGGCAAATGCCGATACGGGCAAAAATAGAAATTTGGTATAGATTTCACGCGATTCGGGCGAGGAAATCAATAAATAGGAGAACACAATCATAATGGCCGCTGTGACAACATTCACAATAACCGCAGTAACCGCGATCCTGATCCGGTTATCGTTTTCAGAATATGATGTTTTTTTCGCCGGCTTACGCCCGCCATCATATTTATTGTGATTGCCATACATCGAGTTCATAATGATTGTGTCCTTTAATGCTGCGTAAATATTGAATCTATGTAATATTAGAACATGTAGGAGGAATTTTCTTCGTCATCTTCCGCTTCGGAGAAGATATCCACGTCGCACGGAGCTATCACGTAAATCAGCTCGGAAACGCGCTGGATGTTGCAGTCCAGCGCAAAACAGCAGCCGGAAACAAAATCAAAAATGCGGCGTCTGTCTGCGACATTGCGCACAAATTCCAGATTGAGAACCACCGTCATATGTCCTCTGAGATGAGAACACACGCCCTGACAATCGTCAAATTCCATTGGTTTGGAAAGAACGACCCTCAGATTGGAAGTAGCTCCCATATTCAGGATTCTGCTCCGTTCCGAACTGCCTGCCGAAGCGCCGCGATAAGAATTTTCCGACGCTCTGCTTCCCGTCGCTCTCGGCCTTGCATTCGGCGCGGATGCGCTCGCAGCAGCTCTCGACGAATACCGCTCTGAAGACACATAAGTATCCTCCGGTGCCTCGTCTTCGGTCAAATCTTCAGTTTCATCATAATCGGAATAATCGTAGTCCTCTTCAGCGGAATCGTCATACGCGACGGATTCGTTTCCGCCAAATCCTAAAAGATCCTTGAAACGTCTCTTGAAATCAGCCATTATTAATTTCCTCCTCATCCTTTGCACATAAAAAATCTTTTGTAAAATATTCCCTTCCCGTAAAAACGGTCAGTGAAAAATGCCGGTACCGATACGGACCATATTGGAACCTTCCTCAATCGCATAAGAAAAGTCATGCGTCATCCCCATCGATAGATAAGACATGTTTATATTATGCCCCTTTTGCGAATCTATGTCAATATACTTTTGATGCAGCGCAGAAAAAATTTTGCGCAGTTCCGCCTCATTCGCGTCGAGGGGAGCCATGGTCATAAGACCTTTCAAACAGACATTGTCAAGTCCGGTAAAATGTTCCACCAGTCTGTCTACTTCCGCAAGAGCAACCCCATGCTTGCTTTCTTCTCCGGAAACATTCACCTGCAGGAGGCAATCCATCCGGACCCCGCGTTTCGCCGCGCATTTATCGATTTCATCGGCAAGATGCATGCTGTCCACCGAATGGATCAGCGAAACCTTATCGATGATATATTTTACCTTATTTGTCTGCAGCGTGCCGATTAAATGCCAATCGATACCCGGGAACGCCGACGGTTCTATTGCCTCGTATTTTTCCAGCAGGCACTGTACCCGGTTCTCCGCAAACACGCGTTGTCCCAACCGGTACGCTTCGGCGACCTCTGCGGCGCCAACTGTTTTACTCACGGCAACGAGCGTGATATCTTCCCTTTTTCTTCCGCTTTTTGCAGCCGCTTCCGCAATTTTATCCTCTAATTTTTTTAGATTTTCTTGAATCGTCATATTCTTTCAGCCTCCTATAATCTGCCCTTCCGTAACCGTCTCATGATTTACGACGTATAAATCATTGATACGAACGCTTGTAATGCCGCTCCCCTCTTCCGAACCAAAGCCATTTGAATTGCTGATGATCGCATATTCGCTGTCTTCGGCAAGGATATTCACATATACGTATGAAACGTAATTCGAACGGACGATTGCAATGCGCGCGGTCAGGCCTGCCGAATCCCATTCCGCCAGCGCGCGCTTCGGCACTTTTATCCCTTCGCTGTAATCCACCACGATATCGGATTGGACGACGCGTTTCGATATCGTACCGGAAATCCCCGCAGACGATTTCATCAGTACATACATTTTTTCACCGTATTTCAGAACCTCTTCCACGGTGGCGGCAATGGAAAATTCGCGTCCGGCTGCTTTGACCGTGACGGATTTTCCGGCAGAAAGTCCGGAATAATCGATTCCTGTGATATCTGCCGCAAGATAATACTGGACATCCGGCGTGATCCGTGCTACTACGTCGCTTTCGCCGACATCGGCTCCTACCGTGTAACGCATCTGCGTATCCGTAAAAGAGAGCGCCGTTTCGGATAGAAGATTTCCCGTTTCGCCTTTTTTATCGATGTATTCGGTGATGGCCCGCGCCTTTCCGGAAGCATCCTGCGATCCGGAATCCGCGTAAAAGGATACGACGCCTGCCTGCTGGGTTTTGACTTCGTGCATGGAGTCGCCCAGACGTGCCAGCACCGCGGCGCGTTCATTCTTTAATCCTGTAATATATGCGTCGGCCGTGTCGGCGTTCATCATGATATCATTTTTCATACGAAATAGATCATCGAGCTTTTTTATCAGCGCGGAATATCCGCCGATTCCGGATGACGTGCCGGACAATGCGGAAAGCTGATCGGTCAATTCCAGAATTTTTTCGTTCAGGGAACTGACTTCCGCAGACTGAGACGTATTGACATAGGAGGAGGCGCTCTGTGCCGTCGCGATCTTGTCCTCTATGTCGCGGAGGGTTTTCAGATCGCTTTCATATTCGGGTTTGACCACATACGCGATCACCGCGCCGGCCGCCACGCGGTCCCCTTCGTTCACCACTGCAATCAATTTTCCGGAAAAGCCTGCAGTCACGGCAGATTCGTCGCGAATCATACTGACTTGGGCGCTGAATGAATTTTCAATCGTTCCCGTCGAAAGGAAAGCCGTCCGCGGCGTATTTTCATTTTCTTCTTTGTTATATAAAATCAAAAGAATCGTGCCCGCAACAAGTAATAAAAACAGGATGACCTTTACCGCGGTTAAAATATTTTTTCTCCGTTTCGGAGCGCGTTCGGAAATTCTGCGTTCATGGGAAGGCAATTCTGCTTTTTGCCGTGCAGGAACCGAGGCCGGTGTTTTTTTCGGAGGCTTGCTCGTATAAAGCCGCTCCCGCATCTTGTCTTCCTGTTTTTTTGCATTTGCGGGTTCGCCTGCGCGCTGTTTCCCAGGCGCCGTTCCTTGGCTGGGAGATTTCCGTTCCGCAGAGACCGGAGGGGCGGTTTTTTCAATCCGATATCCGTAGCTATCGTACCGATCGCTCGATTTCCCGTTCAGCTTGACTAAAGGCTTCGGCTTTTTCGGCCCTCCCTGCTGCGTGCCTCTTCCGTTTCTTTTGTCATCGCCGGCCATTACAGACTATAAACCTCTTCGTCCCTCAGCACCAGAATTCCCGCTTCTTGCAGGATTGCGGAGGCCGTCTCCGTATTCTCCACACGGAATATGACAAGCGCTTTGTTTTGCGTCTTTCCGACGAACGCATAAATATAATCGACGCCGATCCCATTTGTTGTCAGCGCTTCCAGCGCTTTAGAAAGCGCGCCGGGCACATCGTCTACTGCAATTGCAAGAACAGGGGAACTGCTTACGGTAAAACCATTCTCACGGAGCGTCTGCTCCGCACGGTCCGGGTCGTTCACGATCAAACGTAAAATCCCGAAATGCGTCGTATCCGCAATGGATAAAGCACTGATATCTATATTGTTTTTCCCCAGAACTTTTGTGACATCCGCCAGCCGTCCGGCTTTATTCTCCAGGAAAACCGAAATTTGTCTTACACTCATGTTCATATGCCCCTTTCAGCTATTTTCTTTTAGATTGGTTTTAGTATACCACAAAACAAAATAGGCTTCAATGCAGAATTCCGAATCAGTGCAGCTTACGCCTGTCCTCCACGCGTTTTGCTTTGCCTTCGCTGCGCGCGATCGTTTTCGGCTCCACCAGACGTACGCCGACGCTGATTCCGAGCACGCTGGCCAGCCGGGCTTTGATTTTTCCTTCCAAACTTTCGATATTTTTAACGGAATCCGAGAAAAAGGCTTCCGTCATTTCTACTTGTACGTCCATCGTATCATGATTTCCTTCTCTGTCTACAACGATCATATAATGCGGCGCCGTTTCTCCCATTTCAAGCAGCACGCTTTCGATCTGAGACGGGAATACATTTACCCCGCGGACGATCAGCATATCGTCCGTTCTGCCGCAAAGCTTATGCATCCGGGCTGTGGTCCGTCCGCAGGCGCACGGCTCCGTCATAATATAGGAAAGATCGCGCGTCCTATACCGGATCAGCGGGAAGCCTTCTTTCGTAAGCGTCGTAAATACGACTTCTCCCTGTTCTCCGTCTTTGACAGGCATACCCGTGCCCGGATCGATGATTTCAATCAGAAAATGGTCTTCCTGGACGTGCATACCGCACTGCTCCAGGCATTCGCAGCTGACGGACGGCCCCATAATCTCACTGAGACCGTAAATATCCAGCGCTTTGATTCCGAGCTTCGCTTCAAGCTCTGCGCGCATTTCTTCCGTCCAGGGTTCGGCCCCGAACAAGCCGGCCTTCAGGTTGATATCCGCCGGACTTCCGCCGGACGCATACAGCTCTTCGGCAAGATAAAGCGCATAAGAAGGCGTACAGCAAATATAATCCGGTTTGAAATCCTTCAGAATCGTAATCTGCCGCGCCGTATTGCCGGAGGATACCGGGATTACCGCGCAGCCGATTTTTTCCGCGCCATAGTGTGCGCCGAGGCCCCCGGTAAACAGTCCGTAGCCATAAGCCACATGGACGACGGAGCTTCGGTCCGCACCTGCTCCCGTCAAGCTTCTGGCCATACATTCCGCCCAGATATCGAGGTCGCGCGCCGTATAGCCTACTACGGTCTGCTTGCCTGTCGTACCCGAAGATGCATGGATCCTGTTGATATCGGACATCGGGACGGCGAACATTCCGAAAGGATACGTGTCGCGTAAATCCTGCTTTGTTGTAAAAGGGAGCTTTCCGATATCGTCTACCGTACGGATATCGCCGGGCTCGACGCCTGCGGCAATCATTTTATCACGGTAGTGAGGAACATGATTGTACACTCTGTCTACCAATTTTTGCAGCCGGCGGGATTGGAGGTCCCGCAGTTCCTCGCGCGGCATACATTCAAAATGTTCGTTCCAGTATTTCATAAGCCCCGTCCTTTCCGAAATGCCTTTTCATTGATATCGTACAATTTTGCAGGAATTACGCTCTTCAGGCTTTCCATCCAGACATTCTCCGGAATTTCCGTCAATTTTGAAGCGAGCACTCCCAGCAGCACCACGTTGACGGCTTTTGCGCTTCCGCATTCTTCCGCAATTCCAAGAGCATCCAGCAAAATCGTCTCTATTTCCGATTTTTCTAAAATTTCCAGGATATGATCCGGGTATTTCGCCGCGCCGGATACGACCGGCATGGGATTGATTTTCTGGATATTTGCGATAACGGTTCCGCCTTTTTTCAAGAACGGGAGCCATCTCACTGCTTCCAGCCGTTCGAAAGCAAGAATAACGTCCGCCTCGCCCTCATCGATAATAGGGGAAGCAATCTGCTCTCCGATTTTCACGCACGTTACGACGCTGCCGCCTCGCTGCGACATACCGTGTACTTCGGAAACTTTGACGTCCTTTCCGCACAGAGCCGCCGCTGCTCCTAAAAATTTCGAAGCAAGCAGCGTGCCCTGTCCGCCGACGCCCACGATTAAAACATTTAAATTGTCAAGGTTTTTCATGCTTCACTCTTCCTTTCCGATCGCACCGAACGCGCACATCTGTTCACAGAGCCGGCAGCCCAGACAGATGGATCTATCAATCAGGTACGCGCCGTCTTCCGTGAAAATAGCCGGACAGCCCAAACGCATACATGCGCCGCATTTTCTGCATTTTTCCGCATCGATCCGAACAGGAGCGCCGTATTTTACAGATTTCAATAGCGCGCACGGTCTCTGCGCAATGATGACCGAGGGTTCGTCGGCCTCTATTTCTTCCTTTACGGCGGCTTTGAATTTTTTCATATCGAACGGGTCCTCCACGCGGATCCGTTTTACGCCGACCGCTTCCGCAAGCTTTACGAGATCGACCGCCGGAGCCGGTTCGCCTTTGATCGTAAGGCCCGTAGTAGGATTCTGCTGATGGCCCGTCATTCCCGTAATGGAATTATCGAGTATGATGACCGTTGCCGCGCCTTTATTATAAACGATATCGATCAGGCCCGTAACGCCGGAATGCATAAAGGTGGAATCTCCGATCACCGCAACGGTAGGTATTTTGTCGCCGAACTGCGCATCCGCTTTATCCATGCCGTGCGCCATACTTACGGAGGCTCCCATGCAGACGCATGTATCCACCGCTTCATACGGTTTCATTGCGCCGAGCGTGTAACAGCCGATATCTCCGGAGACACGCACGTTCATATTAGACAGAACATAGAATACGCCCCTGTGCGGACAGCCGGGACAAAGCACCGGCGGCCTTGCAGGCGTCTCTACCTTTTCGGCAGCTTCCGCCGTAGGAAGCGTTTCTCCTGTAAAAGCTTTCCGGATCAGGGTTGTATTCAGTTCTCCCTGATTGGTAAAATATTTTTTTCCTTCGACCTTGCGGATCCCCAGTTGTAAAATATGATTCTCGATGAAGGGTTCCAATTCTTCGATAACAAGCAGCCGGTCTACCTTTCCGGCAAATTCTTCGATCAGTTTGTCGGGCAACGGATATACCATGCCGAGCTTCAGAACCGACGCTTCCGGAAATACTTCCCTTGTATATTGATAGCTGATACCGGATGTAATAATGCCAAGCGAAGTATCTTTATATTCTACTGTATTCAGCCCGTCTGCGCCTTCTTCGGAAAAAGCGCGCAGCTTATCCATTCTGGCATCTACGGCGAAATGGCGCTTCTTTGCCATACCCGGCATCATAACGTATTTCATGACATCTTTCCGATACGGGAGCTTCGGATGCTCCGTGCGGTCTCCCATCGTAGTCAGGCTGCGCGCATGCGCAATCCGCGTGGTCAGCCTGAGGATCACCGGCGTATCGTACGCCTCGCTGATCTCGAACGCCCGTTTTGTATATTCTCTGCATTCTTCGCTGTCTGAAGGTTCGAGCATCGGTATATGCGCGGATAATGCGTAAAACCGGGAGTCCTGTTCATTTTGGGAGCTGTGCATACCCGGATCGTCCGCCACAACGATCACCATTCCCGCGTTGACGCCGGTATACGCTGCCGTAAACAGCGGATCTGCCGCGACATTTAAACCCACATGCTTCATACAGCACATCGACCGTGCGCCGGCTACAGATGCTCCGATTGCGACTTCCATAGACACCTTTTCATTCGGCGCCCACTCGCAGAATATTTCATCGTATTTCGCAGTGCTCTCCGTAATTTCCGTACTGGGCGTGCCCGGATAGGAGGAAACGACATTGACGCCGGCTTCCCATGCCCCGCGCGCCACGGCTTCGTTTCCCAAAAGCAGCTTTTTCATTTAAAAACCTCCCGTTATTTTGATCTTTATTTATTGATTTCTTAAATCATGTACGCGTTTCGCCTTGCCGTTTACGTAACGTTCCAGAGACTTTGGCTCGGCAAGCGTAATTTTTGCGTCGAGCAGCAAGTTCGATTTTACTTTTTCCCGTATTTTCGCCGTCAGCGCTTCCAGTTCGCCGTAGCTTTCCAGTAATGAAGAATCCGCCAGCTCCACTTTGACTTCAAGCTGATCTATGTATCCTTTCTTTGTTACGACGATTTCATAATGCGGTCCGATATGGGGCATCCCAAGCAGCAGGCTCTCGATCTGGCTGGGGAAAACGTTGACTCCTTTGATGATCAGCATATCGTCGGAACGGCCTTTTACTTTACTCATCCTTGCCGAAGTTCTGCCGCATTTGCAAGGCGCGAAATCGATAGAAGTAATATCCTTCGTTCTGTAGCGTAAAACAGGCACGCCTTCTTTGGTCAGCGTCGTCAGTACGAGTTCTCCTTCTTCTTCTGGGGATTTTACTTCCAGGGTTTCGCTGTCGATGATTTCATACAGGAAACTGTCTTCGTTAAAATGCATGCCGTTATGTTCGAGGCATTCTCCCGATACGCCGGGCCCCTGCACCTCCGTCAGTCCGTAATTCTCCGTGCATTCGATCCCCCACATTTTTTCGATTTGCTTTCGCATTTCAGCCGTATGGCCTTCTCCGCCGAACATGCCGACCCGCAGTTTATGCTGCAGTCCGCGTTCGGCCGCAAGCTCGCCAAGATGCAAAACGTAAGAAGGCGTGCCAACGATCACGGTGACTCCGAAATCTTCAATGAACATCAGCTGCCGTTCCGAATTGCCGGAGGAAGAAGGGACGACCGTGGCGCCCATATTTTCAAGGCCCTGATATAGCCCGAAACCGCCCGTAAACATGCCGAATCCGAATACGATCTGCGCTACGTCTTCTGCCGTTACCCCCGCCATTGCGGCGATCCGTGAAATATTCTCTTTCCAGACCTCCATGTCGTGTTTCGTATACCCGAATACGACGGGCTTTCCCGTCGTGCCCGAACTGGCGTGCAGGCGTACGATCTTGCCCATCGGCTCCGCAAACAGTTGAAACGGATAGTTGTCCCGCAGATCCAGCTTCGTTGTATACGGGATCTTTTCGATATCCTTCAGCGTCTGGATGTGTTCCGGCTTCAGGCCGATTTCATCGAACCTTCTGCGATAAAACGGAACTTTTTCATACGCGCGGCTGACCGTCCATTTCAGCCGCTCCAGCTTCATGGCGTCATATTCTTTTCTTGTGAGGCATTCCCTGCCCGGATTCCAGATCATTGCGGTACAACTCCTTATTTCATTGCTAATTTAAAATTATAACTCATATTTTATTTCCGTCAACAGCCCGGCCCGTTTCCGCGTAACAGGCAAAGCAGGCTTCCGTATGTGCCGGATCCGGCCGTTTCGTAATCAGGCTTACCAGAGGGACGAGCGCAAGCGTGAGCAGCATGGAAGCGGCTCCGGCTCCCGTACCGGACATAAATTGAAAAATCATATTACATAAGACGAAACCGATTCCCGCTGCAAAACTGATCCAGACGGCGGCATTGGTAACTTTTTTCCAGTATAAGCCGTACAAAAACGGAGCCAGGAAAGCGCCTGCCAGCGCCCCCCAGGAGATCGCCATCAGATTGGTGATCAGCGCGCCGGGATACAGCGCCAGAACCACCGACACGATCATGAAGATCACACAAAACAGTCTTGTTATAATCATTTGCTGTTTATCCTGCATATCTTTTTTCAGAAATCCTTTTACGAAATCTACCGTAAGCGTCGATGCGGAAGAGATTACAAGAGAAGACAGCGTAGACATCGATGCGGACAATACGAGTACGACGACCAGGCCCATCAAAAGATCCGGCAGTACGCTTGCAAGCATCCGGGGCATGATTTCATCGTAAGCAACAGAAGGGCCGCCGTTTGCGCCGGCCGTAACGTACAATCTGCCGAAGCCGCCGATAAAATAAGATCCTCCTGCCACAACGAAAGCAAATATGGTAGAAATAACCGCACCTTTGCCGATCGATTTTTCACTGTCGATCGTATAAAATTTATGTACCATCTGCGGCAGTCCCCAGGAACCCAGGCTCGTCAGGATCATAACGCCGAGAAGTCCCAGGGGATCCGGTCCGAACAGGGACGTATACGCGCCCTGCATGCCTTCCCCCGCGGCGCCCGGAGCCACGTCGATCGCGGAAAGCGAACGGACGGCTTCCGTAAAGCCGCCTTTGCCGTTTAAAACGGCAAATACGACCATGACAATGCCTGCCAGCATAATAAGCCCCTGTATGAAATTATTTGCAACGGTAGCCATATAGCCGCCGAGCACCACATATACTCCGGTGAGCAGCGCCATTCCGATAATACAATATTTGAAATCGATTCCAAACGCCATAGAAAAAATCCCCGAAAGCCCTTTATATACGGAGGCGGAATAGGGGACAAGAAAAATAAATATGATGAACGCCGCCGCCAGCTTGAGGGCCCGGCTGTTATATCTCTTGGAAAAAAAGGCAGGCATGGTGGCCGCCCCAAGATGTTTCGTCATCACGCGCGTCCTGCGCCCCAGCACCACCCATGCTGCAAGACTGCCGAGCAGCGCGTTGGCAAGGCCGACCCAGAATGCCGCTATGCCGAAATTCCAACCGAACTGGCCGGAATATCCGATAAATACCACTGCTGAAAAATACGATGTTCCATAAGAAAATGCGGTGAGCCACGGGCCGACGCTCCGCCCTCCTAAAACGAAATCGTCCATGCTTCTGACTTTTTTCTTATAAAAAAAGCCGAGCAGAAGCGTCGCCGCAAAAAACAATGCTACAAAAGCGATTTTGACTGCCATCCTACCGTCCTCCGATATCATAAAATAAATTTTCCGCCGCTCAGGTCCGCGCCCCGCGGTCCTTCCATCCTACAGCGCCGCATATCAATATGCATGCGTTTGTATTTTACCGTTACCTTCTATAGAATGTCAATCAATATTTTTACAAAGAAACACAGAACTGTTAATATTTGGAGGCTAATTCCACAACAGAACGATACCACTCTTCAAATGCATTCTCGTCATCTACGCGTGTCACTGCCGCCTCATACGAAACGCCGTCGCCGCACAAAGCGGAAACCTCCGCGCGCCCGCGCCCTGCTGCATCGGTAAGCGACTCCGTCAGCTCCGCACAGAACGAATCATAGCCTATAAAACCGGTGGGCGCATACGTTGCTCCTTCCAGTACCTGTTCCACGGAAACCGAAAGCATATTATATTTCATGCTGTCAAACAGAGAAAGCGTTTTCAGATAGTCTTTCGTGACAGGTTCGGCGTAGTTCGCAACGTAGGACGAAATTTCACAATTTGCCGCGCTGAACTGTACGATGCTTTCATTGCTGCAAAACCAATGCAGGAAAGAATAGGCGGCTTGGTTGACGTCTTCCCCATGATCGAATACGGATACGCCGACACCCTTTTGCGGCGCAATATTTCGGGATGTATTGACAGAGGGATACGGCAGCGCCGATAACAGCATAACGCTCATATCGCCTCGGTTATTCCTGAATTGTTTTGGAAAGTAGGCGCTCTCGCGCGGAATCCCGGCATATCCTACGATTTCGCCGGCAGCAAGCGCCGTCTGGATATCTTCTGTCTGTAAAAGATAACCTCTTACCACGCCGCCGTAATAAAAATTCCAGATGGCATGAAGCGTATCTTTATTCATATTGATTTTGATTTCTTTATTCCCTGCCTGTACGATCGCCGGCAGCTGCTGCGCGGAATATGTGAAAATATAATCCTGGACGGATTCTATCGCAAACAGCGCTTTGCCTCCGGACCATTCATAATATTGCCTTGCAAGATTCGTGATCCCCTTCCACGTCGTCCACTGATCCATACTCACATTATTGTCGCCGTAAAAATGTTTCCACAAAGAATCGTTTACGAGCGTAATTTCCGTCATCTTCGAGATCGGAAAAATATACGTTTCCGTTTTCCCGGTAAAACGCCCCTCATTCAAAAAATCGTTGAAATATCCGGAAAGCTCTTCGGTGGACAGATAGGGTTCCGCGGTGGCGATCAGGCTTCTGCACATCGCCTGATAAGCAAGCTCGTTCGTGATGACGGAGATCTCCGGATAGCCGGTAGAATCGTTGTTATCAAAATGCTCCCGAAAATAAGATTCTATTTCTTCTAACGTTTTATATACCGGTACAATGCGGATGTTGTTTTTTTCTCCCTGCGTCGAATTGTATGTGCTGACCAGCATATTGAAAACGGCTTCTTGCTGCCCCGTGTAATTATGCCAAAAACGGATTTCGTGCGTTTCCGGATCCACACGCACGGCGCAGCCGCTTTGGACCGCCAAACAAAAGACCAACAGGAAACAGAGCAATATTGAAATTAAATATTTTCCTTTTATCAAACTTATCCCCTCAATGAAATTTCTGATAAAATTAACTTCTCCAGAATTTCGATATAATTTGATTCACTGGCATAAGTGTAAAAAGAAAATTTGTATTAGGCTTGCACAGAAAATAAACAATAATGGCAGAATATATTAATTTTACGTAAATCAACAAATCCTGCCAAAATCATTCACTATCTTCTATATTAATAGAACATTATTTAGATCGCATACCCGAGATCGATGCTTTCTACAACGAATCTGAGCGCAGTCCGTTCCATTCCGTTAATGTAAACATCTGAAAAAGCCGGAATACATACTACGTCTTTGCCGGAAATCGCAAGATATCCTCTTGCAATCGCAATTGCTTTCATTGTCTGATTCACCGCGCCTGCTCCGATCGCCTGAAGCTCCGCGCCTCCTTCTTCTTTGATTACCGAGGCCAGCGCAGATGCTACCGATGTAGGGTTGGATTTTGATGAAACTTTTAATACGTCCATTTTTAATACCTCCTGAAGTAATGTTTTGTAGAAGGTATTTTACCGTTTCAAAACACAAAAATCTATTATTTCCCACGATGGAAAGCGCTGGAAGAAAGCTTTTTCATTCTTATTAAAATAATATTGAAATCAAAAATTTTTTGCGTCGAATCCGGCCGTGCCTGATTATTTCCCGGCCTCTTCGCAGGGAATTGCGAGTCTTTTGATCTCTAATGATTTTCCAGTAACGGCATCTGCTTTGAGAAATACCGCATGCAGTACGGCGCAGCCTTCCGCAGGCTTGAATTTCTGCGGTACGCACCTCACGAATTTGTTCAGGACACCTGTTTTATCCATACCGATAATACTATCGTGCGGTCCGGTCATACCGACATCCGTAATAAAAGCGGTTCCCCCAGCCAGGATTTTTTCGTCCGCCGTCTGGACATGCGTGTGCGTACCCACGACAGCCGTTACGAGCCCGTCCAGATAGTACGCCATGGCGGCTTTCTCCGCCGTTGCCTCTGCATGGAAGTCCACTAAGATTACAGATGTCTGTTCCCGGAGCCTTTTGATCTCCTCATATGCCGATTCGAACGGATTGTCGCAGGGATCCATATAGACGCGTCCTTGCAGATTGACGACTCCCACCGGTGAGCCGCTGTTTTCCAGTAAAAGAGATCCTTTTCCTGGGAGCGAGGCGGCAAAATTTGCAGGGCGTACGATGGGATAGTCATCGATATATTGATAAATATCATGATGATTCCATGTGTGATTTCCCATTGTGATGCAATCCGCACCTGCCAGATAAAGCTCGTCCGCAGACTGTATGGACAGGCCTCTGCCGTGCGAAGCATTCTCTCCGTTCACGATACATACGTCAACCGCATATTCCCGTCTGATCTCCGGGAGGATTTTACGCACAGCACAGCGTCCGGTGCGCCCGAAAACATCCCCTACAAATAAAATATTGACAGTATTCATCCTGTTTCCTCCGGAACATAAGAAAAAAACTCCATGAAGCGGACTTCATGGAGTCTCTTTATAATCGTTATTTCGCGTAATCCACCGTTCGCGTCTCCCGGATCATCGTCACTTTGATCTGTCCCGGGTATTCCATCTCGTCTTCGATCTTCTTTACGATCTCCCGCGCCTTCAGCACCATGTCGTCGTCCGAAATATGATCCGGCTTTACCATGATGCGGACTTCCCTGCCCGCCTGGATTGCGTAGGTCTTCTCGACACCCTCGAATGAGTTTGCGATTTCTTCGAGCTTTTCCAAGCGTTTGATGTAGGATTCCAATGTTTCGCGCCTTGCTCCCGGCCGCGCCGCGGAGATCGAGTCTGCCGCTTGTACGAGTACCGCAATGATCGATTCCGGCTCGACATCGCCATGATGCGCCATAATCGCATTGATCACAACCGGAGATTCCTTATATTTCCTGGCGATATCCGCGCCGATTTCGATATGGGAACCTTCCATTTCAAAATCAACGGCTTTTCCGATATCATGCACCAGTCCCGCCCTTTTGGCAAGCGCCACATCCACTCCGAGTTCCGCCGCCATAATGCCGGCCAAACGCGATACTTCGATAGAATGGATCAACACGCTCTGCCCATAACTCGTTCTGTATTTCAAGCGGCCGAGCAGCCGTATGATTTCCGGATGCAAGCCGTAAACACCCGTCTCGTACGTTGCGTTCTCGCCTTCCTGTTTGATCACATGATCGACTTCTTTTTTCGCTTTTTCGACCATTTCTTCGATTCTGGCCGGATGGATCCGTCCGTCGATGATCAATTTTTCCAACGCGATTCTGGCAACTTCCCGTCTGACCGGATCGTAACCGGATAAGATAACGGATTCCGGCGTGTCGTCGATGATCAGGTCGATTCCCGTCAGCGTTTCCAATGTACGGATATTTCTTCCTTCCCGTCCGATGATTCTGCCCTTCATATCGTCGTTCGGCAGCGCCACCACGGAAATTGTAGCTTCCGAAACGTAATCCGCAGCACATTTCTGTATCGCGGTTGCGATGATCTCGCGTGCTTTCTCTCTCGATTCATCTTTTAATTTCGTTTCGTAATCTTTGATCAGCATGACGGTTTCATGCTGGATTTCGTTTTCTACATTTGCAAGAAGCAAACTTTTTGCGTCTTCTTTCGTCAAATTTGCAATTTTTTCGAGTTCCGCCGTCTGTTTTTCATATGTTTCTTTCACGGCTTCCTCATATTTGACAACCTCGGTCATTTTTACATTGATCTGCTGTTCTTTTTGTTCAAGCAGTTCCTGCTTTTTGTCGAGACTGTCTTCCTTCTGAATCAATCTTCTTTCGTTGCGCTGAATTTCATTGCGCCTGTCCTTAATTTCCCGTTCCAGTTCAATTCTGCTTTTGTGTATTTCTTCTTTTGCCAGAAGCAAGCATTCCCGCTTTTTGTTTTCGCCGTCTTTCACGGCTTCACTGACAATTCTCTTGCCCTCTGCTTCCGCACTTCCAAATACCGCCTCAGCTTCTGATTTTCTGGTGTCATAGCCCTTCTGAAAGGACTTCTTTCCAGAAAAATACCAGCATAGGCCACAACCAATTGCTGCTATTGAAATTAAGGGGATTATAATGAATAAAAGCTGTCCAATACTAATAATAATGAACACCTCCCCTTTCTGAAATTTAGTTATCAAAGTACGACATTTATATCATCCACAAAAATGCGTATACTTTTTATACGAGCCATATTCTACAATATCCTGCAATTATATGTCAAGTCCTTTTTGCCCGTTCCTCATTCTCCGGAGGTCTCAGGCAAAGAAGAAATGAGGACCTGCCGCGGATTGTTTCCATCCCGCCCGCTGATATAGCCCTTTTCTTCCATCTGATCGATGATTCTGGAGGCGCGGCTATAACCAAGCCCTAACTTCCGCTGCAGATAAGAAGCGGAAATCTGTTTCACATCGATCGCGATCTGCACTGCGTCCAGGAACAGCTCATCCACATCGCCGTCCGCGCCGCCGGAAGCACTCTGCGCACTTCCTCTTCTGCCTTTTTCCGGAATCCTGGCATTTTCGACTTCTTCGTGGACCTTCTGATCGTATTCTGCGTTTCCGTAAGTAGTCTGCAAATATTTTACGACATTCTCGATTTCTTCATCAGAGATGAATCCGCCCTGCGCGCGAATCGACTTCATGCTTCCCACCGGGTAAAACAACATATCTCCCCTGCCCAGCAGTTTTTCCGCGCCGGCATAATCCAAAATCGTTCTGGAATCCACCTGCGAAGCCACCTTAAATGCGATTCGCGACGGGATGTTGGATTTGATCAGACCCGTTATGACATCTACGGAAGGGCGCTGCGTTGCAACGACGAGATGAATTCCCGCCGCACGCGCTTTTTGTGCGATGCGGTTGATGGCTTCTTCTACGGAATCTCTTGCGACCATCATCAGGTCCGCCAGCTCATCGATAATGACCAGAATGCGCGGCATTTTATCCATGCCTCTTTCGTACGCATAATGATTATAGGAATTGATATCCCGGATTCCGAATTTTGCAAACAGTTTATAGCGGTTTTCCATCTCCTGCACCGCCCAGGCCAGCGCTGCCGCGGCTTTTTTCGGTTCCGTCACCACGGGAATCAGCAAATGCGGAATTCCATTATAGACGCCGAGCTCTACGACCTTCGGATCGATCATGATCATACGCACGTCGTCCGGCGAGGCTTTATATAAAATGCTTGTAATCATACAGTTGATGCAAACGCTTTTTCCAGAGCCTGTGGAACCTGCGATCAGCAGGTGCGGCATTTTGGCAATATCGGCGACGATCGTCTCTCCGGAAATATCTTCGCCGAGGCAGAACGACAGACCGGATTTATGGTTTAAAAAGACTTCGGTTTCTACCAGATCGCGCAGATAGACGGTTTGCACTTCTTCGTTCGGGATTTCGATCCCGATCGCCGCTTTGCCGGGGATCGGCGCTTCGATCCGGATTCCCGGAGCCGCAAGGTTCAGCGCGATATCGTCGGAAAGATTTTTGATTCTGCTGACCTTCACGCCGGAATGCGGTTGCAGTTCATACCGGGTCACCGTAGACCCTCTGGAAATATGGATCACCCTGGCTTCAATTCC
The DNA here is from genome assembly GCA_046952735.1 of Clostridia bacterium. Lineage (GTDB taxonomy): Bacteria > Bacillota > Clostridia > UBA1212 > UBA1255 > Egerieisoma. The sequence continues at coordinate 45,442 of JBKUJR010000010.1, read as the reverse complement.
GAAACTGCGCATAACTTCTTCCAGTTTCCGCGCAGTTTTTGCAGCCTGTTTTTTCTGTTCCGCATGCAGATTTTCCGGCTCTTCTTCCGTTTCCAGCAAGGAAAAAGGCGGAGCATCATAAGTCGTATCGAATTTACTCGTCGTCACTTTCACCAGATCTTCCGCAGCAGGCTCCGGAACCTTAGTCTCCAAAGTATTATTCATACCCGGCAGAATCGTTTTGATGACCTCCGTATCCTCTTCCCTGCGGATTTCCCCGTTCTGTCCTGTTTTTCCCGCCGTTCCCGGTTTTCTTTTCTTATTCGCCGTAGTTTCGAATTCGAAATCCATGTGATATTCGTCGCCGTCCAGATCCATATTGGCGAATTCCGGCTCGTTCATATCCTCAAAACTCGATTTCAATACGGATTCCGTATCCGCCGCAGGGATCTCGTCAAAATCAGTTTTCAGGGGTTTCTTAACGCTTTTTCGCTGCGGTTCCGTCTTATTTTCCGCCTTTTGCTCCGCAAAACGTTTTTTGACGTCCCGGAACCAATTTCCCGCGATGCGGAAACGGCCTGCGGATTTACGGGCAAAATTCACAATAGAGAAAGAAAACAATGTGATTGCCACGATAAGCAGCGAGGGTACCAAAATAACCAGCGCTCCCGCTTTTTCAAAAAATTTCTGTAAAATGCAGCTGATCCCGCCCCCGATGATCCCGCCGGAATGCGAATGCCAGAGCTTATCGATTGTCTCTGTGAAGGACAGGTTCGCATAATCCGCCGTATAATTGTTGGCCAGCGTGTGGATCAGCGACGCCAGGAACAATACGAAAGCGATATAAAGCAGCGTCGTTTTAAAATTGAACACCAGTTTTTCCGTACCGCGAAGCAGACACCATGCCAGTACGAACATCGTGATCATGATCGCCACCGTAACGGCGCGCCCGAACAAGCCGTAAAAAATATTGATCAGGAAACGGCCTACGATCCCCGTTTTGTCGATCAGCGAAAAAAACATAAAGATGCCCGATGCAATCAATATTACGGCGGCGATCTCCTTCCGCTTGCTGTCATCCCGGACTTTCACCTGACCGGCCGGTTTCCGATCTTTCGCATCTCCGGCTTTCGTATTCCTGCTTCCGCCGTTTATCTTTCGTTTTCCATTGCTCAATTCGCCGATCCTCCTATGCCTCTGATACGGTCATTATACTACACTTCGGAATGGGGCGCAATACGCTACAGAGGAAGACGATCGGGGTATTTTTTCCTTATATATGCGATAAATTCGTCGTATTTCGACCTGTTCTCAAGTACATGGAACGCCGCCTCCCCGGCGAGTTTGAGCAGCTCTGCATCCTGGTATAAATTCGCTATTTTAAACGGCGGAAGGCCGTGCTGTTCCACGCCGAAAAAGTCTCCCGGCCCCCTGAGCTCCAGATCCTTTTCCGATAGGAGGAAGCCGTCCGACACGCTTTCCATGATCTTCATCCGCTCCGTAATCTTATCGGAAAAAAGGACGCAGTACGATTGATAAGCGCCGCGCCCTACCCGGCCGCGCAGCTGATGCAGCTGGGCAAGTCCGAAACGTTCTGCATTTTCGACGACCATCAGCGAAGCGTTCGGGACATCTACGCCGACCTCCACTACCGTAGTCGAAAATAATATTTTGATCCGCCCTTCTTTAAAATCCCGCATAACGCCTTCTTTTTGCGCAGGCGGCATTTTCCCGTGCAGCAGCCCGCAGCGCACTTCCCGGAAAACGCCGGCGGAAAGCGCCGCAAATTGGTCTATCGCGGAAAAGAGCCGCGGATCCTCTCCTTTTTCGATCAAAGGATATACCATATATATCTGCCGCCCTTCCGCGACGAGGCGCAGGATCCACCGAAAAATCCTGTCGTGCATGGAACGTTCGAGCGCATACGTTTTTACCGGGAGGCGTCCGCGCGGCAAAGACTTCAAAACAGAAATATCCATATCCCCGTAAAGGATCAGCGCGAGGGTACGCGGAATCGGCGTCGCCGTCATTACCAGGACGTCCGGGGTATTGCCCTGCTCGGAAAGCATTGCCCGCTGTTTGACGCCGAAACGGTGCTGTTCGTCCGTAATGGCAAGACCAAGCTTGCGGTATTTCACGGAGGGCTGGATCAGCGCATGCGTGCCGATGATACATTGTGCCGTTCCATCCTCCACGGCGGCCAGCGCTTCTTTTTTTTGTTTTCCCGTAAGCGATCCGGAAACGAGCTGCGTCCGAATGCCAAGGGGCGCAAGCAAATTTTTGATATTCTCAGAGTGCTGCTCCGCAAGGATTTCCGTCGGCGCCATATATACGGCCTGATAGCCGGCCCGGATTGCCTTGATCATCGCAAGTACGGCTAAAATCGTTTTACCGGAGCCCACGTCGCCGAGCACCAGGCGGTTCATTGCCTGTTCGGCGTCCATATTTTCCGAAATTTCTTTCCATACGCGCTCCTGCCCTTCCGACAATGTAAAGGGCAGCGTTTGAAGAAACGCGCCGATTTCCGCATCTGCCGCCGCATTCCGGAAAGAAATCCCGTTCTTCACACGATCTTCCGCATCCTTTAAAAGCAGCAGCATGAGCTGCATTGTGAAAAGCTCTTCAAATTTGAATCTTCTGCGGCTGTTTTGCAGCGCTTCTGCCGATTTGGGAAAATGGATATTCCGGAGCGCGGCGTCGCGCATCATAAAATGGTATTTCTGCAGTAAAGCAACCGGCAGGGTTTCATATTCCGGCGGCGCCGTTTTCAGCGCTTCCGCCATGATTCTGCGGAGGACGTTCTGCGTCAGTCCTTTGGTCAGCGGGTACACAGGCTGAATCGTGAAAAATGTTTCATCCCAGCCGCCTTCATATTTTGTAAAAACAGGGTTCGTCATATGAAAACCATATTGGTCTCTGCTGATTTTCCCATAAAAGGCATACTGTTCCCCCGGGCGGAACGCCGGAGGAGGATAATTCCCGTGAAATATGGAGAGATTCATATTCCCCGTTTCATCGGCAACGCGGACGTTCGTCACTGTAAGGCCGCCGTTGATCGTGCGTGTTTCCGTACTTCGGATACATACGCATACAGTAGCGAATTCTTCGTTTTGAAGCGTCCCGATCGTCCGCACTGCGCTTCTGTCCTCATAGCTTCTGGGATAAAGCGTATAAAGCTGCTCTACCGTATATATGCCGAGTTGGGCGAGCTGCGCTGCCCGCGCCGTTTTGACGCCTTTTAAAAATGTAACGGGAACCGACAAATCCCCACCTCCTGTTTCTTCTCTATTATAAAGGATCGCCGCAGCGTTGACAAATATTTTACCCGGCTTTATACTGAATCGGAGAGGTGTGTCAAATGGTCAGAGTCATATCCGGCACTGCCGGCGGTCTCAAATTGCAGACTTTAGATTCCGCTTCCACACGTCCTACGCTCGACAGGGTGAAAGAAGCCGTATTCAGTATGCTGCGGGAAGAAATTTACGGTTCGGCCGTATTGGATCTCTTTGCCGGAAACGGCGCGCTGGGAATCGAAGCGCTCAGCAGGGGCGCTGCAAAGTGTTATTTTAATGACAAAAACAGACAGTGCTGCGAATTGGTGCAAAAGAATCTGATTTATACGAAATTGATCGATTCCGCAGAGCTATCCTGCGCCGATTATACGGAAGCGCTTTCAAGGTATAAAAGATCCGGCGTAAAATTCAATCTGATTCTCCTCGATCCCCCCTATGGGAAGGGTTTCGATGTGCAGGCACTGGAACTGGTTGAAAAATTCGGATTAACGGCGCAGCCCTGTACCGCGGTCTGCGAGCACAGCACGGAAGACCGTCTGCCGGAGCGGATCGGGCATTTTACGTGCAGAAAAGAAAAAAAATACGGAACCGTAGCGGTGTCCGTATACGAAAACGAGGTATCGTCTTATGAAACAGAACGTTAAAATTGCAGTTTATCCCGGCAGCTTCGACCCGCTGACAAACGGTCATCTCGATATTATCCGCAGAGCGTCCAAATTATTTGATTTCCTGATAGTGGGTGTTTTGAACAACAGCGCAAAGAATCCGCTTTTTACAAAAGAAGAACGCGTGTCGATGATTCGAAAATGTACTGCGGAAATCGATAATATCGAAGTAAAAATGTTCAACGGATTGCTCGTCGATTTTGTGAAAGAAAACAATGCCGCCGCGATCGTGAAAGGGCTCCGGGCCGTTTCCGACTATGAATACGAACTGCAGATGGCCGCGCTCAACAAACATATTGCCGAGGAGATCGAAACGATTTTCTTTATGGCGAATATCCAGAACTCGTTCCTGAGCTCCAGTATCGTCAAAGAGCTTGCCCAGAACGGAGGCAATATCGAAGGGCTCGTTCCGGATAAAATAATTGATGACATCATGGCAAAAATGTATTAAAATGTCAAAAACACGTACATAAGCAGAACAAAGGAGAGCGTTGCGTTATGGAGCTTCACAGTATTGAAATGTTGGAAGAATTGGAAGATATGATCGAGAACGGTAAGAAATCCCTGATGAGCGGCAGAATTTCCGTAGATAAGAACGAGCTTCTGGCCGTGATCGACGAGCTCAAAAGCATTTTACCGGATGAAATCATTCAGGCGAACGAGTTCTATAGAGACAGCCGCGAGCTGCGTGATTCCACCGAGCATGAAGCCGATATGATTATCGCGCAGGCCAATAAAGAAGCAAACGAGATCGTGGATAAGGCGCAAAGCGATGCGGAAGCGATTATCGCAGATGCCAACGGCGAAGCGGATGCGATCGTGAAAGAAGCGCATCGCCAGCAGGCGGAGCTGATCGCGGAGCATCGTATTACGCAAATCGCAACGGAACGCGGGAACGATATCGTCAGCCAGGCGAACGAGCGCGCCGCAGAAATCAAACGCGCTACGAAGAAGTATCTGGACGATAAGCTGGATTACGTCGCGGACATTCTGGCGAAAACCTATAACGAAATCGAGGCAAATAAAAAGTCTATATAAATTTTGTCCGGCACGTTTCCCCGGCGGATCGAAATGCGGCCTGTGCAGGGGCGCCCGCCGGGCAATTTTTATGTTTACAGGAATATCGCGGCGCCCGGGCGCTTCTTTTGTTTGAAACGATAAGTTTCTAAAAGCGCAAGGGCTGCCATACAAGAAGGATGTATGTATGAAAGAAAAGAAAACGCAGCGCAATCTGCGGCAAATCGTAAAATTCGTATTGTTCTCGGCAAGCGCGGGAATTTTACAGGCGCTCATATTCAGTTTGCTCAATGAGCTGCTGCGGCTGCCGTTCTGGGGAAGCTATCTGCCGGCGCTGATTGCATCGGTAGTATATAATTTTACCGTAAACCGTGCTTTTACGTTCCAATCCGCGAATAACATTCCCAAAGCGATGTTTCAGGTTGCCTTGTATTATCTTGTTTTTACGCCGCTTTCAACCTGGGCCGGCAACCATTTGGAGCAGGCCGGCTGGAACGAATACCTCGTACTGGCTCTGGTCATGGTTACGAATATGGCTACCGAATTTTTGTTCTGCCGGTTTGTTGTCTATCGGGGCTCGATCGATACGAACGCACGTGCAAAAAATAAATCCATGTAAATGGCACGGATAAAATTCGATAAAAAAGGACGCTTTTATGCGTCCTCTCCGCCGGGGCCGTCCCGCCGTTCCCTGTCGTCGCCTGACTTTTTCCCGGTGCTGACCCACTGGTTATTTACGGCGGATTTTTGATTTTTCCGCGTGCTTGCCGCCGCGCAGGCCGTTTTCTTTTCAGTCTTTGCCGAAAGGTTTTTCTGATCTACGGGATCTTTCATGGAAATCACCTCTATGGAAAGGATAACCCGTTTTCCGCGGTTTAATCCCCTTCCGCAAAGATTTCTTAGAGGAGCCCGTAAATCCTATGGTTAAGTATAGAAATATTTACATGGCTATGTTATGATACTGAAAACGAAAAGCCTTCATTCGATGTATACAATACAGCAGGATGGAAACTGGTAAAGGAGAAAAAAAGAATGGATATCGACGAAATTTTCCGCAGAGCGCAGGAGGCCAGTAACAGAGCCTCTGCCGATTTGGAAAAATCCATACAGAAAAGCGCAGAAATTGCACGGCAGGCATCGGAAGAAACGGAACTAGAAAAGAAGCAGAACGAAGATGCCAAGAAGGCGGCGGAACAGGCATCCGAAAGCAGCCGGCGGCAGGTAGAAATTTTGGGTCAGCTTTTTGACGAGGAAACATTGGCGCAGATGGCTTCTTCAGAAGCACAGATCCAGAATATGGTAGCGGAGCAGGTCTCCGAATATGCCTCTATGAGCGCAGACGGCATGATGGAAAAACTATTTGGCGAAGATATGGGAATCCTGTCTGCGGCTCTGGAAACGCTTGCGTTGGAAAACGAACAGGCGGAAACGGATTTAGAGGAAGATGCAGAATCGTTCGATTTGGCATTTGAGCAGAAGCTTTATCATATACTGGAAAACAGTATGGAACAGATAGATTCGCTGCCGGAGCCGGAGCCTGTCTACTATCCGAAGGATTCCAAGCAATGGGGGCGTTTCGGGATCCTGCTTTCAGGGATCGTTTCCAAAGTGAATGAACATGAGCTCGACGGGCTGGATGTGGAAGAGCATATCCCGATTCTGGAACAGAGAATCGTTTCGCTCGTACGCCGCAGCTGGGGGATCAACGGGCGCGCAGAACTTATGGAAACGCTTCGGTATCTGACGCAGGAGGGCTATGTCTTTCGGTATCAGCAATATTGCGAAGCGGCTTCCCCGGAGGAATTATGCGGCGAAGAGATAGAGGAAGAAGAGATCGCCTCCGTCAGCCGCGGGTGGCGGTTTGCGCAATATTACAAGGAACGGTATTTGCCTGATTTTCTGCTCGGCTGGGACATCGGACGGGCGGCTATGCTGACACGCTGGGGATATTATCTCGGCTGGATTACAGAGGGCGAAGCAATCGGCATTCTGTGGGACCTGTCGCAGAAAGTATGTCTCGGAATGCGCAGCTGGCGGGAATTCGCACGTTCCTATCAATTTGGCGGTATTTTCTGGAAAATTTTAAACGGTGCTCCCGATGCAGAAAGTTATCTCGGATACATTACGAATGCGGCAACGGATCTATTAACAGGAGATCTGGAGGAGGACGGCGGGCAATGGAAAAGCTGCCCGTGGCCGGAGACGCATAAAATCGGATTCCGTTGATAAATGTTGTTTATTTTGTTACAGTCGTGATCGCATTCGGAAATATAAATAGGAGCATATAAAACCAGCAAGAAAAATTACCGGTTTATGAGAAAAAAGGAAGCGAAAAAGAAAAACCGAACACTTTCCCATCCGGTAAAATGTTCGGTTTATACTCTTTGGTGCACCTTCAGGGACTCGAACCCTGGGCCCACTGATTAAGAGTCAGTTGCTCTACCAACTGAGCTAAAGGTGCATATTTTATTTTTTGCTACCCTTGAAAAAACACGATAACAAAAATATTTTTGAAAAAGCTCCAATAAAAATTTATGTCTTGGACATTTGATTTTCTACCAAATAGTCTCGCTGACCAAATTAATATACCATCCTATTAGTATACTTGTCAATCCCTAATTATAAAAAAAGTGGATATATATCCCCCGCATACTTCTCATTTGTCAGCATAGATCGGATGCCGTGCTTATCCCATTTTAGATTTCCCCTCACTGTCCTAACGCCGTTCTCTTCCAAATACGCCTTGATTTGATCCAAACTCGAACCCTGCAGATACATACGGAATATCTTTTTTACAATCTCTGCTTCCTCGGGTATAATCCTAATTTCCTTAGTTTCCTTATCTCTGCGGTATCCAAGCAAATTAAAGCGGCAGGCATATGTACCGTTCTGCATCCGCTTATTGATTCCCCACTTAACATTAGCACTAATATTCTCACTTTCCGACTGTGCCATAACGCCGTAGATACCGATATATACCTCGCTGTCCTCAGTAAGCTGATATTCTGCTCCTCGAAGTAGATTCCGATCCCCAGTGCCTTGAGCTTGCGTATATACGAAATGCAATCCACGATGTTTCTTGCGTATCGGGAAACCGATTTAATCAGAATAAGGTCGATCTTTCCTTTTTCGCAATCCGCTATCATGCGAAGAAAATCGTCGCGTTTTTTTACCAAAGTTCCTGTAATACCCTCGTCAGCATAAATTCCGGTGAAACGCCATTTGGGGTTCTTTTTGATGTAATCGGTGTAGTATGCTTTCTGCGTTCTGTAGCTGTTAAACTGATCCTCATCATCAGTGGATACACGGCAGTATGCCGCTATTTTGAGGGACGGTTCGGATCGAACTTTTTGGACAGTGCAGGATTGGCGGCGATTTTCGTCACGATCTTTTGCGTTGTCTGATTGCTGTTATTCATGCTCCTCGCTCCCTTCCAACGAAATGACGGCGTTATTTGCAAAGCGCAGAGCGACCGTTCCGTTTGCATCGATTTGAATTTCCGAAAGAATTACCTTGAAAAGCGACACATCGACTGCGTCGATTGATTTACAGTCATTTATATACTCTACTACGCCGGAGCGATCCGGCTCACAGCAGTCAAACTGCGCATTCAGGAGATCAAAGAGTGCTTTTTTTGCGGGCTGGAAATTCAGCGCTTCCTGCGACAAAATCCCGTTCATTGCTTATATGTCCATCCACAGGATGCGCAGAATATTTTGTTGCTGAAGTTAAATTTACGAGGTCTTGCTTTTTTCGCCTGCTTTTCGACATTACGACGCAGCATCTCCTGTACGGCAGAATGAAGTTTCCTATCCATAATTACCTCATGGGTACCCGAGATATCGTACTTTTCCACCTCACCACGATTTACACGATTTCTGAAAGGCAGTTCATTTGGCGTGAAGCTTTTTTGAAAGAGACTGTCTCCGATGTACTTCTCATTAGCAAGGATATACCGAACGCCCTCTTTCCTCCACGGCTTGCCCGGAACATCCGGATCAGAGTTCAATCCCGATACAATCTTGCTCACGCCCATACCGCAAAGGTATTCCTTATAGATACGAATAACAATCTCCGCCTCTTCCTGCACGGGAATCAGCGTGTTGTTTTCCATTCTGTAACCGAATGGCGGTGCTGTAAAGGTATAGTGACCGCTTTCCGCACGCATCCTGTTGCTCGTCTTCACCCTTTTGGACCTGTCATTGATTCAGCCTGGGCAAATGCACTTTTAATATACAGCACAAGTTCGGAATTGAGTGTCTGCGTATCAATAGCGTCATTTTCAAAGAACACCGACACGCCGTACTCTTTCAGAATACAGATACTATCAAGGCAATCTAAAGCATTTCTTGCAAAACGGGAAACGCTTTTTACATAGATACGGTCAATCTTCCCTTCCTTGCTGTCACGTATCATACGGTTAAACTCATCACGCTTGGCAAGACATGTTCCCGTAATACCCTCGTCTCCCCGTGTCAAGACAAATCTAAAAATAAATCAGGTTTTTATGTAACTTTTTTGCAGCCACGCCATCAAAAACTTAAAATTGGTCTTATTTGTTGTAGAGAAATAAAATCAGTAATGGTACAGTTATAGCAAAACACCGAAATGGAATGCTTTCACAGTTTAGCGATGCCCAGAAATAAAGTAATTTCACGGGTTACTCTCTTATCAGAATCTTAGCTTGATCATTTACACATTTTATTTATTCAGTGAATTAACTTTCAAATCAACATATTCAATTAACGACTTCACCGTTTGAAATTGTGTAAAGAGCAATTTTTCATCCTCAAATTCAAAATCAAATTCACTTTCTAAAGCTACCACCATTTTAATAAATTTTATAGAATCAAACGGCAAGTCAGAAAGTAGTGTGTCAACTGTAATCAAAATATCACTTTCCAGTGTTATTGCTTGACATATTATATTTATTACTTTTTCCTCCATTTGAATCCTCCTATTTTAGTTTTGCGCTTCTAAATAATTTTGTATCACAGATTCAGTTTCAATTATTAGCTTAATAAAATATTCACTATATTTATTAAGTTGCTGCGCATTATTAATAAGAGTAGCCCTTATAAATATATTTTTCAATTTTGTCCATGTGTCGATTATAACATTAAAACACTTTTTTATATTATCGAGTATTTCGTTGCCGTATATATCGTGAAAATATTCCAATGATTTCATGAAATTATATCTGCTCCAACAAACACGGGATAATTGAAATATTACCGAATTATTATTTGGATTAGTACCTTTAAGATTCTCAAATAATATTGAAGTATTATTTATAAAATGATACAAATCAGAATTCTTATTTTTACTGTTATAATCCAAGCATCTTAAAAAATTAGCTCTCGACATATTAAATGATATTTGACCTTTCTCTGATATAGAGTAAATCAATATATATTCTACTTTTTCATATAAATAAGAAATATCAATTGTTTGAATTTTATCGGAAAGAAAACTATCACAACAGTATATGAGAGAAGCAGAAACATCAATACCAATAATAAGCAAGTAATGATAATCTATATTTTTATTATCATTATTCCATGACAAATCAGAACCGTTTAGGCGTAATCCAATAGGTCTAGAATCGTTTAACTCTTTTAAGATGATTTGTTTGAATCTTTGAATACAAGTCTTGTTTATACAATTAATTTTCACTCCGCATTGCTCTAAAAGTATCTGTTCTTGGTATGCATTATATCCTGTTATATTTATATAATTTTTCTTTTGATCAATTGAAAAACGAAAATCAAAACCGCTCCAAAAAAACGGTCGATAATCAATTTTAAAATAATTACCTAAAATAGCAATTATATTGTTCTGGTAACAATCGTATGTATCATATTTTGTTGACGCAATATCTATATACATAAATCTCTCCATCATTGCTGGAAATATTCAATACATTTGGATAATAATTCATCAAGTTCGTCAGATTTATCAAGCATATATACTTTTATATCTTCATGCGAACAATATTTATGCTTGATTTCATTTTCTCTTTCTTCGCTTATGCGAGCTTTCATTCCAAAGTTACCTTGCCAACTGTCACAAACATCAATAGGAAAGCATACGATTCCAATCACCTTTCCGCCCGAAAGACCTTCTGCCGCTTTTATAGTTCTGTTCACAAACTGTATATCGTCAAATGGATTTATGCATACAATAATTGCATCAGTCTGTAAAGCAGAAAAGAATATTTGATGATATGTCGGAAACATCATGGCGTTGTAATCATTATAGGGAAGAAATCCACTCTGAGTTCCGGCAATTATCAGGTCAACATCTTTTTGAGTTATATTCCAAATCATATCATTAACAGCTATATATGTTTGAGAGATATCCAAATCAACTTGTCCGTTATATCCGCAATGAAATATTTCATCAAATCCGAATAACAGTGCAGAAGGTTCAGTTCCTATTTGTCCTACACTATATCCGAACTCTATTAATTTTTTTCTAAGACACAACTGAAGCGAAAATTTACCTTGACGAGAATTAGTTCCAATTACAGCTATAATCGGTTTATCTGTTTTATATAATTTGCCAAATCTTTTTTTAATGTTTGTACTATCAATTTTAGGAAAATATACATCCGTATATTTGGGATTGTTTATAATTGGCATAGGATTATCAAAGCAATATATGTTTTTACCCTTTTCAATGGCATTATTTAAAAGAGTGGTTCTATAATCACTTTTAGTTAACCTCGATAATTCACCGGTATGACCCAGTATCAAAGTATCAAACTCATTCCATTCAATATCATCAATATTCTTAATAACCTTATCGTTGCTGCAATCAGGTAAAACATCAGATATTTTTTTACCAATGTATCCCGTTATTCTTATTGAATAATAATCTATTATATCAAAATTCAATAATTCCTCAAATCTCGCAATCGCATGTAATTCTTTATTAAAAGGGAATACCGCTGCTTTGCGTATATTAAACGGAATATGATTGTCTAAAGTTTTTGGAAACAAATATTTGTCAGTGCATATTTTTTGCCAATCCACAACCCCTTGCTCTTGTAAACATTTTGCCACATTGGCAGTAATATTTGCACAAAGAAAACTGTTGCCTTTTACAATTATATAATCAGGCGCCAACCAGGCTACTCTCATGTTTTTGAGCTTTCCGATTATATTTACAATACTGTTTTCCACATGTATATAACCATTTAACGAATCAATATTTTCTTGTCCGTCAACTCCTATTACATTATTTAGTGCGGCAGGAAAAGAAACTGCGCCGTTGTTATCAAAAGCGGATATAATTAATGTTCTTCTTGCGTAAAAATCATCGCATATTTTTTGTAAGTTAGCGACACTGCCGCAGCTTAAAAATCCCATACTTATGTTGATTATATCGAAATCATAATTTTTACAAATAAAATCTAACAGCATTTCAAAATTATATTGTGTTAATTCAGAATTAGTATCATATATCTTTATATTTGTGATTTCTACATTATCAATAAATTTATCTATAAGGTAAAAGATTGCCGTTCCGTGTCCTACGTTATCAATAAATTCTGCATATTGTTCTACAGATTCATCTATTAAACGAAGAGAAAAACCGTTTATCGTTTTAGTTGAAAAAGCAGGGTGATCTTTCCTTACTCCGCTGTCAAGTATCGCTATTTTTATTTTCTTCATAATCCAACCCCTCGTTTTCAATTAAAAATATATTATACTTTATCTTGGATATATGGTTTACTCTGTTTTTCAAACATTTCGGCATACAATCCGTTTTTTTCTATAAGCTCTTTATGTGTTCCGCATTCAGCTATTTTCCCATCCGATAAAACCGCGATACAATCTGCTATCTGGGAAGCCGCCAAACGGTGAGAGATAAATAATGCGGTTTTATCAAAAGCAGTTTTCATGAAATTTTCATACAATTCACTCTCAGCCTTTAAATCAAGACTTGCTGTCGGTTCGTCGAGAATTAATACAGGAGCATTTTTGTACATCGCGCGGGCAAGAGCTATTTTTTGCCCTTGTCCACCTGAAAGCTCTATGCCCTCAGATGAAAACTTTTTTGAAATGTATGTTTGTTCGCCGTCAGGCAAATTGATTACAAAATCTAAAAGTCCTGCTTTTAATAAAACTCCGGACAAATCGTCATTATTTTCGCTCATTGATATATTTTCGGATATTGTAAATGCGAACGTAACAAAATCTTGAAAAACCGCGCCAATTATTCTGTTATATTGTTCGTTTGGTATCTCCCAAATATCTATACCATTTAAGGTTATTGCTCCCCTTGTAGGGCGATAAAATTTGCAGAGAAGTTTTATAAACGTACTTTTCCCCGCACCGTTATATCCGACAATAACCAGCTTTTCGCGGTTAGTAATTTTTATATCAATTCCCCTAAGTACAAAATCTTTACTGCCCGGATAAGCAAACCATACATCAGAAAAACAAATTTCTATATTTGACGACTCTTCAAAAGGTGCAATATCTGATGACGGATGTTTTTCGTTTTGTTCTGATAATGTTTTAAGTTTCCCAAAATCAGCTGCATTTTTAAGCTGTTTATTGTATTGCGCTATAAGGTCTGTAATTGTTCCCAATGCAGCGCTCAATGCTGTGATGGTTGTGAAATAAAGGGTAAAATCAGCGATTGAAATAGCGTTGTCAAGGTAATATGTTGATAAACTCCAAAGAATGTAAAATGAAGAAGCCGCAAACAAAATGGCGTTAATACTATCAAAAAATAAGTTTCGGCGGAACTCTTTATACTGTAATCTTACCATCCTCTGTCTGAATTTTTTTACTTTTTGAAGAAACCATAATTGAATGCTGTTTACCCGTATCTCCTTAGCAGCACCTTGATTGAAATAACAAAGATTGGTAAGATAATTGCCTGTTCTGTCGTTTTGCGCAGTCAGTATACGAAGTTTGAGATTTGCTCTATAATTAATATAAGTGAATATAATTTTCACTATCAACAAAATAGCAACTACTACAAAAAATTTAATATCCAGTTCAGAAACAATCCCAACGAATCCGATGAGCGTTATAATATTTTGTATTAATTTTCTAATGACTTCACACAATTCTATTGTTCCCGCAGCATTGCCCGCAAGGCGAATATTGTCGCGCTCTGTTGTGTTTTCAATTTCTGAAAGGCTGAGATTCATAACGATTCGACCTATTTCAGAGGACAGTTTTCTGCTGAAATTTTCCACGCAGTAACTGATTTTCTTATTCAAATAACCTATAATAAGATTTAAAATTAACGCCGTTCCGCAGAAAAGAATTATGATTTTAAATATACCATCATAATCCTTGCCTTCGGTTAAGGCCTCAATAATTAATTTTGGCGCATAAACATATAACAAAGGCAAAAGAGAAGAGCAAATCACTTGCGGTACGAAAAACACAAAATATCTGGGAGAATGTTTGAAAATAAGTGAGATGATCTCGAATGGAGCGATTATTTTGTTCTTTATAAATTTCATAATAGCACACCATTTTCTCTATAAAATTTTGCCTGAGATTCAAACATATCGGCGTATAACCCGCCTTGTGCCATCAACTCGCTATGAGAACCATCTTCAGCAATAACTCCGTCTTGAATCACAAAAATACGGTCACAGAATTTAGTCGATGAAAGCCTATGGGAAATGAATATTGTAGTCTTTCCCTCTGAAATGTCATGTAAACTTGAAAACATTTCGTATTCGGCAATAGGATCAAGAGTGGAAGTCGGTTCGTCAAGGATTAAAATTCCGGTATCTTTACAGAGTGCGCGTGCGAGCGCTAATTTTTGCCCTTCACCTCCGGAAAGTTCTATCCCGTTTTCATCAAGCTCTTTATATAGAATTGTATCAACGCCGTCCTTTAAACTTGCCACTTTCCCCGCAAAGCCGCTTTTTTCAATAGCGTTGTTGAGTACATCTTCGCTAACATTGTTATCGAAAACGACATTTTCTTTAATTGAATATGCGAAAATGTTGAAATCCTGCAAAACCACGCCAATCCGCTTTAAATATTGTTCAAGGGGAATTGTGTTAATATCAATACCGTTAAGAAGTATTTTCCCTTGTGTTGGCGTATAAAGGCGAAGAAGAAGTTTAACAAGCGTTGTCTTGCCGGAACCGTTCAATCCGACAATTCCGACTTTCTGCCCATCTTTCAAAACAAAGTTCAAATTACGAAGTATTGAAATATCGGTATTTGGATAAATAAAGCTTACATTTTCAAAATTTATTTGATTATGCTTTTCATCAATTACGCTTTGAGGTATTTCATTTGTAGCGAAAATATCGCTGTTCTCACGTACCCATTTTTTATACTTAAGGAATATATCCATACGAGCCGTCATTCTGTCTATAACGGCAATATTATCAAAAAAACCAATCAAAATAGACGTCAATAACGCCACAGCTCCCAGCAGAACAGAGTAATCAGCTATAGTCAGGCTGCCGATATAAACACGATAAGAAAAATACGAATACATAATAACTGATTGTACTACCGCAACAACAGCGGATAGACTATCAAAACGCAGTTTTAACCGCATAAATTTTTTAAGTTTCACTAATTGAGTAGCGATAATACCAGCATTTTTGTGTATAATCAGAGGCTTTAAATTATTTATTCTGACCTCTTTTGCGTATTCATACCGTGTCATAAGATTATAGAGATAATCGAGTTTGCGAGAATCTTCTGTGCGTTCATTTTCAAATTCAAAATCAAGTTTCCGTATTTTAAATGTTATTACGATTGAAATTGCCGATGTAGCAGAAATCATAATTATAAACAGCGGACTGAGCATTGAAAAAATAAATAGGATACCGGCAAATTTTACTATATAATCAATAAAGTTTCCAATATGCGAAAATACGAATACGGGATTAGCTCCCATTGACTTCTTTTTCATATCAAGAACAGAACCGTCCTGCGCCCAGTGATAATTTACGATAATCCCATCTCGCATATAATCATATTGAATTTTATCCGACGCTTTTCGTGCCGCTATATTATGCAAATATGTTAAAACATATTTTATCAATGAAACGCCTAAATTCAATGCAGTAAACATTAAAATTATATTCATCACTGCTTTATTACTGAGTCCATTTGTTAAAGCGTCTATAATAACGCCGATACCAACTACGTTTATTAGAGGAAGCGTAGCGGAGAATATATTTTCAAACACAATCACAAATACAAGTGATTTGTGATTTTTCCATGCATATCGTAGTAATTCGGAAAATATGGTTAACTTTTTCATTTCTTTCTTACTTTCTACCAAAAGCCCTATATAGTAAGGCACTTTACTATATAGGCGGTTTTGGATTTTACTTATTTAAGTAATTCAGCAGGTGCAGTTTCCACTCTGACCGCTTGGGCAGCATGAATCAACGCCATTCGTTTCCGTGCTATACAGAGTCAAGATTTTATCGTCTTTCTTGACTTGCGGCTTTTTTAGTTTGACTTTTTTTGTCATAACAGCATCCTCCTTTCTCGAGAATAATCATATTAACACAAAGTGCCCTGTGGCTAATATTACTAGGCATCTAATGCTGACATCTCCTCTATAATTAAGGATATGTTATTGATGGTCTTGAAATTATCAAACAATAACAATTCAGGTGGAAACTCGATATTGAAAATTTGCTCTAATTCAACTATGAAAGACATAAATTGTATAGAATCATCAATATATGTTTCCAAATCAACATCTTCATTTTCGGCGCTGTCAACAAAGATAAAAACTTTTGCTAAGGCTTGAATAATATTATTTCTTATCAATGATTTATCCATAATTTTTAACTCCTTATTTTTCATCAATACGGACAATCTGATTCGATTTGTCTAATAAACGAAGTATGTAACTTAGGTGATTTTTCGAGTCGGGGCAACTAGTATTTTTTTCACTTCGCACCGCAGGGCAGACTTCGCCTTTGCATATAGGAGCAAAGAAACAACTTTCAAAATTGCTGCACATACTTGGATCTATTATTTTTTCATAATAGTTATCACTAAGCGTAATTTGATTGCCGGAAAATACGCCAATGATATTTTTTTTATTCTCAAATCCCACAGAACACTTATGTAATTCTCCGTTGGGACGAACAAAAAACCTATTATCACGTCCCAGTTCACATGCTCCATCTTCAGGATTTAATAAAAAAGCAAAATTAATTTGACTTTTGCATTTTAGAAATTTTTCATATAATGGAAAAATGTTGTTACGGTTATTAATAAACGTATCCTTGAAATCTTTATCGATATTATCAGACCACTCGCTGGCATAACAAACTGATAAAGAGAAACGGTTATCATCGCCGCAAAGATAAGAGATAAATTCCATATATTCGTCTAAATGATTAAATATATCGCTCGTAAGATTTGAACGGATAACAATGTGAAAATCTCGATTTTTCAACTTTTTAATTTCTTCAAGATTTTTTACAATAGTATCAAATGTAGGTTTGCCTCCTACAGTTGGACGTTGCTTGTCATGAAGCTCTTTTGTGCCGTCAAGGGTTATCTGATATGCCCAGACTCTGTTACGCAAGAGTTCTTTAAATATTTCTACATCCAATAAATAGCCATTAGTAGTCATTGAAGCTGTATATTTTCTTCTGTTAAAAGTACATATTTTTATAAATTCTTGCGACATTTCTATTATATCATCAAGTGCAAGTAGTGGCTCGCCGCCGAACCAAGTTATATTTAAATCTGTAAATTTGTGTATGTTATGCCTTATATAATTCACTATATTGTATTTTACATCTGAAGTGAGCTTTATTTTGTTATGCGATTCATAACAATACTTACATAAAAAATTACATTGCTCAGTAAGACTAATAACAAGTTTTAAATCAGAAGGAGATAGTATTTTGTGAATAAGATTTTTTAGCTTCAAATTCTCGTCTAAATCGTCATTTACCAAAACACCTCTTGATAACAAGCTTGAAAGAACTGATTCATTTTCAATTGAAATGTTATTTAAGAACGTATCTTGTAATAATAAATCTCTGATTTTACACATGCTTTTGGCACCAATATATGTATTATATATAAGCAATTCGCCATCATCATTTTTACAAGTGTAATTAAATTTAGATTGTTTAAACATATAACTAAGACCCCTTCCAAAATAATTTATCATTATAAAAATGTATAAATTTCGTAGTGTCGTTCTCTGAATGAATTATTTCTTTATCGTTTACAACAAACCCTTTTGGGTTTAAAAATACAAATGTTTTATTGCTTGATGCCAACATATTGTATTTGTTATTTAAAAGGAATTTAAATCTAAAAACATGCCTTATCCAATATTCCCAAACATATTGAAAATGTTCTTTTGTTGTTGATTGTATTCTAAACGGCTCATTTTTTAGTACATGCTGCCTTATATCATATAAATTAAGAAGACTTCCTTTCTTATCAAAATACAAAACATTTAATGCAACATCTACAACGATCCATTTTCTATATTCCTCAATAAATACTTCGGAAACACAATGACACTCACAGTAATTTAACTCCATAGGCAAACAAGATACCCATCTCGCTTTGAATCCTGCAGCTAATAATATTTGTGTAAAAATAAGGGAGATATATCTACAATTCAATGAATAACCTTCACTTATTGCTGATTGAATAGTTTCAAAACAATTAAGCGTTTCGTAATGCCTACTTTCAAGTTTTTTCCCACTAAAACATAATAACTCGAAAGCCCATTTTTTCAATTTGACAATTCTCTGAAGCTCCGTACCTAACCCCATAACGTCATCAATATTCCAAGTGTCTCTAATTTGTATCAATTCTAGCGATTTGGTATCAAATGTGAAATTAACATCTTGTGTTTGCCCGTTTTCTGCATGATCATAATCGGAATATAGCTTTAGATAACGCAAATCATCTTCCATACTATATTCGGCATTTTTATAAAATGAATAAAACATTTTAAGCCTCATTTCTAATACTGCGAAATCGCCCAATTACAGGGTATCTACAAACTCCGAAGCACGTATAAACCAATATATAAAATTCTTATGTTCAAAAGCAAAAGCGCAAAGCCATCTCCTAGCGGACGCTTTGCGCTTTTTGCAAAAATATTTTGCAACACAGAAAAACATAACGGCGGTAATCCATCGTCAAATCGATGTATGAATCCAGAGGAATAAGCAAGACTCTTGCTGTCGGTTCGGTATGTCATAATCAGGTTTCTCCCTGCGATTAATTCAGCACAGAAAGCTAGTATTTAGCTTAAATGCATGATATCACAAATCTTCCATAATTGTCAATGCATGTTAAAAAATACTTGCCGAAAAACTGTATGTACTAAAATGATATGACCCAAAAAGAGAGGAAGACTCTCGAAAGATATGGTATAATGGAATCATTATAAGACCAAAAACCATATCAAGGAGAAACTTCCCATAAATATTATAACACAGGAAGCGAGGAAACGGCAAGCGGTAGAAAAACTTTCATTAAGAAAAGGAAAAAGTTTTACAAGCCGGATATAGCCGCAGTTTCAGCGGAATGGTGTATGCGGCCAAAAGGGTCGGATTGGGAGCAGAAACGAAAAAGAAAAAGCAGCCGCTCACTAATCTGAAACGTTATCCGGAGCTGCTTTTTCCCGGCGAAAAGGTTCAAATTGACGTAAAGGAAGTCCATATGACTGTTTGCATGGAGAATTGCGCAGAGACGGAAAGCGTTTATACCAGTGGACAGCCATAGATGAATGTACGCGGATTCGCTTTGTATATGGGTTTGAGGAGCATACACCGGAGAATAAAGTATTTCCGTTTAAAATCAAGACAATACAGACCGATAACGGAACGGAGTTTACCTGCAAGTTCATAAGCGACACAGAAAAAAGCCCGATGGATAAGCTGCTTGAGAAATGCGGTATAGCGCATATTCTGATTCCGCCGAGAACACCTTGGCACAACGGAAAGGTCGAGCGCAGCCATAGGAATGACCAGCGTTATTTCTACGACTGGGAGAAATTCAGAAACGTGGATGAACTGAATGAAAAGCTCAAGGGACATTTGCGGTGGAGTAATAATAAGACCATGCGTACACTCGGCGGAAAAAGTCCGATTCAATTGCTGAGGGAAAAGCTGTCGGTATAAGCGCGCCGCAATTCAAAGCCTTCTCCCTCCGCCTACGGCTCCGGTCTAAGGCTTTGAATTGCTAACATTACCATATCTCTTTTGTTTTTTACAGAAAAATGGCTCCTATCTATTTACAACGCAGATTTCAAAGAATAATTACTGAAAAACACTGGGTGATCTTGACGAATATTTTATGATAACGCAAGGATATGATGTGATATATGCGGTGAAGAAATCCGGGGGCAAGCCGGGGAGTGTTTTCAGGCTAAGCTTACACAAAGAACCCGCACACATTCCCTTGCAAGACTGTAAAACGCCGAAACACGACCGACGCTTTAGCGGGGAAACCGCCAAAGCCTAAACTAATAGTATTCATTGGATTTAGTCTGCCAGACACACTATCGTCGGCATAAATATCTACAAGCGTCATGTTTTCTGCTTGATGAATAAAACTGTAATAATAGTGCATCTGCGCAATAAAGGAATTCACCTGATCCTCTGAGTCTGTACTAGGCAGTATGCCGCAACGCGCAATACATCCTTGGCAGACGCTTTGTTTGCTTTGATGATCTGAACTGTTTTGCTCATCATTTTTTCCTGTCCCCTTTCGCATCTTGGAGTTGTCTCCATTATACGGATTATCTGGGTTCCCGCAATGATGCAAAAGGATAGGATCGCATACTTGATAGTCAGCCATCACTATACTTATATCCTCAAGCTGTTTCATATTCAGTTTGTTTTTGCGTACAAATCTTTTGAGGAATTCATAGGAAGCAGCATACGTAATCCGATTGATTACGTATTGTTCCATAAATCCTCCAAAATATATTATTCTGACAGTCACAGCGTATCGTCGTCCGATTACTCCTCCGACAAAAAGCCGGATCCGCAGGAACAAAAAAGACGCCTGTCCGTTAGGATAAGCGTCCGCAAAGCCGATTATTTCAACCTTTCCCTGAAGTCGAAACAAAGACAGCTCGGGCGCATCCCATACGGATTCGCTGAAACTGATCTCGAATTTCTCCTTCATAAATTTAAGGTTCATATATAATATGGGGTGATTTTTGAATTTTGTCAATGGGTGTGAAAAAATTTTAAATAAAAAAATTTTTTTAAAATTCAATGTAACGCTTTTGCGCTACCCATCTGTCAACAAATCAAACTGATAATTTTGCTTACTGACTTTTCATCTTCAAGGTTTTCGTTACTGGTGCATATTACATATTCCGATATGAATAATCCTGGCTCCCCAGACATGGCTCAAATCCATGACATCATGATGATTACTCACTATAACTGCTGAACCGCAAACCTCATTTCATTTATCAGTAGGGAGATCGGAATCAAATAATCTCTTAATAAATATATCCGGATTATCAAGAAAATCTCTTGTCATTTTATAATGTTCAGTTTCAGCATAATCTATCCTTTCAATTCCGGAGTCCAAATTATAAATCTGCGCTCCAGGATATGCAAGCAGTATCGGAGAATGCGTTGCAATTATAAACTGAGAATTATTTTTCACCAAATTGTTTATTTCGATAAGCAACGTTAATTGTCGCATGGGTGATAATGCAGCTTCCGGCTCATCAAGAATATAAAAACCATTTCCGCGAAATCGATTTTGAACTAATGCTAAAAAGCTCTCCCCATGTGATTGATTATGTAATGATTTTCCCCCATAATTATCAATATTTATTCGAAGATCATCAATGTGTGTCGCTACATTATAAAACGACTCAGCCCTCAAAAAAAATCCATCACTCTCGTAAGCAATTTTACTAAGTTGAAGTTCATCATACAACATTGAAGTGGTGTTCCTCGTGCTAAAATTAAAATTTTTAGACCCCCCTTCTGCGTTATATCCCATTGCAACAGCAATAGCTTCTATCAAGGTTGATTTACCGCTACCGTTTTCTCCTATAAAAAAAGTGACGGGCGTATTAAAAGAAATCTTCTTTCCTGATATTAATTCCCGATAAAACGGTAAGCAGCACCAATAATTTTCGCCGGGATTTTTCTTTGAAAATCTTATATCCCGCAGATATACCTTATTTGACGTCATCTTCATACCCCTTTGCCTGATTCATAAACATAGTGTAATACATTCCATGCTTCTTCATTAATTCATCGTGAGTTCCGCTTTCGACTATCCTTCCGTTATCCAACACCAAAATATTATCAAAATTCCTGATCGTTGATAAACGATGTGCAATCATAATAACGGTCGAATCATCAAAAGAATTATAAATAGCGTCAATATACTTGCCTTCAGAAATAGGATCCAAACTGGCGGTTGGCTCGTCTAAAACTATTAAAGGATAATGTCGCGTCAGTGATCTTACCAGAGATATCTTTTGCTTTTCTCCTCCGGAAAACATTAAACCTTCTTCTTCAAACTCCTTGGTGACTGGCATACCATAACCATGTTGGGGAATTTTTAAATCTACCATAGAAAACAATTCATCAAGCTCACCGTCAGTAATTCTTTCATCTAATCCATTTAAAAAAATATTTTCTTTAAGTGTTAATGCGTATAGATTGCTTTTTTACATATATACACCTATTTACGGTATCAGACTTCCTATTCGATGTAACATAATTGGCTATATGATGTTTTTCAGCAAACTGCTCATATGAAATATCATTTGAATAATTACCGTATATTGATTTAAAGATATTCTCGTTTACACATAACACAGATCATCACATCCATTCTATTTCTACACTATAAAAAAGCGCAAAGTCCCCCTCAAAAAAGGACTTTGCGCAAAAATTAAATCTATTATAATTTATCACAACTAAGCTAAAAAGGATCTCCGTTCATAAATAAGTCACCTTCAACTAAGAATAACCTAATTTTTGTTTATTATAGCATACTTATTTTCATCTGTCGAGATATCTATAATACAACAATATAAAGTAATTTACGCATTTTTATGACATTTGGCGAGAAACTGAAAAACGCAAGACTTGCACTGAACCTATCACAAAGTGAGGTTGCAGAGATGACCGGTATTTCTGAGCGTTCTTTATATTCCTATGAACAAACAGGTGTTCTGATGCGCATCGGTAATATTCGTAAACTGGCAGAGGCGCTGCAGGTATCCGTGGGATATCTTTTAGATGAAGAAGAAACTGATACAACCAAAGACATCGATCACGATATCTTCATTGCCAATGCAAAAAACGAATACGGATACAAAGGTGTGAAAGAGGCAACAGATATTCTTTCCCGTGTTTCTACACTCTTTGCGGGCGGTAATCTTGACGATTCGGCAAAGGATCTGTTCTTTCAGTCTTTAACGAAAATTTATCTCGAATCCAAGGAAGAAGCCCGTGCCAAATTTACACCGAAGCAGGTACGCAAAAAGAGAACAAAAGAGCAATTCACATATTACGGGTCTTTACAAATCTACATACTTAAAGGTGCTTACATTGACTATATATACTGATATTATTAAGGTTCCGCTCCAATTCACACCCATGGCATTACACCACATGCGAGCTTCCCTGCGATACTTATAATCGCTGTAATGATACCAGTATTCACTAAGTCCCAATCTATGTACGGTATCTTTGAATCTTCGAAACACACCTTTTCCCTGTAGAGCGCCCAATAACTTCTCTTGATATCCACCGGGCAATTCATAAGCATAACTTTCCCATAACCTCATATTCCTCAAGAAGCTTTCTTTGGGTAATCAGAACATAGTCATCCATATTCAGCTATAAAATTCAGCTTCTCCAATTCGGGCTTTTCTATGTGGTTCAGAGTCCTCTCATCGTGTTCCCCATCAGTATAATAGCCCATTCCATGCAGAAAACAAGCGACTTCGTCGGTTGCTTTCCGACAATAGGCAATACAATTATCGTCGGAAAGCGCATCATACATCTCACCGAGTTCAACGATATCCTCAATGGTCTGAAACAAGCGTTTCGAGTCCATATCATCGATGTCAGAAGCAGTATATTGAAATCTCAAGACGTTTCTGCCATGATGGAAGACTGTCTCGCTCCACATAGATACGGGTCTGACCCAACACGCATCGGTTGATATGTTTCTATACACAACAAGCTCTTCCAATGTTTCGCTATGCTTTGCGGTATCTATCACTTCGTAGATTCCGCCTTTATAATGTCTGTATATTCCGCAAATCGGTTTATTCATAGATATCTTCTCTTTTCATTATCTATCAAGAATTACTCTCATCATCCTTTTTCTGCAAATAATACATTGCTTTTTGCGTTTCTATCTCTGTACGAAGCTCCTCTTCTGTGGGAAGGTACAGCTTGTACTTTGAAGCAAACAACTGCTCGTTTCCATGCAATATAGAATACTTTGCAATATCCTCGTCGGTATCCGAGCAAAGGACTATGCCAATAGTGGGGTTATCACCCTCGCTGCGTTTCAACTCATCATACATCCGAATATACATATCCATCTGTCCGACATCCTGATGCGTGATCTTATTAGTTTTCAGGTCGATCAGCACAAAGTATTTCAGAATGTAGTTATAGAAAACGAGGTCAACATAGTAATCTTCTTTTTCAGTATGGATATGCTGTTGTCTTGCCACAAAAGCGTAACCCTTGCCAAGCTCCATCAGGAACTTTTGCAGATTTGTGATGATACTCTCTTTTCAAGGTCGGTTTCGGTGAAGGAGGTGTCCTCTGCCATACCTAAAAATTCTGCGATAACCGGATTTTTAATAAACTCCAACTTATGCGCATATGCGATTATACTTCTTGCGAGCCGTATGGGACTGAGGCGAAGTGATATTGTGGGATTGACGTTTGAAACAGTTGACTTTACAAATAAAAAGATACATATAATCCAAAAGAAAACTGAAGAGGAACTTGAACTCCCTTTAATAGATACAGTTAGCGATGCATTATTAGATTTCATTGATGCTTCAAATTCATCTTGTGCCGGAAGAATCTTTCCTGATATTACACCGAACTATATAACGGGTCTTGTTCGCCAAATAATGTTGCATTCGGAAATTGATATAAATAGTCGGCGATTAGGCCCGCACTCGTGAAGATCTTCACTTGCTACTTCAATGGTTAACGATGGAGTTTCATACGAAATAATTCGAAAAATTTTAGGGCATAGCGATCACACCACCGTTCGTAAATACGCCAAGCTTGATATCGAAATTTCGCGGAAATGTGCTCTTGAGATACCTGTTCCAACTGGAATATATAAAGAAATTTTAGAAGGTGGTGAACTTTCATGAATACCACTTTCAAAAGTTGTTTTGCAAAGAAAATTACCGGACTTCTTTCTATTAAACAAACAGTTTTAGGCGAAAAAGCTTATCGCAATTATCATTATAATCTCACAATACCAAAATATATGAATTTGAGGATTGCTTTTTCAAAAGGCGGGTGATATAATAAAAAACATTGAGGCGAAATCGGCGAGAATACAATGCCATTGGCGCGTCAATGATTCAGAAGTGAAGCATACGCTTTAATCGTGTGTACATAGTTCTGAAAGAAACAAATTTACTGCATATGGGCTCGTAGCTCAGTTGGGAGAGCGCTGCGTTCGCAACGCAGAGGTCGAGGGTTCGATCCCCTTCGGGTCCACCAAAAAGTATAGTATAAGCAAAATTTATACTGTACTTTTTTCTTTATGTGTTGCAATTGTAAGGGAGATTATTTATATTTTGCATAGGGAGAGAAATGATAATGTTACAAAACGCAATGACAATAACGGTAAGATTTCAAAGCAATCAGTTCTTCGCTTCCGCAAATATCATCTGTCCGAATAACACAGAAAAAGAACTTTCATTTGTTCTTAACAATGATCTGACGATTACTTCAATACTTGGAGCAAACATAACATATCAAAAAATCGGTGAAATTTCACCGCAATTCAGATCCCTATCGCAAGTAATAAAAGTGACAGGATACGAACCCATCGAGAATATTGCTATTGAATATTATGGTTCGGTTCAGTTTGATTTAGAAAAGAGAAAAAATTGGCACAACATCGTAACGGACGATTTTGTCTCATTAAGTTTCTACTCGGTCTGGTATCCCCAGGATATATCTGTTGATATCTCTATAGATAACGTAATTATCAAAGACGGACACCATTGGTTTGTCATAAAAGGTATTTTTAATCCTGAAGATGCAACATGGGGGTATGGAAACAAGGGGTTTGATCCGTATAATATTGTAGCTTATAACAGCGCTTCTTTACAAAAAATATCAAGCGAGTATATGAATATATATTTCTGCGATCATCGCATTGCTTCCCAGGCAAAACAAGCAAATAAAATTTACAATGATATCATAAATTTCTATAACGGTGATTTATTTAATAAAGTTAATATTTCTACATTGGATATTGCCTGTGCCTCCCCATTCATAACGGTAGGCGGCGGTTATAGACGAAAAGATTTTATGTGGTGTACCTCATTAGGGAGCAATGAAGCTGAAATCAGTTGGTTGTTTGCACACGAAACCGCACATATTTGGTGCGCCGGTGCTGATGCCTGCAGTTGGGAGGACTGGCTTAACGAAACGACTGCGGAATGGGCTTTTTTATTGTTTGCGCTTCATAACAATAACGCCGATCTTTTTCACGCTGCCTTACAGCCTAAAATCGAGCAGTATGCTGCGCTGCCGCCGATAAAAACACCTGACGGAAGCCGGCCCGATGGAGTGCATGAAAAGGGAACCGTACTTTTTTATAAAATTTATAACGATATTGGGTTTGATAACATGAAAAAAGTGGTCAGATGCTTTACAGAGTTGGAGAATAAAAGCACCGATGAATTTCTTAACGCGCTGCGGAAACGTGGATTTGCCAATATCGCCAATATTATTGAAAAAAATTTGGAAAAATAAAATTATTATATACAGCAAATAAATAGAATCTCCTCTTAACTGCCTGTATCTTTTTTGTATCCGGCAGACAGAGGATTGCCAAAAGAAGCCGGCTTTTTTGCATTTTATTATATGAATGTGAATTTGCCCTACGCCGATACAGGGTACAATTTTAAAAAAATAATTATACAAAAAATGCCAACCATTTTATTTTTCATGCCACTATATAGTCAAACGGCGCCGGGGTAATCGATATGGATAAACAAAAAGCAGATAGGATCATAACAGAATATTTACCCAAAATCTATGGATTTGCCATTAAGAAGTCTTTTTCTTATGAGGAAGCGGAAGAGCTATGTTCAGAAATTATATGTGGATTATATTCCTCGTTGCTTTCATCGATGGAGATTTATAACATTGACGGATATGTCTGGCGGATATGTGAGCATATATATTCTAAATTTGTTTTATCTATGAAAAAGCACCACGGTATTTCTATCGATGGGATGGATATTCCGTTCGAAGATGTGTATCGTTTGGGCGATGAAGAGGAAGAGGCGTTTCGATTGCGTCGTGAAATTGCATTTCTCGCTCAAACCCGCCGCGAAATTGTTTATTCCTATTATTACGAAAACAAGTCTGTTTCTCAGATTGCAAAGGAAACACAAATACCGGAAGGAACAGTCAAATGGCTTCTAAGTAAGGCTAGAAATAAATTAAAGGAAGGATTTACTATGGAAAGAAAAATTGGAAAGCTCGGCCTAAAGCCGATAAAAGCGACAGGATTCGCACACAGCGGAGATCCCGGTTCAAACGGCGGTCCGGAGTATTACTTAAAGGACAGCTTAAATCTTAATATTGTTTATAGCGTATATTACAGCCCACAGACAAAAGAAGAAATTGCGGAGGAATTAGGTGTTACCCCCGTATACATTGAAGAAAGAATAGCGTTTCTTGAGGATAACGGATTTTTGGTGAGGCAGGCAGGAAATAAATTTACAACTTATGTAAAGTTCAATCCGGAAACATTTTCACTCGAACAGGAGGAAAACCGATTAAAGAAACAACTAGAAATTGCAGAACTGCTTGCGAAGGATTATGCCGCTTCTGTACGCGCGGCAGTTGCCGATATAAATAATGTGTACATTCCAAGCGGAAATCGAGAGTTGTTAGAGGCGGCAGCTATTTTTTATGGCGTTGCGAACAAATGCCAGCTGCCGATAAAAAAAGACTTGTCACAATATTACATCAAAACGGCGGCGGGAGGAAATTTCATTGCAGATGTATCTATTCCTGCGAACCAGTCTGACACGGATTATAGTCCCACCTTGAATCTGCCTTCGTATTATGCTTGCGGTAATATGATGCGTTTTTCACAAAAGTATCCGGTTTATGCATGGTCGACAGATACAAGGTACTGCTCAAGGGAAGGTCACTGGAAAAATAATTTAACATGTGACTATGAGTACCTCTATGAATACTTGACCGGTGCAATAGCAGACGACAAGGCCAACGCAGATAAATTCAACCGGCTTCGGTACCGTAACTATATTACTCCTGACAACCAAGTGAATATCATGGTAATCAAGGGCGAGTCGGAAGCGTTTTTCGCAAAAATTCCGGAGCTCGATGAAAAAGTGAAAAAGCAGTTTGCAAATTACGCGCTTGAAAGTGCCGAGGCCGCTGCCAGAGATTTTCCTCCGCAAATGCGCGATCTGGTTATCAGCTGGAACGCCGGATGTTTTGTTGGCAATACGGTAGCCGTGATGGTGCTGGATGTTCTCTATAAAAACGGTACTTTTAAAGAGTTGACCGACAGAGAAAAGATAACCTCAAACCTGATTATGTTTTGTGACATTTTACCGAACGAATAACCACAGAGGAAAATTACCATAGAGCTTTTATATGTCGGAGCAAGCCTTGTATCGCTTGCTCCGACCTTTTATACCTTGGTTTACATCGCTGATTCGCCTGTACCTAAACACAGAGCGCATTTAGCTTATTGTCTAATTTTCCTCTTGTACTGTTTGATATTTGATATAGCGTTTCACGGCGGATTAAACCTTGAAATCTGCGCAGGATGTTATTAAAACAAGATACCCCGCCGCCTTCCGGGACGCGCTGAAAATTTTCGACGAGCTGGGGTATTCGAAGGTTGAAAGTATTGAAAAAAACAAATGGTCTAATAAAGAGGAGAAAGTACGCTTGCTGATCTTTGCAGAAGTTTGAATACGGAACTGATCTTTTCATCCTTTGTCAGATACTGTACGAAATGAGGCGATTTATACCTTGCACAGTAGACAGAAATGTTTTTCCTTTTGAGGACGCGTTCTTGCCATCATGACTTGACGGATAATATCAGTTTCTGTGATGAAGTCAGAATACGATACTACGTCTGATATTTAAAAGCGCGGACCGCGGCGGTTCTTTCTTGCGCACGGATTTTATCGTCTATTGTGAGTTTTCTTGTTTATTGAGTATTCTTTCGTACAGCGCAGTCTTCCTGCTGCCCGGCTCCAATGTGATTCGATATTCCAAGGTGGTGCCCTCCCCATAAAGAGGGAGGGCGATTAAAGATAATAGTAAATACGCTTACAGTATGAAATGAAACGGAAACTTTGTCAACTGGAAAATCCTTCGCACGATTTTCCCCGGACGCTCTGTGAATCGCTGAAACGGAACCATGCCGCTATCGGGAAAGCGTCGTCCCATATTTTACCTGCCGAAGCGTAATCCACAAAAATATAATCGCGGGCCCCGGAGCGAACCGCATATGCCTGAGACACAGGAAAGGAACGAAACTCCGGAATCGCCTTCGCGCGCACCGGACCGTCCCCCAGTTGGAGGATATCATCGATTTTACAGGAATTGGCGCGTTGGTCCAGCGCAAGTACGACAGGGCCGCGCAAAAGGGCCCCGTAGCGGACAGGCCGCAGAGCGGCTTCCGGTAAAAGATCGGAATCCTTCAAAAGCTGCAGGGAAAGATCTGCAAGAATCGTAATCGTATCACCGTCGTTCCAGAGCCGGTCGACGGCATAAAAGCCGCTTCGGTACTCTGCAATTTTTCGGCCGTTTTGGAAAAGCGTGCTGCCCTTGCCGAATTGCGGAAGACGCAGCAGAATTTCAAACCGTTCCGGAGACGGCAAATGTACGGTGATGGAAATTTTTCCGTCTGCCGGATAGCGCGTATCGATTGCAATCTTAACCTGCCTGCCGCCCGGCGTAAGCGCGGACAGGAAGCCGGGCTGATAGAAGTGGAGCGCCAGGCCTGCCGCCGTTTTGCTCACAGACGAAAGCGCCGTATATGCGGTCCCGGCAGCGCCGATGGCAAGACAGCATCCATAGGAAAACGTCTCGTTCAGACGCTGGAACCCGCCCACAGCCTGCCCGCGGCGGCCTTGCCGCAAAGGACTGTAGCTGTCGAAGACAGGAACCATTTCCCTGGAAGGCTGCAATTCCGTATTGACTGCGCCAAGCAGCGCATTACAGGCCGACCGTTCTATGGCTTCGGCATATTTTACATTCCCCGTAATTTGCAGCAATAAATAACAGAGCTTCATCCATGTTACCGTAACGCATGTCTCCTGCATGATTCCGCCGAAAGCCGGATCGAACTGACGTATTGCAGAATGGTCGAACAACTCATGCGTACAACCCGCCGAGCCGATAATTGTGATATCCGAGCGCATCACCCGTGCCGTAAAACGTTCCGCTGCATCCAGATAGTTCTTCTTTCCCGTCACACGGTAATACCAAAGGAGCCCTTCAAAGCAGCTCATCATTTCATATGCTTTCGTTACGGGATATTCGTATGGAGCAAGACGGTCTTCCTCCGCAGCCCGGAACAGATCGAATGCTTCTGCCCCGCCGTTTGCAATAATATGTTCCGCAAAATCCAGGTAACGCCGCATGCCGGTCAGCACGTACAGCCGTACGAACGGCTCCAAAATCGAGCTGGAATTCATCCCGCCCCAGATTTCGCTTGTCTTCGTGACCGGAAGCTTTCCTTCCGAGACAGGGCCGATTTTAGCAAGGATCGCATCCGCATGGCGTATCATGGCTTTCAGAATTTCTTTTCGCAGCGCGTCCCCTTTGTAAATTTCCAAAAAATATTGCAGTCCGAGCAAAACGTATTTCCGGCACCAGACGTCCCATCCCCGGAACTCCCGATCTGTGGAATAAGTGGAAAACCTGCCGCCGGAATCCTGCGTAGAAAGCAGATCCCGCACGCTGGCTTCCAGGATTTCATATAATGTTTCATCCTGGGTATATGCATAAGTCAGACAGGCGCCGCGCATCAGCTTGCCCCAATATTCGCCGCGCCAGCCGAAATTTTCATCGTCCGCACAGCCCGTTCGGAACGGATCTGCGAGCTGTTTCCATACGGCGGCATTTTTCAGCTGCTTTTCCTGCACGAAACGAATCGCCCGATCGAAATCGCCGGTAAAATGCCACGAACCTGCGGGCAGCGTATGAAACGCATCAGGAATCAAATACATATCGTTTCCGCCTCCTGAAGAAAGCGGCGCCGCGCCGGGCGCCGCCGCACTTTTCTAAGCAAGATAAAAACAAGTGATTTTACAATCAGATATAGGGTTCCGCTTTCGCAACCGATCCGTCATCCAGATAAATTTCGATTTCCGCAAGCTCCGCAACCAGCTTTTCACTCACCTGCGGAGCATCCTCCACCGTTATTTTCACATAACGGGCGGCGGTCTGTTCGAACGTATAGGACGGCACGACGGCAGCATCGAACGCATAATCCGTTTCCCGCGCGACTTCCGTAAAATTCTGCCCGTCTTCTGAAACGGAGATTGCAAACGTTTTCGGGAAATAATTGCCATACCCGTTCTTATAGCCGGCCGGATACAAATCCACCCGGTTGATGTCTTTAACCGCTCCCAGATCGACCATGAACCAGCCTGTTTCACCTTGCTTCGCTTCCATATGCCAGCCGTAGCTGCTGTCCATCGACGTACGTTTCCCGTCCACGGCCTTATAATTATACCGGCTTTCCTCGCCGGGAGAGAAAGAGGAATAAACGGCGCAATTTTTCGCAAGATTGCTGCCGGCTTTCTCCGTTTTATTTTTCAAGAGGCTGGAGCCGTCGGAAACTTCGTAAAGCCGAAAACCGCCGGCTTCAAACGAGCCTGTAAAACGATTGTCGGTAAATTCCACGGCTTTCGCATTGTCTCTCCCCTGCGTAACATCCGTGAGCGCTGTAATGCCGTTCACTTCAAAGGTGATGTCTATATCGTTTTTGAAGTCCTTATTGACAAACATCAGATAATTCTTGCCGTCGTACTTATCCACCATTACGGAAACGATGAAGTTTTCCTTTCCAACGGAATCGACGTACCAGTCCGTCGGAATTTTACGCGTATTATTATCCCGCTGCGGTCCGCCGTGGTAGACCTCGATTGCATCCACACGGCCCAAAATGCTGCTGACAGCCTTGATTTTTCTGTTGTTCTCCGCTATGCCTTCATATGTATCGGACCGTTCCCCGTTCGGCTTGATGACGCCGTCTAAAAACGGTTCGGAGCGGTTGACGGCCGACATCCAGGTAAAATATTTCAGATTTTTATAGCCGTACGCAAGCGCGCTCGATGTCAGGAATCTCGTTTCCTCTACCGTAGGCCGGCGATAAGAAGCCACCGGACTGTCTGCGCCCGTCGATTGAATATACATGGCGGTTTTCACGCCGTATTTCAGGCCGGCCGACCAGATCAGTTCGATATTCTGGAACATCTGGGTGGGATAGCTGCCTTCTTCCAGCCCCAGAGGATACTGGTCGAACGACAGATATGCTTTCATTCCCGTTCCCACGGAACTGATCCAGTCTTCGATGTAACCGCGGGGGTCGGGTACGGCAGGAACAGGCGGCAGCAGGTTCATCTGCGGAATACATCCGGGGTCCGCCTCCAGCATCGTCCGGAAAACGCGCCCTAAAGGATTGGCGTTAGACGGTTCATCCACAATAAAATAGCCCACGACGCTGGGATACTCTTTATAACGATTGACGAGTTCTATAATTTCTTCCTCGCTCTTCTCCGTCCAGTCCTTAAAATCCTCATCTGCGATCGTGACTTTTATCCCGTATTTTTCCGTCAGGCGCAGCATATCCTTCATCGTCTGCTCGCCGTTGAAAATCGGATCGGGGATCCATTCCAGCAAATCGATACAGGCTTCCTGCAAATTGACGAATTGCTCGTCAGTCACAAAGCCTTCCATCGGGGGCCAGAATGCGGAGAGAATAATCTCGTCGCCGATCTGATCGCCCGTTTCCCCTCCGCCGGAAGGTTTCTTTTTTTCCTCCTTGCAGCCTGCCATGCATAGGCACAGCAGGATTCCCGCGGTAAGCAGGGATAACAATTGAACCAATACTTTTCTTTTCACTGTCGACTCTCCTTTATTGTATAGGTTTTGATATAAATTCCATCCCAGCTTTCGCGGAACGGATGGATTCTGATGGTACGCGTCTCCCCCGGAAGGAGGGAGAAAAAATTATCTTCGAATATCGCTGCGGCGTCAAGCGCCACGGTGTGCACATAAGAGGAGGCTCGTATCGTAACGGAGCCCGCTTCCTGCCGGATCCGGATTCCGTCCGCACATTCCTCCAGCGGCAGCCCCCCTTCCCGGTAAAAGGCTCTGTAAAATCCGGCATTGCTGCGTAAATCACATACCAGAAGTTTTTCTCTTCCCGGCGCCAGCTCTTCCGGCACACGCAGCACGCAAGCAGAAGCGTTTGCAGGAATTTCAGCCTGATAAGAAATCGTCTTCTCCGCCGCTCCGTTTTCTCCGATGCGCGTGAGAATCAGCGTTGCGGGAACGGCCTCCGCCGTGTCGTTCGCCGCATACAATTCCAGAGCGCCGTCTGCGCCGCGGTCAAAGGATGCAAGCACATGCCCCGCAGCTTTTTGAAACGCATAATAAGCAGCTTTCGGCACGCCGTAATAATCGATCAGCGCCCATCCGGACGCCGCCGGCCAGCAATCGTCCAGCATCCAGTAGACCACGCCGCTGCAAAAGCCCTGATTTCTGCGGTAAAGCTCCATCGTCAGTCGCATCCATTCATACTGGATATACTGGAGTTTAAAAAGACGATCCTCCCCATCCCGGAAAGGGCCGAGCAAGCGCTCTGCAAAGATTCCGGTATAATCAAAAAGCTCCCTGGGTAAAAAAGGATTCGTCTTCGTATGATATTTCCACATTTCCAGGTTTTCGCCGAAAATATCGTCTTCGGTCATGAACTTTTTTAAAGAACAGAAGGAGGAGGCGCCCATCGTAGGCTCTTCCGCAATAAAGCGGGCGACGTACTCTTTAAAATATTCTTTATACGCTTCTATCTCTCCCTGCTCGATAAAATGCAGCAGGTATTCCAAAAATTGCGTATTATGCGTCGTACCGCGCGTTTTCGATGCGTATCGGTCGCCGCCGTACGGACTTGAGGGAAAAAACAACCGATGCGGATCGAGCTTCTGCAAAACAGGGGCTATCGCCTGCAGCGCCGAGCGGCGCCCGGGATAAGCAGGATCCAGATCGTTTCCGCGAATCGCATTTTCATTGTCCCCGGACCACCAGATCAAACACGGATGGTTGCGCAGCCGTTTCGCCGCGGATTCGGCCTCAAAGGAAAGCTGCCGGAGGAACCACGGCTCGTCTTCCGGATAGGCGCCGCATGCCATGAGAAAATCTTGCGTAACCAGAATCCCAAGTCTGTCGCATTCTTCATAAAAATGCGATTTCTCAAAAATACCGCCGCCCCAAACGCGTATCATATTCACATGCGCAGCGGCTGCGGCTTCTAAAAGCCCGGTAATCTTTTCCTCGGTCTCCGCAGAAGGAAAGGGTTCGCACGGCACCCAGTTTCCGCCACGGCACCATACCGGCCTGCCGTTGATATAGAGGGTAAAACCGGAATACGTCTGATTGAAATCATATTCCCTGCCGCTTTTCGTATTTTGCAGTACACGGCATTTTTCGGAATATGCCCCGCCCGACAAATCTGCAAGCTGTACTACCTCCGCCGTGCGAATTCCAAAACGGCAGGACGCGACGACCGTATCTGCGATCCTGATTTGAAACAGGTAAAGCGGCTGGCCGCCCATGCCGTTCGGATACCAGAGCTGCGGATTTCGGATGGTAATCTGTTCTTTCCGAAAATTTTCTGCACAGTAAAAAGAATTTTCGTATATCCGTCTGCCCGAAGGATCGAAAACCTCCGCGCATGCCGTGCAAGTACCGTTAAAATGCAGCTCGGCGGCAATTTGCGCCCACTCCGGATTTGCAGACACCGTATAAATATAAAGATCCTCATCCGTGATTTGCTGCGTTCCAAACCGAAGAAAAACCGGTCTGTAAATACCGCAGGTAACGAATCTGTCCACCCAGTCCCATCCGTACGTACATTGGATCCTTCTCGTAGAAAGGCGTTCCGCGGTAAATGCGGCCGGGCGCTTTTTTCTGCCGCGCACCATACGGACCGGAGAATAAAAATAAACTTCCAGCGTATTTTTACCTTCCGTCAAGATACCGGCCACGTCGAAAACATATTTTATAAACATGTCCTCGCCGCGCCCGATCCATGTTCCGTTCAGGTAAATATCACAATAGGTATCCAGCCCTTCGAAAATAAGCTGCGCGCCGGGTTCCGCGTCTTCGCATGTAAAATCCCGGCAATAAATCCAGTCGCCGCGTTCGATCCACTGCGCTTCACGAGCATTGCCGCGTTTAAAAATATCTTTGACGATTCCATTTTGTATCAAATCCGTATGCACACATCCGGGGACGGTTGCGGTAATTTGGAATTCCTCTCCTGTCCCGTCCTGTCTGCCGCGTAAGCTCCACGCTCCGCATAATGAAATTTCGCGCATATGCCGTAATACATCCTTCATATGATTTTACGCTTTTTTGAGCTGCGGAAGTATTGTAACATCTGCATATGAAAATAACAATGAAAAAACATATGTTCTTTTGTATCTTTTTCATTTCTTTTAACAAAAAGCTTCTAAAGATTATATATGAAAAGCGGGAGCCGTCAATGCTACGACCAGATAAGGAAGTAATTCAAATGAAATACTCACGGTCATAGCAAAGGCAAGAAAAATACGAGAGCACAGAAATGTGTTTCTCGCATTTTTCTTTTTGCGCATTCGACTTCTTTTGTCTCTGTGCGTACCATGAAAACACAGAGCTAAAGTAGGAACTGATCGGAGAGTGCTATTTGATTGCCGGAGAGGACAAGCCGGGGCCACGTCTGAACGGAATCTGGGGACAGCGGCATTTGCGGTACATCAAGCAGCACCGACGCACTCTTTATACGGAATTTCTCATTTCCGGCAAGCTGAATGATTATCTTGCCGATCTCAATGAGGAAGCAGAAGAAATGTTTTTACGCTTGGTTGGAGGAATAGTAAAAAAGCGAAACATTACCGAGAAATCGAAGGCAATCGACCAAATGCGCCGGGTGCAAGAAATGAACAACATCCGCAATGCGGTACCGAAGTTGTTAACACGGAATTGATTTATGTATAGAAGCACAGTCCCAAAGTTCAGAAATGAGTTTCGGAACTTTGTTTTGATTCGTTGTTCGGCACTATAAGTGAAGAATAAACCATCCGTCTGAGAAAAAGGTGTACTGCAAGCCGTACTTTTGCATGGTGTGAAGGTTCTTGGGCGTTGCATCAAGAACGGCTTTGATGTCAGGCGCGCGCATTGCCTGCAATTCTGTCCAATACTTTTCCTTGATGCGGTCGCCGATGACGTTAAGCTCATTATTTATATCGGTATTTTCAAGCCATACAACCTGCGGAACAGATTTGAACCAGCCATTATTGCCGTCTATGTGCATTTCGGTTTTTAAAATAGCAGGCAATCACAATGCGGCGCTGCAGTTTTGACAAATATGCGATTTCACAATGTAGACGCCCAATCGATTCTTTTTCAATGATTCCGGCGGTATCGTCATCAGACGGCAAAAATTCCGCAAGATCATCCATGGGAACACCAATCGCAGTCCTTGTCTTGTCACGATAGTAATTAGCAAGAGCGTTGCGCGCCACCGTCCAAATGAATTTTTCGGGTGAATCCAAATCATTCTTAACAAGCAGCGCACGGAACGCCCGCAGAACAATCTCCTGCGTTAAATCCTCTGCGTCCTGCAAATTCGCACATCGTTTCAGCGCAAAGCTGTATATGGGTTTCAAGTATTCAGTTGTTATTTTCTCGGCAAGATCACGTTTCATCTGTTTTGTCTCCTTGAAAGCTTTCACCCATATAGACACGGGAATAGAAAAAGGTTGGAAATTTTATTTATTTCTCAGAAGCAATAGTAATGATGGTACGTGCATATAGGAACCTTCTATCCGATAGAAGGGCTCTCCGTTTTCGTCATCTTTTATTGTCACAGGTATATTTTCAAGTGCGGCGGTCACGTCAGCTTCTGAAAGACTGCATTTTGATGTTATATCCGTTAAAGAAACATACATATCAAAATCATTAGCTGTCATTTCATATATCGCATACAAAACTTTTAAGACATTCTTTTCCGCCAAACGCTTTAAAGAAAAATATAAGTCGTGTATTTGCGATATGCTGGGCGTTTGATAAGACTTTCCATTTGCAATGAAGATACCGTTTCCACTATAAACGGTGTTGCCTTGGGGTTCAGAACAAGCAGAAAACCCCCATTTGTGCGGGCATTTTTCCATACCGTAATTTTTATTTGTATCCCATGGAGTATAGCCTTTATACCCTTGAGTACAGGCTGCTTCGTGTAGTAATACCGACAATCGAAAAGCGTTCTCGAATACCGATTCAGCGGGTGTTTCAGCAAACAATGATTTAATTTTCAAATATACATTTTCAAATGTATCTGCTGATTTATATCCCATTAGCTCATCAATACTTACATCAAAGAGCTTTGCTATATCCGGCAAAAGTGTAATATCCGGACAGCACAGGGAAGATTCCCATTTTGATACCGCTTGGTTTGTGACACCGAGCGTTCTTGCAAGTTCCTCCTGCGTTAATCCCTTTTGCCGACGCAAAAAAGCGATCTGCTCATTAAGTTTTATGTTTTCCATCCAAATCACCTCTCAATATTTTTGTAGCTACAATAGTATATTATCGACAAAATCGGCAAAAGACAATAACGCAGTAGTTTGAACAAGTTGCTATTTGTCCAACCAGAGGTTGGGCTTCGCTTTATAAAGTAGTCGCATTTTGGAGCGAATCGACTAAATGTTCGGTTACTTTTTAATTGGAACCCAAATTGGCTCTTGTAATTAGATGAGCTCATATCATCGTCAACGTAGGCCTCGATGTCCATTTCCTCTGTTGGCGTATATCCTTAGGTTAGAAAAAATGCAGCACATATTGCACCTATTGCATACTCAAAGCTATCAGCATTTTTCTCGTTACTGCCGTAGCAGATGCCAAAAATAAAATCTTTGTTGATTGCCGTCTCACTCAGAAATTTTAATGTTCCGTCGTTTCTCGACCTCGTCCAAAAATCAGGAATACTATGCTTGTTTTCCTTCTATTCAAGCATCTTAAAGCAGGGTTTTTCAATAATTTTGTAGTTCATACATTTGCCGCCCTTCATAATAATTTGCACCGACAGGCGGGAAAAGGATTTAAGATTTCTGCCGTCTTTTCGTGCATCAGACGGTGTTAGCCCGGGAAATTTTGAAAAAGCTCGTGTAAAGCTTTCAGGACTGCCATATCCGTATTTCAGGGCTATATCAATTATTCTTTCATTCGTATTCACAAGCTCACTTCCAGCAAGTGTGAGTCTGCGGTTTCGGATATATCCGCCAAGCGTTACGCCGCAGACCTCGCTGTCGATTGTCTTAAACCCGGCAAGCACAGTTTCTTCATATAAATCCGCGAAAACGTCCAGACGCTTTTCTTTCAAAACAACTTGTGCGTTTGTAGGCAACGCTGCGAGCGTTTCCTTAGTGACAAACCTGGTTGAAGTCACAAGTAGCCCGCCCGGTTTTAATACCCGATATATTTCCTTCAATACCGTGCCCTTGTAGCCATCTTCAGTATTCCCGATACCGCCGACGCATATCCTTTCCCGCAGTATTCCGGTAATGTGTTGATTCCGAGTTCCTGCGCCTTATCCGCCATATACTGCATGCCAAGATGGGTATGAAAAGGAATATGAACAATGCAAAAACGCAACTGAAGAGCTGATACTGTCATATGCAAGCGGATATTTACTTCACGGCTATCGGTCTGTTTGACATCCCGATCGAGAAAGAATTGCCGGCTATGATAGATGAAATATGGAAAAATCCGCAGAAGTTCCGATTTGTCGCATAGCAAAGTAAAAGACGGTGCAACCCCGTTTATTCGGGGTCACACCGCCTCTTACCTAAAAACTTCCTTATGGGGTCTGCCCAAATGCTCCCGCTTTGTGTTTCCTTGTAACCGTATCAATTATATGCGTTGGCTTCCGCTTCCGTTTTAAAGAATGCGATATACTTCATATTGAATTGATAATCGCTGCCTGCCGCGTTGTCCAGATTGACGCAGTCCAGACGCAGCATTTCTACCGAGCGATCCATAAACGCAGCCCCGTTTTTCGCCGCAATGTCGAAGACATATGTCTTAAATTCCGTATCGGCGGCTGTGATGGAATTCCCCGTAAAGAGATCTCCCGCAGAAGCGCCGCCCGCGCCTGCCGGTACGAAGAACATTTCAAAGGCAGTCGCCGGCGTAGGATTTTTGATACAGATTTTCATATACGGATATTCGCTCAGTTCAAAAGGATCGAAGCCCGTATAATATACGTAAGGGTCGTTTCCTTCGATTTCCATGATCAGGCCGTCTTCTTTCGTCGCCTCGATCGTCGTACCCATCATATTGTGACCTTGGAACGTATTGGCAAACGCGCCTTCGCCGCTGTCATAGTCGTCTTCATTGTCGAAACGAAAAACGACGGCGTCGATCTGATCTCCCGTAGGCTTTGCCGTTTCGTCCGTGCCCGGCGTCGTTTCCGCCGTGGCGCTCTGCGTTGCCGTGGGCGCAGCTGTGGCAGAAGCAGTAGGTTTTGCCGTAGCGGATGCCGTCGGCTTGCTTGTCGGATTTCCCTTATCCTTATCCTCATCCTTGCTGCATGCCGTAAAACAGGCAATCGCAAGGCACGCGGCCATCGCCATTAATAAAATTCTTTTTTTCATCATACAATACCTCCTGTTAATTGAATATAACCGTTAAAATTATATAATTTTTCCCAAAATACGTCAAATCGCGTTTTGACATACTTTTAACATAAATAAAACATATTCCGGAAAAAGGTTACGCTCTGCTCTTTTTGAAAAGAGCGGCGCTACTATTGTCTCCGGAAACAGGGAAAATATAATGGAGGGATTTTCGGAGACGATTTTACTTTGAGAACGGATCAAAATATGATATATTGTACACGCTTTATTCCATAAAGACATTGACTGAAAGGAGCAGGCTGGACGAAGCATGGAAATCATCATATGCGGATGCGGAAAGGTAGGCGCCGCCATCGCCGAACAGCTGGCAAGGGAAAACCATGATATCACGGTAATCGACAGCGACCGGGAAGTTCTCGAGAAAACGGTCAGCACGCTGGATGTGATCGGAATTTGCGGCGACGGGGCGTCGAAAAGCGTATTGACCGAAGCCGGCGCCAGGACCTGCGATCTGATTATCGCCATCACCTATTCCGACGAAGTTAACCTCCTGATCTGTCTCATCGCAAAAAAACTCGGCACGGCAAATACGATCGCCAGGATCCGGAATCCCGTTTATTCCGAAAGCATTCCGCTGATCAAAGACGATCTGCGTCTCAGCCTTGCAATCAATCCGGAACTGGCCGCCGCTGAAGAAATTTCACGCCTGATCCGCTTCCCTTCCGCAATGAAGATCGACACCTTCGCAAAGGGAACCGTCGAGCTTCTGAAACACAAGATCCAAAAAGATTCCGTATTGCAGCGCACACAGATCAAAGACCTGAGTACGAAAGTACATGCCGACGTGTTTATCTGCGCGGTCGAAAGGGGCGGGGAAGTATCGATTCCCTCCGGGGATTTCGTCCTTCAGGAGGGCGATCTGATTTCATTCATAGCGCCGGTACGCGAAGCCGGCAAATTTTTCAAAAAGATCGGTATGCAGCCCGGTAAAATCAAAAACGTGCTTGTGATCGGCGGCGGGACGCTCACGTATTATCTGGCACGGAAGCTATCCGAATGGGGAATCTCTGTTAAAATCATAGAAAAAAAACTGGACCGCTGCGAAGAACTCAGCGAAATACTGCCGTCTGCTACGATCATCCACGGAGACGGCACAAATCAAAGCTTCCTTTATGAAGAAGGCCTCGACAATGCCGCTGCGGTACTGAGTTTGACGGGAATCGACGAACAAAACATCCTGATCTCCATGAATGTGCGGAAGAAAGTCCCGGAGGCAAAAGTAGTGACCAAACTGAAGCAATCCGATTTCGGGGATATCGTCAAGGATCTGGACATCGGCAGCATCGTGAGGCCGAAATATATCACGGCGGATTATATTATCCAATATGTACGCGCCATGCAGCATTCCTACGGGAGCAATGTAGAAACGCTCCACAGAATCGTAGGAAACAAAGTGGAAGCTCTCGAATTCCGCATCCGGGAAAATCTTCCGTTTCTCGGCGTTCCGCTTGCCCGGCTGAAGCTGCGGCCCGGAATCCTGATCGGCTGTATCAACAGAAACGGGAAAATATTTACCCCGAAAGGCTCTGACGTCATGAAGCAGGGGGATACCGTGATCATAATCACTACGGTGGGAAACGAATTGGGAGATCTGAATGAAATTCTTTTATAAGGAAAGAAAAGCGAGGGCAGCGCGCCGGAAATGAATATAAAGCTTGTTTTTAAAATGACGGGATTTACGATGATGCTCGCAGCGGTCTTGATGGTTCTGCCGCTGATTGTCGCGCTCATTTATCAGGAACGTTCCGGGATCTATTTTCTCCCCGTAATGGCCTCCGTATTTCTCGTCGGGTTTCTTTTCTATCGTTTAAAAACCAAAAGAGAAGATTTGTATGCTGCGGACGGATTTGCCATCGTTACCTTTTCCTGGGGGATCCTCAGCCTGACCGGCGCGCTCCCCTTCTATCTGAGCAGGCAAATCCCCTCCTTTATCGACAGCTTCTTTGAAACCGTATCCGGATTTACCACCACGGGCGCTTCCGTGCTGGCGGATGTAGAATCCCTGGACAAATGTATGCTGTTTTGGCGCAGCTTTACCCATTTTATCGGCGGAATGGGCGTGCTCGTCTTTGTGCTTGCCATTGCGAAATTCTCCGGCGGGCAGTCGCTCCATATCTTACGTGCGGAAAGCCCGGGCCCCACCGTTGAGAAAATTTTCCCGCGTATGAATTCCACGGCAAAAATGCTTTATACGATCTATATCGGCCTTACTTCGATCCAGGTAATTCTGCTCTGCAGTTTCGGCATGCCGTTTTTCGACGCGCTATTAACCGCCTTCGGAACGGCCGGGACCGGCGGATTTGCCATTAAAAACGCTGGAATCGGCGCATATTCAGCGGCCTGCCAGACGATCATTACGATTTTCATGTTTTTATTCGGCATGAATTTTAATTTTTATGTCCTGCTGCTCCTGCGGAAATACAAGCAGGCATTTTTAGAGGAAATCCGGTGGT
Source organism: Clostridia bacterium (assembly GCA_046952735.1). Taxonomy (GTDB): domain Bacteria; phylum Bacillota; class Clostridia; order UBA1212; family UBA1255; genus Egerieisoma. The sequence goes on along the minus strand of JBKUJR010000010.1, from coordinate 2,836 downwards.
ATCTGGTAATTTTAGCGTCGGCCGCCGTGATCGTCACGATCAATATTTCGCAATATTTTGAAAGCATTTGGGAGGCGTTTCATCACGCAGCGTTTCAGACCGCTTCGATCATGTCGTCTACCGGGTTTGCCACTACCGATTTCAATAGTTGGCCGGATCTTTCCCGCTATATTCTGGTGCTGCTGATGTTCATCGGCGCATGCGCCGGGAGCACCGGGGGCGGTTTTAAGGTTTCAAGGCTGATTATTTTGCTAAAGTCTTACCTTTCTGAAATCGCAGCTCTGGTGCATTCCGGTAATGTCAGAACAATCCGGTTGAACGGAAAAAAGGTGGATAACGAAACTGTCCGGCGGACCGCAATGTTCTTCTTCGGCTTTATTGCCATATTGACGATTTCTTCCGCATTGCTTTGTTTCGACCGATTCGGTCTCACAGAGAATTTTACGGCCTCGCTTTCCGCCGTCAGCAATATCGGCCCCGCGCTCGGCATATTCGGTCCTATGGGAAACTACGGGGCGTTTTCGCCGTTTTCCAAACTGGTGCTGATCTTCGACATGCTGCTCGGGCGGCTTGAATTTTTCCCGATTATCGTCTTATTCCATAAAAAATCGTGGAAACAGATCTGACGCCGCCCTGCGATGGAGGATGAATTAGGAAGGACTGCTGTTTTTAAGAAATTCTTCCCATTTTTGTTTGATTTTGTCATAGTTTTCCTGCGGCACGTCCGGTTCCCCTCTGGAATACGGAGGAATCCACTGCTCTCCCGCGACGCTGCGGCTCGTGCAGGCGCGGTCGTTCCGATACCTGTCGCGTTCCTCCTGCTTCCGCAGGTCGGGGACAGCGATCGGGATGCCGCCGTTCAGGACCGACCGGTAAGCTAAAATCCCGGGGAGCGCCATATCCAGCGCTTCATAAACGTCGATCACATCCGCGTCGGGATCGCCTAAGATTTTACGCGTAAAATAATACATGGTATAAAAATCGGAGGCGCCGTGTCCGTAGCTTTCCGCAGCTTTACTGAGCGCATCCTCCGGCTGATACGTCTGATAGTCGTCAGGATAGGTGCTGTCCGCATCCGGGTTGAAATTCGTATGCAGCCGCAGGACGCCGCCGTTCTGGGCATCTTCGCGCGCGCTTTCCATGCGCCCTTTCGAGCCGTACAGGCAATACCAGATGGAGTTTTTGATCAGATCGCCGTGAATGCTTTTCACGACGGCGCCGTTTTCCAGCGTGAGCATCTCCACGCCGGCAATTCCGCAGCGCCTGCCCATGCGTTCGGACCGTTTGTTGAAGGGCAGCTCGAAACCGCTGACGCTGACGGGGCGCAGGCCCGTAATGTGTATGATCGGGCCGATCGAATGCGTGCAATAGAAAAAGGTATGCATGTAATTCCGCCAGTGGTCGCGTTCTCCGTATGTACACTGCGGCCAGATGCTCTCGCAATTATGGACGTATTCGCCTTCCGCGTATTCCAGGTCTCCGAGTGTTCCGGCACGGTAGAGCTTCCGCATTTCTTTCGGCGCGGGCATAAAGCAATAGTTCTCGCCGTATGCGTATATTTTTCCGGTTTTTTCCACCGTTTCCACAAGGGCTACCGCCTCCGCAAGATTTTGGCACGGCAGTACCTCGCTGAATACATGTAAACCGTTCTCCATAGCCTGGATTGCGAACGGCGCGTGCTCTGTTGCATAATTGGCAAGCACGACAGCATCCATGCCGGGGTGGCGGATGAAATCGCTGAATTTCGTATAATATGTAATGTTGTCGTCTTTCAGTTCCTCTCGTTTTCTGCGGAGCCCTTCCTCCCATTTATCGCAAATCGCGACGACCTCCGCGTTTTCCGCCGTCTCGCAATATTTGATCATGGAACTGCCCCGGCCTACGCCGAACACGCCTACCTTTACTTTCTCCATTTTTCTTCCTCCTTTTAAAAACTGACGGATTCCGGATTCTTCCCATTCCCCGTCTGAACGTATAGCTTCCCTTCAAAAAGATCCGCCGCAGCAAGGGAAAATGTGGAATTTTCCCATAAAAAATCAAATACCTCTTCCATAGACATCATGATCCTTTCTAAATTATAAAGAATGATAAATCACGCTGCAAATGCAACGGCACGTGAATTTTCTATTTTTGATATTTTACCACAAAATAAATGATAGGCGATACTAACCCATAAATATTTTTTATTTTTTACAAATATAGACAAATCATAAATTTTTATGTTGACAACGCCAGATAGGAGTGTTAAGATCATGTAAAATATATTCAGGCCGCAGCCTGGACATAGGGAGGTTATAATAAGATGAAAAAGAAAATTTCACTGATGCTGGCGCTTGCGTTGGCACTTACAATGTTTGCGTCGGTAATGGTATCATACGCGGCAGATCCGATCGTGTATGATTTTACGAAGAAGGGGATCGCCTGCGAAGGAGATGCGGTGAAAGACAACGCACAGTTTTTCGGCAAAACGAAACGTTTTCAATACGATTATGTAAACGGCGTTTCAAAGCTCATTTATTCCGCTGAAGTTCCGGAAAACAATCCTTATATCACCAATCCGAATACGAATATCGACGCTTCCGTTTATAAGTATGTTAAAATCGCTTACTGGACGAAAGTAACCGCTGCAAAGACTCTGAACTTTTTCTTTGACAACGGAAACGGTATCGTGGCTGGCAATAATAAGGAAGCCGCACTTACTACCGACGGCGCCTGGCAGTATGCCGTCATCGATATGAGCGACGTTGCTACCTGGACGGGAACGATCAAACAAATCCGTTACGATTTCCTGTACGGCGGCGAATTCGAAAAGGGCGATTACGTTTACTGCGGATAC
>JBKUJR010000009.1:0-69792 GCA_046952735.1 Clostridia bacterium | reverse complement strand
ATTCAGAAGCGTCGTTTTTCCGGATCCGGATTCCCCCATAATCGCCACATATTCGCCCTTTTCCACGCTGAACGAGACATCCTTGAGCGCCTGCACCTGGCTGCCGCCAAATCGCGTGGTATAAACTTTTCTCAGATTATTTACTTCTAAAATCGGCATTATATACCCTCCTTATCGATTTTACAGGCTGATTGTAGCAAACCGCGAAAGCGCCCGCCATCGAATCGCCTTACACTTTCGATACGGGACCTTACAAATTTGTAAGGCGCTTATTCAACGTCCAGCTTTGCGCGCCTGAAATCGATCCGGATGGCGGTTCCCTGGCCCACCGCGGATTCGGCGGAAATCCGGTGCCCCAGATTCCGGCAGATTCTCCGGCAAAGATAAAGACCGATCCCGCTGGCTTTTTTGTCGCTGCGCCCATTGTAACCGGTATACCCTTTTTCGAAGATACGCGGCAGGTCTTCCGGCGCGATCCCCATCCCCGTGTCTTTGATACAAAGCGTTTCCGAAGCATCCATCATAACAGAAATCGTCCCGGATTTCGTGTATTTCAACGCATTGGATAAAACTTGCTCTACAACGAACAAAAACCATTTTTCATCTGTCAAAATTTTACAGGCGACAGGCGTATAATCCAATTTAATCTTTTTCCGGATAAACTGCCCGGCGTATTTCCGGACTGCCTGCCGGATGATATCGTCCAGATCGTATTCTTTGATAAGGTAATCGGTAGAATCTGCGTCCAGCCGGAGATAGCACATTACCATTTCCACATATTGCTCGATCCGCTGCAGCTCTTCAGAAAGCTCACGATTCAGCGCATTGTTTTCGCTTTGCAGCAGAAGGCGCATGGCGGCGATCGGCGTTTTCACCTGATGCGCCCAGATCGTATAATATTCGACGAGATTCGTATACATGGCGCGCATCTCGTCCTCTAAGGCCGTTTTGTCCGCATGGAGCGTCCGGATCAGAGCCTGATAATCCGCTTCGAGCAAGCTGCGCGGTTCCGGCATATGCGCAGCCGTCACTGTAATTTCCCGCAGAAGCTTCCGAAGCGCCTTGTGTTTTTTATAAAAAGACAGGTAATCGAAGAAAAGAAAAATGCTTCCGATAAAAATACAAATTGCAGCCGCATACCAGACTGCAGCTGCCGGCAGGCGGTAAAGCGCAAAAGATACGGCAAAAACGGCAGCGAAAAGCATAAAAACTGCGATCGTCCTGAAATGCGATTTGAGATACCGGACAAAAAGCGGCGTTCTATTCGACAAGATATCCCATCCCTACTTTTGTAATGATAAAATTCGGCAGCCCGGCGCCGTCCAGTTTTTTGCGCAGGCGCGTGACATTTACCGTGAGCGTATTTTCATCGACGAAGCTATCCGTTTCCCAAAGGCGCTGCATCAGCGTATCCCGCGAAACAACGCGTCCCTTTTGTTCTAAAAGCGTCTGTAAAATCCGAAGTTCGTTTTTTGTCAGTCCGATGCGGTTTTCACGGTACGTCAGAACCGCATCGGCAGGATTCAAGACGGCGCCCCTGTGTTCCAGCAACGGACTTTTTCCGGTAAAATCATACGTGCGCCGCAGGATCGCCTGTATTTTAGCCGTCAGTACATTCAAATCGAAAGGTTTCGCGATAAAATCGTCGCCGCCCATATTCATCGCCATAACGATATTCATATTATCGGAAGCAGAAGAAATAAAAACGATCGGCACCTGCGAAATTTTACGGATCTCTCCGCACCAATAATACCCGTTGTAGAAAGGCAGCGCAATATCCAGAAGGACGAGATGCGGCGAAAATTCCAGAAACAAAGACAGAATGTCGCGGAACGCTTCCGCGCACCTGACCTCCAGCCCCCAGGTTTCGATCTGTTTCCGGATCGCTCCGGCAATCGCCATATCATCCTCAACCACCAATATTTTATACAAAGGATAGCTCCCCTTTCCGGCGCCCCGCCGCTTCAATTTCGCAGACGGAACGTTTTATACGCCAGTTTATATACGAGGATACAGGCGGCGGCACAATAAAGAATGCAAAAAGCCGTTGCTGCGATTCCAAAGGCCAGCGTTTCGAGGCGCAGCTGTAAAAACAGATAGCAAACCATGTAAGTCAGCCAGATAACGGCCATATAGGCGCCGCTTTTGATTTGCGTATGCACGTTGTACGGCTGCAGCAAATAATACAATACGAGATAGTGGACGGAGAAAAAGATACTCATCGCGAGGATCGTCACGGGAAGGATCAGATAATTCAGAGGGTTATCCGTGCCCCCGGAGAAGTACAGCGCCAGCGGCAGCCCCGCCCCGATCACCGCGGCAGGCAGAAGGTTGATCTTAATAATTTCCCGCAGGCGGATCTGAAACAGCTTCAGAATAAACGACGGTTTTTTATAAAAGGAATACGTCAGCATACTGTGATCGCAATTCATAAACAAAGCGCTTGTAAAAATCGTTCCGCGGTTGATGAGATACATCACAAACGAAAAATACGGCAGTAAAATCATCATGGACCGGTTGACCTTCTCCCGGACGTCCGCGTTCGCCGCGATCAGGATCAGCACGCCTGCCAGGAGCGCCAGTAAAATCAATGCGATTCTCTGAGCGGAACGCCATAATATTTTACGGTGCCGCCGGATGAACAGCTCGTTGAAATATTCGAAACCGCGTTTGCTGCTCGTAATGCCGGCGTCGTGGGTGATAATTTTCTTCTGCCTGTCTTCATTCGCTTTCTGAAGCGCCTGATTATAATCGGTCCCGAACTTTTTTTCCGCAAGAAGCAGCCGGCAGATTTCCCGGTAATGCGGGAAGCGCGCTATACGCACCGCTCCATAGCCGCCGGCCGCGGCCGCAAGGAAAGCCAGCGCGAGAAAGGCGGGAACCGGCAGTATGATTTTGAGATACAAAAGTCCGAAAGCAACGGCAAGCAGCAGTCCGGTCAGCGGCCAGACCAGCTTGGGCGGCAGATTTTCATTGATGCTCTTCCCTGTCCTTTCATAACGGAAAAGTAAAAGCGCAGCGGCGGCAAGCTTTGCGCCCGCAATAAAAAAAGGCAGTAAAATACAAATCCACAGCGGTACCCCGCAATCCAGGCCAAACAGGATCGTAAACGGTAAAAAGCCGACTGCCGTGCGCAGCATTGAATAAAGATAATTCGATACCGTATAGGCTCTGGCATCCATTCGCATCAAGATGACGGCATAATATTTTTCATTGGTGGGATTAAAGAGATAGGTGTTGAGATAAGCGCCGATCACCGTAAAGAAGAACAGGAGATGGAGAAACATCCGCGCATCGGGCGCATCGCTGAACAGCTGGAGCAGGCCCGCTACGCATGCAAGATAGAGGAGCTTGCCTGCAAACATGGAAAGGATTTCCCAGATCACAGAGAGGACCGTTGCAAAAATTTTCAGGCCCCTGCTGCCGTAAAGCGAAACGGGGAGCAATTTGCCGATCAACGGGATTTGCTTTAACGAATAAAGGATTCCGTTGACCCGGCACGTATTTTTCAATGCAAAGGAAATGCGGAACGATTTAATCATGGCTTTCCTCACGTAAGGTATGGATGATTTTCTCTTTGAATTCCTGGTTATCCAGGTCGGCTTTATCCACGATTTCCAGCTCCGCGCGGTTGAGGATCACGATTTCATCGCAAAGGTCGAGCGCCAGTTCCAGAATATGGGTGGAAAAAATGATGATTTGATCCGTCTTCAGGCTTCGGAGCAGCTGTTTCATTTCTTCCGCCACGACGACGTCTAACGAAGTCAGCGGCTCGTCAAGCAGCAGTACGTTCGGCCGCGAGATAATGTTGACCAGCATCTGCATTTTATTTTTCATCCCATGGGAGTAATCTTTCAGCAGCTTGTCCCTGTCGTCCGCTCCGATGTTCATCAGATCGAAATACGCATCGACCGGCTGCAGATCGCGAATGCTTTTTTCATTGATTTCGATGTAAAATTTTAAGAATTCCCGCCCTGTTAAAAATTCCGGCACGGTCGGCGTCGAAAGGACATACCCGATATCCTCCGCCGCCAGCGCTCTGCGCGTACCGGCTTCTTCGATATAAAACCGTCCCGCGTCCGCCTTCAAATCACGGTTGACGCAATTGAACAGCGTGGTCTTTCCGGCGCCGTTTCTGCCCAAAAGGCCGTAGATTTTCCCGCTTTCAAACGTAAAATCGATATCCCGCAGTACTTCCTTTTTTTCAAAGCTTTTAGACAAATGTTCGATGATAAATTTCATAGAATCCTCCTGTGAGCTGCCATACGTTCGGATTATAGCATGCGCATTTTACCGGATCAAGGAGCGATTCGTTTCCATTTCGTAAACAGAAAAGCGGAAGAATTTTCATTCTTCCGCTTTGCGTCTGTTCTTATGAACAAAAAAATCGTTTCCGGCCGCTTACGCTACGCAAACGTTGACCGCTCTGACTTTTCTGCTGTTCTTAGGATCTGCTTCCGTATCAAACGTAACGCTCTGTCCTTCCATGAGCGTTTTAAATCCTGTCGAAACGATAGCCGAGAAATGCACGAATACATCTTCCCCACCGTTATCATTGGAAATAAATCCAAATCCTTTGTCTGCGTTGAACCATTTTACTGTACCTTTATTCATTATGGGTACCTCCTGATAATTATTTGTACCCATATAAAAACAAAAAAATCTCCTGCTTGCAGATCGAAACTACAATTTGATCGCATTCACATGTGAGAACAAAGCAATTATGCTGAATACGTTTTTTATTTTAACACGATTATTTTATTTGTCAAGCGGATTTTAAAATTATTTTTTTGTATAGATCGGCAATTTCCGGTCGATACTATTTTACGTAGCAATACAACAAAAAAACAAGGAGGAATTGAATGATGTCACCAAAGGAACTTCTTTATATTGAAGATGCGCTCGGGCATGAACAGCAGATGAAGCAGGCATGCACCGATTTTGCAAACCAGCTGCAGGATGCGGAGCTGAAAGGCTTCGTACAGGAGCTTTGCAATAAGCACCAGCAGAATTTCAACCGTTTTTACAGCTTATTGGGCAGCAACTGAAAGGAGAATGGCAATGGACGATAAAGTGATTATGGATAATATCTTATCCACGACGAAAGGCGCATGCGATTTGATGATGCACGGGGCGATCGAATCTTCGACCGCGAATGTGCATTGTGCGTTTACGCAGGCATTCAACGATACGCTTAGTATGCAAAATGAGATCTACAAAAAGATGTCGCAGAAGGGCTGGTATCCGATGCAGCAGGCGGAACAGCAGAAAATCAATGCTGCAAAACAAAAATTCAGCGGGCAATGACGCTCCTGAAGAAAGCTTTGCTTGCCTGAGCGTAATACAGGCACATACGACCGCGCGGTCCGGTGAAACGGACTGTGCGGTTTTTGCTTTATCCTATTGAAAAGCAAGGCTTGTCAAAAATCCGATCGGAAGATCGCATCTCATTTTCACCAGAAGGATTCAAAAAAAATCTTTCGGCACATAAAGGAAATACATGATATAATAAAAAGGTTGACAGCACGTGCAAAGGAGACGCGGCAGATGGAAGCAAGGGAAGGGCTTTCCCCATTTATATTGGAATTTAACAATCTTGGAAAATTTGCGATGCATGCGGTGCAGGGTCTTAGACGGATCGATATGTTTTTCACGCTGCAGGGAGAAGAGGACGGCGTCTTTCTGACATACCCGGAGGGAGAAGAAATTTCGGAGGCCGTCCGTGAGGCGCTCCGGGAACAAATCCGCGATGCAAACGTTACATGCAGGCGGAACGATCCTCTCTTTCTCGTTCGGCTTTCTTCTCCGGAAGGAGAATCCTTCGGCGCAATTTGCTTTGAACGAAGCAGCGGCGCATGGGAGGAGGCCGAGCACACGCTTCTAAAAAGCATCGCCGCTGTTTATACGTATGCTTTGCGCGCCGAACGAGACAGGCGCGACGCCTCGGTGCAGAATTGGGTCTGGAATCAGATGATGGACAGTACGCATGCCTGCATCTACGTAACCGATCCTGAAACAGATGAAATTTTATTTATGAACCGGTCTATGAAACGCGTTTTCGGCATAGAGGCGCCGGAAGGGCAGCTCTGCTGGAAGGTGCTTCAGAAAGGACAGGAAGGCAGATGTAATTTCTGTCCCGTACGGATGCTGATAAAAGACCAAAGCATCCCCTCTTATGTATGGGAAGAACAAAACCCCATAACGGGACGGATTTATGAAAATTACGATAGTTTAATGAAATGGACAGACGGCCGGCTCGTACATTTCCAGCACTCTACGGATGTAACCGAAACACGCCGGCTTTATAAAGCAGCCATGACAGACGAACTGACCGGCGCGCTCAGCCGTCTGGCCGGTAAGGAAGCGCTTTCCCGGCTGCTCGGCAAAATCGATTCGGCAGAGGAACCGCTATGCGTTTGCATGCTCGATATCAATGGGTTGAAAACGATCAACGATCTGTACGGGCACGCTGCCGGCGACGCGCTGCTCGCCCAAATATCCGCCACGATCCGCCGTTTGCTGAAAGGCCGCGAATATCTTATGCGCCTGAGCGGCGATGAATTCGTCGTCGTAATGCCCGGAGTCACGCAGGCTGACGCTGCGGCACGTATGCAGAAGGCGCTTGCCGATTTTGAGAAAGAACGCCCCGAAAATTTCCCCGCGGGAGATGCATTTTGTTACGGTGTAGTCGAAATACGGGAACGTATCCCGCTGCGGGACGTACTGGAGCGCGCAGATGAACGGATGTACCAGCAAAAACGCAATCTGCACATCCGCCGTGCTGAAGCGCTCCTCTCTCAGCCGCAGGAAAACAGTACTGCCGCACGGTTTGCGTATGATTCGAACCGTCTTTACGATGCGCTGCGGAAAAGTACGGACGACTACGTTTATATATGCAATATGAAAACAGGTATTTTCCGTTATCCGCCGGCAATGGTCCAAGAATTCGGACTGCCGGGCGAAATCGTCCCGAATGCCGCCGCAGTCTGGGGCGCTAAAGTCCATCCGCACGACAAGCGTATTTTTATGGAATCCAACCAGGAGATTATGGACGGCCGGACAGATACGCACTGCGTAGAATACCGCGCGCAGAACATACATGGCGAATGGGTATGGCTGCGCTGCCGGGGGCATGTAGAGCGTGATCAAAACGGAGAACCGATATTATTCGCCGGATTTATTACAGATCTCGGCAAGAAGAATAAAATCGATTCTTTGACGGGATTATATAATAAATTTGAATTAGAAAACGATGTTCTGCATATGCTGGACACTGCCGCGCCGCAGCCGCTGACTTTTATACTGCTCGGTGTCGATGGGCTGAAACGGATCAATTCGCTTTATGACCGTGTGTTCGGCGACGAGGTGCTTCGTATTACGGCGCAGCGTCTGCGTTCCCTGCTGCCGCCCAATGCTGCCGTTTATCGGATGGATGGCGATGAATTCGCGATTCTTCTCCGCGGCAACGCCAGAACCGCAGCGGATCAGCTTTTTTATCTGATACGAGATACTTTTGATGCGCAGCAGATATTCGACGGCAAGAAGTTCTATTGTACGCTGTCGGGCGGCTGCGCGTTTGCTCCGGAGGACGGAATCACTTATCCCGATCTCGCCCGCTGTGCATCCTATGCCCTCGATTACGCCAAGTCGCGCGGCAAAAACCGTATGGAGTATTACACGGATGAGATCGTGACGAACCGCCGCCGGAGACTTGAACTGACCGAGCTGCTGCGGGAAAGCATCGAACAGGGATTTACAGGATTCCAGATGGTATACCAGCCGATTTTCAGTGCGTCCCGTAAATTGACAGGCGCCGAAGCCCTGGCACGATGGCGTTGTGACAAATACGGGGCAGTCGCTCCCGATGAATTCATTCCCCTTCTCGAGCAAAGCAGATTGATTTTACCTGTCGGCCGCTGGATTTTGGAAGAAGTTCTCCGGACGTGCGCGCGATGGGAAAAACAAATGCCTGATTTCGAGATGGGCATCAACCTTTCCTATATACAGCTGGAAGACGAAGGTTTTTATGCGTTCATGACAGACGCGGTGCGGAAGGCAGGCGTCGATCCCAAACATATCATTCTGGAATTAACAGAAAGTTATCTTGCTTCTAATATGACGAGGATCGCGCAGCAGCTCGTGGGGATCCGTCACTGTGGAATTCGGATCGCAATGGACGATTTTGGTACCGGCTATTCCTCGCTTGGCATTTTGAAGCAGGCGCCGATCGATATCGCAAAGATCGATCGTACCTTTGTAAAAGATATCCAATCCAGTCCGTTCGACAATGCTTTTTTGCATCTGGTCGTCGAGCTGTGCAGTGTGCTCGGCATCGATACGTGCCTGGAAGGCGTAGAGACTGAGGATGAATTCGAAGCGGTACGTCCCATGTCTCTTAGCTATATCCAGGGATATCTGCTTGGGCGGCCTATCCCTGCAGAAGAATTTGAGAAGAAATTTTTTCATTAGAAATCAAACAGAAATAATACGGAAATCGTACGGGAGCCGTTCATGGTATTGCGCGAAGGGAGTAAAATGATGGAATATCGAAACAAAAGAAAAAAACTTACGGAGATCGGCATGGCGCTTGTCTGTCTGCTTGCGATCTGCCTTTCCGGATTCAGCATATTCTCGACGTATCAAATGTCCCGGACAGCGTCGATGATCTATGATCATCCTTATACCGTTTCCAATGAAAGCCGGGCCATGCGCTCCCGCCTGTTGGACATGCGGAGCTTCCTGCTCGATTTCATTTCCGAACCCAATCATGATGCGGAGGATATACAGCAGCTGCTCAATGAACGGTATTCCATGCAATACGATTCCATAAAAGTCATTACAGACCGATATTTTGGATCCGATGCAGATTCCAGCGAACTCCTCGCAGCGATGCAGGATCTGGAGAAAACGCAGAATGAAGCGCTTCCTCTGGTCCTTCCCATGGATCGGGAGGAAACCGCACAATATGTAGAAAAATATCTTTACCCAAAATATGATGCGGTGGATGCCGCTCTTACGAAAATCATCTCTTTTGCGGACAACAAAGTTCAGGGGCTGGAACAAAAATCAGAGGATATGGCGAAAAATGCCATTATCTCCGCTGCGCTGCTTACGGTCTTCCTGCCTGCTTATTTCCTTGTCGTCTTCTGGCGCGAGCGGAAAAGCACGCGGGCAATTCGTTATCGGGAGCATTTGTTCGATATTCTCTCAACGAATGTAAACGAGGTTTTTCTGATATTCAATCAGGAAAAAAATAAGTTAGAGTATGTAAGTTCCAATATCAAACGCGTCCTGGGGATCGAAGAGAACGCTTTCTTACAGAATCCGGACATACTGGCAGAACAGATCGCAGAAGAGAATCGAGCTGATTTTACGGAATTCATGCAGGCTACGAGCGCACCGGTTTGTAAAAGATGTGATTTGCGGATGCGCGTCCCTTCCGGAGAAATCGGCTGGGTGCGGTTTCAAAGCTTCCCGGAAATCATCGGCCAGAAGGCAGACCGCTATATTATTTCAATTTCCGATCAGACGGAAGAGCGGCGCAGAGAGCAGGCGCTGAAAGACGCTCTTGTGAACGCGCAGAACGCAAATGCCGCAAAACAGAATTTCCTATCCCGTATGAGTCATGAAATCCGCACCCCTATGAACGCGATCATCGGCATGACGACCATTGCTGCCGCTTACATAGAAGACCGGAAGCGGGTGGAAGACTGTCTGGAGAAAATCGGTTATTCCTCTAAGCATTTAATGACGCTCATCAACGACGTATTGGATATGTCCAAGATCGATGAAGGAAAAATGACGATCGCACACGAAACGTTCAATTTAGAAAGCGTGGCGGAGTCCATTACATCGATCATTTATCCGCAGGCCGCAGAAAAAGGACTAACCTTTACCATTCCTCTTGTAGATCTTACCGATACCGTTTTGGCGGGAGATTCTCTGCGGCTCAATCAGATCCTGCTGAATCTTCTTTCCAACGCTCTTAAATTCACGCCAAGCGGCGGCTCTATTCGCTTGGAAATCCGGCAATTGCAAAAGAAAAACGGGCGTGTGCGCCTGCGTTTTACAGTCAGCGACACCGGCGTTGGCATGCGTGAAGAATTTATGGAACGCCTCTTTCTGCCCTTCGAGCAGGAAAATGTTTCCACAAACCGTACATACAACGGCACAGGTCTGGGCCTGTCGATTTCCAAAAATCTCGTCACGCTGATGGGCGGTACGATTTCGGCAAAGAGCGAGTGCGGGAAAGGAAGCTCCTTTACCGTAGAATTGGATTTCGATATCGCCGAAACAGCGGAGCAAATTTCTTTGCGAAATCAGCAGGGACTGGAATCGTTAAAGGTGATCGTTGCCGACGACGATCGGGACAGTTGTATCCACACCTCTCTGCTTCTGGAAAACCTGGGAATCGTATCGCATTGGGTGCTGACCGGCGCAGAATGTGTGGAAGAGGTGCTGAATGCGCACAAAGGCGGAGAAGCGTATGACGTATGCCTCATCGACTGGAAAATGCCGGATATGGATGGGATCGAAGTGACCAGGCGCGTTCGAGAGTTTGTAGGGCCAGACACTACCATTATTATTATAACTGCCTATGATTGGAGCGCCATCGAACAGAATGCCCGGAAAGCCGGGGCAAACGCATTTCTTTCAAAGCCTATTTTCGCTTCCACGCTCTATAACACCTTGCTTTCCGTAACAGGCATCGAAAAAACGCTCCGGTCTCATAAAGAAGAAAACCGCGCGCGCCCCGCCCTTTCCGGGTGCAGGGTGTTACTGGTAGAAGATAATGCGCTCAATCGGGAAATCGCCATAGAATTATTGAAGATGGTTGACATGGAGGTCTCCTGCGCGACCAACGGACAGGAGGCGCTGGAATCGTTCCTCACCAACGGGGATCATTATGATCTGATCTTAATGGATGTGCAGATGCCTATAATGAACGGATATGAGGCTACGCAGGCCATCCGGAAATCCGATCATTTGAAAGCAAAAACGATTCCTATTATCGCCATGACCGCAAACGCGTTCCACGAGGATGTTATGAGGGCGAGCGAGGCCGGTATGAACGGGCACATCGCAAAACCGATCGATCCGGAGCGGCTTTATCAGATGATGGAAAAATTTTCAAACACAGAGCTTCCATGAGCCTGCAAATCCAACGGAATCGGCTTTTTATCCATACGTCATGGATATAGTCAAAAAATCCGCATAAAGCAAGAGAAAACGAAAACGCCATTGTGAACCGGTTTTTAGATGATTGGGATGACAATGGTGTTTTCGCGCTTCGCCAATGAATTTCTCTTCTAAATTCTCTGTTGGAGAAAAGATAAAAATATGATTTCACTTCATCGTCCCGCAAGCGTCGTTTCATAAAATAACAGAAAAAAGAGCGCAGCGCGATCGAAATGATTGTTATTGAGGACGTTTAAACTCATCTTCTGTCAATTTATCTACCACAATACTCATAAACAGGCATAATAAAAGGCCGTCGATTTATATAGACGGCCTCAGACTGCTGGCAAACCCCTAAGTTTTAGCAACATATTTTGTATTAATTATTCCAGGGAATCGGATTTCCTTCGTTGAAATAGGATACGCCGCGCTTCCCACAATCCCGAGTGAATTCTGAAACCATATTTTCATAAGTATCTGCGTCAGAGAATTCTCCACGTTTCGACATCATCTTATAATATCTGAATTGAAGCTCGGAACGCTGCACATGCAGAAGAGCCGTTTCATCTTCCTTTACGGCTGAAATTGCCTCTTCCCACAATTGATCCATCTGTTCCAGCATTTCATCTGAAATCAATCCCTTAAATATATCGGCGGCATTGGAAACAAGGTTAAAATCACGATTATTTTCCAGCACTATTTTATGGAGTATATCCAGATACGCTCCGACCTTGTCGCCGCCTGCTCCGTAATAAGCTTTTAGGAATTCCTGTTTATGTGTCTCAATGTCTGTATACGGATCCCATAAAAGTTTTGCAAGAAGATAAGACCGCAGCATGCCAAATTCACCGCTGACGGGATCTTGATAATTTCCCTGTTCGAAAACGCCTATGATACCACTTTCATAGAAATATTGCGCATTTTTCTGAAGGCGTTCCATATTCGGCATCGGACAGAGATATTGGGCAAAATTCGTCGTATAGTCCCATACGTATAAACGGTATCCGGCGTCTAGCCACTTTTCTATATTCGTCCGTGCCGACGCGTTTGCCGGGCATTCCGTTAGCGCATGCGGCGCGCAGCTGCTGATACAATACCGGACAACGACATTGTCCGCAGGCTTAATATTTCTCGGCGGCAACGCAGAAAATTGATAAGCAAGCGTTTCGAAGATCACATTTGGAAATTCTTCTTTCAGGGATTCCGCTACCAAATTGACGAAACGGATTAACGTACCGGCATTAGACCGCTCCTGCCTGTTTATTTTTTTGCATTCCTTACAAGTACAATAGGATTCGATGACATAGCTGTCATTTTGGGAAATCGGGACAACTCTTGATTCCGGATTTTCCCGCAGCCAATCTCTGATTTTATTGACAACAATTTCCAATACATCTTCGTTCGTCAGGCAAAGCTGGCTGTAAAGAAATTCCGATGTGCGCTTCCCGTTAATTTCAGAAAAATATTCAGGATGGCTGTCGAAATATTCCTGCACCGGCACCAGCATCTCAAAATTATGCACATGCTGCGGTCCGGCATTGGAAATTCCACCGCCCCACTCCGGTGAAATAGAACGTCCCAGCGTCCTGTTAAAAAGATTAAAACAGCTATTAACACGTTGCTTTACACTCCACGCTTCGTCAAAAGCACATGCCCAAAATACATCCCGGAAAGAAAAAGCCGGTCTCTGTCTGTCATTGAAATCCGTTTCGATTCGGATGGTTTCAAGAGACGGTATGGTTTCGCAATCCGGGGCAAAGAATCTGCAGCCCAGGGCTTCTAAAAATCCATAAACAGCATAAAGCGTTCCCCGCCCGCTGCCGCCTGCAATTACAAGCATATCATCCTTCCATCTAATTGTATAACCTTCTTCTCCCATCCATTCCCAGTCAAAGCCCTCGTATGCTTCGCTTCTGGCGGTACGGCCGATTACGATTTCGTATTTCCCATGTTCCGTCGTATCATTCGTAATCTTCATATTGCATCCCGACATCGATTTGATGTACTTTTTAAGTTCATTTGCCGCCGTTATTTCTGCGGCTTCCGCTTTGTCGGAAATTACGATTTTATATTTGCTCATTTCATCTTTTACAAGAAGCCTTTTACCGTCTTCCATATCCGGAAGCTTATCGGGATCTTTGCAGCCGTTCATAATTCCACACACTCCAATCAAAAGCATCAACATAGTAAATACGATATATTTTTTCATATGTTACTTCCTTTTTTTCTGAATAACAACCACGATTATGATTGCGCCGATGACGACGATTCCGGCTGAGATTCCTATAATCGTCCCGATACTGGCGCCATTTTCTCCGGAAGAATCGCCTGCGGGCGTGTTCAGAGGAGCTTTCGTCACCGTTGCAGTTGCTTTCTCCGGAATTTTTGTTGCCGGGGTTTCTGCCGTTCCCCGGGCCGTTTCTTCCGGAGTCTGCTGCGGTTCTTCTGTAGCATTTGCTGTCGTAAAAGTCAATTCGACATTTTTAAAATGTGCTTCTGTATTTCTGACGGCAACACCTGCAAAAAAGGATTCGGAAACAAGGCGCGCTTTTTCTGTTTTCAGCACTTCACTGCCCTGTGCATCTTTCACTGAAACGGTTTTATAATATGTGTAATCCAGATATTCAAAAATTTCCGTATCATAATCGGATTCATAATCACCTTCATTTTCCATATGTACTGTAGCAAGGAGCTTATTATTCACATAGATTTCCGTTGTTTTACCATCGTCTTTGAAGCGAAGCGGGACAAATTTGGAATAGTCGATTCCTTCGATCAGAAAATCATGGAATACAGAGGAAATCCCCCAGGTGCTGTTATCATCCTGCGTCTTAATCGTTAAGCGGATACCGCCTTCTATCGGGGATAACACAATTCCGGTTGCGCCGATCGAGGACAATCCATCTTGACCTCCTTTTTCAACATGGAAATCCCATTCATACAAATTAAACACATAACCTGTCCGGAAACACACGCCAATATTTTCACGCGGCGCATTGGCCCGCAAATCGACTGCAAATTCACTTGGGGAAGTAATCTCGTCGTATGAAATGAACGAATAGATTCCCGTGATATCGATATACTTGCCTTCTTCATCTTCTGCGATCTTACCATATGAAGATTCCGGAAGTCCTGCTTTCGCTTCCCAATACGTGCCAAAATCCAACGTTTCTTCCAATACCGTACCGACATCATCATCTTCAATGCTCCCCTTTGTCTGAATAGAAGCAGCACTTAAATTCAAAATGGCGGCGCCGGCAGCCAACATGACAGCAATAAATAAAATTTGAATTTTTTTCATAGTCGTTCTCCTTTTTCTTTTTTTCTTTTGATGCTATCTTATCTGATAACACAGAGGCTTCATAGATTAATATTACCTGTTTATTGGACTATATTTGCATTTACAAAACCGGAACTTGACTCGGGAAATCATGTTTTATAAAATAGACCGTGAGGTGAACGTATGAACGGTTGTTCGATGTACGAAGAGATCCCTTTTGAAGACGCCATGTTTCCCATCCGGCTTTTGCCGAATAAAAATATTACGCCGAATACTCCGAAAAAGGAATATCTGACTTGGCATGAACAAATTGAAATCCTTTATTTTCATTCCGGGAGCGCCACGATCACCTGCGGTATCAATAAACAGATTACCGCTCCAGGCGATATTTTTATAATCAACCCTTACGAAATTCACGATATCGCCTACCATAGCGGAGCGCTTTTTTTCGATTGTATCATGGCGGATCCGCGGATTTATCACGGGGCACAGGATGAAGTCTGCGAAATAAAATATTTATCGCAAATAGAAAACCGCAAACTTTGTTTTAACAATAAAGTCCGTTCCACAAAAGAACCGGTGGCTATCATAACGGAATTATTGAACGAATGCGCGCAAAAAGAAATGGCATATGAGCTGAAAGTCAAAAGTCTGCTGTTGAGTCTTTTTGCATGGCTGTTTCGCCATGAAATCAATACAAAATATACAAAAGACGAAATTTTGAGAACGGCGCAGAAATTTGATAAGCTGAAAAATGCTTTTACTTATATTTATGAACATTATGATGAAGAAATCAATTTATCAGAGCTTGCAGACAGCTGCAATTTCAATCTTTCTCATTTCTGCCGTTTATTTAAAGCGGTTACAGGCCAAACAGCCGTTCATTATATAAATGAGGTTCGTATGCAGAAAGCAGAATTACTACTTACGACTACGAACCTCGGCGTATCCGATATTGCCGGAAAAGTGGGATTTACAGACACTTGTTATTTCAATAGGTGTTTCAAACGTTATTTTAATGCAACCCCTCTGGAAATCCGGCGCAAATCAGATCCTTTATAAAGATTTGATTTGTTTCTTTAAGAAGGTCGCTGTAAACAGAAAGACCGCTGATATGGCGCATAATCCCAAATCCCCTGTCCCCGGATTCGGTTTTGGCGTCTCGTCCGGTTTTTGACTTTCGTCCGGATTTGGCCTCTCATCCGTGTTCGGCGTTCCGTCAGGCTCGGAAATCGAAATATTATCGATATCGATTGCTTTCTCTCGTACGCCGATTCCAAGGTAAGCGTCTTCCGCCACAACTCGAGCGTTATCGACACGGAAGCGCTCTGTTCCGGACGCGTCCTTGACAACGATATTTTTATAAAAGACAAGATCAAGATACTCTGGTATTTCTGTATTTGAGTCTTCTTCATACGTCCCCTTGCCCGACATTTCTACCGTAGCCGTAAGCGCGTTTCCCACATAAATTTTAACAGTGGAGCCGTCATCTTCTACTTTCAGATTCGTAAAAGTCTTCCAGTCCGGATTTCCCTCTACAAGGATGTCCGTATATGCGCAGCTGATTCCCCAGGGGCCGTCTGCTCTTGTCTTAACAGCAAGACGGATTCCATCTATTACAGGGTAAATCACAATGCCCGCAGCGCCAATGGACGAGGTTCCTTCCGTCCCTCCTTTTTCTACATAGAAATCCCATTCGTAGAGATTAAACACGTCTCCCGTTCTGATAAAGACGCCCAACCAGTCTGCAGCAGGGGTATTTGTCCTAAGGTCAACAGAAAAAGTATACGGTTTGCTGACCGTTTTCATCGATTGGAGTTCCAGTAAGCCGGAAGCCTTTAAGTATTTATTGCCACTTTCTTCTTCCACAGTGCTGGTAGCTGTTTCTCCCAAACCGTTCTTTTCCACCCAATCCTTTGCAAAGTCTTCCGTTTCATTCGAAATGGTTCCGACGGATTCCTTTTCAAAGCTGCCGTCTGCTGTGATTACCGCAGCATTTACGAAAGCGCTTGTACAGAATACCCATAGCAATGCGAATGTCAGCATTACAAAAAAGATTTTTTTCATTTTCAAAGTACCTCCCTTTATGAAATAAACTTGATATTTCTATAATAAACCAGGCACGATCCTTGCGTTAGATCAATATTGCCTGGTTATTGTATTATTTTTGCAATATATATTTTTCGTTTCTTTTATGATAATAATTTTGTTATATTGTGAATAACGCTTCTTTCGCTCTCCCTGCTGCATTGCGGTAAGTCATACCAATGCGGCGCGTTGATAATTTCATAATGTCCGCCTATCAACGCATCCGCGCCGCATTTTTGCGTCTGCATCGTTTTTTGATACCAATATTCCATATCATAACGCTCATAATCTTCCCGCAAAAATTCAGATTCAGGAACAAGATAGCCATTTGTGCCATTAGCATGGCTAACGATAAAAACAGCGTTTGGATGATACCCATGCGCAATACAATATTTTTCGATTTGGCCGCCAGTTTCACTGAATATTTCAAAAGGCAAAAAAACAAATACCGCACTTTCCGATAATTTCAGGATCTGCATTTCTACGAATAAATTATTTTCATTGCAGCCGCGATGCGCTGTCAGGTAAAATGCCTTTTGATGCCAGTAAATCTCTCTCGCAATCTGTCGTTGGCTGAAAACATCCGTAACGCCATATCTTTTTTCTTCAAAAAAATTTATCGTTTTCCAAAGCGTCTCTTTGGCAGCATAAGGGTGCATCGGTATTTTAAAGGCGCCTGTATGGATGCGCGGAGTATCTATATCGGCTCGATTGCAACGCTGCTCTTTCGACAGGACAGAAAGTACCTGATCCGATAATTCCCCGCCAAGCTGCGCAAGCCGTTCTTCGTCATTGAAAGCATTTGGCAGAAAAGGATCAACGTCTGCTCCTCTGCCCTGTAAAAATAAAACAGGAACATCCGGATACACTTCCTGCATGTTTCGTGTGAGTACCCCCGGATAGTCTGCTGTAATTTTCATTCCGGAATAGCAAGTAGCATGGCAGGAAGCAAGTACAATTGCGCCGGCCAATCTATCCTGATCGCTGTAAAATCCACATATTTTTATGATTTTGTTGCAAGATTCCCGTCCGCGCCTATTTTTAACAGAACACAATTCTCCCGCGTTCAGGAAATCAGCGCGACAGAAATCTGCTTTACGGAAAGCTTCCTGAACGGTACTTGCCGCGATTTCCCCAACCTGATCCCACCAGAAATAATTGACAGGGAGATCTCCCAAAATGCCGCTGGCAGGAGCCGAATGTGTGTGCGTCGCGCAAATCGTCACATTTTTCGGAGATAATCCATTTTTCATAGCAATCCGACGTTTTATGCCGACAGCAATTCGCTGTTCAAATCCGCATGCATCAAATACGGCAAGCGCATATTTAAAAGAATCGGAGCGTATCACAAAAGCCTTAACATATAAGTCATCCCGGATTCCTTCCGCAGGCGTAATTCTTTCGCCAAAACCATCTAAAAAAACAGTTTGGGGAGGAGGCGTAATGACCGTTTGAGAAAACCCAAATTTTACAGAATGTTCCATCGTCATATCAAATCGCTTTATTTATCACAGTATTTTTATTTTGCCATTGTACTTGTTGTAATATGCGGCATTTGCTTCGTCTCCCCCATCGATATTGCTGCTTTGAAAGACCTCCGGCCGCCCTTTTGCGCTGCTCTGCGGAGACATCATCATTTCGACTGCACGGCAGACCGTCTCCTGCAGGATCGTGGCGCCGATGACCGTTGAAGTCGGTCCGCATTTTACGCCGGAAATATCCATACAAGCGTCTCCCGGTTCGCCGCAATTATCGATGACAATATCACAGATATCATGCAATTTTAAGCCTTCCGGGGCTCTGGATCCGCAGGATCGGGAATGTCTGAGACTGGTGATACAAATTGTCAGCATTTTTCGTTTCTTTGCTTCCTGCGCCATTTCGACGATTACGGTATTTCTTCCGGAATTTGAAAAGAGCAGCATGACGTCCCCCGGTAAAATGTCTTTATAATTTTCAAGCAGCACTTCTGCGTATCCCGAAATACGTTCGATACGGCTGCTTCGGAAGGCCCCTCTGTGCAGCATAATCGCATCTTCCAAAATCGGATAAACCGAAACAAGTCCTCCTGCCCGGTAAAATATTTCTTCCGCAAGCATGTGGGAATGGCCCGTGCCAAAAGCATATATCAGTCTGCCCGCAGAGATTGCATTCGCAATTGCGTTTGCTGCCGCCTCTATATTCTGATTCTGCGAATCACGGACTTTCTTTATAAGAATATCAATTTTATCTATATAATGCACGTTGTTCCTCCTGTATATTTTCTTCCAGGGCATGTCTGGCATAAATCGCTGCCGCATATTCCGGCGCCGTTTTGGCCTTCACAATCTCAGCGGAGGGATATTTTCGTAGAATCGCCTGTTCAAAGCTTTCTCTTACAAAATGATTATGGAGGAATACGCTTCCATATATTCCGACGAAAGGAGGCCTCCCGGGTGGATATTTGATCTTATCGATCAGGTTCCCGGTACATAGCGCGAGTTTTTTTCCTGCATTTTCCAGAATACGAACGGCTTTCACACATCCCTTTTCCGCACAGTAGTAGACTACTTTTGAAAATTCGGCAACGCGCGCTCTGCTATTATGCTCCCCATGAAAACAATTGATCAGTTCTCTGGGATGGGATACTCCGTAATAATCCAAAACCGACACAGCCAGCATTCCGCCTGGCTTTTTGATATTATTGTAACCATATTTGTCGTATGCGGCAAAAATATATTTAAAAGCATCAACAGCAATGTCATAGCCGCTTCCCGTATCGCTTACAGGGAACCCCCAGCCACCGGAAACATAATAATTGCCGCCATCGTCGATTGCTGCCCCCATGGATCCTGTGCCGCTTATCATCAGCACGCCCGGCTGACCCTGTGTCAGGCCATATAATGCCATATACACATCGCTTCTTGTAAAAATTTTAGTACGCGGGTTTATCGGGAGGTTCTTTCTTATTTTATGCAGGAATATTTCCGTATACGGATTGATGCAGATATCATCCTGCGCAGGATCTCCAATCGAGATCGCCTGAATCAGATTATAATCCGGATTTAATTGATCCATAATATATTTAAAATTTGCAAAGGCTTTTTCTACGCCGATATTATTATAATTGATGCTACCGCCTTCCAATGTTTTCATTACCCTGCCGCCAGTTTCTACAATCGTTACTCTGGTTTTTGTTCCCCCGCCGTCTATTCCGATTATTACTGCACTCATTACGATCACCCGTTTATTTATTATCGTTTTCAGTATATCAGTTTTCCGGTAAATCAATAGTACAATACTTGTATTTTATTGGACTATATTATGCCGTTTTGATAAAACTATCCTACTTTACGCACCGCAATGACCTTTGTTTGTTCTTCCGTGAGTTTAGCCATAGGGGTTCCTCTTTCCTTTGAAATTTGCCTTTTTCAATGAAAGTGGAGGAAATATGATACATACTTTTCGATTTGGCAAGTACTTTTACGAAATTTTTCGAAAAATTTTTGAGCAAGGTAAAAATACGATTGCTGATAGGATGAAATGTGAATGGCTGTATGATATAATAATTATAAAAATTTGTATAAAACAATTAACCGAAATATCTTCGCTGACACTATATAGGTGAAAGCTTTCAAACACAGGAGAACAACTATGACCAACAAAAGAGCATCCAAGCTACTGTCCGAAAATCTGACAGCAATTTACGGCTACGCTTTTTCAAAGTTTCGGCGCGCTATCTGCAAAACGAGGAAGCCTTTTGGGGCTTTGCTTTGTGATGCAATTTTATGCAAGGATGCAAACAGAGATAATCCTACGCTACCGTGGTTGATCGAGCACAAATTCATTCTTTGCGAAGATAATAAGCTTTCTGCAAACTTCCTTGTTTTCGATAGCGACGTATTTGAACAAGTCGCTTACATCCTTTCAGATATTATAGAGGAAGCGGCGAACTGTATGATTGACATTTCAAACAAGGCAGAAAAGATACTTGTCAAACACGCCCCCGCTTCACTCAAAGAACAATGCGGCGACATTGCAAAAATTCACCATCGTCTTGACGTTGCAGCTTTCTTGTTAGAGGAGCTTATTAAAGAGAACAAATTGATTGTTCCGAACAAAAGAACACCTCTTTGTGTTTGGGGTGTTAAAAAGTAAAAATACCTCTGAGAATATTTCAGTCAATGTTTTCGGTGGTATTTACAGGCCAAAAATCCGGCGGCGCAGGAGAAAATTCTCCTGCGCCGCCTTTGAAATAGCAGGTCATTTTGTGCGCCGTCATTCCGAAGAGAGAAGCATATTAAATGTTCCCGTTAAATTCGGTCGGTACTATGGGGCATACGCCCATAAACCAAGAAAAACCCTTGAAAATCAAGAGTTTTTCAGATGGGTTCTATATTGTGGAACAAAGATGGTGCGACCGACGAGACTTGAACTCGTACGGGGTTATCCACACGCCCCTCAAACGTGCGCGTCTGCCAATTCCGCCACGGTCGCATCTTGCTGTCTGATAGAAACAGCATGTGCTATTATACGAGGTGGGAGCGGGATTGTCAATACTTAATTTTACTTTTCCCGGTCATTTATTTCTGCGGGAAAGATGACGGATCCGATCGCCGAGATTGAGGCCGGCCATCCCGCAGATCGACCCGATCAGCAAGCCGGCAAGCAGCATAGTCAGCACGTCTTTGTTAAAAGAGATCCTGCCCTCATACCCCCAGCGGACGATGATCAGGATCAGCATATAAAAGAATCCGATCAGCGTACCGTTGAACCAGCCGTTTGCTTTCGCAGCGGCAGTTGCATAAAACGAAGCGATCACAATGCTCGTAAGAACCGCCGTCAGAAGCGCAGGCGGCATATATTCCTCCGGGAAATCCGTCATTCGCATGGCCAGCGCGATGATAAAGAAGAGGGGGACGGAAATTGAAACGGAAATAAGGAATCCTTTTATCAGATAATAATATCTGCCATGTACCTCCTGACCGTATTTTTTGCGGATCTCTTTTGTCTTTGCCCGCGCCGCTTTCCTTGCGTAACGGCTTTTTACAATCATATTGGAATCGTTGTTCATATAAAATCTCCGTTATTGGCATTTGGTAAAATATATGAACTGGTTTACAAGCTTATGCTAAAATCTTATTCTCTTTATAAACCGTAAAATGCCGCCGCATTGCCGCCGAGGATTTTTTCCTTCCGGTCATCGGAAATCGGCAGGGATTCGACGAATGCGATGGAACGACAGGGCAATTCCCATGGACAATCGCTTCCCAGAAAAATATTTTCGATCGGATGCCTGTTCAAAAGCTTCATTGCGGTCGCAGAACTTTGCATGTAAGTCGCGGCCATCGCCGTATCAAAATACACGTTTTCCATGCCGGTCAAATACGTCTCGACGTCCTCCCATAAATGCAGCCCTCCGAAATGCGCCAATACCATTTTCAGCTTCGGAAAATCGGCAGCAACTTTTGCGCTTGCAGCAGGAACCGCATGGACAACGTCCGGGCTGTAGCAATCCCACCCCGCATGGAACACGATCGGTAGTTCCAATAAAGAGCAAGCCTCATAAATCGGATAAAGCCTTTTCTCATCGATAAAAAATTCCTGATAATCCGGATGCAGCTTAATTCCCTTTATGCCGAGCGCTTTGATCCTGTAAAGCTCCCGGACGGCCTCCGGATTCTCCGGATGCACGGAACCCAGAGAAATCATATCGGAATATTGTTTGTTGTTTTCCGCAGCAGTCGTATTGATCGTATGCTGCTGCCCCGGCGCCGTAGCGATATTGAGATTGATAAATTTGTCTATCTTCTGTTCTTTCATAAATTCGGCAGTGCCGGAAACCGTCCCGTCCGTGACGCGCGTAAGACCGGATATGACCTCTAACTTGTGGAGGGCTTTTCCTGCAATCGCATCGGGAAACGTATGGACGTGCGCATCTATAATCACTGAGCATCTTCCTTTCTAAAAATAGGATCCCAGATATTATACAGCAATGCGCAAATATCGCAATAAAAATAAAGGGTATATGCCGGATTACAGGCTGTGCCTCACAGCCACTACCGCACCTTCAGCGGCAGCAGAATCTCCGCAAGGCCGATATGGCGATCCAGATGTCCGGTCCCCTCTCCCGGAACCCCGTCGTAAAAAACAGCCAGCGTCCCATGATCGGTCGGATACACGGAAGGCATACCAATCGCGCCTTTTGCCCAAATGCTGACATTCCGGTCGATCACGATGGCCTTATCTTCCGGATTCCAGCGGTCAAGGTCCGAAGTCCAATAGACCCATACGGCATCGGTATAAGAATTCTGATACACATGATTGGTGAAAAGCCAGTACAGTTTCCTCTCCTCGTCAAAATAAATCGAAGAATTTTCAATATCCTCGCTCGGCGGTAAAATCGGATCGCGATCTTTAATCCAGAAATTACCCGTTTTTCGATGATAATCGTCGGTCGCATGCAGATCGTCGGTACGCGCAATACCGATGGAGCGCTGCGTCATCCCCGAACAGGAGCCGCTGTAAAACATCATATATTTTTTACTGCCGGGCGCCATACCGTATTTCGGATTCCGCAGAACTTCCCCGGGAGAAACCGTCACATCATCCCATGTACCCGGCTCCCCGGCCGGGAAGCATACATGGCCGGCACAATCCGGCTGATCGCATTTCTTCGTCCACGGGCCTTCCATGGAAGCGGCGGTCGCCAGCATCGTTGAATACAAAAAGGCCGGTACTCCCTCTGCGGAGCAATGGTCGGCGCCCAGATAATATCGGTACCAGATCCCGTCCTCCCGGAAACTCCAGGGAGAACTGGCGCTGCAGAAATCCTTGCAATCCGTATACGGATGTGTCAGAGCAGACGCGAAAAGGCTCACGCCGCGTTTTTCCCAATGAATGAGATCTTTGCTGCGGGCGGTGCAGGCATTCCAATAGCTGTGCGGCGTTTTTCCGGGCATTGCGCCGTCATAAGAAAGATAATAGAACTCCCCTTCCCGGTTCACGATCGCTTCCCGCATACCGCCGCCATCCCACCGATACATCGGGCCGCCTTCTCTGTCGGGAGATAAAACGATTCCGAAATCTTTAACATCCGCTAAATAATTCATAAATATCCTCCTGCGTTTTCGATGAAGTTTTATGAATTATATACACGCCTGCCGTTCTTGTCAATTTTCTTCCGGCCGGTCAAATGGATTCGGATGGATATCCGGCAAAAATATGTTATACTATATCAGTATTTTATTTTAAGGAGATGTATGCAATGAGCGAAGAATGTACCCATGACTGCAGCAGCTGCGGCGCGAACTGCCCCAGCCGCGAACAGACGCAGCCGGAATCCCTGATTGAAAAGCCGCATGCCGGTTCGGAGATCAAGAAGGTAATCGCAGTTGTCAGCGGCAAAGGCGGCGTCGGAAAGTCACTGGTAACATCATTGATGGCCGTCAACATGCGGCGGCGCGATTATCAGACCGCCATATTGGATGCGGATATCACCGGTCCGTCGATTCCCAAAGCATTCGGGATCAAAGAAAAAGCTACGGGAGACGAATCCGGAATTTATCCGGTCCTGACGAAAACCGGTATCAAGATCATGTCCCTGAACCTTTTATTGGAAAACGATACGGATCCCGTCGTATGGCGCGGGCCCATTATTGCGGGCACCGTAAAACAATTCTGGACGGATGTCGTCTGGGAAGATGTGGATTATATGTTTGTGGACATGCCTCCCGGAACCGGCGACGTACCTCTGACCGTTTTCCAGTCGCTTCCGGTAAACGGAATCCTGATCGTCACCTCTCCGCAGGAGCTTGTATCCATGATCGTTGAAAAAGCGGTCAATATGGCAGGGCTGATGAACATTCCGGTGCTTGGCATCATCGAAAACATGTCGTATTACACCTGTCCCGATTGCGGAACCGAGCATCATATCTATGGAGAAAGCCATATCGAAGAAATCGCCGAAAAGCATGGAATTCCCATCGTCGCAAAGCTTCCCATCGACCCGAAGCTTGCAGCCGCATGCGACAGAGGCACAATCGAGCTTTTTGAATGCGGCGCGCTCGACCAAATCACAGAAAGTCTCGAGAAATGATGAGCAGAAAAGAAACGGCGATCAAACTGTTCAAAGAAGGCTACAATTGTGCGCAGTCTGTTCTTCTGGCATTTTCAGATCTCACGGGACTTACGGACGAGCAGGCCGCGCTGGTCGCTTCCTCTTTTGGAGCCGGTATGGGAAAAATGCGGGAAGTGTGCGGCGCAGTCTCGGGGATGCTGATGGCGGCAGGACTGATCAAAGGATATGCAGATCCCAGGGATCCGGCGGCGAAAGCCGCGCATTACCGGCTCGTGCAACAGCTGGCCAACGATTTTAAAGATCAAAACGGGAGTATCATCTGCCGGGAATTGTTGCGCGGCAGCGTTTCTCCGGATGCGCTGCGGCCCGACACGCCGCCTGCGCCCAGAACGGAAGAATACTATCGAAAAAGGCCGTGTCCGGAAATCATCGGCGGCGCCGCCGCATTGCTGGAACGCTTACTGGAATCCGTTTGATATCGGTAAAATAATAACCGCTCCGATCTGTTTCCGATCGGAGCGGTTTATTATTGTAAATACGCTTGCTCTAATTATTTTTTCTTCTTTTTCACAACGACCACGACGACAACAGCAACGATGACGACAACGCCTGCAGCAATTGCGGCGATCGCCCAGGTCGGGAAGCCGCCGTCAGAGTCGGAATCGGCAGTATTGGTCGGGGCCGGCGTAGCCGGTTTCGGAGTGACCGTGGCCGCGCTCGTAGGCGCTTTTGTAGGCGCTTCCGTAGCTTCCGGGGTAGCCGTCGCTTCCGCCGTGCTGCCGCTTCCTTTTCCTACTTCGCAGCCGTCGGCTACGATATCGTCCATCGTGATAATCGTGCCCGTTCCGGAAAGATCAAAACGGAACGCCGTAAGCTGTGCAAATTCCACATTGAATTCCGCTTTGCTGTCCGGAATATACTTGCCGTCCAGAAATACGTAATAATCCGAAGATAACGTCTCGCATACGATCGCAACGGTATATACTTTGTTCGCTTCCACTTCCGTGAGCAGCTTGTCGCTGAGATTGTAAATGCCGATTTTCCCATCAACGTTCTTGATGGAGAGGATCGGTCCATCAGCACCTTCATTATCGTGCTCCTTCGAATTCACATCGGAGATTTTAACTGCAAATTTACCGCCGGCCGGCATATCGTCGATCCTGATTTTAAATTCCAGAACATAGGCGTCGGCGTCGAATTCCGCTTCGGCATCGATCGTCCACCTTCTCGCATCGAGAAGATCCTTAAAACGGATCGACTGATCCCCCGTAATCGGGTTTTCATTTGTTATCATCACACTGCCGCCGCCGCTGACATGGGAGAAAAATCCATATACGCGCCCTGTGACGTCAGCTTCATGCTTCGTCGTCGCATAGTCCTCCATTGGCTCGAGATCTTCAAAGTCCTGGTATACCGCTTCGGAAAGGATATCCTCGTTCCGCTCATAGGTGTATGTATCCCCTTCCGCGCCCACAGTCATAATTCCCGTAACGGTAAGAAGCATGATCATACTGAGTATTGCCACACAAATCTTTTTCATTTCACAACCTCCATCCGGCCAAAATAGGCCATATTAATTGTATGTGGCCATTATATATGATAAAATTTTTTCATGCAATAATTTATCAAAAAGATTAATATATAAAATTTATGCAAAATTTAATTTGCAAGATTCGCGGGAGATGATTTTTCCGTCAGAGCATGATATAATTTGAAAATAGCGATGTATGCGCTGCGGTTTTCGATCGAAGCAGAAAAGGATGGTTTGCATGCGGAAAACAAATAAAATATATAAGTTTTTAATTGCCGTGTCGTGTTTATTTGCATTTTCCATCGGATTATCGTCTTGTAAATCCGATCCGGCCGGAAGCGCGGCGCCTCCTACGATTCCTGCCGGCAGCGCCGGACAGACGTCTGCCGTTCCGACGGGCGGCACTCCTGCCGCAACTGCTCCGGTTCCTACGCCGGAACCTGGTATGCCGGATCAGCTCGGTCTTTACGTCAATGAAAACGGCGTCAGAAAATTGATCCGCGATTCTCATACGGCGGATTGGACGGCAGGGCAAGACATCAAATGCTACGAAGCGGTTGCCTCTCGGGAAGCCTCCCTTACAGGGGCGAATTTTGCTGAAATCTGGAATACATGCTGGAATAAATATACGAACACAAAGCGCGTCAAGATCGGATATCATGTCGATATCCGCTTAAAAACAGGCGAAACCATTTCCTATGATGTGAAAACGCCGGAAGATACCAAAAGAAACAGAGAATATGTCGAGACGTATCTTTATGACGACGTCCATCAGACGCCCGGCCAGTGGTACAGTCATCTCGAAACCGGAGATCTCACGGAAGAAACCATTGCGACATCCATAAAATTTACAGCCGGAAACAAAATCGGGGAAATCGAGAAAATCCGTCTGGCAGCATATTTTTATACGGCGGATCTTCCGGATCGGGAGATGGCGCAATGTGAGATCGACCTTTTACATTCCTAAAAACCGGAAGGAGCGGGACAATATGAAAATCGCAATTTTAGACAGATGTACGGTAACGCGCGGAGACGTCGATTTGAATCTTTTCGGGAATTTGGGTGAGGTGCGTATTTATGACGTCGTTCCGGCAGAGCGGCTCGTCCAAACGATCGCAGACGCGGAAGCCGTAATATGCAATAAAGCGAAATTTACCGCCCAGGTTATGGCGCAATGCCCGAAATTAAAATATATCGGCCTTTTTGCAACAGGATATGACAATATCGATATCGCGGAAGCCGGCAGGCGCGGAATTGCGGTCTGCAACGCGCCGGGATACTCCACGATGTCCGTCGCACAGCATACCTTTTCCCTTTTATTGAACCTTGCTTCTAATACCATTGCTTACGATGCATCCGTACGCGAAGGGGACTGGATTCGCTCCCATACGTTTACGTATTTGAATTTTCCGATCGTTGAAATTGCCGGAAAGACATTGGGAATCGTCGGGTACGGCGCGATTGGCCGCGCTGTTGCGGAAATCGGGCGCGCATTCGGTATGCTTCCGCTGATCAATACGAGAACAAAACCGGAAAATTGTCCGTTCCCGCTCGTTTCCTTCTCCAAGCTATTAGAAGAATCCGATTTTATTACGCTGCACTGTCCGCTGACGGAACAGACGAGACACATGATCGACAGCGGCGCTCTTTCAAAAATGAAAAAAACAGCATATCTCATCAACACTTCCCGCGGTGGTGTGATCGATGAAAACGCGCTCGCAGAAGCGCTGCGAAACGGCAGAATCGCGGGCGCCGGAATCGACGTGCTCGCCGCAGAGCCCATGCAAAGCGGTCATCCGTATGCGACGGCGCCGAATTGTATTATAACGCCGCATATCGCATGGGCGTCCGCAGAAGCGCGGAAACGGCTTGTCCGGATCGTTTATGAAAATTTAGAGGCATTTCTCCGGGGAGCTCCGATTCATAACGTAGCGCGGAAGGACAGCGTAAAATGACTTATACGATAAGTACCCCATTTTTATCCGGCAGTGTCGATGCAATGTTTTCCAAATCGCATCTCCACAGGTTAATGATCGCCGCAGCGCTGTACGGATCTGATACGGAAATTTTCTACCGGGGCGGGCAGTCGGAGGATATTACCGCTACGCTCCAATGCCTGCGCGCTCTACAGTGTCAAATCGACGATTCGGAACCGTCGAGGCTGCGGATACGGGGGATCGGTACGGTATGTCCGCAAGAGATTCACCGTCTCTTCTGCAAAGAAAGCGGCTCCACGCTTCGCTTTCTGCTGCCGGTAGTCTGCGCGCTTGGCATTCCGGCGGAATTTTATCCGGAAGGGCGTCTGCCCCGCAGGCCGCTCTCCCCGCTGCGAGAAGAACTGATCGGGCATGGCTGTGAAATCGCAGAGCCGGGCGCCGTACCGCTGACGGTACGCGGCAGATTGAACGGCGGCATCTTTGAGATTACCGGCGGCGTTTCTTCCCAGTATATTACAGGATTGATGCTGGCGCTTCCTTTACTGAAAACCGAAAGTGAAATTCGGATCATCGGAAAACTGGAATCCCGGCCATACGTCGATATGACGCGCGACGTGCTGGATCGGTTCGGCGTGCAGATCGCGGAAAGCGGTTCCTCTATTATAATCTGCCCGGCAGCGCGGCAAGTAGGGAAGCAAATATTTTATGCGGACGGCGACTGGTCGAACGCGGCGTTCTGGCTGACGGCAGGCGCGATCGGCACGGGAAAAATCTGCGTAACCGGTCTTTCGCTTTCTTCAAAGCAAGGCGACAAAGCCATTTTAAACCTTCTAAAACGCTTCGGCGCCGCTGCGCAGGTCACGCAGACGAAGAACGGGCTTTGCGATATTACGGTATTCCCTTCCAAATTGCATGGCATTGAAATCGATGCCGCCGATATTCCGGATCTCGTTCCGATTCTTTCGCTCGCCGCAGCGGCCGCAGAAGGAACGACCGTGATCCGGGGAGCCGGCAGGCTGCGTTTAAAAGAAAGCGACAGACTGCAAGCCGTATCTGAGGTGCTCGGCAGCCTCGGCGCCGATATCCGGCAAACGGACGACGGCCTGATCATAAACGGGACGCGCAAATACCAGGGTTTTCCGCTGCAAGGCGGGACGGTCGGCAGTTTCAACGATCATCGGATCGCAATGACCGCCGGAATTGCCGGAACCGTTTCCCGTGACCCGGTAACGATTTTACAGGCGGAAGCCGTGAACAAATCATATCCGAATTTTTGGAACGATTATAACAGTTTAAATAGGAAGTGAGCCAATGTCTTCTGTTTTTGGAAAAAATATTCAGCTCTCCATTTTCGGGCAATCGCATTCCGAGGCCATCGGCATGACCTTAGACGGAATTCCTGCGGGAATCCGGATCGATTTTCAGCAGCTGGCGGCTTTTCTGGCGCGCCGCGCGCCGGGAAACTCCGCATTTGCAAC
Source organism: Clostridia bacterium (assembly GCA_046952735.1). Classification (GTDB taxonomy): domain Bacteria; phylum Bacillota; class Clostridia; order UBA1212; family UBA1255; genus Egerieisoma. The sequence goes on along the minus strand of JBKUJR010000009.1, from coordinate 40,241 downwards.
AGCGCGGCGGGAAAGCGATGAACCGGAGTTCCTTTGCGGCCTCATAAACGGCGTTACCTGCGGAGCTCCCATAACCGCCATTATCCGTAACGCCAATACGCGGCCGGGCGATTATCAGAATTTATCAGATGTCCCGCGTCCCGGACATGCCGATTACACTGCCCACGTAAAACATAACGGTTTTCAGGATCCGACGGGCGGCGGACATTTTTCCGGCCGTCTGACAGCGCCGCTGTGCATCGCCGGAGGGATTTGCCTGCAGCTTCTCCGGGACGAAGGGATCAGGATCGGCGCGCATATTCGAAAGCTCGGCGCGTGCGAGGATGTGCCGTTTGATCCGTGCCGCGTCTCGGAAGAAGATTTCCGGAAAATTTTCGGAAAAGTTCTGCCGGTAATCGACTCCGCAGCAGAAGCGGAAATGGAACGTATGATATTAGAGCAAAAAATGGCCGGGGACTCTATCGGCGGCGTGATCGAATGTGCTATAATAGGCCTGCCTGCGGGAATCGGGGATCCGATGTTCGACGGCCTGGAAAATAAAATTTCCGGCTGCATTTTTGCAATTCCCGCAGTCAAGGGGATCGAATTCGGCAGCGGTTTCGCAGGTTCTTCCAGAAAAGGTTCTGAAAATAACGACGCTTTTTATATAGAAAACGGTGCGATCAGAACAAAAACGAATCGTCACGGCGGGATACTGGGCGGAATTTCCTCCGGGATGCCGGTTCTGTTCAACGTCGCGGTGAAGCCGACGCCGTCGATCGGGCTGGAACAGGACAGCGTCCGGCTTTCCGCCCTGGAAAATACAAAATTGATCGTAAAAGGAAGGCATGACCCCTGCATTTTACCGCGGGCCGTGCCTTGTGTGGAAGCTGCGGCGGCAATCGCCGTTTACGATATATTGCGCAATACGAAATAAGGATGTGTTTATGTTGGAAAATCAGGATTTAGAAAATTTACGTTCCAAGATCGATGCGGTAGACGACGAGATCATACGGCTTTTTCAAGAGCGGATGCATATTTCATCCGACATCGCCGCGGTCAAAAAGGAACAGCAGCTGCCCGTGCAGGACGTGCAGCGGGAACGGGAAAAAATCAGCGATTTGATTACAAAATCGGAAGAGGATTTTAAATCGTATACCAGCGTCCTCTATTCCCTGCTGTTCGAGCTGAGCCGATCCTACCAGGACAAAATCATATATCCCTCTTCGGATCTGAAAAATAAAATTTCCGCAGCGATCGACAATACCAATAAAGTGTTTCCTCCCTGTGCGACCGTAGCCTGCCAGGGCGTGGAAGGCGCTTATTCCCAATACGCCTGTGAAAAGCTGTTCCATATTCCGCGCATCATGTATTTTAACAATTTTGCAAGCATTTTTTCTTCTATCGACAAGGGGATGTGCGATTACGGCGTGCTGCCGATCGAAAACAGCACCGCCGGTTCCGTAAAGCAGATCTACGATCTGATGATGTACTATAATTTTTATATCGTCCGCAGCGTCCGCGTGAAAGTCGACCATAACCTTCTTGCCAAGAAAGGCGCCGAGCTCGGCAATATCAAAGAAATTTATTCCCACGAACATGCGCTTGCGCAGTGTACGAATTTTATCAATTCGCTTGGCAACGTTAAAATAAACGTGGTGGAAAATACGGCCATCGCCGCAAAAATGGTGGCGGATTCTGCCCGCACCGATATCGCCGCGATTTCATCTCGTTCCTGCGCGCCGCTTTACGGCCTCGACTGCCTCGCCTCCTCGATTCAGGATAAAGGAAATAATTATACGCGTTTTATCTGTATCTCCAAAAATCTGGAAATCTATCCCGGTGCGGACAGAACGAGCCTGATGATGATTATTTCCCATAAGCCGGGTTCGCTTTACCGGGTGCTCGCACGCTTTTATGCGCTCGGCATCAATCTGGTAAAATTGGAAAGCCGTCCCATCCCGGACCGCGATTTTGAATTTATGTTTTACTTTGATCTCGATACCCCTGTCTATTCCAAAGAGTTTATCCAGCTGGTCTGCGAGCTTGACAGTCTGTGCGAAGAGTTCCGCTACCTCGGCAGCTATTCGGAGATGATCTAAATATGACAGGTCCTGCTATCCCTTCAAAGCTCAAATGCGGTTTGTTAGGAAAAACATTGGGGCACAGCTTTTCTCCCCTGATTCACAGCCGTCTTTTTGATTACCGATACGATTTATATGAAAAGGAACCTGAAGAAGTTGCGGATTTTCTGAAAAACGGCGATTACGACGGATTAAACGTCACGATACCATATAAAAAAACGGCGTATGCGCTTTGCGACGAAGTCTCCCCCGCCGCAGAAAAGACCGGAAGCGTCAACACGGTTCTTCGCCTGCAAAACGGCCTTTTAAAAGGCTATAATACCGATTACTTCGGATTTTCCTACCTTGTCCGCAAAGCAGGGTTCGAGGTTTCCGGAAAAAAAGTTCTCGTTCTGGGAAGCGGCGGCGCTTCCGGAACCGTCTGCGCCGTACTGAAAGACCTGGGCGCGGGTAAAATCGTCGTCGTCTCCCGCACCGGCGCAGATAATTATTCAAATCTCGGCACGCTTCACAGCGACGCGCGGTATCTCATAAATACGACGCCGGTAGGCATGTACCCTAATAACGGAAGCACTCCTTTAGACCTGCGTTGTTTGCCGCATTGCGCCGGCGTCATCGATTTAATCTATAATCCTGCGAAAACGAAGCTGCTGCTGGATGCGGAATCCGCAGGAATGATCGCCGTAAACGGACTTTCCATGCTGACGGCACAGGCCAAACAATCCTGTGAAATCTTCACGGGCGTAAAAATCGGCGACGAGGCGATCGAAACGATTGCCCGGGAAATAGAAGCAAATACAAAAAATATCATACTGATCGGAATGCCGGGATGCGGGAAAAGCACCGTAGGCGCAAATCTTGCCAAAAGGCTCGGCCGACCGTTTATCGATATCGACAATAAAATCGAAGACCGGATCCGGATGAGTATCTGTGAATTTTTCAAAAGACACGGGGAACAGGCTTTCCGGGATATCGAGACAGAGGCGCTTGCCGAATATTCCAAACAGAGCGGACAGATTATCGCAACGGGCGGAGGAATCGTAACGATCCCCCGCAACTTGCCGCTTATGAAGCAAAACGGTACGATCGTCATGCTGAACCGACCGCTCCATGAGCTTCCGGTGGCAGGCCGGCCGATTTCAATGTCCTGCGACCTCGTACGCCTCGAAAAAGACCGGCTGCCGATTTATAAAGCCTGGAAGGATATTTCTGTCAAATCCGGAAATCCTGAGGAAACGACGCGCAGTATTATTGCGCATTTAATCCCGCAATCGTAAATCGTAACATGCAAAAACGTGATTATCTCTGTCTGCCTGCGGATGGGTGCTGTTCCGCTATCTTATTGAGCTCCCCGAGGACGTCCTGCATTTGCGCAGCCGTCCAGTGAAGATGAGATCCTACGGTTCGGATCGTGAGATTTGCGCCCATTTTCAGCGTTGACATGCTCATTCTTTTGCCCGTGTATTTTTCAACGAGCTGTAAAATGCCGGGCAGATGCATGATCTCCCGGATTTTTGTATTTTCATGGTACATAAATAACAGCCTCCAATCTTCTCCCCATATTATCCTATGATATGAAGCGGCGCCATGTTTTTATTACAGGAATAAAAAAGCCCGGCAGAAATTGCCGGGCTTTAATGTTGGATGTTCAAATCAGTCTTTAATAATCAATGCCATGAACCGCAGATCCTGCGCTCCCGTATTTTTCAAAGCATGGCCGCAGCCGTCGGGCGTATACGTAACGTCGCCTTTTTTCACCGTCCGGCACGTTCCGTTATCATCGTATTCCCCTTCGCCCTCGAGAATATAATACGTTTCGCTTTCCTGCCGGTGGACGTGATATCCGATGGAGCATCCTGGTTCTACGGTGATTTCAGCGTATAATCCGCATTTCCCGTTCAATTGTTTTGCATCCAGCAGATCGTTGATCCGGGTGCGTCCTTCCCCGCCGCATAAATTTTCCTCGATTCGCATGTCGTACCTCCTTTTAAATCAATACCGCAATCAATTGCGATGCAAGTACCACTAAAACGAGCGCTACGGGATACGTAGCGGCATACGCAGATGCCACATCATCCGTACCGGAAACGCCGATCAGCGTGCCGAGAGCCGGCGTGCTCGTCATACCGCCTGTGATAGATCCAAGATTGTTGAGAAGGCTAATCTTCAATACTTTCTTCGCAAACAGGAACCCGATGAACATCGGAACGATCGTCATGGCGACGCCGCCAAGGAATCCGTACAGCAAAAGCATAGCGCCGTATTCCGAAGCCTGCACCTGGGAAACAAGCTCCACGCCGCCTTCGACGCCGGCGCCGATCAGGAACAGCATCAGCCCGAATTCGCGGAATACTTTCAAAGTTTTATCGGAAACTTTCAGACTCAGTCTGCCGATTTTTCCGAAGTGACCGAGAATCAAAGCGATAATCAGAGGCCCGCCCGTATTTCCCAAAGAAAATTTCGCGCCGTCGAATCCGGCGGAAGACAGCGGAATCGTAATGGAACCCAAAATGATCCCGAGTACCATGGCAATTCCGAATGTTCCCAATCCATATTCATCGAGGGAGAGAAGTTTCTTGCCGGTTTCTTCTTTCACGACAGGCGCTTCGATCCCCTTCTTCATGATTTTGCGTTCCTCTTCCATATTTGCTTTCAGGAATTTCGGAATCAACTGAACGAATAAAACCACGCCTACCACGCCGAAAGGATAGGCGACCGCATGGCCAAGGGAAACAAGGCCCTGCGCGTTTTCCGCAACCGCAGATTTTGCGGCGGAAAAACCGGGGGTACTCGTCAGCGCGCCGGACAAGATTCCTGTTCCAAACGGCGAACCGATTCCCGGAATCATGGAAAACAACGCGCACAGCAAAGCGCCTGCGCCTACGATTAGTACGCCCAGGAGCACATATGACTTCGCATTTTTTTTCAGATTTCGGAAGAAACTCGGTCCGGCGATAAAGCCGACCGAGGTGACGAAGAGAACGAGCCCGACAGACTCGATCATTTTATAATATTTTACATTCATTGCCGCGGAATCTTCAATAAAGAAATTCTTCAGCACCGGAATATCGACGAGACCCGATAGCGTAAAAAGATACCCGAACAGCAGCGCCATCAGAAAAACGCCGGCGGCGCCCAGCGAGACGCCCTTGATTGTGATTCTTCCCAAAGCATACCCTACAACGGCGATCAGGAACGCGCCGAATATCACCACCGTCATGCCGCTCAAGGAAAAAATTTTGTTTAATATATCCATCTTCTCCGTTTTCCTCCGTTTTATTTCGCTTCGTATTTCGGATTCCCGTGCGTATACCGCGGAAGGAGCTGCGGAGAGACTTTATCAGTCACGATGCCGGCTGCCGCAAGTTCTTTATCGAAACGTTCCACATGTTCCAGCGTAAGCTTTCCGGGCTTCTGAACCGTTTTTGCTTTCGCCGCCGCATTGATGCCTGCATTTCTGCCAAACACGATAATGTCGAGAAGCGAATTGCCCATCAGCCTGTTTTCCCCGTGGATCCCGCCGACAGCTTCCCCTGCCACAAAGAGATTCTCCACTTCGGACATGCCGTCTGCGCCGATCTTGATTCCCCCGTTCTGATAGTGGAGCGTCGGGTAAATGAGGATCGGTTTTTCCCGCATATCGTAACCATATTTCATAAACATCCGAAGCATCGCAGGAATTCTTTTTTCGATCGCTCCCTGTCCGTGGATCGCTTCGATCATCGGCGTATCGAGCCAGATTCCAAAACCTTCAGGCGTCGGAATCCCCTTCCCTCTTTCCTGGCATTCCCGAATAATGGAGGCGGCCGACACGTCCCGCGTCTCCAGCGGATGCATGAACGCTTCGCCATCCACGTTGATCAGCATCGCGCCCAGGGAGCGGACCTTTTCCGTGACGAGCGCGCCGAAAATCTGTGCCGGGAAAGCGGCGCCGGTAGGATGGTATTGCAGCGTATAAGCATACAGCAGCGGAGCGCCTACGCGATACGCAAGCACGAGGCCGTCCGCCGTAGCGCCGTAGTGGTTGGACGTCGGGAAACCCTGATAATGCAGCCTGCCTGCTCCACCTGTCGCAATGACTACCGTTTTCGCCTTCGCAATCAGAATTTCTTTTGTCTCCATATTCATGAGGACAGCGCCGGCGGCTTTCCCATTTTCATCGAGAATCAATTCCACCGCCGCAGTAAAATCTACCACCGGGATGCCTCTGTTGATTACTTCATCCCGCAGTACGCGCATGATTTCCGCTCCGGAATAATCCTTTGCGGCGTGCATCCGTTTTCTGGAGGTTCCGCCGCCATGGGTGGTAATCATCGTGCCATCCGCTTCTTTATCGAACATTACGCCCAAATCATTGAGCCATTTTACGGCGCCGGGTCCTTCCGTAACCAATTTATAAAGAAGCTCCGGTATATTTTTAAAATGTCCGCCGCCAAGCGCATCCACATAATGCGTCATCGGCGAATCGTTTTCCTTGTCAGCAGCCTGGATCCCGCCTTCCGCCATCATCGTATTGGCGTCGCCGTGGCGGAGCTTTGTGACGACCATAACGTTCGCGCCGTTCTCATGGGCCATAATCGCAGCGGAAGACCCTGCCCCGCCGCCGCCGATTACGAGCACGTCTACATCGTAGTCGGCATGCTTTAAATCGACGTCTTTCGGATTGACGCGGCTGTGCGCCTGCAACAGAGCCGCCAGCTCCTTCGGAACGCGTTCTCCTTTGTTCGGACCCATAGCAAGCGTATCGAAGTTTTCTTTCTTGTAATCAGGATGGAATTTCGCTAACAGCGTTTCTTTCTCGTCCGCCGTCATGCGTCTCGGCTCGAACCCGATCCGCGACGGACGGCTCGCTTCCACCTTTTTGATTGAATCCAGCATCTCCTGTGTATATAATGAATCGCTCATGATACCGCCCTCCTTATTTTTCTATTTCTCTGTTATTGTACATATTTTTCAGCTCGTCGAGCGGTTTTGCCATCAGATCTTTCATCGGCTGTATGTAATCGCCCTGGTTGATCTCCGCAACACGTTTTTCGAGGTGAGCGGATTTCGGCGCGATATATTTTCCGGTCAGCCTTCTTGCCAGCAGCGCAACCTGCGGATGAGAAATCTGTGCCGGACAACGGGAAGAACAAATACCGCACATTACGCAGTCGAAAGATTCCTCCGCGCATTTCGCGTATTCGCCTCTCTGCGCGTACGCGATATATTGCATGACATTGAGCCCCTGCGTACAGCTCTTCGTACAGGCATTGCAGCCGATGCAGCTGTAAATTTCCGGATAAAGCTGCATCATAATCTGTTCCGTAGGACGGATCTCCTCGATATCGTACGTTTGTTTTACGACCGGGAAGAACGGAATCTGTGCGACATACATGTTCTCTTCCACTTTTGTCTGACAGGCGAGGCAGACCTTGAGTTCCGGATCGCCTTTGATTCTGTAGACGGAAGCGCAGGCGCCGCAGAACCCGTTTCTGCAGCCGCAGCCGCGTACCAGCTGGTAGCCGGCATATTCCATAGCATCCATGATGGTGAGCTCTGACGGAACGGAATACTTTTTACCCATTATAAATACATTAACCATTTTTTCCATGTCTTTTTGCCTTCACTTTCTGTAAAAATCCATTAATATTCATTCGGGAGCTCATCGAGCTGGTCGCAGCGGAACACCGGTCCGTCTTTGCAGACGTATTTGGAACCGATATTGCACCGGCCGCATTTTCCGACGCCGCATTTCATGCGAAGCTCCATGGTCGTGTAAACCTGCGTCTTGTCATAGCCCATCTCCTGCAGCGAAGCCAGCGTGAATTTGATCATGATCGGCGGACCGCAGAGCAGCGCCGTTTTATGCGTATCAAAATCCAGCTCCTTCACGTAGGCGGGAACGAATCCCACATGGCCTTCCCAGCCTTCCTGCGGTCTGTCGATCGTAAGATGGACATCCACGTTCTTGGCATGCGCCCATTCATTCCGGATCTGGTCGATATCCACCAGATCGTCGGCGGAACGCGATCCGTAGACGATGTCGATTTTACCGTAATCTTCGCGTTTTGCCAGGCAGTAATCGATCACGGAGCGAAGCGGCGCAAGGCCGATTCCTCCGGCGATGAACAGCAAGTCTTTGCCTTTGAGCGCCGTATCCACGGGGAATGCGCGTCCGTATGGTCCCCGGATCGTGACCGCCTGGCCGACTTCCATCTGATGGAGCCATTCCGTCAGGCCGCCGCACCGTTTGATGCTGAATTCCATAAATTCTTTATTCGTCGGGGAAGATGTGATGGAAAACATCGCCTCTCCCACGCCGGGCATCGAAAGCATCGCGCACTGGCCCGGCATATGTTCAAAACACTTTCCGCCTTCCGGAGCATTGACCCGAAATGTTTTTACATCGGGAGTATCCGTCCGGATATCGGTCACGATTCCGATCTGCGGAATCAATACATCGGGATTCATTTCGATTCACCTCCGAAGGATTTTATTACTTTTACAATATTCATGGATACCGGACATTTCGAGAGGCATCTCCCGCACCCTACGCAGGAATACGTGCCGCCGTTATTGGCCGGATAGTAGACGAGTTTATGCATAAAACGCTGCCGAAAGCGTTCCAGCTGGCTCGTGCGCGGGTTTCCGTGCGCCATTTTTGTAAAATCGGAATACATACACGAATCCCAGCAGCGGAAGCGCTTGATTCCGTGTCCCGTATCGAAGTCGCGGATGTCGTAGCACTGGCACGTCGGGCAGAGGAACGTACACGTTCCGCAGCCAATACAGGCTTTATAAAGCTCCTGCCACTGCGGCGCGTAAAATACGTCGTTCAGCGCTTCCGTAAGGCGCTCGCCGCTGAAATACTCCAGGCTCAGATCCGCGAGCGGAAGTTTGCCGAGAACCGTGCGGATTTCTTCTTTCTCCGATTCCAGCGCCTCCTCATCTTTTGCAGATGTTTCCTCTAGAAGGGTTCCGAGCAGCTTTGTAAGCGCTTCCCCTTTCTCCGTCTCAGGCAGCCAGTATAACAGATCGCCTGCAATCCAGGTAGTTACGTCTCCGCCCGCAGGGCTGGCGGCATCGATTCCAAAAGCACCGCAGAAACACGTTTCCTCCGGTTCATTACAGGCGGTAGTTACGATCACGCCCGTCTCCCGGCGGCTTTTATAAAAAGTATCCGCCGGATCGCTCAGGAAAACGGAATCGAGAATCTCAAAGCTTTTCGCGTCGCAGGCGCGCACACCGAATACAACGAAAGGCTCCGCCGGATCACGGTCTTCCACCAGATCGATCTGCTTCCCGCTTACTTTGAATGAAATCAGATTTTCACTCTGCGGGAAAAATAACTCTTTTGCCGATTTCGCAGTATTGAGACAGTCAAGGCGCACCTTGCTTTCGGGCGCCCATTTTTCGAACAGACACTGCTTCGCATCTTCGACCGGCAGATACAGGCTCTTTACCGCCGCAATCGCCGCGTACAATTCGGGCAGGCGTTCTTTTGCTATTTTATACATCATTTCTTCCCGCCTTTCTCATATACAATACTCGGCTCGACGTCCTGTTTTGTGTAGGAAGTCAGCGGCCCGCCGATCGAGATGTCCGCGCCCGCCTGATAGTCTCCGTAAAATTCATTGATATCCTTGATGAATTTCCGGTTGAGCAGATGAAGCGGGATATTCTGCGGGCACACACGCGTACATTCGCCGCAATCCGTACATCTTCCCGCTACATGGAACGCCCGGATAATATGAAACAGGTTCTCTTCAAAATCATCCGTGTTCGCTTTGCTGGCAACGCCGGATTTGGGATTGTCGAAGACGCACTGCATACAGGAACAAGCAGGACAGACATTTCTGCACGCATTGCAGCGGATACAGCGCGAAAGCTCATTTCTCCAGAATGCAAAGCGATCTTCCGCCGGCATATGTTCGATATTTTCGATATATGCGAACCGGTTTTCAAAATCCTGGTTTGGAACCGCCTCCGCAGGCTCTTCCGCCTCATCCGACAGAGCGTCGTATACCATATGCTTTTTGCCTTTGCAGGCTTTGCATTTTTCGAAAAGCACATCCTTTTTGGCACACGTCTTTTCTCCGTAAAGCGTCTCGAAAACAACTTGATCCCCCTGGGATTTTACTCCCGTAATCCCTTTGATCCCAAGCTCGCGCGCTGCCTGCGGATCCACTTTTCCGCTGCACGGAACGCCCAATACGTAAACGTTTTCCCGTTTAATCCGATTTTCTTTCAAAAGCTGGTTAAAGCTGTACGTATCGCACGGTTTGAGCAGCGCTATGAGTTTTCCATCTTTTTTCGATTCCGCGATGCAATATTTACTCTGGTTTGCAGCGCAGAAATCATCGTAGATCATTTGATCCAGAGTATCCTTCGTAAAAACAGCCGGCGTGACGTCGTAACAAAACTCGCCGTTTTCCCACGCCATTACTCTATCCGCCGTACCGTCCTCCAGTAAGGAACGGCACTTCGATAAAATTTCGTTGCTTATTCTTTGCATCTCAGATCCTCCAATTTCTTATTTTCGCCCAAATTGTGGATAGTCGCTACAAATTCATTCATCGTTGCAGAGAATTTCGCGCCCTCCGCCGCAGAAATCCATTCCACCCTCGTACGCTCTTTTTCGATTCCCAGATAGTCCAGCATACTGAATAAAAGCGCCATTCTTCTTCGTGCAAAATAATTTCCGGAGGTATAATGGCAGTCTCCGGGGTGGCAGCCCGCAATAATCACGCCGTCCGCGCCTCTTTGGAACGCGCGTAAAATGAATAGAGGATTGACGCGGCAGGAGCACGGCACCCGGATGACTTTCACATTCGCAGGATAAGAAAGCCTGCTGGAACCGGCCAGGTCGGCGCCTGCATAGCTGCACCAATTGCAGCAAAACGCGACGATCAGAGGCTTGAATTCTTTGTTGTTTTCTTCTATCTGCATATTGCATCAACCTCCGCCATAATTTGTCTTGTCGTAAAGCCTTTCAGGTCCATCGCTCCGGAAGGGCACGTTACGGTACATGCGCAGCAGCCCTGGCAGATCGCCTCGTGGACTGTTGCAACACTGCGGACTTCCCGTCTGCCATGGTCGTTGACTTCTTTATCGATATAGTCGATCGCGCCGTACGGACACACGTTTGCGCACTGCGAGCAGCCATTGCAGAGAAGCTCGTCGGAGCCGGCGACACAGGGATTGCACGTCAGCTTATCTTTCGCAAGCAAGCCGATGACTTTTGCCGCCGCCGCGCTCGCCTGCGCTACGGTCTCCGGAATGTCCTTCGGCCCCTGGCATACGCCGGAAAGGAAAACGCCGGCTGTCGGGCTTTCCACAGGACGCAGCTTCGGATGCGCTTCCGTCAGGAAATTGTTCGTATCGATACTTGCCGTCAGCATCGTAGCCAAATTCTTAACGCTCGGATCCGGCTCGATCGCCGTTGCCAGAACCACCAGATCCGCCTCGATCAGGATTTGCTCGTTCGCAATGAGGTCAGAACCCTGCACAAGCAATTTTCCGTCCTTTTCGGCGACTTTTCCGACCATGCCTTTTATATAATCCACGCCGTATTCCTCTACCGCGCGCCTGTAAAATTCATCGAAATTCTTTCCGGGCGTCCGGACGTCTATGTAAAATACATGGACCTTCGTATCCGGATATTTATCCCGGATCAGCATCGCATGCTTTGCCGTATACATACAGCAGATTTTGGAGCAATACGGTTTGCCGCAGCCGGAAACGTCCCGGGACCCCACGCATTGTATGAATACGATCTCATGCGGGTGTGCCTGATCCGAAGGACGCAGCAACACGCCTTTCGTAGGTCCGGCCGCATTCATCAGGCGCTCAAGTTCCAGCGACGTAATGACGTCTTTATTCTGGGCATATCCGAATTCCTCGAAGTTTTCGAGAGAAATCGGTTTATATCCTGTCGCGGCCACGATTGCGCCGTACTCGCGTTCTACGATTTCTTCTTTCTGCGTAAAATCGATAGCTTTTGCCGTACAATTTTTCTCGCAGAGGCCGCATTTTCCCGTTTTTAATTTGATACAGTATTCCGGATCGATCACAGGTACGTTCGGAATCGCCTGTGCAAAAGGAATATAGACCGCTCCTCTATGATTGAGCCCCATGTTGAATTCGTTGGGCGCCTTGCGGGAAGGGCATTTCTCCGTACATACGCCGCACCCGCTGCAAAGCTCCGAATTGATATACCGCGGCTTTTTCTTTATTTTTACCGTGAAGTTCCCGACAAATCCCGCTACGCTTTCCACTTCGCTGTATGTAAACAGGTTGATTTTGTCGTTTGCAGCGGCGTCCACCATTTTCGGCGTCAGGATACAAGCCGCACAGTCCAATGTCGGAAACGTTTTATCGAGCTGGGCCATTTTTCCGCCGATCGTAGGAGATTTCTCTACGATATCCACTTCGTATCCGGCGTCGGCGATGTCGAGCGCCGTCTGGATCCCGGCGATACCGCCCCCGATGACAAGCGCACGTTTCGTCACTTTGCTTTCTCCTGCCGTCAGAGGCTGATTCAAATTCAGTTTCGCAACAGCCGCCTTCGCCAGAATAATTGCCTTTTCGGTACCTTCGTCTTTATCTTTATGAATCCAGGAACACTGTTCCCGGATGTTGGCGATTTCCACCATATAGGGGTTCAGCCCGGCGGCCTGCGCCGTTTTCCGGAACGTCGCTTCATGCATCCGCGGCGAACAGGAACAGACCACGATTCCCGTAAGCCCGTAATCCCGGATGGCCTGCCGGATTCTGGACTGGCCGCCCTCCGAGCACATATACTGGTAGTCTGTCGATACGACTACGCCCGGTTCTCCGGCGACGCTCTGCGCTACTTTTTCTACATCTACGGTGCCGGCAATATTGCTGCCGCACCAACAAACAAATACTCCGATTTTTTGCAATTTACTCACTTCCAATCTTTGCCGCTTATTTACTGTATTTCCTGAACGCGCTCACGATCGCCTGCTGCGGGATGTTTTCATCGAGCAGCGCGGGCACCTGGTTCGCCTTGAGATGGTTCTCTCCCTGCTGCCTGATCACGCAGAGACGTACCGCCTCTATCAGTTTTGCGGGCTCGACGCTTCTCGGACACCGTTCGATGCACGCAAAGCAGGATAGGCACGTCCAGATCGACTTGGATTCCATCAGTTTCCGGATCTGGCCCTTTTCGACCATAGCCACGAACTGATGCGGATGATATTCCATTTCATTATAGGAAGGACACGTTCCGGAACATTTGCCGCATTTCATACATTTCCTCGTATTTACGCCGCTGATCCGAATCACGCGTTCCGCCAATTCCCTTTCGTTTTCCGTCACAAATAACCCTCCTTATTTTACGCCGAGCGCTTCGGCAAGCAATTCCGTAAAATAACGGACTTCAGGTCTTTTCTCTGCGGTGCAGTTGGCATCCAGATTGTACATGCACAGAGGACATGCCGTTATGACCGTATCCGCGCCTTTCGCATACGCCGACTCCATGATCATGTTGCAGCGTTTTACCGGAATGGAGCGGTCTTCCAGCGCGACATATCCGCCGCAGCATTCGTTCCGGTACGGCGTGAGAACCGGCTCGGCGCCGATCGCACGAATAAAATCCTCCAAGATCGAAGGATTTTCCGGATTGTCGAACTGCATGACATTCGCCGGGCGTAAAAGCAGGCAGCCGTAATAGGCCGCAATCTTCCTTCCTTTGAGGGGATTTTTGACAGCCGCCCGGATTTTGTCGAAGCCTATCGTATCTCTCAGCATTTCGAGATAATGAACGACTTTCGTTTCCCCGACGTAATCCGTGTCTAATTTTAAATAATTATTGACTTTCATGCGGATATCGTCATTGGTAAGCATATCGCCGTTCACTCTTTTTATAACATGATGGCAGGCGGAACACAATGTCAATAAATCCCTTCCCTGGCGTTTTGCGCTGTCCAGCGCCCGCACGGCGGAAAGCTTCGTCGCGATTTCATCCTGTGCCAGGGGGTATACCGCGCCGCAGCACTGCCAATCCTCTATTTCTTCCAGCGTAACGCCAAGAGCCTCTGCTGAGGCTCTCGCGTACCGGTCCAGGTCTTTTGCTTTTGTTTTTAATGTGCAACCAGGATAATAACTGTAAGTCATATTCATTTTCCTTTCAGTTTGTGTTTTTTGGCTTTTATACCATTTGCTCCGGCTTGAACACTTCGTCGAATTTTTCGGCAGTCAGGAAGCCGAGCTGCACGCACGCTTCTTTCAGTGAAATATTCTCTTTATACGCTTTTTTAGCGGTTTTTGCTGCATTATCGTATCCGATATAAGGATTCAGCGCCGTTACGAGCATCAGAGAATTATACAGGTTGTGCTTCATTTTCTCCCGATTCGCCGTGATACCTGCTACGCAATTATCGTTGAAGGAACGAATTCCATCCGCCAGCAGGCGTACGGACTGGAGGAAGTTGTAAATGCATACCGGCATGAATACATTCAGCTCAAAGTTTCCCTGTGAAGCGGCCATTCCTACCGCCACGTCGTTTGCGATGACCTGGACGGCAACCATGGTCATGGATTCGCACTGGGTAGGGTTGACCTTACCCGGCATAATGGAGCTTCCCGGCTCGTTCTCCGGAATATGGATCTCGCCAAGGCCGCAGCGCGGGCCGCTTGCAAGCCAGCGCACATCGTTTGCGATTTTCATCAGGTCTGCTGCGAGCGCCTTCAGCGCGCCGTGCGCAAATACGAGTTCGTCCTTCGCAGTAAGCGCGTGAAATTTATTGGCGGCAGAGACAAAGTTCTTTCCCGTCAGCTCGCTGACTACCTTGGCGACTTCCGGCCCGAATTGCTTCGGCGCGTTGAGTCCGGTGCCGACGGCGGTGCCCCCCAGGGCCAGTTCTTTGAGGCCCGGAAGCGCAGCCTCGAGCATACCTTTCGTCTTTTCGATCATATTTCTCCAACCGCTGATTTCCTGGGAAAATTTGATCGGCGTCGCGTCCTGGAGATGGGTTCTTCCGCTTTTGACAATATCGTCGTTTTCGCTTTCAAGGCGTTTCAGCGTTTCAATCAGCGTGTCCATCGCGGGGAACAATTGGTCCTCGATTCCGATGACGGCCGCGATATGCATTGCTGTGGGGAACGTATCGTTGGAGCTCTGCGACATATTGATGTGATCGTTGGGATGCAGCAATTTTGCCCCGCAAAGCTCATTCCCCCTGTTTGCAATCACTTCGTTTGCATTCATATTCGACTGCGTTCCGCTTCCCGTCTGCCAGACGACGAGCGGAAAATGGTCGTTGAGCTTTCCTGCGATTACTTCATCACATGCTTGTATAATGATATTTTTCTTTTCTTCTTCCAGTTTTCCAAGATTGAAATTTGCAATTGCCGCTGCTTTCTTCAGGATTCCGAAAGCATGCGTGATTTCCCGGGGCATGATTTCGCCCCCGATTTTGAAATTCTGGTAGCTTCGCTGCGTCTGTGCCGCCCAATAGCGGTCTGCAGGTACCTGCATCTCTCCCATCGAATCGCGTTCGATACGGTATTCCATTTTCGTTTCCTCCTTTGAAATTACACGCTTGTATTAAAACTGAAGGCCGGCGATCAATTCTTTCAGGACGTTCCCGCTCTTATGCATCAGCGCGACTTCTTCATCCGTGAGCGTAGGCGTTACGCAGCCTTTCACGCCGTCGATTCCAACGACGAACAGATGGCTCAGGCATACGTCGCTGAGACCGTACTCTCCGTGCATCATCGAAGAAAGCGTCATGATCGTATCTTTTCCGGAAAACAGCGATTCGCAGACGCTGCTCACCGATACGGAAACGGCGTAATACGTCGCTTGTTTGTATTTGATGATCTTGCCTCCCGAAGTTCTCACATAGTCGATGACTTCGTTGTAGTTGGGAGGGTTCATCGTGTTTTTGCCGCTGTATTTGACGCCCTTGCAATAATCTTCGATTCCTACCGCCGCAACTTTTGCCAGGGACCAGGGAATAAAGGAGGAATCCCCGTGCTCGCCCATGACGTAAGCGTGTATATTTTTCTGGCTGACTCCAAAATAATCGGACAGATAATAGCGCAGGCGCGCCGTATCCAGGATCGTTCCCGAACCGACGATTTTGCTTTCCGGCAGTCCAGAATATTTCATGAATGCGTATGTCAATATGTCCACAGGATTGCTGACGATGATATAAAGCGCTTCCGGCGCATGCTTTGCGATCTCCGGCGCGATCTGTTTGATAATGTTGACATTTGTTTGAGCAAGGTCGAGCCGGGACTGACCGGGTTTTCTCGGAAGTCCCGAGGATATGATCACGATATCGGATCCCTTCGCGTCTTCATAGGTTCCGGAATAAACGGTTACCGGACAGCAGAAAGGAGTGCCTTGTTTAATATCCATCGCTTCTCCGAGCGCCTTCTCTTCGTTAATGTCAATGAGTACGATTTCAGAAGCAATTCCCTTTACGGTCATAGTATAGGCGATTGTCGAGCCGACGCTGCCTGCTCCGATAATTGTTACCTTATTGCTCATATACATCCTCTTTTCTTCATTTTTAATCGCGCCGCAACGTTTTTTCCAGCATTTTCCACATATGGAAAAGCGTCTGCGCACACTGATTGATTATCCCATATACGGAACGAATTGTCAATAAAGGAGGATTAATTTTTGATGAATAGGGTACATCCGATTTCTTTAAAATGCGCGATTTTTTCGTCTATTTTCTCTACGCCGCATCCAAGTTTTTCCGCCAGGCATTCCCGGCATAAAAAGGTTTGGGCGCCTCTATGTATGAGACGCCTGTAAATTGCGATTTCGTCCGCCGACAGATTTTTAAAACAATTCCTGCATATCATGCGCCGGCGATGCTGCCCCGCATGACTTTACAGCAGTGCGGCTGCAATATTTCGCTGACTTCGATTCCGCCCAGCAGCATGACGGGCTCTCCCGTCCAGAGGTCGGTCAGCCGGAGTTTTTTCCCGGAAACACGCGAAAGGCCGATATCCACCGCCGAGAAAGACAAATGGGACGGCACGTCTTCCAGATTGAACAGTCCTACGGCAAAATCGCCGTTGTTCAATAATTTGACCCAGCAATATGTTTTTGTCCCGAACATGGAATGGACGCCTCCCACGAGGTACGGCTGGCGGCCTGCGGGATCCTGGTTGATTGCAATGATCTCCCGGTTCATCAGGATCGTTTTGGTTTCTTCCGACATGCTCCGCACATCGCAGCCGATCATAAGCGGAGAATTCAAAAATGCCCAGAGGGAAAAATGGGTTTTGTATTCTTCATAGCTGCAGCCGTTTAAGCCGACATTGCCGCTGCCGTTCATCCCGACCACGAGCATATCCATATCGTTGAAACAGCCGACCCCGTTATAGGGCTGTAATGCAATCTGCGCCGCCGCAACATCTTTAATGCTCTCCCACGAATCGTTGATATCCCCCGTAGAACGCCACATGGAAGCGCCCGTCGTTTTGATCCATTGATGCGTTTCCTCCATACCCCAGCTGCAGGCGCTGAATAAAATATCCCTGCCGGAATTTGCAAGCGCGGCGCCCATTTTACGGTATGTATACGCGGCGCTCGGCGTTTCCGGCCTGTGACAGAAATCATATTTCAGAAAGTCTACGCCCCACGCAGCGAACATTTCCGCATCCTCAAACTCATAGTCATAGCTCGCCGCATTCCCCAGGCAGGTTCTGTGGCCGGAGGAAGAATACAAGCCGAATTTCAGTCCTTTTGCATGGAGATCCTCCGCAAGCGCTTTCATCCCGGAGGGGAATTTCTCCCGGTTCGCCTGCAACCTGCCGTCCGGGCCGCGCTCCCATTCCGCCCAGGCATCGTCGAGCACGACATATTCATAACCGGCTTCCCGGAGCCCTGTCGTTACCATCGTATCCGCAATTTCCCGGATCAGCGCCTCATGGATCTCTGCGCCGAACGTATTCCATGAATTCCACCCCATAGGCGGCGTAAGCTTGATCATAATACGCTTTCCTCCTGATAAAATTCTTTATTTTTCCGTTCCGCTTGCTTTATAGGACAGAAAGTCTTTTGCGACGGCTTCGATCACGTCGTTTTTCACATCCGTAAGCGCGATATCGTTATCCGCAATATATTTTTTGACGCTTTCTTCAAACGCCTCATTCTTGTAGGCCGTCGTAACCGCGGTTACAACAGCTTTCGTGCTCGTATTCGTGCTGTTCGCAACCGTTCCGGCAGACGACGTATAGTCCGTCAGTCCTTCGATGATCACGAGCTCATAAGCGGAATCCGTTTTGAGGATCGAAACCGCGCCGGTCTCCGTCTGGGAAAACGCCCAGTCGATTACCTCTTTTTTTGCAGCCGCAGAAGCCTTTTTCAGGTCCAGAAGTCCTTTGGAGGACGAGACGTCCGACGCATCGGAATAGCCCGTCACGAGGGCTTCCACAGAATCGCCGTTTTCCAGTTTCGTCTTTAAGGTTTCCATCAGTTTCAACACATTTTTCTGCTCTTCCTCCGGCAGCGCATTGCCGTCTTCGTCGAGAAGGCTTTTAGAAATGTGCCGGATCGTCACGATTCTGTAATCGTCCGGATTTTTCTCATAAAACGCTTTCAAATCGCTTTCTTCCGGCTTCATCTCTTCTATGACGCCGTTTGCATACTCAGAAACAAGCATCTGGTCTGCATAAATAGCTTTATAATCATTCACATTGACGCTGACCAGCTTTTGGATGAGTTCGTCCCGCGTCGATACGCCGTAAGAAGTGCCGTAATATTGCAGCATGGAATCGATCTGCGTATCGAGTTCTTCCAGTTCCTTTGCTTTATCTTCATCCGAAAGCGTTTTTCCCGCTTCGGCCGCCATATCTTTCGTTGCAAGGAAATTCGTAAGAAGTTCCAGACCGTATTCTTTCGCATATTCCAGATAGGTCTTGCCGTCTTTATACTCTTTCTGGACAGCCTCGTTCAGAATTTCATAAAATTTTTCTTCGGAATCCCCGGCTGCGGAAAAATCGTAGTCTCCCAGGATCTCGTTCATCGCCTGGGAAAAGAATTGTACGTAATAGACCTTCAGGACGGGATTTCCCCGGTATTTTGCGATTTCCGTCGTATCCGCCGCCGCATCGTTGTATTCCGGCTTCTGCGTAGGCTCTGCGGATACGGCCGCGGTCGGAGTTGCCTCCTCCACATCGGAAAAATCTCCTGTGAAGGTACGCTTTGCGATCTTATCGACGTATTTCTCATCGAGTTTTTTGATTTGATACTCTTTCTGATCCAGATAAGGCGCCGTTTCTTCTTCGATCTGCTGATCGACAAGTTCTACCTTGTACGCCGACTCCACAGATTCCTTCACGGTATCGTCCGTGATATCGAGAATTTCCGTACACTGCATGATATGATATCCGTACTCTGTCTCGACAATTTCAACCTCGTCCGATGCTTCCGTCCGCGCCAGCGCCCAATCCTTGAATGCCTGTACCAGACCGGAATCTTTCTTTACGGAATAATATCCGTCGTTATTTACCTCGCCCGTATTGCTGTTTACATCGTCCGATTCTTTCAAAATATCTTCAAAAGTGATCTTGCCCTCTTTATATTGCGTTACGAGCTCCTGCGCTTTTTGATATGCTTCCTCTTTTTCCGCGTCGTCCATATCTTCGGTGCTGATCAGCGAATGCCGGACTTTCACCGTTCGATAGTCGCTTTCATGCGCCGCGTAAAATTCCGCCAATTCATCGTCGGAAGGCGTGATTTTCTCCTGAAGCGACGCTTTATATTTTTCCAGCGTGCTCGACATGGTAAAATATTCGATCAGATCGTCATACGTCATACTATAAGCTTTCTTCGCCAGATCCTGTACGGTGGAGGCGCCCATGGACGAGCCGTAATAAGTAAGCATCTGTGAGATATAGGACTCCGCCGATTTTTTGAGATCTGCGATCTCCGACTCGGAAGGCCATCCCTCTTTCCCGGAATAAATCTGATATTGTATCATGAATTTTCTGGAATTTTCCAGCGCTTCGTCTACAAAAAGATCAAAATACGACTTTCCATCCTTTTTTGCATCTTTGACCGCGTTATATAATTCTTCGCCCTTCAGCTCGAAATCGATATCCGTATCCCCGGCGGACTCCGCTTCATAAACCTTTGTGGCAAAATTATTGATAAATAATCCATCCGGGATTACGACGCCGTTTACCATACCGACGATGGATTTTTTCTTCTTGCAGCCTGACAGCAGACCGACCGCCATCGCGCAGGACAATACGAGCGCGATTACCTTCGTGTACTTTTTCATAGATTCCTCCGTATCAATCCGTTATAATTCTATACATATCCTTTGCATCGTCTTTCCGGACCGTTTCCGCGACGCTCAGAACTTCAAATTTCATTTTATTGCCTGCAAAAGAGACCTCTACCACGTCGCCCGGCTTTACATCGGCGCCGGCTTTCGCCGGCCTGCCGTTAATGGCGACGCGCCCGCCGTCGCAAGCTTCGTTTGCTACGGTACGCCGTTTGATGACGCGGGAAACTTTTAAAAATTTATCGATTCTCATTTTTGATAACCCCTTCGAGATAATGATTCAGCGCAATTTCGGCGTCTACGCCGGAAATATCCGCTTTCTTGCAGATTTGATACAGCATCTTCCCGATTTCCTGTTCCGAGACCGTCTCTTCCGCATCTTGCAGTGCCGGTCCTGCTTTGCGGATCTTTTTCGCGGCTTTCTGCGCCCGCATCAATGCGGGCAGAACGTCCGGGATATCTTCCAGATCCTGCCGCAGAGACGAGAAGCCTTTTTCCTGGAATTTCCGGCTTTCCCAATTCGCAAGCGCTTCTCCGGCCGTATCCGCCGCGGCGTTTCCAAATACATGGGAATGCCGGAAGAGCATTTTCCGCGCGCAGCGGTCCGTGACGTCTTCAAACGTAAAGCTGCCTTCCTCTCCGGCCAGAATCGTATGGAAAATAACCTGGAGCAGCACGTCTCCCAATTCTTCGCAAAGCTTTTCAGAACTCTTTTTGTTGATGGCGTCGACCACTTCATACGCTTCCTCGATCATCGGCTTGACAAGCGTCTGATGGGTCTGCGCACGGTCCCAGGGACAGCCTTCCGGGGTGCGCAAAAGCTCTATGATATGATAAAGTTCTTCGAATGTATACCGCTCCCCTTGTTGTTTTGGTTCCATTGTTATCATGAAAGCACCTGTCGTTTCTTCAAAATAAAATATATGTTGCACAATGCGATACTGCCTGATTATAATACAACATGCGGACAAGAGCAAATATTATTTCCGCTCCGCCCGGCTTTTGTCTTATCCTATTGTAATAGAGGTGTGTAAACAAACTGTGTCAGATATATGGTTCTTTATGGGCAAAGCGCTGGAGTATGCCCGTTTTTCGTTGGAAAAGAATCCGCGCGACGTTCCCGTAGGCTGTGTGATCGTGCGCGATCGTCAAATCATCGCATACGGCATCAATACGAGAGAAACGCAGGATCGCATCACCGGACATGCGGAGCTGAACGCGCTGAATGCCGCCGCGGCCGCAACCGGAAGCCGGTATCTTACAGGCTGTAAACTGTTTGTGACGCTGGAGCCCTGCCCCATGTGCGCAGGCGCGCTGCGCGCCGCACAGATCCGCGAATTGTATTTCGGCGCTTATAACTTGCGCGAAGGCGCCGCCGGCACGGTATATAATCTCTTATATCCGCAGGTAAAAGTGTTCGGCGGCATTAAAAAGAGCGACTGCGCGTCGCTCCTCAAGGAATATTTCTCAGCCATACGCGGATAGCTTACGGCTTGCGTTCAAAAATTTCGATATCCGCCATATACCATTTTCCGCCCGTATTGACATACCAGATCCGCGTATTCGTTTCCAGCTTCGTTTGAAAATCAGGCTTTCCCCGCTGCCCATAGATCCAGTAATCGAAGTAGACCGCACACGAAAAACAGTTTTCTCCATATACCCGCAGATCGTATGCTTCTATATTTTCAAAAGACGTGGAATCGTGATCTGTATACCAATACTGCCGGTATTCGCTCATATCTTTGTACATCTGCGTCCCGTTTATGATCCGGGATAAAAAGGCGCTCATGGAAATATCGTTCGACATGAAGCCCGCATACGCTTTTGCGCCGTCGATTGCGATCTGTGCGTACGCCTCTTTGGCGGCCGCGGGAACCGCAAAATTTCCGGTATACGTCATATTGCTTTCGTCATAATCGAGCGCCACCTGTTCTCCGCTGTAATTTTTCGCCTCTACGGTCAGATCCCCGGAAAGGACGGCAACTTTATATGTATTCAGATACGGTCTCGTAAAATAATTTTCCGGAATGTTTTTCAATTCCGTGAGCTCTTGGTTCTTCTCCGCAATCCAGTTGTCGGAAGACGTGATTTCCGTACCGTTCACCGTCGCTTTATAATTGGACGGAAGCTTCAATGTGAACAGCTTGAAGCCCACATCGAATGTTTTCGTTTCGGAATTATAAGTACACTCTATATCCTTTCCGGACGCATCCTGCACCTTCACCTCGGGCTTTGCCGTCAGCTGCTCTACTTTATACGTATTAAAAAGGCTCAGCGCGTTTTTATCCGCTTCGTTCAACATATATTTGATAGATTGGTTCTCTTTTGACTGGTCGGTCATGTATTTCTCGCTTAATTTGACGCCGTTTACGGAAACGGAAAAGCCGGCTGGCGCATGAATGGTGATATCCAGAGGCGCCGCGACGATTTCATTGCTGCTGTTGCTTTGCAGCGCAAGCGGCGCTCCTTCCCGGCTCCTGACCTCCACGCTTTCCGGTTTGGCGAGAAGACCGCAAATCTCGTATCGGTTGATGACCAGCTTCTCTGCGGTAAGCGTATATTGAGATTTTGCAGGCTGATCTTTTGCAAGCGTCTTTTTGAAAACATCCCCGACAGCTTTTCCGTCGATATACGGCGCAGCGCCCTCCGGCGCTAAAAAGACCACGTTGATGTCCGCAAAGGAAAATTCGGAGATGTAGTCGAATTCGTACAGACTAAATCCGAATTTGCTCGTTTTGGAGGATTTTTTCAATGTCACTTTGCATAAATCTTCCTCATCTGCTTTGATAATGTACGAAGGGCTTGCGAAGCGGTCGTAGGAAAACGCTTTGACATACGTAATGTGCTTGCCCTCTACCGCTTCCCGCAGTTTTGCCTCGTATGGTTCCTTCTCCGCGAATCCGGTCATCACCACGTCCGTTTTCGCGATGATATCCGCGTATTGCTTCTGCTCGAACATCGCGAGGACTTTGTCCACTTCTATGGTATTCTGACTGCTTTCATAATCCGAAAGCCATATGGAAAACAGGATCAGCCCGACGACGAGAAGGCAGAGGAATACACCGATCGCATAAAAATATATTTTCCAGAATTTGGATTTTAACATCAATGTTTTGATTTTACCCATTGTTCTTCCCCTTTTGCATCATTCGTACTGGCTGTTGCTTTGATCGGTCCTTGCAACTAAAATAGACGTTGCCATTTTTCTGGGGCCATACAAAGAAGCGCACTGCGTAATAATCTGCGGATCGTTGCCGGATTCCGCATTCTGCGCCATATAAGTCGAGGAGCCCCCGTCCAGATTTGCGGCATTCACCGCGCCATAGTTCATCATGATTTCGATCAGGTCTTCATAAGAAGCCCCCATACTGGACGGCTGTCTTCCGTCGATCGTCAGAAGGAGCATTGCGCCGTCGGCACGCTGTCCGATCGCAGTCCGCGGATTAAGCCCTGCCTCCGTAAAACCGCCCACCTCGCAGGCTTCGCCGTTCATTACGAGATACGGCCCAAAATTGAGCGCTTCTACGATGCCGTTGTCCAGCGCCTGCTGGCCCGTCATCTTTCCGAGGACCAGGATTCCCTTTTTATTGATGCCGATGATTTCATATTCCCGGCTGCGCTCTCCCCACATCAGATTTCCTTTTGAAATAACGATGCCATCCGAATTTTCACGTCCCGTCGGAATTCCGCCGTTTCCCTTGCCGGTATCGTAAAATCCGCCTCCGTTTATGCCGTAGAGCGCATTCGCATTCCGCACCATATCGATCGTTGAAACGCCTTCTTTGTCGCTGCCATAAGATGCAGGCGTTCCGATAAACACGCGTTTCGGATTTTGCACGATCAATAATTTCCCTTTATATGTTTTGCCCTCGATATCGATCAGCTGTACGCTGTTTATATCCGTTTTCCCGCCGGGATTTTCAGGGTCATTGCTGGTTTCCCCCGGGAGCTTGATCAATGTGGTATCCGTTTGCGTGCCGCTGTCGATAACGGCGTTTCCTTCTATAATATTTTTCACTGTCGTATCGGATAAAAACCAGGTGGCCAGAAATTTGCCTGCGCTCGTTTCCGTTACGGTAAGTACAAACCGGTCCCTCGCAGCTTTAGACGGCCCGTGAAGGACAACGAGATCCGCGCAAATCGCAAGCAGAACGACGGCAAGCAGAAACGTGAGCAGCGAAATTCCAAGCCGGGAAAAAATCTTTTTTGTTGAAATCCGCTCTTTTTGCAAGACCGCTTTCGGAGGCCTGGAAGCGTTCGTACGGCTCTGCCGCGATTGCTGCGGCGCCGCAGCCGCGGGATTCCGGCGGTTGTTCTGTGTCTGCCGGCCTCCGCCCGGTATCGCCCGGTTCGTGTTTCTGCCGCGATATGCGTCGCTTTGCCCGTTTGCGGATACAGGATTGCGCCTGCCGGCAGCCGGCGTCTCACCGGCGGCTTTTTCCGTCAAAACCCGATGCGTTTTTCTCCTTCTCATTTCCTGCGAAGCAGCGGCATGATTGCGGGACGCCTGCATTTTCCGGAGCCTCCATTTTTCCACATATGCCGAAAGCTTGTCGATCACTTCTTCGCTGCCTTTTTTGGTATAGTCGATTCTGAACTTCATTCGATCCAATCCTTTGTATTCTGCAAAATTCGTATTTTAAATTCTGTAATACTATAACCCGAACGCCGCTTTTCGTCAAGTAAGCGCTTCCTCCGCCGCGGCCTGCATACAGGCTTTTATTTCCGATAGAAAAATACTCTCTTTCTCCGGGCGCCTGTCCGCATATAAATTGCCTCTGCGCAAAGGATATGTGATATAAAGGTACTTTCGCGCACGCGTCATCGCAACATAAAAAAGGCGCCGTTCTTCTTCCAGCAGTTTCCCCTCAGCAGCGCCGCAGCCGGGGAACTCCCCCAGGATGGCGTCAATAATAAATACGGCATCATACTCCAGCCCTTTTGCCGAATGCACCGTCGTAAAACATATGCTGCCTTCGTTCGTATTGTTTGCAGCCGCATCGAGCCGGTCCAGCAAGCGGACGGCCTCCTTCCAGGAACCGCAGACGTCGCATAAATAAAACACAAACGATAAAACAGCGTCTTTATAACGCATGTGCTGCCTCGTATCTCTGCAATACGATTCAAATCGATGTTCAAGACCTTCTTCCAAGAGGCGCCGGAGCGTTTCCGCAGGCGGCGGCAGAATCCACCTGCTTTCACGTTCCCGCATCCTGATTGCGGATAAAATACCGTCGAGGAACGGAAGACTGTCGATTTCAGTTTTCTCTCCCATCAACGTATACGGCATGTTTTCTTTTGTAAAAAGCGCGCGCGGCAGCAGGCCGGAAATGTTATTACGATATAAAATCCCCACTGTAAGGCCGTCTTCTTTCCGGCGCAGATCCCGAATTTCCTTCCGGAGGAACGAGGCTTGTAAAATGCTGTTTCCGCATGCCTTGATCCGCAGCGTTCCTTCCTCTTCTTTTTCACTATATAACGTTTTATCAAACCGGTCTGAATTTTTGGATATGAACGCTGCTGAGACGCGTACGAGCTTGTGCGCAGAGCGGTAATTTCTGGAAAGGCGGTACAATTTACAATCGGGATGGCTCTGATAAAAAACACGAACGCAGACAGGAGAAGCGCCGCGGAAGCCGTAAATACTCTGATCGTCATCCGCTACTACGAAAATATTCCGGGAAGCTGCAATAATCTGTAAAATATCGAACTGTTCTTTTGTAAGATCCTGCGCTTCGTCCACCTGCAGAAACCGGAACCGTTCCTGATTTTGTTCGCGGATTCTTTTCTTATCACAAGAATCCGAATGCAGAATTTCAGACGCCAGATCGATCATATCGTCAAAATCGATCAGTCTGCGCTGCCTTTTATACGCATCATAACATTTCCGGATCTTCCTCCAATTTTTGATTTCCGGATCCGGAGAGCCGCTTCTGCTGTTTCCAATGCGGTTCAGAAGATACGGATCTGCTTCCTCTCCATTGATTTCCGCATAAAGCTTGCGTAAAATCTCCATTTTCCCGCCCGTTTTTTCATCGATTCTTTCATAGCGGACCGCGCTGTTGCGTTCATATTCCCGAATCAGGCCGTTGCAATAGCTATGCACCGTTTGAAAGACCGGTTCCGCCTCCGTTTGCAATTCTTCAATGCAGGCGCCGGACGCCTTTCTGTATCGCTTTCGCATTTCATCTCCCGCCGCATTCGTAAACGTAACGGAAAGGATCTGTTCCGGCGTACGTGTCCTCCGGACAAGATTCAGCGTCCGTTCCGTCAGAACCGTCGTCTTTCCGCTCCCCGGTCCCGCCAGTGTCAGGGCCGGCCCTGTAAAATGCATCGCCGCCTCCTGCTGCGCTGCGTTCAGCTTCCGCTCCTCCATTGCGATTGCTCCCTCCCCGCAAAAAAAACTGCTCCGGAACTTTCTGCGAAATGTTCCGAAGCAGCTTTCTTTATTTGAACGTATTACAAGATTCTTTCAGAATTAAGCTTCCGCTCTTTTCTTTTTGAGCACGACCGTTGCAAGAACAGCCGCCATAGCGATTACAACAACGAGATAAGAAACGTCGCCCGTATTCGTGTTCGGTTGGTTATTGTTATTATTGTTGTTGTTATTGTTATTATTGTTATTGTTTCCGTCAACCGTTCCGAGGGAAGGAGCTTCCACGCTGTCGGCAGCGCCGGTCGTAATCGCGAAGAAATTCGCCACTTTGTTATCCTTGGAAATCGCACGGATATATAACGTTTCACAGTCTTTCGTACCGTTGATCGTCATCGTGAAGCCTGCGGTGGAATGGCCGCTTTCATGAGGCATTCCTGCCGTTCCAAGATCCGGTCTGTTATTTATATTGCATGACTCCACATCTTTCCATGTTTTGCCGCCGTCGACACTGTACTGGTATTTCTGGATACCATTTTCCACGGCAACCCAACCGTCCATAAAAGTCGAATCCGCAAACGTGTGGTCGCCCATTACCATGAATGTCGTTCCGCCGTAAGCGCCGTCCGTCATGTCTTCGTCCACTTTATCCACAGAAAACTGGAATTCTATTTCTTCCGTATAAGGGGTGTCGGTATTATTGTTATCCGAAGAACCTGCTTCTTTGATTTCGAATTCCACTTTTTCGAAGCCGGCTACCGGCGTGTAGGAATCCGCTCCGCCCAGGATGATCGCATAATATTTACCCGGCTTTAAGGTATAATCTTCATTGATATCCCCTTTTCTGTTGCCGGCCGAGTCGCCGTTTGCTCCGATCGTAGCATCTGCCGTTGCTTTATCCGCCGGCCAGTTTACCGTCTTGGTAGTATCCTTAATATACCACCAAAGAAGAGAGGTAGCCGTACCTTCCCCTTCACCATATTTCTCGCCATCTTTATAAATGCCGACCCAATCGGTTTCTGAAGTTTCACCGGAAACGGTAACCTTTAAATTGGAACCTTCGACCGTTACTTCCAGTCCTGCTGCCTGCACGGCTAATATACTCATTGCAGAAACGGCTAACGCCACTACGAGTACAAGAGCCATAATCTTTTTCTTCATACTGTATAACCTCCTATGTAATGTAGTAATTGAATTACTGTCCACAGTATACTCACAGACAACCAGTTTGTCAACAGACGAGATCCGGATTTCATACTGAAAATTAATGGAAAAACGGTGGAAGATTTTTCCACGAAAAATTTTTTGGCATTCCCGCAGCAGATATGCTATACTTTCTTCAATATAATAGATTTTGTTATTCGAAGGACTTTTCAAATGATAAAAGCATTCTTTTATACGAAAAAAACAATATTCGCAGCAGTCATTGCGCTCTGTATCGCTGTAACAATCGTTTGTGTGGAAATGGGAAGCGTTTCTGCTGCGGCAAATACGCTCCCTTCCAATGAATCTATCGGGATTTCCTACATGGTTTATGAGTGTGATACGAAGCAGACGCTTCTAAAGCAAAATACGGAGCTCCCGGCAGACTGTTCTTTGCTGGCGCGCCTGATGACGTGCCTCCTCATTTTAGAAAATCCTTCGATCTCGGTTACGGATTATATATCGCCTTCGGAGGACAGCGTGTCCGCGTCGGGGCGGTATACGTTGCTGGCTGCCAATCAATATATGGTAGACCATCTCATCAAGTCCGTAATATTATGCAACGCTGATAACGCGGCCCGTCTCCTTGCCGTCCATTTCAATCCCAACACGGAATATTTTGTCACCGTCATGAATCAGAAGGCGGGTGAACTCGGCATGAAAAATACATATTTTACCAATGTAGACGGAAGCGCAGATAAACTGCAGCGGACGACGGTTTACGACATGTCGCTCTTCTGGTCCTATGCGATGACGAACGCGCAGTTCCGGGATATCGCTTCCAATTCGGCGGCGCATATCTGGGGAGGCACCGCGGTGCTCAACGAGTGCAGAATGATGACTAACAATGTTTTTCAAAACGCAGCTCTGACCGCAGGCGCTTACACGGTATACGACAGCGCCAACGAATTGGGAACGCTGCTGTTCTATATGATCGGTAAAATTTCAGAGAACGCTCCTTCCGTGAATCTGACATTGGTAATCACGGGAGTCCCCAACGATTCCGCGTATGATCTGGGAAATAATTATATCGATAACGTCCTGACGAATTTCAAGAAAACGACGCTGGTCGGGAAAGAAGATCTCGTGGTAACGGCGGAAATCGGCGGCGGCGAGCTGCTTCTCAAAGCAGGTGAAGCGTGCTATTGCATGATGCCGGTCGATGTGACGGATTATATAGAAAATGTCAGTTATCATATCGCCGATAAAAACGCTGCCGCGCCGGGAAAAGCGCTGTCTTTAGACGAGCTTGCTCCTCCGATCGAAGAGGGGAGCGTCATCGGCACGGCAAATTATCTCCTGAAAGACGGCAGTATACATAAGGTCAGTTTAGTTGCCGGGAACAGCATCCGTTCGGACAGCAGAACGATCAACATTTTCTACAGATTTATCAAAGAAAACACCGATATCTTTTTTTTGATATCGGTGCTTGTCCTGTGCGAGCTGATCCTCGCATGTGCGATTTTTTTCAATAGGCTGCGGAACAGATCAAAAAGTTAAGCCTTGATTTTCGCAAGTTTTGCAAACCGCGGGAGCCCGTCTTCCATCGGAGGACGCGATTCTCCCTGGATCAGCGGGAGCGCATAGTCGATATACTCCTGCGTTACGAAGTTGCCTTCTTTGTTGATCCATTCTCTGGGAAGTTTCTTCTCCGTATTTGCAACGTCATCCAATTTAATCAGTTTCACGCCGCAGTGATAGCCGCCGGCAGTTCCCCGTTCAAACCCGACACAGTAGTCGGTTTTGCCGTCTACCGCATTCAGCACGGCCGCTTCTCCTGCCATGTACGCTTCATTCACGTCGTTCAGAGAAGCACAGTGTGCGGCGCACCGCTGCAGCAGGCTGAATTCGATACCGCGGACTTTACAGCCGATTTTTTCCTTGGCGAGATTCGCAAGCGTCGTTGCGACGCCGCCGAGCTGGGCATGTCCGAAAGCATCGCGCACGCCGCTGTCGGCAACGAATCTGCCGTCCGCATACTGCGCGCCTTCCGAAACAGCAACGATAACTTTCCCGTTTTCTTTATAAATCTGGGATACGTCATCTAA
The DNA here is from genome assembly GCA_046952735.1 of Clostridia bacterium. GTDB lineage: Bacteria > Bacillota > Clostridia > UBA1212 > UBA1255 > Egerieisoma. The sequence continues at coordinate 10,288 of JBKUJR010000009.1, read as the reverse complement.
AAACTGCTCCTGGCTGAACGGAAGTTCCGGTACGTAAATAAGATCCGGTCCCTGCCCTTTGACTCCCGCCAGAGCCGTAGCGGCCGTAAGCCACCCCGCATGGCGTCCCATCACTTCCAGTACGCATACCATACCGGTATCGTAAACTCTTGCATCATGGTAGATTTCCATCGTAGACGTCGCGACATATTTCGCCGCGCTTCCGTATCCCGGGCAGTGGTCGGTACCGAACAAATCGTTGTCGATCGTTTTCGGCACGCCCATGACTCTCATTTCATAGCCGGATTTCTGCATAAATTTGCTGATTTTATTGCAGGTGTCCATCGAGTCGTTCCCGCCGTTATAAAAGAAATAACGAATGTTATATTTTTGAAATACTTCGAGAAGCCGCAAATAATCCGTCGGATCTTCCTCCGCATTTTTCAGTTTATACCGCACGGACCCAAGCGCAGACGACGGCGTCGTCTTGAGCAGTTCCAGCTCGTAGGGATCTTCTTTCGACATATCGTAAAAATCTTCTTCCAGCATGCCCTTGATCCCGTGTGCGGCTCCGTATACCTTCGTAATACATCCCTGCTTGAGCGCCGTGATGATAACGCCGGCCGCGCTGGAATTGATTACCGACGTAGGCCCGCCGGACTGTCCGAATATGGCAGCACCAACAAGTTTTTCCATAGATTTCCGAATCCTCCTGTAAAATATCGATTATGCCTTGTTATTGCATCCGAGAACGTCTACAAGCTTATGTTTTACAAGCTTTTTGATGTTTTCTCTTGCAGGCTTCAGGTATTGTCTCGGGTCGAAATCCGAAGGAGCTTCTGCAAAATGTTCTCTGATGGCAGCCGTCATCGCCAGACGGAGGTCGGAGTCGATATTGATCTTGCAGACAGCCATGGAAGCGGCTTTTCTGAGCATGTCTTCCGGAATACCGATTGCATCGGGCATTTTACCGCCGTAGCGATTGATTGTTTCCACATATTCCGGAATTACCGAAGAAGCGCCGTGCAGAACGATCGGGAAGCCGGGAAGTCTCTTCTCCACTTCTTCGAGGATATCGAATCTGAGCTGCGGCTTCTGACCCGGTTTGAATTTATAAGCGCCATGGCTCGTACCAATTGCAATCGCCAGGGAGTCGACGCCTGTTTTCTCTACGAATTCCTGTACCTGCGCCGGATTCGTATAGGAAGCGTCCTCCGCCGAAACATTCACCGCATCTTCGATGCCTGCAAGACGTCCAAGCTCGCCTTCTACCGTTACGCCTTTCGCATGCGCATACTCTACGACTTGTCTCGTCAAAGCAATATTATCCTCGAACGAATGGTGGGAGCCGTCGATCATGACGGAAGTAAAACCGCCGTCGATGCAGGATTTGCAAAGTTCAAAGGTATCGCCGTGGTCCAGATGCAGGCAGATCGGAAGCCCCGTCTCGATAATCGCAGCTTCCACAAGCTTCATCAGATACGTATGATTCGCATATTTTCTGGCTCCTGCGGAAACCTGCAGAATCAGAGGCGCGTTTTCTTCTTTCGCCGCTTCCGTGATTCCCTGAATGATTTCCATGTTGTTGACATTGAAAGCGCCGATCGCATACCCGCCCTCATAGGCCTTTTTGAACATTTCCTTTGATGTAACCAATGGCATAAATGAACATCTCCTTATAACGTGATAATATTTGAAATGATACTATTCATATCTTTTGTATTATACAACGGCGCAGGCAAAATGCAAGTTAAAATTGAAACGGACCTCTGTTGTCCAGAGATCCGTTTCAGCGGTTCCGCTATGATTTACCTTGCCGGTCCGGAAGGACCCGTCCGGATCGGAATAATATACTGCGTCGCCAGATTCCACGTGTTTTTCGCAAAATCGCGGCCGCGCAGATATAAAAAGCCGTCATGGATTTCTACGATATACCCCTGGCTTCCATCGATGCTGTATTCGTCGATATTGTTGTCGTTCCACAGGTATCCCACCGAGGCAGTATTGATATACGCCGAGGATTTGCTGCTGTCCAGCAGAATCGGGTTCAGCGAACTGAATTCCCAGTGCGTATGGCCGGTAAAGAGAATCATATTGGTATTGTTTTCAATAATGCTGCGGATCTGCGCTTCCGCCGAGGTACTTTCCGCAATCCCCCACCAATCCTGGATCACGGGATTTCTCGCTTCCAGCGAGCCGGAAACGGTATTTTTAAGGGGTTGATGTAAAAATACGAAAATCGGCATGTTGGGATTCGCCGCTTTTGCTGCGTTTACTTCGCTCTGGAACCAGTTGATCTGCGTCTGGGAAATGTACGCGTGTTCCCGCGGCATGCCGGGAGAAAGGGTCGACTGGCCTTCCGAACCGAGCATAATATATTTACACCCGTTCAGTTCAAAAGAATAATAGACCTTGTCGACGGAAGTCATTCCAATGATGCCGGATACGGCGTTATTTTTGAATTTGGCCAGATAGGCGCTGTCGAGCGCGGCCGTATCGCTGGATGTGCCGTTTGCATCTTTGAACTCATGATTCCCGATCGCACAGAACATCGGCAGGCTTTCAGAAATATAATTGCTCCTGATATTATTAAACGTTTCCCATGCGCTGTCCGTTCCGTTATCTACATTATCTCCTACCGTAATGATCGCCGAAGCTTGTGTTTTATTTTTCACGTAATCGAGCGCGTTGGCCAGATTCGTGCGCTGTGTGGCCTTCTCCGAAGCAACATGGATATCCGAAAGCACGGAGAAAGTATACAGCGGATGAGAGACGGAGGGCATTGCCGTATGCGGCGGAATCGCAATCGTCGCGTATCTTGCGGCATTGTCTTTGTTATAAACCCATAAATGCGTCGCACCCTGCGGAATCACGAGACCTTTCGGAACTTCATAGACATACGCGGACCCTTGTGTGCGGACCGCCATACCAAACGGATCGCTGTATCCAGGCAGCAATCCCGTGTCGGTACCCCAGAAAAGCGCGAATCCGGAGATGTATTCCGTATTGTTTGCCGTCACCGTAATCGTGCCGTCGGCCCATCCCGGATAAGAATTATCGAGATGGTATGTTACGTTCGACGGCGCAGTCGTGCTGTCCCCCGTCGTTCCGATCGTAAAATCATAAACGGAATATCCTTGTTTTACATTATAATTTGCATCCAAAACCGTCGCCGAATAGTTGCCCGGCTTTAAAGTCCCGTTTTCCGCAATAAAATAAGACTCCGGCGTATAAGGCGTCGTATGTCCGTTATATCCGGTAACGGCATTATTGGAGGTGGAACCGGGGATCGCCGTCCATACGGATGCACTGGCGATGGAGCTGTCAATCGGCCAGGTGATCTGTTTCGTATCACGATTGATATACCACCACAAAAGCGACCTGCAGCCATTGCTGCCCAGCGTCTCGCCTCTTCTGTATACGGCAACCCAGTCGCCTGATGCGAACGAATTACCGGTGAGGTTTACGGTGAACAGCGGCCCGTCGGTTTCAACTGTAATGCCTGTTTCTTTGACACTGAACTGGATATAATTCGCCTGCGGAGCAGCGTGCCCGCCGATATATCCTGTCGTCGGGACTACCTGATAGAAATCCGGTCCTCCCAATACCACCGCATGATAATTTCCGGCAGGAAGCACGAAACTGTCATCTACCCCATTGTTATTATCATCCCGGTAGAAAATCTTAAACGTCTCACTAAAGGCGGTATCGTTTCCGGTGATGGCCCGCGTGTACCGCGGATAGGCTGAAAGATCCAGCTGGTTGAACGGCACAGTTTCCGAGGCATTTTCCCCTCCCATATAAACGTACTGAAGGGACGGCTGCGTAGCGCTCCGCTCCTGATATCTCGATCCCGGCGCGAAACCGACGTCATCCGAATAAATGGCCAGCCATGTGTTGCTTTTGGAGATCCCGCCATACTTCAGATCAATGCGTTCGCCAGGGGCGAATACCGATTTGTTCAGGGAAAGGAACGCGCCATTCGGCACGACGTCAAAATAAATGCGTCCTTCTACATCTAACGGTTCATAATAATCGCTGCCGCCGTACGTCGTCATGTAGACCGCTACATAACTGCCCACGGAAAGTTTTCCGGCCCCGTCGATCGCGGAAATCTCTCCGTATCTGCCTCCGTAAAGCGGCGCAGGTTTCCAGCTTGCATCGACTGTCATCGTCGCCCCATCGATATATTTCCAGGTATTGATTGTTTCGGTAGCTCTACAGGCATTTCTTTCTAAAAATTCAAAATCATGCGCATAATAGATTCCGATCCAGTCATTCTGGGCATATCCGGAAACATTGAACGATATGGCGCTGCCGTATTGGAATTCCCGCACGCCATTCGCATTCAGCGTTCCGCCGTTTATGGTAAACGAACGTGCAGAAACAATTCCCGGCGCAAAGCCTACGGCTGCAATAATAAATGCCACAAATAAAGAAAATAATTTTCTTTTTTTCATTTTCGTTCCTCCTAACTTAAAATAAATTTTACTGGTTTCACCAATTGTTCATTATTATACGAGATTTGGAAGAGCTTGGCAAGTCATTTTTTGAATATTTTTATTCGCACGAAATCTATATTGACAGCGGTCAGTTTTTTGCTATAATTGCACTCGCATGTTTAGTGAATCTAAACGTAAAGTTTACTTTTGCAAAACATCCTTTTTCGTCCGTTTTAGAGTATGATAGGAAACAGGAGGGATTCAGCATGCCGGGTTTTGCGATCGGCAGTAAAATCAGGGAGCTGCGCGTCAAAAACGGTCTGACGCAGGAAGAGCTTGCAAACCGCAGCGAATTGTCCAAGGGTTTTATATCCCAGGTGGAAAGCGAACAGACTTCGCCGTCGATCGCTACGCTCGTAGACATTCTCGAATGCCTCGGGACCAATCTCCGCGATTTCTTCAATGAAACGGTGGACGAACAAATCGTTTTCGAAAAAGAGGATTACTTTTCAAGTGAAAACGAAGAACTGGGGCAGAATATCACGTGGGTGGTTCCGAACGCGCAGAAAAACAAAATGGAGCCCATTCTGGTGACGCTGTCAGGCGGCGGCCGTTCCGATCTGCACGACCCGCACGAGGGGGAAGAATTCGGATATGTCCTCGAGGGTTCCCTGGTTTTACATCTCGGGGAGGCCGTTTACAAAGTCAAAAAGGGCGAAAGCTTTTATTTTGACCCCAAAAAAGAGCACTATATAGAAAATAAAAACGAGCGGCCGGCGAAATTTTTATGGGTTTCGACCCCGCCGAGTTTTTGATCCGCCAAGAGAAGGAGCGAGCAGATGTCACAGCATATCATCGATTTATACAATATCACAAAAAGCTACGGCGATACGGAAGTTATCAAAGACATGACGCTTTATATCCGGAAGAACGAATTTATTACGCTCCTCGGTCCGAGCGGCTGCGGAAAGACGACGACACTTCGGATCATCAGCGGTTTTGAAAAACCGGATTCGGGGCGCGTCCTGTTCGACAACGAAGATATTACGGATCTGCCGCCGCATAAAAGGAAGGTCAATACCGTCTTTCAAAAATATTCCCTGTTTCCGCATATGAATATTTATGACAATATCGCGTTCGGTCTGCGCATCAAAAAGCTTCCGGAGATACAGATCCGGGAAAAGGTCCGCGCGGTGCTGGAGCTCGTAGAGCTGAACGGTTTTCAGAAACGGATGCCCGATTCCCTGAGCGGCGGGCAGCAGCAGCGCATCGCCATCGCACGCGCGATCGTAAACGAACCGGAGGTACTTCTGTTAGACGAGCCGTTGGGCGCCCTGGACCTGAAGCTCCGGAAAGAAATGCAAGTTGAACTGAAAGCGATCCAGCAAAAAACGGGAATCACGTTTGTATATGTAACGCATGACCAGGAAGAAGCGCTCACCATGTCCGACACGATCGTCGTGATGAACAACGGCGTAATCCAGCAGATCGGCGTGCCTTCGGATATTTATAACGAGCCGGTAAACGCCTTTGTGGCGCAGTTCATCGGAGAAAGCAATCTGCTTTCCGGCGTTATGCTCCGGGATTGCCTCTGCGAATTTGCAGGGCGCAGATTCGAATGCGTAGATACGGGTTTCGATCAAGAAGAGGATGTGGATATCGTGATCCGCCCGGAAGATATCCGTTTCGTTTCCCCCGCAGACGGTATGCTGAGGGGAACGGTGATCAGCACGCTTTTCAAGGGAGTGCATTACGAAATGATCGTAGAAGCGGACGGTTTTAACTGGAAAGTACACAGCACCAAAATGACGCCTCCGGGTACGGAAGTAGGGATGAATATCGCGCCGTTCGATATCCAGATCATGCGGATCCCATTTAATATTTTAACGGGATGGATCATGCCGGAAAATAAAGTAGATATCGGCAATACGACGCTCGATTACGCGCTTTCCTCCGGGAACAGAGCCGCGGCGGAGTTCGAAGACGAAGAAACGGTCAACGTTTACGTGCTGCCGCAGGATATCGAGGTGATCCTGCCGCCCAAACCCATCCAGAACAGTAAAGGAAAGCCTGGGAGCCAGCAGGAGCAAACCGGCGATGTTTTACCGGAAGATACCCCGAACGTATTTGAGGGAGAAGTAGAAACCTTTAAATACAAGGGGGACGATTTTGAGATCCAGGTAAAATGCGGCGATATCACGCTGGTGGTGCATACCTATAAGAGAGTAACGGCGGGGCAGAAAATCAAGCTGCATATTCCGCCGGAGAAAATCAGAATCAAAAAAAGAGAGGAGATTGGCGGAATTGTCGAAACGGATCAATAATGCTTTAAAATGTGTGCCTGTTTACCTGTGGCTCGTCATTTTCACAGTCGTACCTCTTTTGATGGTCTTTTTCTACGCCGTCTTTGAAGTGCGCGAGGGCGGCGGCATCCATTTTACAATGGCATATTTAAAAGAAGCCGTCACGAACGGCCAATATCTCGACGCAATCTGGCGCTCGCTGGAATATGCGCTCATCAGTACGATCGTATGCCTTGTAATCGGTTATCCGCTCGCTTTCATTCTTGCAAATATGGAAGAACGCCGCAGAAATTTTGTGGCGGTGCTGTTTTTGCTTCCAATGTGGATGAATTTCCTGATCCGGACGTATGCGCTTTCCTCTCTTATCAACGAACAGGGAATCGTTACGAAATTTTTTCAGAAGATGGGGTTGATTTCCGGAAGCATTACGGGGACGGAAGGCGCTATTATCATCGGCATGGTGTATAATTTTCTGCCGTTTCTGATTCTTCCGGTTTATACGTCGATTTTGAAAATCGACCGCGGCGTGATCGAAGCCGCCCGCGATCTCGGCGCAAATACGGCGGCGGTATTTCGGAAAGTCGTTCTGCCGCTTACGATCCCCGGAATCATTTCCGGAATCACAATGGTATTTGTCCCCTGTATTACCACGTTTGTAATCCCGCAGCTTTTGAACAATAAAGTCTGGACGATCGGAAGCCTGATCGAATTCCAGATCAACGGCAATGCGGGCAGCACCGGCGGCGTGAACAATACGGCGGCGGCGATTTCTTTCCTGTTAATGATCATTGTTTTTATCTGCATGTCGATTTTCAGTAAATTCGACAACGACGATGCAGAGAACGGAGGGCTGCTGTGAAAATCCTGAAACGTTTTTACCTTGCCATTATATTGTTGTTTTTATATGCGCCGATTTTGGTAATGATTTTGTTTTCCTTTAATAAGGGAGATACGCGTGCAGATTTCACCGGGCTTTCCTTTCAGTGGTATACCAAGATGTTCCACAATGAAGCATTGATCGACGCTCTAATCAATACCCTCGTGGTGGCGCTCTGCGCTTCCGTAATCGCAACGGTGCTCGGTTCGTATATTGCGTTTGTGATTGCAAAAATGTCGCCTGCCAATAAAAGCATTTCCATGAAGCTGCTGAACATTCCGATGCTGAATGCCGAAATCGTCACAGGCGTTTCCCTGATGTTTTTCTTTGTATTTATATCGGTTTCGCTCGGGTTTACGACGCTTCTGATCGCCCACGTCATTTTCGACGTCCCGTATGTCGTGCTGTCGATTTTACCGCGGATCCGGCAGATGAACAAGAGCGTTTATGAAGCGGCGCTCGATCTGGGCGCTACGCCGGCGTTTGCGTTCCGTAAAATCGTGCTGCCGGACATCATGCCCGGCGTAGTTTCCGGTGCGCTGCTGGCTTTTACGATGTCCTTCGATGATTTTATCATCAGCTACTATACGTCCGGTCCGGGATTCGTTACGCTTTCCGTATATATCAATACGATGACGAAACGCGCGATTCCCCTCACGATCAACGCACTTTCGGCATTTATTTTCGTCGTGGTGTTTATCCTTCTGCTTATTACGAATTTCCGAAATAAAAAACCAACTAAGGAGGTCGCTTGAAATGCGCAAATGTTCTTCCCTTTTTACCCGTATTTTTACGCTCGCTGTCGCTGCCGTGATTTTGCTCTCGTGCGTTCCTGTCAGTGTCGGCGCGGCAAAAACGAAACTCTATATTTTCAATTGCGGCGATTATATCGCAGAAACTACGATTGAAAAATTCGAAACGGCATATCCGGAATACGAGGTCGTCTATGAAGTGTTCGATACGAACGAAGCGATGTATCAAAAGCTCGTCAGCAGCAATATCCCCTACGACGTGTTGGTTCCGTCCGATTATATGATCGAACGCCTGATCCGGGAGCAGCGTCTGAAAGAAATCGATATGGCGCAGCTGGAAAATTATCATTTTATCGGTGAGAAATTTAAAAATACGAGCTACGACCCGCAGAATCGATATTCCGTTCCCTATATGTGGGGTACGCTTGGCATTTTATATAATAAAAACAAAGTGTCCGATGTCGTAGACAGCTGGTCGATTCTCTGGAACGAAAAATACAAGGGGCAGATTCTGATGCTCGATTCCATGCGCGATTCCATGGCGGTAGCCCTGAGGAAGCTCGGCTACAGTTTGAATACGACGGAAGAATCTGAAATCAATGCGGCGTCGCAGGCGCTGATTGCGCAAAAGCCGCTGGTAGCCGAATACGGCGTGGATATTTTAAAAGACAAAATGATCCAGGGTTCCTATGCGTTTACCGTCGCTTATTCCGGAGATGCGCTTTACATGCAGAACGAAAACGCGAAGCTGAACGGGGGCGAGTCCGTTTTAGAATACGTCATTCCGAAGGAAGGCAGTAATTTCTGGATCGACGCCATGTGCATTCCTACCACAAGCCAGAACACGGAAGGCGCGCTGAAATTTATCGACTTCATGTGTTCTACGGAAATCGCATATGATAACGTAGACTATATCGAATATTCCACACCGCATACGGAAGCGCTGCAGGAGCTTGGGGACGATTACATCAACAACATCATTTACAATCCTTCCGCTGAAATTTTAGAAAATTGCGATTCTTTCTACTATCTGGAGCCAAATGTGCAGGAACTGTATAATAAGGCCTGGGAATCTGTCCGTCTGGCTTCTTCCTCCGAGAAAACCGGCGTCAGCTGGCAGTTGATCGCAGGCGTCGCGATTGCCGCAGCGATCGTGGCCGGCGTTGTGATTTTCGTTTTATATAAAAAGAAAATGAATAAGATCAAATACGAATAAACGGCTGAATAGAATAATATCGCTGTTATAGAGAGACAAAGGCCGGAGATGGCAAAACAAATACGTTTTTCTTCTCCGGCCTTTTGTGTTTTCGAAAGTTGAATTTCATTCCGGATCTTATTTTTCTTTCTGCCCAAATAGATAATAACCGCAAACGCTGCGCAGATGACGGCATCTAAAACCGTTTTTACCTCACTTCCATAAATTTCGATTTTTCCAACTCGATAAAGTACAGTTTACAAGGGACTACACAGGGTAGGTATCTGACGGGAGGGGTTCCGCCCGTCAGATTTTCCATGTGATGTTCAAGCTGTCGCTTGTGGCGGCTATGGTGGTAATCATCAAATCCACCACCCGCCGCTTGTCGTCAAAGGATACATTCTCCCAAGTGTCGAGGTAGCCGGAAATCTGGCTGACCTGTTCCGGGCTGATGGCTTCCACCGTCAGTTCCGCTATCCTCGCCAGAAGTTCCTGCTTGCGCCCGTCCAGTTCTGCTATCTTCACATTCACATAGGAGAGCAGGACATTGTTTGCCCCCGTCAGACTGTCCACCAGCTTTTCAATCTCGCTGTCCACATGGGCAAGCTCCACTTGCAGGGCGGCGATTTTCGGGTTTGCCTTTGCCGCTTTCTTTCTGCCCGTCAACGTCTTGTAGCTTGCCAGCTTCTTTACCATCTGCTGATAAACAACCGCTTCCAGTTCCGAAGTAATGATTTTCC
>JBKUJR010000008.1:46230-73720 GCA_046952735.1 Clostridia bacterium | reverse complement strand
GCGTTTGTCAACCCCTTTTTAGTAAATTCTTACGCACAATAATTATACAGGAAAATCGTCGGAATTGCAAGACATTTTCCGCGTTTCACAGAAAGTTTCCATTTGCCGGGCGAGGACGGCGGGAGGACGCTCTCCGCCTTTATTTACCGTTCCCACCGGCTGCCGATCAAAGGGTTTTCGTTTGCGAGGGGTAACGGGGCACGGGATTTTTCACGTTAGTTGAAAGGATCAGCCGTAAATCAACAGACATATTTGTAAACATACCGTGAAGCTTCAAGAACTACCTTGTAATTTCCTGCTTCTCGTCGGCTACCAATTGAGAGAATGTTTTAAGAACATTATCGGCAACCCTGTTGTGTCTGCTTGTAAATATTGTGTTAATTTCAAAAGCTGACGTTGTAATTTTGCTGTTTTGGCTGCCTGCCACATGGAGGAGTTTTTAAGCGTATCAATGTAAACTTTTCGGCGATTTCAATGGCTGCCAATCAGGAGCGTCCGTTTTTGGCTGTTCCCGCTGGCTACCGCTTGAAAGGTTTTCGTTTGCGAGAGGTAACAGGGCACGGGATTTTTCACGTTAATTGAGAGGATTATTCTTGCGGGAAAATTCACCCTTCTTTGCGAAAGCCTTTCGCGGACATTCTCTCACATCGAAAGGGGGGGAGCAAACCAAATCCACAACTGAATGACCGGCCGAATGCAATATTCTTTCTTCATCAGTATGCCATGACCTGCTTCGGCAGCGAGCGTCAGTGAGAAAGCGACGCCGTCTGAAACGGGGGCAGGAACGGCATTCGGGCAAAACGGCAAAAGCAGGCTCACGCACAAAACCTTCCCGTAAGGGAAGCCGAAAAGCTTCAATCCGGAACGGATTGAAGTCAAGGCAGGAATAGCCGTATGATTTTTTACCAAAAATCCGGCGAAAAACGGCTTGGAAACAGGGTTTCCAACATTGTTAAAAATAGTATTTCTCCGAAAAAGCGTCTTACCGCAATTTCGGAAGATAAGGGAGGGATTTTCATAGCGAAAACGAGAAGTATCACCGTGAAATTTCCGTCGGCGCTTGCCGAACAAATCGAAACGCTGGCAAGAAAACATCATCAGTCGGTCTCGGAAGTGATTCGCATTTTTACCGAAAAGGGACTGAACGCGGACGGCTACGCGGACAAGGTCGATCCGATCCGCGAGGTCATCCGGTATGAAGTCGATGAAGCGGTCAAAAAGCAGACGAACCGGCTCGCCGCTCTGCTGAACAAAAATACAATTCTGTCCGCTTCAAGCTATTATGCAACCGCCGCCATTATTACTGCACTTATCGATAAAGACCGTTACACATCGTTTCAGAAAATTGAAAAACTGGCGCGGAAGCGCGGTCTGGAGTACGCCAACACCAAACAGCAGGACAGCCTGCAAAAATTTATGGACGATAAAGCGTTTACGGCGGCGGTGGAAGAGATTCACGGACAATTACATGAAAGAAAGACAAATCCGCAGAAAAGAAAAACGGCAAACGGAAAAATCTCTTTTGAAGATTTTGACCCGCTGACCGACGATCCGCGCGATCTGGATACAGACGATTTTGATTTTTGAGGAGGGATGCGATTGAGTAAATTCAGGGAGCTTATGACCGATTTCCAAGACGCCTTTATCTGGCTGCTGGGAAACCGCTCCGGCGAGGGAGATTTTTCGATTATCGACGATATTCTGTATTTCATCAAGGGTAAAACAAAGGTGAAAATCAGCGAGCATTTTTCGGAAACCGATAAAACGGCGCTTGATCTTGTGGAAAGCACGATAAAATACGAGGAACACACAGAGAAAAAGAAGAACGAAAAAACGGCCTAAACGCTGAAATGTTTCGGTAAATCTCTGGACGCAGCCCGCGTTATATGATACAATTATTGTGTAAGCAATGTATTGTAACGCGGGTTGTTTCCGGAAGAAAGGAGTAAAAATGTGAAACAACAGATTTACAATACGGCACTCTATTTACGGCTCAGCCGCGACGATGATTTGCAGGGCGAGAGCGGAAGTATCTCAACGCAAAGGCAGATGCTCACGCAGTATTGCAGAGAGCAAAATCTTAGTATTTACGATGAGTACATCGACGACGGATGGTCGGGAACGAGCTTTGAACGACCGAATTTTCAGCGGATGATAGACGATATCGAGGACGGTAAAATCAACTGCGTAATTACAAAGGATTTATCCCGTCTCGGCAGAAACTACATCCTCACGGGACAGTATACCGAAATCTACTTTCCGTCCAAAGGCGTGCGGTATATCGCGCTGAACGACGGCGTGGACACCGAAAAGGGCGAAAGCGAGATTGCTCCCTTTTTGAATATTCTCAACGAGATGCACGCACGTCAGACAAGCAAGAAGGTCAAATCCGCCATGCGTACCAAGTTCCAAAACGGCGCGCACTACGGCGCATACGCTCCCATCGGCTACCGCAAGCACCCCGAAATCAAGGGCAAGCTGATTCCCGATGAGGAAACGCGGTGGATTGTGGAAAAGATCTTCGACCTCGCCGCGCACGGCATGGGCGGAGCAAAAATCCGCAGAATGCTTGACGAGGAACGGATTCCGACGCCCGCGTGGTGGAACTTCAAGCGCAACGGGACATTCGCCCATATTTTCGACGGACAACCGGAAAGCAAGCGATACCAATGGACGACGGCACAGGTGAAGCACATTCTCTCCGACGAGGTGTATCTCGGTCACAGCATTCACAACCGGCAGACGACGGTATCCTTCAAGAACAAAAAGAAGATACGCAAGCCGAAAGACGAATGGTACAGGGTTGAAAACACGCACGAAGCGATTATTTCAACCGAATTATGGGAACAGACGCAGGCGCACATCGGCAGCCGGAAACGTCAGAACAAGCAGGGCGAAACGCAGATTTTCGCGGGACTGCTCAAATGCGCCGACTGCGGCTGGGGACTTCGGTATATGCACAACGCGGCAACGGAAAAAGCAAAGGAACGGCGGTTGTATGTCTGTACGACCTACAGCGAATACGGCAAGGAAAAATGCCCGATTCACTATATCAAGTACGAAACGCTTTATGCGATCGTTCTCGGCAGGCTTCGGTACTGGATCGGACAGGCGCAAGGGGACGAAGAAAAGCTGCTTGCAAGGCTCCTGAAAAGCGGTGACAAGCAGCGCGCGTCCGAATCGCTTCACGCACAGAAGGAGCTTGCAAGAGCCGAGAAACGGCTGAAGGAACTCGATAACCTCTTTGCCAAGCTGTACGAGGACAGGGCGAAAGAAACCGTTTCCGAACGCAACTATGCTATGCTGTCGGGAAAATATCAGGCGGAGCAGATTCAGCTTGAAACACAGACCGCCGCGCTCAAAGATAAGCTGTCACAGACCGAGCAGAACAAGCAAGGCGCGGAACGGTGGATCGGATTGATTCAGAAATACACAGACCTCACGGAACTGACAGCACCGCTTCTGAACGAACTGATTGACAAAATCGTGGTACACGAAGCCACGAAGGATGAAAACGGCGGAAGATTGCAGGAGATTGAAATCTTCTACCGCTTTGTTGGAAAAATCGATTGAAATACGCGGATTCGCCCCCTTTCGGGGCAATCCCTACATATTGTTTCCTTTTGTGTGGGAAAACGGACAAAGTTATCCCGATATTACCCTTCTTCCGCAGCTTGCGGCATTCTTCAATATCAGCATCGATGAACTCATAGAGTACGAACCGCAAATGACCAGGACAGAAATCCGTAAAGCATATCGGCGTCTATCTGCTGAATTTGCAGTGCGTCCCTTTGAAGAAGTCAGAAACGACTGCCGAAGGATGATCAAAAAGTATTTTTCATGTTTTCCCCTTTTATTTCAAATCGGCGTGTTATTTTTGAATTATCACACAGCGGCCGGCGATCCGGATAAAACCGCGGAAGTCATCGAAGAGGCAAAGGAATTATTCGTCAGGGTGAAAAACGATAGCGGCGATATAGAGCTGGCAAAGCGGGCGCTGAACATGGAAGCACTGTGCCTGCAGCTTCTCGGCCGGCCGGAAGAGGTCTTGGAGCTGTTCCGCGAGACGAATCTGGTGCAGACCTCTCCGGAGGCGCTTCTGGCTTCTGCTTATCGATCAACGGGGAAAACAGAAGAGGGAAAAAAGATTTTACAAGTTGGGATATATCAATATTTATTAGGGGTCTTCAATCTTTCGGCTTCTTATCTCCAATTATGCGCGGATGATTCTGCCGCGTTTGAAGAAACGTACCGGAGGGCGCGGGCCATCGCAGAGGCTTTCCAACTCAAAACATTGCAGCCAACGACTCTGATGACGTTTTATATCCTTGCCGCACAAGGATATGTCTCGTTTGGAAATACGAATAAAGGATTGGAACTTTTAGAAGAATATTCTGCGCTGGCTTCTGGTGAGCTCTTCCCTTTGCGGCTCCACGGAGACAGCTATTTCAATCTTATCGACGACTGGCTGGAGAAGCAGCTCGATCTGGGGACGGAGCCGCCCCGGGATGAAAAATCCATTCGGCAAAGCATTATTGATGCAGTAACAGAGAATCCTGCATTTGCAGTTTTGATAGACGAGCCGCGTTTTCAGGCTGTCGTGCGTCGTTTGATCAACAAAAAGGAGGGCTGATATGGAAGCCGTAGTGACCGACAATCTTTCCAAAACATATTCCGGAGGTAAAAGGGCGGTAAATCATCTGACTCTCACGCTCGATCCGGGAGAAATTTTCGGATTCTTAGGGCCCAATGGGGCCGGAAAAACGACAACCATCAAACTTTTGAATGGGATCCTGACGCCATCAGGAGGAAGCTGTCGGGTTTTTGGAATCGATCCGGCACGGAATCCCGAGAAATCCCATGCGCTGTCAGGAGTCGTAACAGAACATGCCCAGATGTACGATACTCTGACCGGGCTTGAAAATCTTCAATTTTACGCCTCTGTTTTCGGCGTCCGGGAAGAGGAAGGCAAAAAACGCGCCGAAGTTTTGCTGGAGCAGTTAAATCTTTCAGACGCAAAAAACAGGAAGCTGGCCGCCTATTCTACCGGTATGCGGCAAAGGCTCTCCCTTGCCCGGGTATTGCTCCATCAACCGAAAATATTGTTTTTAGATGAACCCGCCTCCGGACTCGATCCGGAAAGCGCGCAAAACGTAAACCGGTTGATCGGCAGCCTTGCAAAGGATCAGGGCGTCACGATTTTTTTATGTACGCATCAGCTGCGCTACGCACAGGAAATCTGTACGCGATTCGGACTGATGGACGAGGGGGAACTTCTCGCAGACGGGACATTTGCGCAGCTTTGCGACAGGGTAATCGCAGACAGAAAGGTACAGATCAAAGCAAGCAAAATTCCGGAAAAACTGCCGCACAAGAAGACGGGCGGACAGGAGTTCGAAGTGACGATTTCGTCTGAAGACGAGATTCCTCATATCGTAAGAGAGATCGTAGAAAACGGCGGCGACGTATATTATGTAGCAGCACAGCAGCCCTCGCTGGAAGATGTTTATTTTTCTCTGACTGCAAAGCGAAAGGAGACCAAGACATGAAAAATGGAAAGCAATATGCGATCATCAAAAAAGATCTGCGGGGAGTAACCGCGAACAAAAGATTATTTTCCATTGTGTTGATCGTACCGCTGATATTGACGATCTTCCTGCCCTCTATTTTTATATTATCGATCTATTTTACGCCGGAAGGGTCGGCAGATTTTCAAAAAATGCTGGAACTGCTGCCTCTGGAAAAGCAAGCCGGCGATCCCAGGCAAATTCTGATCGATCTTGTAGTAAACAATATCATGCCGATGTTCTTTTTGCTCATCCCGATTATGACCGCTTCCGTCATGGCCGCAAGTTCCTTTGTAGGCGAGAAGGAAAAAAGCACCTTGGAAACATTGCTGTATTCCCCGTTAACCGTGAAGCAGATTTTCCGCTCAAAAGTCCTGGCCTCTTTCCTGCTGAGCATGCTGGTATCGTTCCTCTCCTTCGCGTTTATGATGGTTGTTTTGGAAATCGAAATCGTTTTAACCTTCGGCAGTTTTCTATTGCCTGACGTCAGCTGGCTGATCATTATGCTGCTGATTGCACCTGCCGTTTCTCTGATCGCCGTTACATTGATCGTGCGCAGCTCTGCGAAAGCGCAGACGATGGAGGAAGCGCAGCAGGGAGCAATTTTCCTGATCCTTCCCGTAATTCTTCTCGTAGTCGGTCAGTTTACCGGAATATTGCTTGTAAGCGCCTGGCTTTTATTGGCCCTGGGAATTGCCGCAGCATTGCTGGCCTGGTTTCTTGTGCGCAAGGCAATGGGGAAATGCAGTTATGAGACACTTTTGAAATAAACGAAGGCCCTCCCCTCTCAAAACACGCTGCGACGAAATACCCATCCATGGAGGATCACTCTTTTTGAACTTGCTTTTTTGTGTTATACTGAGAAAGTAGATTGTTCATTCAAATGTGAAACACGGCTGCGGCCTAGCCGGAGGAAATACGATCCATGAACGTAGAATGCAGCATAGCACTTAACGCGCTTTCGATTATCTATATGCTGGTTTTAATCATCAATATGAAATACAAACAGAAGCGGGAATTCCTGCATTATCAGTATTTTGGGATGTGTGTGATGATTTGCCTTTTTTTATCCCTGGATATCATTTACGTTTCTTTCTATGGAAGAAAAAACGCCGACGCCCAGGCAATCGCGGCAGTCGTCAAAAATCTTTATTTTATCGTCAATTCTGCGATCGTCTGGCTGTGGGCAAGATACATCGGCCACATTGTTTACGGAGAAGAATGCAAGAGGAAGAAGCAGAGGTTTTTCTATACGGGGATTTTTTGTGTGAACGCAGGAATCGTTGCGGTCAATTTTTTTACAGGCATTCTGTTTCGAATCTCCTCCGAAGGAACTTTTATCGTCGGCCGGACAGCCATGTGGTGTTTTACTGCTCTAAACTACTTAAGCGTTGCAGCGGCGGCCGTTGTCCTGATCAAATACAGGAAATCGCTGGACAGAAAAGATTTTCTTACTTTTCTGATTTTTCCTTTGCCGCCTCTGTGCGCAGAAATCGTGCAGATTTTCTACAGGCCGTTTTCTCTGATCTGTACCTATGCCGTCTCTGCGCTGATCCTTTTTCAAGTTGCACAAAACAATACGATTTATACCGACGAGCTGACCGGCCTGGCAAACAGGAGAGCGTTAAATGAAACGCTGCAGAAATGGTTTTCCGATCCCGGGAACACTGTGATCTGCGGAATTATGATCGATATGGACGGCCTGAAATTTCTCAATGACACGTACGGCCATCTGAGCGGCGACAAAGCGCTCGTGAGTTTAGCGGAAATGATCAGAGCTATAAAACGCAGAGATATCATCGCCGCCAGATACGGAGGAGACGAATTTCTTTTGATTTGGCTTTCAAAAGACGGAAAGGATTTGTCTGAGATCGAACAATCCCTTCTGGCGGCAAAGACGCGGATCAACGACGCCAAACCGGAACAGGAAAAAATCGAATTCAGTCTGGGACGGCTTTGCTGCCGCGCAGGAGACGGCCTGACGGCGGATACCTTTTTAGAAAAAATCGACCGGGAGATGTATCGAAGCAAAAAAGAAAAAAAGCAGAAAAATTCCTGTAACGCTTCAGAGGGAGCACAAAATCCTTATTACTCTGAATGATAAAGAAAGGATCGTATGAAATTATTTCATTTATCCGACCTCCATCTTGGGAAACGCCTCAACGAATGTTCTTTGCTGGAGGATCAAGAATACATTTTGAAACAAGTGATCGGCATCGTCGATCGGGAAAATCCCGACGGGATATTGATTGCGGGCGATATTTATGACAAATCGGCGCCGTCCGCAGAAGCCGTGCAATTGTTCGACGACTTTTTATTCGCTTTGTCGGAACGCGGGCTCCACGTATTTGCAATCAGCGGCAACCATGACTCGCCGGAACGGATCGCATTTGGCGCGCGGCTCATGGAGCAGAGCGGGATCCATTTTTCGCCTGTTTATAATGGGAACGTCGCGCCCGTTCCGCTCCGCGACGAATACGGGACGGTACGGATCTATATGCTTCCGTTCCTCCGGCCCTCCCATATCCGCAGATTCTTTCCCGACAGGGAAATCGAATCCTGCACGGATGCTTTATATACCGCAATTTCGGAGATGAAAGTCAAATCGGAGGAGCGAAATATTCTGATCACCCATCAGTTCGTCACCGGAGCGAACCGCTGTGAATCGGAAGACATTTCGATCGGCGGCTCCGACAATGTGGACGCCGGCGTGTTTGCGCCCTTCGACTATGTCGCGTTAGGCCACCTCCACAGTCCGCAGGCTGTAGGGACTGCCGCGATCCGGTATTGCGGCTCCCCTTTAAAATATTCTTTTTCCGAGGCCATGCAGAGCAAAGCCATTACGATCGTCGAGTTAAAAGAAAAAGGAACGATTACAGTTCGCACGGCGCCTTTGATTCCAAAACGCGACCTGCGCGAAATCAGAGGCACGTATGCGCTGGTGACTTCTAAAAAATTTTACGACGGCAGCAGCCGGGAGGATTATCTTCATATTACGCTGACCGATGAAGAAGATATTTTAGATGCCATTGGAAAATTGCGTTCGATTTATCCGAATCTCATAAAACTGGATTACGACAACAAACGCACCCGTTCCGATACGAGCATAAGCAGTGCTGAAATCGCACAAAAAGCGCCGCTGGAATTGTTTGCGGAACTATATGAAAAACAGAATAATCAGCCTATGCAAACAGAACAGGAGACGTTTCTGGCCGGGCTGATCAAAACAATATGGGAGGAAACAGAATGAGGCCGGTGAAGCTTACGATTTCCGCATTCGGACCATACGCCGGAAAAACCGTGTTGGAGTTGGACAAGCTTGGCGTCAGCGGCCTTTACCTGATCACCGGCGATACCGGCGCGGGTAAAACAACGATTTTCGACGCAATTACGTTCGCACTCTACGGCGAAGCAAGCGGCGAAATCCGGGAGCCTGCCATGCTGCGGTCCAAATACGCCGCGCCGGACATGCCTACCGAGGTGGAACTGACATTTTTGTATGCCGGAAAAACCTATATTGTCCGGCGAAATCCCGAATACGAACGCCGCGCGAAGCATGGCGATAAAACCGTTCCTCAGCGCGCAGATGCGGAGCTGATTTATCCGGATGGCAGAAGAATTACTAAAACGAAAGAGGTAACGGCCGCCGTACGGGAAATTTTAGGCATCGGCCGCGAACAATTCGCACAGATCGCTATGATTGCGCAGGGAGACTTTTTAAAATTGCTGTTTGCACCGACAGCGGATCGCAAAGAAATTTTTCGGCGGATTTTTAAAACGGGGCGCTTTGGGACGCTTCAGGACCGTCTCAAAACCGAAGCCGCAGCGCTGGAAGCAAAGTATCGAACCTTACAAAATAGCATCCGGCAGAATCTGAGCAATATCGTATGCGGGGAAGACGATCCGCGAACGGCACAACTGCTCCAAATCAAAGACGGCAGCCTCCCAATGGAGGAAATTTTGCAGTGCATCAGCCAAATGATAGAGCAGGAGCGGCAGGAAGAAATAAAATGGAAGCAAAAAATCGCAAAAATAGATAAACTGCTCGAAAATGTCAACGCTATCCTTGCGAAAGCGGAAGAAATCGAAAAAACGAAAACAGAACGGGCGGCGGCTGTACAACATTTTACCGAAAACGCGTCTGCGCTGGAGCGCTGCCGCGCCGCTTTCGAAGCGGAAGAAAACAAGCAGGAAATTCAAGATGCGCTTGCAGCTCAAATCTCCGCCGCTTCAAATCGGTTGCCGCAATACGACGAGCTGGAAGATATAACGGCTGAATTGCAAAACATAAAGGAAGAATATGCAGGCAGGCGGAAACTCCGGGCGCAGCAGGCAGAAGCCCTGGAACAGCAAAAGCAAACGCTGGCAGACTGGAAAACGGAACGCGATTTGCTTGGGGACGCCGGAATCCGGAAAGAGAAGGTTTCCAAACAAAAAGAAAAAGCGGCCGAACAGAAAGCACGGCTGCATAAATTACATGATTCTCTGAAAGAATATGAAGAACTGCGGCAGCGCCTGCAAGCAGCGCAGGAACGTTATGAGGCTTCTATACGGAACGCAGAATCGCTTCAAAAAATCTACGAACAGCAAAACCGCGCTTTTCTCGACGCACAGGCCGGAATTCTGGCGGAAACGCTCACAGAAGGCGAAGCCTGCCCCGTGTGCGGCTCCGTTTCCCATCCGCACCTTGCAGTCAGATCTGCCGGCGCGCCAAATGAAACGGAATTAAAAAACGCCAAGGATAAAAGCGGAAAAGCCCAGGAAGAAGCCGGGCAGGCAAGCATAGATGCCGGTCATATCAGGGGGCAGCTCAAAGTCAAAAAAGAAGAGATTCTGCGCAGTGGAACAGAATTGCTTGGAAGCGTCGAATTTGTAAATCTTCTGTCCGGAATTTCAGCCGCGCTGGAAACTGCCGAAACGGAAGCCGCCCGTCTGGAAGCGGAAGCGGCGGATCTTGAAGAAAAGCTGCTGCGAAAGAACGAAATCGAAAAGAATCTGCCTGAACTGGAAAAGGGTATAGATGAAACGACGCATTCGCTTGCCGCAGAAGAAAGAGAGCTTTTCGCGTTGGAGAACAGCATTCGTATGAAATCGGAACAGAAGGACAGAATTGCTGAAAAATTAGAATTTGAAAACAAAGAAAAAGCGATGGAACAAATCGGCAGCCTGAAAAAAAAGAAGGAACAGATGCAAAAAGCGTTAGAGGAAGCAAAAGCCGCCTACGATTGCTGTAAAACAGAATCGGATACGTTAAAAGGGCAAATACAAATCTTAGAAAAGCGTTTGGAAGAAGCGCCCAAAATCGATAAAGACGCAGTAAATGAAGAAAAAAAGCGTTGCATCCGGCAGAAACAGCAAGCCGAGGAAGCTTTGATTCGGCTTGCTGCCCGAATCCATGCAAACAGTACAGCTCTTGAAACAATTCGAAACCAAGCCGGCATTCTTGCAGAAACCGAAACAAGATGGGGCTGGGTGAGCGCCCTTTCGAATACGGCAAACGGAACTGTTCCGGGCAAAGAGAAAATCATGCTGGAAACTTATATTCAGACGGCATATTTCGACCGGATTCTTGCGCGGGCAAATACGAGATTTATGATGATGTCCGGCGGTCAATACGAGCTGAAGCGAAAAATCGAAACCGATGACAAACGAAGCCAGAGCGGACTGGAACTGGACGTGATCGATCATTACAACGGCACGGAGCGGAGCGTTAAAACGCTTTCCGGAGGCGAATCCTTTAAAGCTTCTCTTTCTCTGGCATTGGGTTTGTCGGATGAAATCCAATCTTCTTCCGGCGGGGTGCGGCTCGATACGATGTTTATCGACGAAGGTTTCGGCTCTCTGGACGAGGAGTCTTTGCAGCAAGCGGTAAAAGTGCTGGCAGGTCTTACCGGAAGCGGCCGCCTGGTGGGTATTATTTCGCATGTCGCTGATCTGAAAGAAAAAATCGAAAAACAAATCGTCGTCGGAAAACAAAAATCCGGCGGCAGTCAGGCTAAAATAATAGAATAACGGCTTCACAGAAAGGCAGGAGAACAATGGTACATTTAGTTTATTGCGACGACAAGGAGAACGTTTTGGAGAAAATTTTGGACGGCTCAAAAACCATGATCGTCCGCGGCGCGGCAGGGAGAAAAATTCCCCATAGCCGCGTATTTCCAGGGGAAACTCTATATTTTATGAAAAAAGGAACGCGAAAAATCACCGCTACGGCAGCGGTCAAAACCGTACAGAATTTTACGAAGCTGACGGATGAACAAATAAACGAAACGCTGGAGCAGAATCAGGGGAAACTAAATTTATCTCCAAAACAGCAGGAACGCTGGCATAAAAAATGCCTGTGCCTGGTTGAATTTGAAAACGTAAAGGAGATTGCGCCTCTGGATTTCGATCATCAAAATAATATGGACGATTGGCTCATTCTTGAAAAAATCGAGGATGTGGTCGTCGGGACGAGCATTCCGTATAATTATGAAAAATCAAAATTTTAACAAGCGCCCTTTCGTTTGTCCATGACCATCTCGCCATCGATCATGGTGCATACGGCCGTACCGGAAATTTCCAAAGGATCGCCGTCGTAAAATACGAGATCCGCATCCTTTCCAGGCGCGATGCTGCCCACACGGTCCGCGATTCCCGCAATGACCGCAGCGTCGATCGTAATCGCCCGCAGCGCTGCCTCCCGGCCCAGTCCTTCTTTTGCCGCAATTCCGGCGCAAAGAGGCAGATATTGAATCCGCGACACCGGATGGTCTGTCGTGATCGCTACGCGAACGCCGGCTTTTTGTAAAATTCCTACGGTTTTAAAATCCGCATTTTCCACCTCCAGTTTGCTGCGGGAAGAAAGAGAGGGGCCCACGATTGCCGGAAACCCGCTGGAAGCAATGAGATCCGGAGCCAAATGGCCTTCGGTGCAGTGATCGAGCGTCAGAAGCAGATTGAATTCTTTTGCGATACGAATCGCAGTAAGGATATCATCCAGACGATGCGCATGGGCTTTTATCGGCATTTTATGTTCAAAAAGCGGTATATAAGGCTCATATGCGTAAACGGGCTGGAAGCTGCCGGAATCGGCGTTGATTTTTTGATAATAATAATCTCTTGCGTTCTGCAGCTCTTCCCGGATCAGAGAGGCAATGGCCATACGGGTAAGCGGCATATTGCCGTTCGTCCCATAAGTGTTTTTCGGGTTTTCACCGAACGCCACTTTCATGGCTGCAGGAGCTTTCAGTATCATATCGTCGATCCTGCGGCCGTATGTTTTGATGCAGGCGAATTGTCCGCCGATGGGATTCGCGCTCCCCGGTCCGGCCATTACGGCAGTTATGCCCACAGATAATGCATTGTGGAAGGCGCTGTCCATCGGATTGATCGCATCGATTGCCCGAAGCTGCGGCGTGACGGGGTTTGTCGATTCGTTGCAGTCGTCTCCGGCCTGTCCGATTTTATCTTCCATAATACCGATATGAGAATGCGCATCGATAAATCCCGGATAGATATCCAGGCCGCCAGCGTCGATGCATATCTCGGAACCGCCGCTGTTTAAATGCGCGCCGACCGCTTTTATTTTACCGCCTTCGATCAAAAGATCACCGTGCCCGCTAAAGCCTTTTGTCATTGAATGAATATTGCCATTTGTAATAAATATCATAAATCACATACCTCGATTCCACATTTTTATTATTGAAAAAAGAAAAAATTTTATACATAACTGAGAGAAAAACAGCAATACTATTCTTGCGAGACAATCGCAAATATATTCTAAAGGAGATATAATTCATGAATAATAATCAGAATTCTCAGAACAACAAAAACAACCAGAACAATAATCAGAACCAGAACAGCAACAATCAGTATAACAACCAGAACAACAACCAGAATCAGAACAACAATAACCAGAATAACAACCAGAACAAAAACAACAGCCAGAACAACAACCAGAGCAACAATCGCTAATTGTACGGCTGTAGATTCATTCGCATTTGCAGAAAAACAAATACGAAAACGGCATGGCGCACAAAGACAAGCCTCATAAGCAAGTAATTTGTAATCGGGGCTGTAAAAAAAGAGCCTAAAAGAAAGCGCGGTTCATCAAAAAAGGTGAGCCGCGCTTTCTTTCTGGGTAAATATTGATAGTTAAATCGAATATTTTGTTTTTTGCCTACAACAAACAGAACTGAGTCATTTTTCCTGAATGCCTCAGCAGAAAAGTACTAAAAGTAATAAACCCTTCTATTCCTTATGCCGCAATTCGTCCCGCAGACTTTTTCAAATGGTATTTGTGCAGGTTAAAACCGCAGGAAATCAGCGCAATTTCAAAAATCACCCCTTCTAATCCCTTTCGTCGTGCCCTTGTGTACGACCTGTTCCGCTTGATTCCACCGTATACCCTCGCCTGTATCGCGAACAATGCTCCGTGAATACTGTTCAGATTGCTCAATACCTCTTGATGAAAACCGGTAAGCTCTTCATTCAGCCGGCGTTTAGGGCAACAAAAAAGCCGGCACACAAATGCGTACCGACCATCTGCAAAAGGATAGAGTATCCCCTTGCAATGTTGGTTTCACATTCATGTAACCGGCTTTGAAATTCAAAGTCGTGTTTCGTACTTTCCCATTTCTGCCCCGAAACAAAAAGCATTGGAAACGGTAGCAATATTTTCGCAAAGTTCGTAAGAACTTTTGCATACATGCTGCATTGTCGGCTTGCGCCGTCCATTCAAAATCTGTGAAAATCCATATTCAGTTGTAGCTCTCCGAAAAGAGCATTTTATTATATATCGCAGGATAGATGTTTGTCAAAACTTTCCGAAAAGTTCTTGAATATTTCTCTGAGGAAGTGGGAATACTATTTAATTTTTTGGGTCTGAATATAAATAAAACTACGAATTACATGCAAAATTCGTAATCTGTCTGCCCTTAACTATTATATTTGCTCTTACTCTATGATATAATAAGCGCGTACAATATTTTATATTTGCGTGTAGAAAGTTGGTGTTTGCTTGAATAAAAAAGAAATTGTACAAAAGGTGATTATAAATAATGGCGGCATAGCAAAAACCGCCGACTTTACGGCGGCGGGTATGAAGAATTATGAGGTGGCGGCACTTTGTAAAGAAGGTTTTATTGAAAGAATCCGTCGAGGATTTTATCAGTTTCCTAACAGTAATCAAATTACGGAGGAGCAATTAATACAAGAGCTTCTTCCTCAAGGCATTGTTTGCGTTGAGTCTGCCTTGTTTCATTATGGATATAGTGATTTTGCTCCTCGTGAATGGTCTATTGCAGTACCAAGAACTGCGTCCCGTGCCATAAAGAAAATAGAGGAATTTCCGATTAAGGCTTACTATATTCAAAGGGATTTTTTACAAATCGGAAAAGTGGCAGATCGCTTTAACGGTGTGGAACTTGCTATGTATGATCGTGAGCGTACAATATGTGATTGCTTTAAGTACCGCACAAAACTTGACAGTGAAACTTTTAATAAAGCAGTCAACGCTTACGCCGCAGATGAAAATAAAAATCTTGCCAACCTTTCTAAATATGCAAAAGAAATGAAGTTATATGCAAAGGTTATGAATTTGATGGAGGTATTGCTCAATGGCTGAAATTGCCGCATCCGTGCTTGCGAGATTGAAAAATAAGGCGAAAGAAAGCGGACGAAGCTATCAGCTTTGTTTGCAGCTTTTCTGCCAGGAAGAGTTTCTGCGCAGGCTGGAAAAATCCAAATATGCGGAAAATCTTGTGTTAAAGGGTGGCTTGTTCATTTACTCCATCACCGACTTTGACAGCCGTGTAACGGCGGATGTAGATTTTCTTCTTCGGAAAGTACCCAATACCCCTGAACAGTTAAAACCTGTATTGGAGGAAATTATCGGCACTCCTACCGGCAATGATTTTATTACCTTTGAAATTAAGAATATTGCCCCAATCGCCGTAGCAAAGAAATACGCCGGTATTGGGGCTTCCATTGTAGCACAAATCAAGAACACGAAAACACCGTTTAGTATTGATTTCGGCGTGGGCGATGTGATTGTCCCGAAACAGGAAAAGCGAAAAACTCCTACTCAGCTTGAGGATTTTACTGCGCCAACAGTAAATACTTATTCTCTCGAAACAACGATTGCTGAAAAATTTGACGCGATCCTCAGCCTTATGGAATTTTCCAGCAGGATGAAAGACTACTACGACATCTATTATCTTGCAAACAAGTTTAACTTTGACGGAGCAACGCTTACGGAAGCGTTAAGAAAAACCTTCGAAAACCGTGGACACATCTTTACCATAGAGCAGTTTGAGCAGGTTATGACTTTTGACAGTGATGACGCAATGCAAAAGAAATGGAAAGCGTTTTGCCGAAAGATTGACACAAAAACTGATGACTATAGTACCGTATTAAAAAATATAAAAACATTTCTTGCTCAGCCTTTTGCGGCTGCAATAGAAAGCGAAAATTTCACAAAACAATGGACTGTTTTAAATTGCGAATGGAAATAAGGAGAAATTTTGATGAGTAATCCTATAAAAGATAACTATTGACGGCAGGGGAAGTTATTTCTCCCTGCCGCCGCTGTGTTTATATAATATAAATAATATCTGCATTTACAATTTCCGTTGCTCTGTTTTGAATGTTATTCATCCTTTGTACCCACATAAGCTGATTATCTGCTTTCATCTGTTCGATTATATCTTCACGCTCTGCCATTTGTTTTACCAAGCGAGAAAACATTTCTTCCGCTTGTCGGCCAATGTCAGCAAGATAGCTGTTCAGTTTTCCGCTCGTTATAGCAGAGTTGCATAAGTTGCCCTATTATGCTCTTTCAAGTAGCGTTTATGTCGCTGTCCCCATACTCCGATAGGCTGTATTTCACTTGTTAATCCTCCTGTACTATGATTTTGAATTTCTTTTGTTTTGCATTTGCAGCTTTGAGCAGAATATCATCAACAGCGTCGGTGTATCTGCCTCCTGCGCTGTCTTTTGCCTTTGCAACGCCCATAATTTTATATTTGATTATTGTTTTCAAATTACTTCCTTATATGGCGGCAGCACAAAGCAATGCCGCTTTTTATTTGAAAAAGCGTCCGATTCGATGCAGGGATATGTTATAATGTCGCCGCGCGGACAATTGCGGCTATTATCAAAAATTTTACAAACACGCTGTATAGAAAAAATAAAAATGCCCGCGCCTGTCACAATGCTTTTTTCCCGTTGTCTAATCTTAAGGAGGTGTAACCAATGAACGACTTAGAAAAGGAAAAACAAATGATCGAAGAAGCGGTATCCGGAAATCAGGCCGCCTTAGAAGCGCTCCTATCCGGCGTACAGGATATGGTATTCAATCTTTCCCTGCGCATGCTGGGAACGAAACCAGACGCGGAAGACGCAACGCAGGAAATTTTAATAAAAATAATGACGCGCCTATCTTCTTTCCGGCAGGAATGCCGCCTGTCTACATGGGTCTTCCGGATTGCCGTAAACCATTTGAAAAATGATCGAAAAGGAAGGTTTTCCCACGCTGCTTTCAGTTTCGAAGCATACGGCGCCGACATCGTCTCCGGCAAAGAAAAAGACATTCCCGACAAAAGCGGCGGCGCAGATCGGGAACTTCTGGAACGGGAATTAAAATATTCCTGTACAAACGTCATGCTGCAATGTCTGGACGCCCAGAGCCGGTGCATTTTTGTGCTTGGGACGATGTTCCGCCTGAACAGCAAAATCGCGGCGGATATTCTGGAAATGACGCCGGAAGCATACCGGCAGAAATTATCGCGGATTCGCAGGAAGGTGGCGGATTTTCTGAGCCAATACTGCGGTCTGAGCGGCTCCGGGCTCTGCTCCTGTAAAAGAAGAATCGACTATGCGATTGAATCCCGGCGCATCGATCCTGCAAATCTGGACTATTGCTCCATGAAACCATGCAATTACACAGAAATCATTCGCTACACGGATGCAATGGAGGAGCTGGATGAACTGTCGCAGATTTTCGCCGGCCTCCCGGCCTATCGTGCCGCGGAAAATACGGCTATACTCGTATCATCCGATAAATTCAATGCCATACTGCGCGGACCGGAGGCGACGATATAATGATGAATAAAATTCTGGAATATCTTGCGGCTTTGGAACAAAACAATAACCGGGATTGGTATCATACGCATAAACAGCAATTGCAGGAGGCGAATGCCTCGTTCACAGATTTAATCCGGCTGCTAATAACAGAAATCAGAAAAAGCGACGATTCCATTCCTTTGCTGGAACCTGGACAGCTTTTGTTCAAGCTTGTACGGGATACAAGGTTCAGTCACGATAAATCGCCATATAATCCTGCTTTTCGCGCACATATCGCCGCCGGCGGAAAACTTCCGATTCCAGTTGGATATTATATTTTTATTCAACCCGGAAACCGCTCCTTTCTCGGCGGAGGACTCTTTGCGGACATGTTTAAAGATGCAACTGCAATGGTACGGAATTCTATTGCCGCGCACGGGGGCGAATGGCAGCAAATCCTTTCTGCGCCGGCCTTTGCAGAAACCTTCACGATAGGCGGCGCCGCGCTGAAAAATGTGCCGCGCGGCTATGATCCGGCGCACCCGCAGGCAGAATATTTGAAATATAAAAGCTGGTTCCTCGAATATCCTGTGCCGGACAAGCTGCTGCTGAGTACGGACTTTATCTCCGCCTCCGCAGAGATTTTTCGTAAAATGCAGCCATTTAACGCATTTTTGAATCGCGCGCTGGATGGTTTTAAAATGCCGCAGCGTTAAAAGCGTGCCACAGAGATTTTCTCTATTGAGGGCGTACTTTTCTTTCTATCTTTCGCGATAGGCTTCCGGCAGCCGCGCCGGGTTGCCCTTATGTTTTTCAAAATGCAAAATTTGGAAACTGTTTGAGGGGCTGGAATACAAAAATTTCGGGTTGTTCAGCCCCTATTCGTTCGTATTTCCCCACCGTTTCCTGTTGCCGGCGTTTCTCTGCCGCCGATATACCCTTGCGGCGCAGGTTTTGCAACATTTCGCCCCGGCCCGTACATCCGAAAAGCAGGAAATCCGGCTGGAAAAAAGTCATTTTCACGCTATCGGAATTGTGATAAAATGAAGAAAACAGAGCAACTGCCGGAATTTTGCAAGGAGAAACAGACTATGAAAATGCCAAAAATAAATATCGATACGATTATGTTCGCTCCTTGCGGAATGAACTGTATGGTTTGCTATAAGCACTGCTATCACAAAAAGCCCTGCGCAGGCTGTTTGAACAGCGATCTGGGAAAACCAGAACACTGCCGTAACTGTGCCATAAAAGATTGTAGCAGCGATAAAGAGCTGTCCTATTGCTTTGAATGTCCCGATTATCCCTGCAAGCGGATAAAAAATCTTGAAAAAAGCTACAACAAGAGGTATCATGCAAGCCTTATGAAGAACAGCGAATTTGTCCGGCAGCATGGTTTAGAAATGTTCCTGGAAGAGCAGAAAGAAAAATATGCTTGTCCAAAATGCGGGGGTATTATTTCTGTCCATGATAGAGAATGCAGCGAGTGTCAGGCAAAGATGGACTAAGCCAGAATAGAGGCGAACAGACAGGACAGTAATTGCTTTGAGCCGCAGTAACCCGAAGTCAGATCGTGCGCTTTTGGCGGAGAAGGCGGACTCGGCAAATTTGAATTTTAGGAGGTAAGCGAATGAAGACAATTCGATTATTATATCCCGATTATGTAAGCGGCGGTTTAGAAACGTACTATTTTGGCGCAAACCTTTTGGCACATATTCTCCCGGAAAACGAAAATCAGCCTTTGCTGAAAGTTGAAATTTCTCCGCCGAAAGGCAAAGCATATGACGTAACAGAGGGGATTTATGCGAAGGAGGAAGTTCTATCTGGTATCGTGAGTGCAATGCAGGTTATAGAAGCTGCAAAGCCTGATAAAATCATTACGATTGGTGGAAATTGCATCGTTTCACAAGCTCCGTTCGATTATCTGCACGGGATTTACGACAATGCCGGCATCATTTGGATTGACGCGCATCCAGATGTTTCAACAGTAAAAGATGGATACCCCAACGCGCATGCCATGGTGCTTGGCTCACTCATGGGGTATGGGGACCGTTCCCTTTCTGATTTGATGAAAAACAGAAAGTTTAGACCCGATGAAATTTTATATGTTGGATTACAAGGACTCCACGACTATCAGAAAAAGTTTTTGGAAGACAGGGGGATAGATTTCAGGATTCAGACAGCAGAATTTATCTCTGAAAACGAAATCAAGCGATTCATTTGCCGCTTCGACCAGATCCTGGTTCACATGGATATCGATGTGCTGGACGCAAGTCTGTTTCATTCCACTTATTTTGCAAATAAAGATTTGGTTGGCGACGGAAGCGGAAGCGGAAAAATGACCTTGCAGAAACTATCTGATGTTCTAAGCTGTGTTACCGCGAACGCTGACGTCGTCGGCTTTACGATTGCTGAATATCTTCCATTCGATGAACACAAACTTCATAATATGTTCGCTGGCATTAAAATATTTCATGAGTGATCTGCTCCGGTTTGTTGGGCGGATGAAATACGGCCGGCACATTGCTCCTTTTTTTCACTTTTTAAAGTTTTAAGTATTATACATGAATTTATTGTAAAATACAATTCCATTCATTTGTGATATACTATGTTAGAAATTATCACTTTCTGACAGGAAGAGCCGTATGGAAACACCGCAATACACACATCCCCCCATTCCCGGACGGCTTCCGGGTAAAATGCTGCCCCCAGGTTCCGCACTCGTTTTAGAAGGAGGCGGAACGCGCGGGTTTTATAGCGCAGGCGTCTTTGAGGCCTTTATGGACGCAGGAATCATGTTTCCCTATATCATCGGCGTCTCGGCAGGCGCCGCTAACGCCGTCACGTACCTCTCGGGACAGCGCCTGCGAAGCCGGCAAATCGTAGAAAACTATGTAGGAAATCCGCGGTACGTCAGCATGCGGAATTTCATTTTTCACCGTTCCATGTTCAATATGGAGTACATTTTCCACACCATCCCGCAGCGCCACGTCGCATTCGACTGGGAAACGTTCCGTAAGTGCCGAACGCGGTTTCTGACGGGCGCGATGGACTGTGCCTCCGGGAAAACAGTGTGGTTTGAAAAGGAGGAAATCACGCCGGATTTCAAGGCAAGCATCGCCTCCTGTTCCGTTCCGATCCTTTCTCCAATCGTTAAATTTAAAGAATACGAGCTGCTCGACGGCGGCGTTTCCGATCCTATCCCGATTGAAAAATCGATCGCCGACGGCAACCGGTTCCACGTAATCGTTCTCACACGGAACGCAGGATATACGAAAAGCGCATTCGGCCATCGGCGGTTTTTAAAAATATTTTACCGGAAATATCCTCAGGTAGCAGAAGCCATGCTGCGCAGGCATGAAGTATATAACCGTCAGCTTACGCTATGCGAACAGCTGGCGCGGGAGGGGCGCGCCGTAATTGTCCGCCCTTTAAAACCGCTGCGCGTGAAGCGTACCAGCGCCGATCCGAAAGCGCTGCTGGCGCTTTATGACGAGGGGCATGACGAGGGAGCCGCAGAAATCGAACGGATCCTCTCTCTCGCTTCCGATGCCGCCCTGTAACAGAGCGCAGGATTGCAGTTTTCCCCGGAGCCTTTTCCATATTCTTACAAACCGTCCATATATTGTTCACGCCGCTCCCTTGACCGTTTGAAAAACAAGGGTATACTTTAATCTCGTACTGCGAGATAATATTTTAGCGGAGATGAAACAATGGAGTACGAACAGCTTGCAGAAGAATTTTTAAAAATATGGGCGCAGATAATCAGAAATCCGTTCCATAAGGAATCGGAGACGACATCCCGGGGAGAACTCGGCGTGCTGGGGTATCTGGCTTTTGTCAAAGACGGCGTCTCCCCCGGGGAACTCAGGGAAAAATTCGGCGTCGGCTCCGGCAGAATTGCCGATACGCTGAAAAGCCTTTCCCAGAAAGACCTGATCGAACGCCGGGAAGATGGCAGCGACAAACGGAAAGCGCTTGTATTTTTAACGGAAACCGGCAGAAAGACAGCGCTTGCGAAGCGGGAAGCCGTTCAGCAAACGCACGTGAAGCTTATGAAGTTTCTTGGCGAAAAAGATTCGGAGGAGCTGATCCGCATCGTGAAACGGATCCTGCTGTTTCAGGAACACACAGTACAATAATAAAAGGAGAACAGGCAGATGTTAAAATTATTTAAGTATTTGCGCAAAAAGGATTGGGGACTCATTATCGCCTCTGTCGCGTTGATCGTAGGGCAGGTCTGGCTCGATCTCAGGCTCCCGGATTACATGAGCGATATTACGATCCTGATCAAAACAGAAGGCAGCGCGATGGCAGATATTCTGATCGCCGGCGGTAAAATGCTGGCCTGCGCGCTCGGCAGCGCACTGCTCAGCGTCGTCGTAGGATATTTTGCCGCCAGGATCGGCGCCAGTTTCAGCTATATCGCCAGAGAAAAGGTGTTTACAAAAGTATCCGATTTCGGCATCGGGGAAATGCATAAATTTTCCACCGCTTCCCTGATTACGCGAACCACAAATGATATTACCCAGGTGCAAATGGTCATTTCCATGGGACTCCAGGTCATTATCAAAGCGCCGATCCTGGCCGTATGGGCCGTCTGCAAGATCATCGGCAAAAGCTGGGAGCTTTCGCTCGTCACCGCAGGCGCCGTCGTCTTTATCGCGATCGTACTGACCTTCCTGATGGTATTCGTAATGCCGAAATTTAAACTCCTGCAAAAACTCGTGGACAACATCAACCGGGTGACACGCGAGAATTTGACGGGACTCCGGGTGGTACGCGCTTTCAATGCGGAAGAATACCAGACGGGCAAATTCGAGGATGCCAATGAAGAACTGACGAGGACGCAGCTCTTTACGCAGAGAGCCATGTCGGTTATGCAGCCCACCATGATGCTCGTGATGAACGGGCTCTCTCTGGCAATTTACTGGTTCGGCGCATATCTGATCGATAAAACCGATTTTACAAACCGGCTGAAGCTGTTCAGCGAAGTTATGGTATTCAGCTCATACGCCATGTTCGTCATCATGTCCTTCATGATGCTGATCATGATCTTTATGATCCTGCCGCGTGCCGAAGTTTCCGCAAACAGGATCAACGAAGTCATCAACGCCAAAATCGCGGTGCGGGAAGGCAAACGAACGGACGGCGAAACGGCCGGAGAGGTCGAATTTAAGAACGTGTCCTTCCATTATCCCGATTCCGATAAAAACGTACTCAGCAATATCAGTTTTACCGCGAAGAAGGGTGAAACGGTAGCTTTCATCGGCGCTACCGGCAGCGGAAAAACAACGCTGGTCAATCTCGTCGCCCGTTTGTACGACGCTACGGACGGCACGGTGCTCGTAGACGGCGTAGACGTCAAAGAATATACCTTCAAGACTCTTTATGATAAACTCGGCTACGTATCGCAAAAGGCAATCCTGTTTTCCGACACCATCAAAAACAATATTGCATTCGGCGAAGCCGCGCAGCCGGTTACGGAGGAAACGGTCGAACATGCGATCGATATCGCGCAGGCCTCCGGTTTCATAGCGGAGAAAGAGAACGGCGTGGATTCCGACATCGCGCAGGGCGGCGCAAACGTGTCCGGCGGACAGAAGCAGCGCCTTTCGATTGCGCGGGCAATTGCGAGGAAACCGGAAATTCTGATTTTCGACGATTCGTTTTCGGCGCTGGATTATAAGACCGACCGGGACGTCCGCCGCCGGATCGAACAGGATCTGGAGGGCACTACCTGCCTGATCGTCGCGCAGCGCATCGGCACCATCCGGCACGCAGATAAAATCATCGTATTAGATGAAGGAGAAGCGGTCGGGATCGGTACGCACGAAGAACTGTTGGAGCACTGCAAGGTATACAAAGAAATCGCACTATCTCAGCTTTCCGCTGCGGAATTGAATGCATAAGGAGGAACAGGATATGCCAGGACCCATGCATAGTAAACAAGTTGCCGAAAAGCCCAAGAATATGAAAAAGGCGCTGCAAAAGTTAGCGGTATACGGCAACAAATACATTAAGGTATTGATCTTCACACTGATCCTTGCGGCAGGCGGAGCGGTTCTGACCGTCGTCGGACCCAATCAGATCAGTAAAATCACGGACTATATTTCAGACGGCCTGTTTACCGGAATCGATCTGAACGGAATCCAAAAAGTCGGAATCCTTCTGATTTGTATCTATGGCGCAAGCGCGCTGTTTACCTTCTTACAGCATTTTATTATGGCCACGTTGACGCAGCGCGTGTCGAAACAGCTTCGAAGCGACATTTCCGGTAAAATCAACCGCGTGCCGCTGAAATATTTTTCCGGGAACACCTACGGCGATATTCTGAGCCGCGTCACAAATGACGTAGATACGATCGGCCAGGCGCTGAACAACAGCATCGCACCCCTGATCGCCGCGATTGCGCAGGTGGCCGGTTGTGTCATTATGATGTTTTACACGAACTGGATCATGGCGCTGTCCGCAATCTTCTCCACCATCGTCGGATTTCTGCTGATGCTGGTGATCATGAGCCATTCTCAGCGCCATTTCATCGCGCGGCAGAATGCGCTTGGAAAACTGAACGGTTATGTGGAAGAAATGTATTCCGGTCACGATATCGTGCGCGTCTCCGGCGCGGAAAAACAAATCAAAAACAAATTCGACGGGATGAATGCGGAAGTACGCGAAGCCAACTGGAAGTCGCAGTTTCTTTCCGGCGTCATGCAGCCCTTGATGAATTTTATCGGAAACTTCGGATATCTCGTCGTTTGCGTCGTAGGCGCGCTGCTGGTTATGAAAGACATCGCCACCATCGGTACGATCGCGGCATTCATGCTGTATATCCGCTTATTTACCTCTCCCCTCTCCCAGATTGCGCAGTCGATGACAAACCTGCAGCAGGCCGCCGCCTCGTCGGAACGCGTATTCGAATTTTTAGAGGAAGAAGAACTGCCTGACGAGTCTTCCAAAACGGCAACGATCGGGGAAGTCAAGGGCGAAGTCGTATTCAGCCATGTCTGCTTCAGTTATCCCGATAAACCAGACGACATCATCATCAAAGATTTTTCCGTCACCGTCAAACCCGGCCAGAAGGTTGCCATCGTCGGCCCTACCGGCGCCGGTAAAACGACGCTCGTCAATCTGCTCATGCGTTTCTACGATCTGAACAGCGGTACGATCCTCATAGACGGCGTGCCGATCAGCAGTATGAAACGCGGGGACGTCCACCGTTTATTCGGCATGGTATTGCAGGACACCTGGCTATTCGAGGGTACCGTGCGCGAGAATCTCGTTTATAACAATCCCGAAGTCCCGGAAGAAGATTTAATTAGGGCTTGTAAAGCATGCGGCATTTATCACTTTATTAAAACGCTGCCGCACGGCTTCGATACGATGCTGGATGACAACACCGCCATCTCCTCCGGTCAGAAACAGCTGTTTACGATTGCGCGCGCCATGATTCAGAACAGTCCGATGCTGATTCTCGATGAAGCGACTTCCTCCGTAGACACGAGAACAGAGCTCATCACGCAGCAGGCCATGGATAAGCTTACGGAAAAACGCACGAGCTTCGTGATCGCGCATCGCCTCTCCACCATAAAAAACGCGGATATTATTCTGGTACTGCGCGACGGAGACATCGTAGAGCAGGGAAAGCACGAAGAACTGTTAGCAAAGGGCGGTTTCTACGCAGAGCTGTACAACAGCCAGTTCGAACAGGCATCATAAGGGAACCGTATCATTCCTCCCGGATTACGCTCCATGCGCCGATCAGGCGCGGGAGCGTCCAGGCGGCGTTCGCCGGACTCGTAGACGGCAGGCAGACCGCCTCCCGGCCGGTCTGCGGCAGAAGATATTTTATATACAGACGTTCCGCCGTTTTTCCATTGATATATATTTTTCTGATATCGCAAGAATCGAGAATCATACGCAGGTCGTTCGGCTCCGCATTTTTGATACTGCTGTCGGACGACCCTTCTATTTCGCAAGAAGAGATGACATCCCATAATGCGATCCGGTTCGATTCCAGAAAAAACTTCTTTTCTTCCAGCGTATGCGGAAGGTCGCAGCCGAATACGGCGGACACGACCATCCAGAAGCGGTTTTGCGGATGCCCGTAGAAGAAGCGCTGCCGCCGCGACTGGACGGACGGGAAGCTCCCGAGAATCAGAATCCGGGAATCCGCTTTGTAAAAGGGAGGAATCGGATGCTGCTGTCTGGCGGTATTTTTTTCTGTCATACTGCACTCTTCTTTCTGTTTCATGTCATTTTACAGACTCTGATCTTACACGGATTCCGTTCTTTTATCAATACCGGTCCGGCACGATTATCCGGGCTCGGCATAAAATACAGGCAGGAATAAATTTACAATTGAAAAATATACATATATACGATATAATTTGTTCTTGACTATTTTGGTTGGAGGCAATCATGAAAAAAGGATATAAAATTTTTCTATTTACGATTTGCGTCGTTCTTCTCGTCGGCGCTTGTTCTTGCAGCTCGTTAACCAAACCCACGGCGAAGGATTTTACGAAAGCAGGCGCAACGATTACGCTTACGGATAAATTTACGGAACAGGAGCTGGCGACCCAGACAGCGTACTATGTGTCCCAGACATCGATCGTCACCACTTTGAAAGAAGAATTTTCCCTCTTTAAAGGCACCGAATATGAAGTTATGACGCTGAAAGAATATGCGGATCTCGTCATCGCCGCCAATACGCTCAAAGCATCCGCTGCGGAAAAAGACGGCCTCGTATATTTTACATACGAGAAAAGTATGAACGGGAAAGATTATAAATATTATGCCACTGTATTTAAAGGTACGGATGCGTACTGGCTGATACAGTTTGCTTGCGAAGTGAAAAATTTCGATAAATTTTTACCTGATTTTGAAGGATGGGCGAAATCCGTCAAGTTCAGTTGAGGTGAAAAAGCCCGCACGCCGTCCCGCAGGAAGCCGTTCTGCGGGACATTTTTATTTTTCCAGGAACCCGATGCCTTTCATCATAATTTCTTCCGCGGCAGCGGCAATGTTTTCAGCGGGCTCCGTCATGCCCCGGTCGATCCAGTTCTGCAGCAGCGCAATGCAGCCGGCGCTGACAAAAGAATAAAACAATTCGATCTCTTGAAAGGACGCGGAACGAAAATATTCGGTATACCCTTTGATGCAGGAATCCCGCCCGAGATCGATCAAATGCGCCAGAAAATCCCGGTCGCCATATTTTCCAAGCGTCGCCGCACAGATATCGGAGTTGTCTTTGAGGCAGCGGAAAATTCCCGCCGTGATATCCGTTGGCGTGACCCGGGCCGTTTTCTCCCCCAGCAGCGGTTCGAGGGCTTTCTGAAAATCAGAAAGCATTTCCGATTCGATCTGTTCCCGTAAATCATAAATATCTTTGTAATGCGCGTAAAATGTGCCCCGGTTAATCCCGGCTGTTTCACAAAGCTCACGCACCGAGATGCTCTGGATCGGCTTTTGGGAAAGCAGCTCCAAAAATGCCTTCCGTAAAAGCATCCGGGTTACGCGGACTCTGTGGTCGTTTATTAAATTTTTCATAAATAACCATCTCTTTCAACACGATCTGTCCAATATGTCTGCTAAAACGCCGTTAAAAAAAATTTTGTTCATGGCGCAATTTCCATAACAGGAGTATAATACATTATGGAAAGAAAATCAACACAGTGTTCAGAAAGGGCTGGTGTTTTATATGAAAAAGCTTTATATTATTACGGGTGCTGCAGGCCATCTCGGAAGCACCATCGTCGGGATGCTGAGAAAACAGGATTGTGAGATCAGAGGATTGATTCTCCCCGGCGAGGAGGCGGCAGATACGGAAAACGTTACGTTTTACAAAGGGGACGTTACGAAACCGGATACGCTGCGGC
>JBKUJR010000008.1:0-46220 GCA_046952735.1 Clostridia bacterium | reverse complement strand
CGCTGCGGCCGTTATTCGAAAACCGGAACGGGAAAGAAACGTATGTAATTCATACCGCGGGGATCGTCGATATCCAGAACGACGTATCGCCGCTGATTTATCAGGTAAATGTAAACGGAACCAGGAACATCGTCGCCCTCTGCCGGGAATACGCGATTCAAAAACTTGTATACGTCAGTTCGGTGCATGCGATTCCGGAAGAAAGCAACGGAGTGATTCGGGAGACGGATTATTTTACGCCGGAAAACGTGACCGGCGGATATGCCAAGACAAAAGCAGAAGCAACCGAGGCGGTGCTCGAAGCTGCAAAGGACGGACTGGACGCCGTAGTCGTCCATCCTTCGGGGATCATCGGGCCATACTGCAGCCGCGGCAACCACATCGTACAGCTGATCAGCGATTATATCTCCGGGAAGCTGCCTGCCTGCGTGCAGGGCGGATATGATTTTGTGGACGTGCGCGACGTGGCGGCCGGCTGTATTGCCGCGGCACGGCGCGGCGCGGCAGGAAGCTGCTATATCCTATCCAATCGCCATTACGAAATCAAAGAAATTTTGTCGATGATCAAAGCGGAATACGGCGGCAAAAAGCTTCCCGTGCTTCCGATGTGGGCTGCAAAAGCAATCGCGCCTTTCTTTGAGTTCTATGCGAAGCTCCGGCACATCCGGCCGCTTTTTACCAAATGCTCGCTGCACACGCTTTCCAGCAACGACCATTTTTCCCATGAAAAAGCGGCAAAAGACCTGAATTTCCGGCCGCGCAATATTTATCTGACCGTCCGGGACACCGTTAACTGGCTGAAGCAGCATCCTTATTCCCCGGCACGCTGAAACAGCTTCCGAAGAGAATACGATCGCTTTCCGCCCAATTTCCGCAGGATAACGGAATAGGCGGCCAAGAGAAACACATCTGCGGCAACCCATGCAACCGGATTGGAAAGGCATACGCCCGTATAACCGATGTATTTTACAAAAATAAATGCGGTAAGGGAACGGCCGGCCAGCTCCGTGACGCCTGCGACCATCGTAAGCGCCGAACGGCCGATTCCCTGCAAGGCGTTCCGGTATATGAAAATAATACCGAGCGCTATGTAAAATACGCTCTGATAGATCAGAAATTCCCGGGAATATTGCAGCATATCGTTATAATACAGCGCTGCCTCGCCGGTTTCCCGGTTCAGAAACATTGCCGTCAGCGGTTTTGCCAGGCCGATGCAGAATGCCATCCCAAGAACCCAGGAAAACACGGAATAAACCATCCCGGCGAATACGCCGTCCTTGATCCTGCCGTATTCCTTTGCGCCGTAATTCTGTCCGGCATAGGTGGCCATAGCGGTGCCAAGCGCTACCATTGTCTGCGAGGCGATATTGTCGATTTTCGTAGCTGCCGTGTAGGCGGTAACGACGCCCGGCAGAGTGTCGTTCAAAGAATTCAATGCCGACTGCTGAAAAATACAGCCGATCGCCGTAATGGAAAATTGCAGCGCCATGGGCAGACCAATGGCGATATGGCCTCTGATCATTTGCAGATCCGGAATCCAGTCGGCTTTTCGCGGCTTCAGCTCCGGATAGGCGCGGAACATGTAAAACAGACTGGCCAAGCCTGACAAAAACTGGCTTGCAATCGTCGCTACGCCTGCCCCCGTATAAGACATTCGCAGAAAAACAATACACACGAAATCGAGTCCTACGTTCAGGACGGCAGAAATGATCAGAAAAATCAGCGGCGTTCTGCTGTCGCCTACAGCACGTAGCGTACTGGCCGCAATGTTGTATAATATCGTAGCTCCAATCCCGCCAAAGATCGTAATCAGATAAAAATACGCATAATCATAATATTGAACCGGCGTGTTCATCATTTTAAGCAGCGGTCCTGTCAGAGGAACGGCAAGCGCGGTCAGGAGAACCGTCATTATAACGCACAGCTCCAGCGAGACTGCCACGCTTTTCCGCATACCGGCATAATCTTTTGCGCCGTACATCTGGCTCGTTCTGACGGCAAAGCCGGCCGTCAGGCCCCATACCAGCCCGAGGACGAGAAAACTCACGGCTCCCGTACAGCCTACGCCGGACATCGCATCGGAAGAAACCGTATTCCCTACGATGATCGTATCCGCCATATTATACAGCTGCTGAAATACGTTGCCGATCAGGATCGGCAGGGAGAACAACAGAAGCGATTTAAAAGGATTTCCCCGTGTCAGGTCTTTAGCCATAAAATATCACCCGGCGTATTATAGCACAGTTTCCCGGAGAGGAAAGTAATATTTCTCTCTACGAAAAAACGGCGCGATATGGTAAAATACGAACTGGCTTTGAATGTATGTGTCAGGGAGGTTCGCTATGAAATTGTATGAAACGGATGGACATTGCGGAAATTTTACGGCAACGGTGCGCAGCTGTGAAGCAGATCAAAACGGATGTTATAAAATCGTGCTGGACCGGACGGCGTTTTTCCCCGAAGGCGGCGGACAGAGCGCGGACAGGGGCACGCTGGCCGGGCAGGAAGTGCTTGCGCTGCATACGGATTCCGCAAGATCTGTGATTTACCATACCGTTGCAAAACCGCTGCCCCCAGGCATGGTTGTGGAAGGACAAATCGACATGAAAAAACGATTTTCCGACATGCAGAACCACACGGCGGAGCATATCGTTTCCGGGACGGTTCATACGTTATACGGATACGATAACGTGGGCTTTCACATGGGCGCCGAAGCAATCACGATGGATTTCAACGGAATTTTATCACAGACACAGCTTGCGGACGTGGAGCAGCGGGCGAACCGCGCCGTGTATGCAAACCTTCCTGTAAAAATCACATTCCATGCGCCTGATTCTTTGAAAGGGATCGCCTACAGAAGCAAAAAAGAGCTAAATTCCACCGTGCGTCTCGTTGAAATCGAGGGGGTAGACTTGTGTGCTTGCTGCGCGCCGCACGTTGCGCGCACTGGGGAAATCGGACTGATCAAGATCCTCGGATCACAGAAATACAAAGGCGGAACGCGTGTGGAAATGCTGGCGGGCGCCAGAGCGTTTACAGAATTATCGCGGCGGTTTGCACAGGTAAAATCGCTTTCCTCGTCGCTCTGCACACAGCCGGAGGACCTGGAAGCACGCATCGCGCAATTAAAGTCCGAAATCGATTTATTAAAAGCCCGCGGGAATGCCGTTCTGCGCGATTATTATACGCTGCGGACAGAAACATGCACTTTTGAAGGTGGAAATATTCTGCTGTTTGAGGAAAACGGTTCTTTCGACGATCTCCGAACCTTCGTAAACATGCTGACCGAAAAGGCCGCCGGCATCTGCGCCGTATGCGTACCGGAAAACGGCAAAAAAGAATCCTATCGTTTCGTGATCGGCTCTCGAAGCGCGGATCTGCGCACAGCGGCGGCATTCCTGCGGGAAACGCTCGGCGCAGCCTGCGGCGGACGCCGGGAAATGATTCAAGGCTCCGCAGCAGCGTCCGGAGAAATGCTGCGCGAAGCCTTTGGTAAAATACTTTTACTATAAATATACGATTATTATTTTAGTGAAATCGTGAACTGTTCCGCCGGATATGCCTTTTCTTGCGCCGCGTCGGGTTTTGTATTATAAACGCAGACCGATTGCGCGCAGCTCGTCACAGGACCTTCGATCAGCGTACTGAAATTTTTATATCCGTAGCGCACCGTAACAGGAGCGGTTACGTCGTCGCAGCGCAAAGAAATTTCGTTTTCCGAAAGCAGCGTGGGAACGGCGTCGTAAAATCTCCCATCCGCTCCGGCAAGCTCGAAGCCCGCGATTCCCGCAAGCATCAATCCGCCGCCGACATTTGCAAACGTTACCGTTACGCTCCCGTCTTCGTTTGCCGCTGCACTCTGGGCATAAGGGGACGTCCACAACCCTTCTTTGCCGTAAAACGCGCCGATCACCGCATCCGCAAGACGCGAGCCGACCGGTTCTTTCTCATACGGATGGATCCCGTCCGCATTCAGCGTATCGCCTTTTGCGGCCAAATCGGGGTACAGGCCCGTGTCGATCGTAACGCAATATGTATAATTGTCAACAAGCGTGCCTGCCTTTTTGTCTTCCTCCCTGCTGATATAATAAGACTCCTCGCCGATATAGCGCGGCAACTGGACCGTAGCCCACAGAAGCCCGGGGTTGTCGAACGCTTCGCGCCACGTGCCGATGAGCTTCGCAAGGCGCTCCCCATAATTTTCGGGATCGCCCTCTCCCTGATACCACAGAACGCCGCGCACGGTCATCTTTTTAATCGGATTGACCTGCCCGTTATACCATTGTCCGCCGATCTCCCAGTCGGAAAGCGGCGTGCCTCCCATGCAGGCGGCAACGAGGCCAACAGGTACCTTCTGAATATCATAAAAACGCCGTGCAAAGAAATAGCCGACAGCGCTGACCTCTTTCACCGTTGCAGGCGTGATCTTACGCCAGCTGCGGCAGGACTCAAGCGATTCCACCGGCGTTTTAGAACTTACTGGCCAGACCAGCATCTCGCGAATCTCGGGATTTTCAGAAGAGTCGATGATCTCCTGATAGAGCATTTTGTCGGTGCTTCCATCATAGCACTGTCCCAAAGCCCATCCCATGTTCGACTGCCCGCCGAGCACATAAACCTCGCCGAACAAGATATCTTTCATCGTATAGCAGCTTCCGCTTTCCGAAATAAATTCCAGCGTATACGGGCCGCCGTAATCCTGGCCTTCGATGAAAAGTTCAAAAGAATTATTTTCCGTCTTCCCGT
Source organism: Clostridia bacterium (assembly GCA_046952735.1). Taxonomy (GTDB): domain Bacteria; phylum Bacillota; class Clostridia; order UBA1212; family UBA1255; genus Egerieisoma. The sequence continues at coordinate 41,474 of JBKUJR010000008.1, read as the reverse complement.
AAAATACTTTTGACATCCCGTCGTCGTCTTTTGTAAGACGTACGGCGATTCCGCCGTCAGAAACACATTTCCCCCACAGGCGCACCGCCATGTTGGCCTGCAGCACACAGCCGTCCGTAAACAGAACGGGAATCGTAAAGTCGGCCTTCCGGTCCGCCGGATTTTTAGGAAGCTTGAACGAAGCCTCCGTAATAATTTTTTCTTTATGAATTTGATTCTCTATCATAATACCTTCCTTTCCCGGATCCGAAGGAGACGGAGCCGCGCCCGGTTTTTTCGTACCGCAGCCTGCCGTCAGCAGAAGCGCCGCCCCTAAGGCTGCGCATGTTAGCTTTGTTTTCATCTTTCTCATGTCGGATCACTCTCTTTCGCGAGCATCTTTCTGCTCTTTAAATTCACGGAACGACGCATTGTCCCGAAAATCCTTATACTTTGTAAAAGTTTGCCGGATTGCCGGCACATCGCCTGTCGTAATCAGGTAGCCGTATTCCAGCGGCTTATAAGATTCCAGGCATAGCGTGCACAGCGGAGCGACATAATTCGCAGCGCCGTCTTCCGGATCCTTCGATGCGTTATGGGAATACCGGCCGGCGAACAGGATCTCGCAGCCCGGCGTATACAAGCCGATCCCGTAGCCCTTCTCTCCCGCCGTCCAGGCACACCATGTTTCCGTGTTTCCCGCGGCTACATGGAAATAGCAATCCCGCGAATAACGGGCATCTCCCCAAAAATTGAGATTTCCTCTCCCCGTCAGCGCATCGCCCGTCCAGGGAGCGGCGCCGTCATAAAACGTAAAATAATCCAGATAGCTGATTACATAAAACGCCGGAAGCTCCTGATGCGAATTTCTATGTTCATACCCTGAAAAATCCGTAAACCGGTTGTCCACGCGGATGCAGTCCGCAGTCAACGTGTAGGTATTTTCCATATAGCTGGGCGTAATCCGTTTATTCTGCGCCCAGTCCATAGGCTGGCATTTTATGTAAAGACTGTCGGGAGAAAGCCGATAATCCACGATTTTGCTTTTATTCGCATATTGATCCCCTCCCTGCACAGGATTGTACGACCATCGGGAGCCATTGTAAACGGCACATTGGTACGGCGGGCGCATGGTACCGTAATAAGATTGCTGGATCAGCCGTCCGGCGTCGTACCGGTTCAGCAGATTCTTCAGTCCGCTTTTGTTCTGTTTGTCTTCGATGCAGCATAATCCGCCGCCCCACCGAAGATCAGTGCCGATCCGGAAGCGTTCGTTTTCCAGAAAAATCAGTTCTTCCTTCGTGCCTGCTTTCTCCGTACGGATCCCGTGAAAAGAGAACGCCGCGTCCGTCTCTCCCACAGGCTGAAATTCCACCCTGTAAAGCCCGGAAGCGCAGCGGCCGCTCAGATATCCGTCTATATAAGAGGTAAACTTTTTCCGTTCTCCCGCTTCCAGAAAAAATTTTTCACAATACGCCCCATCCGGGAGATCGTAAAACAGCTTCCCCTTCACAGGGAGGAACGAAGAATACGATACCTCGTATTTCTGAAATTCTTCCTCGGCCGGCGTAAAATCGATTGCAAGATTTTTATTTACCATAACTTCAACTCCATTATTACTTTCGGGATATAATGGATATAATAGCATAGATAATTCTTGTAAACAAGCGATGTTTGTGATATTCTAAACCGCATGGGGATATAATCAACAGTTAGGAGAATGCCGTTATATTCGCAGAAAAATTAAGGGCGTCATTTTCGAGAGCTTTCCGGCGCATAGAAACAAACCATATGATTACCGGCGTCAAAAGCGGCCTGGTCATGGCGGTACCTGTCCTCATGACCGGCTCAATTTCCCTGATTATAAAAACCTTTATCAGCGATATCGCGGCGTCGAGCGCCTTTCTGTCCGCCTTATTTTCCGTATCTTCTTTTATTTATGACGCAACGTTCGGCATTATGTCCCTGTATATGGCTTGTTTTATCAGCCTCTGTTATATTCGCCAGTTCAAAAACGAAGACTTGTACGTTTATGGAGCGCCGATCTCCGCGGTTGCCGCTTTTGTCATATTGAGCGGCGGTTTGGAAGCAGGGCTCTTGGCAGGCAGCTTTGGCGTCAAAGGCATGTTCACCGCCATTTTTTCCGCGCTGCTGGCATCCTTTCTGTACCGTAAAATATTTGCGCTTTCTTATCGTATGCAGCTGTTTAACCGCGGGGCAAACGTTGCATTCCACAACGCGCTCAACTGTATCCTGCCTTTCGCCGTCGTAACGCTTTTATTCGCGTTGTTTAATCTCGCAATCAGTCTGACGATGCGGGCCGGCAGCTTTCAGGAACTGTTCATCAGCGTCACAAACCATATTTTTATGGATATGGGCAGATCGTTCGGCAGCAGCCTGCTGTTCGTATTGCTTTCCAGCTTTTTATGGTTTTTCGGCATTCATGGCAGCGACGTATTGGATCATGTCGCAGCCAGCCTGTTCGAGCCGGGGCTGGAACTCAATGCGGCGCTCGTCGTGGCCGGATCGCAGCCCACGGAAATATATTCCAAAACATTTTTGGACGTCTTCGTACTGATGGGCGGCTGCGGGGCTCTGATGGCGCTCCTGATTGCAATACTGCTGTTCAGCCGCAAACGCGTAACCCGCAGGCTGGCAAAGACCGCCGCGCTGCCGATGCTTTTCAACATCAATGAAATCATGGTATTCGGCCTTCCGATCGTGTTGAATTATATATTCTTTATCCCGTTTTTATTGTGCCCTGTGATTTGCCTTGCTGCTTCGTCCGCCGCCGTTTCTCTCGGTCTGGTGCCTATCGCCGCGCAGTCGGTAGAATGGACGACGCCCATTTTTCTCAGCGGCTATCTGGCAACCGGATCGATTGCGGGATCTCTGCTGCAATTATTCAATTTGATGTTAGGCGTCGCCGTTTATTATCCGTTTATCAGAATTTATGATAAATTGCAGTCAAGAGACGCCGAGCGCAGCATCAACACGCTGACATGCCGCCTGAAGGAAGCGGAAAACGGCGGAGAACAAGTTGTTCTTACAAAGCTGGACGATGAAATCGGAATCGTGGCCACAATGCTGGCCGCGGATCTGAAAGAATCGATTGCGCGGAAGAAGCTGGACCTTTACTATCAGCCGCAGTACAATGCGGAACACGTATGTATCGGCGCGGAAGCGCTGCTTCGCTGGAACAATGAGAATTACGGCATGATTTATCCCCCGCTGATCATCCGTCTGGCGGAAGAAACGGACTGTTTATTCGATCTGGAAAAATATATATTCGAAAAAGCCGCAGACGACGGCGCATATCTGACGGAATCGACTAACAGGAATTTAAAAATCGCCGTGAACGTCACGCCCGCCACGCTGCAAAACGAAAAATACCTGGATTTGCTGAAAACGTATTCAGAACGGCCTGACTTCCAAAAAGGCAGATTCTGTATCGAGATTACCGAAAAAGGCGCGATTACAAATGACGAACGCACGCACGGCCTCTTGAAAAAGATTCGTTCGATGGGGTATTATCTTGCGATCGACGATTTTTCAATGGGCAGCACGTCTTTAAAATATTTGCAGAACAACGACTTCGACCTGGTGAAGCTGGATGGAAATCTCGTGAAAAATCTGGAGAATATGAGCAGCCGTGAAATCATCGCTTCCATATTATATCTTTCAAAATCCCTCGGATTCCAGGTGCTGGCCGAATTCGTTGAGACAAAAGAAGACCGCCGCCGTTTAGAGGAAATCGGCTGTACGCTGTATCAGGGGTATTTATACGGCACTGCGGTTAAAAAATATGAGCTCGTGGAGCAGATCAATGGGCAAACAGAGGAAAGGTGATATAAAATGACAGGGTTTCATGTTGATCTCAACCGTAAGATAAATAAAATCAAGCCGATGCACGGCGTCGGGAACGCGCCGCTTCTCGGCTGCAACAATATGCTTTTCCATTATCTGGGGGAAGCCGGGATTCCGTATTCCCGTTTGCATGATACCGGCGGAAATTATGCCGGCGGATGTTTTGTGGATATCGCAAATATTTTCCGAAACTTCGATGCAGACCCCGGCGATCCGGCGTCTTACGACTTTGCGTTCACAGACTGGCTGATCGCGGAGCTGGAGAAACAGCAGGTGCAGCCTTTTTATCGTCTTGGCGCTTCCATCGAATGCGAGCATTATATCCGCGCTTATCATATTTATCCGCCGAAGGATTATCAAAAATGGGCGGAAATCTGCTCCGGAATCATCCGGCACTATAACGAAGGCTGGGCAGGCGGTTTCCATTACGGAATCCAGTATTGGGAAATCTGGAACGAACCGGACAACGAACCGGAAATACGGGACAATCCGATGTGGAAAGGCACGAAAGAAGACTTCTTCCGCCTCTACGAAGTAACCTCCAATACTTTAAAAACGCAGTTTCCCCATCTGAAAATCGGAGGGTACGGCAGCTGCGGATTTTATGCCATCTCCGATTCGGCATTTTCGGCCAATGCCAACTCGTCGCATAGAGTGGAGTATTTTCTGGAATTTTTCCATGATTTCTTAAAATATATTACAGCGCCGGAGCATAAGTGCCCGCTGGATTTTTTCTCCTGGCACAGCTACATGACGATCGAAAAAAATATCTCATATGCCGAATATGCAAGAAAAATATTGGATTCCTACGGCTTTACGGAAACGGAAAGTATTTTGAACGAATGGAATATGGGGCCGGATCTGCGCGGTACGCTGAAAGACGCTTCTTACATCTCCGGGATGATCAGTGCGATGCAAAATACGCCCATCGATAAAATGATGTATTACGACGCGCAGATCCACGCAAACTACGGCGGATTATTCGATCCGGTGCGTAAAACCGTTTTTAAATCTTATTATGCTTTTCAGGCCTTCAACGTCCTTTATCAGATGAAAAACCAGGCGGACTGTTCCGGGTCCTGTGAGAAAGATGTGACAGCGCTGGCCGCAGTCGACGACAGCGGTCAATGCGGCGCTGTATTGGTGACAAACACGAATCCGGCGCCGGTCCGGATCAGTTTCACGCTTACGCCGACTTCCGGCCTCCAAATCGGAGAACTCACGTGCCTCGCAACAGACGCAGCGCATGACTTTACGGAAACAGAAGCATACCAATACGACTCTGCGCAGAACAGAATCGACTGCGAATTGCCGGAGCATAGCTTTTATCTGTTCCGAATAAGGCAGAAATAAAAGCTCTTTTTTGTGTGGGTTTTTTCCAAAAAACGTGGTAAAATATTTACATTAGAAAGAATCTGAAAAAGCGGCGTGCCAAAATATTCGGCGGAGGGATTAAAATGAGGCGTAAAAATATTGCAGCTCTTGTATTATGCGTAATTATCATATTATTGCTTACAGGGTGTTCTCAGTCGGCTGAGGAGAGCAATGTAGCCGGGAAAACATATATATATGAATCGGAAGGCTGCGGCGGGAATTTTACAATTACAATTAAACAAGACGGTTCTTTCGTCTACTATGAAGGTTATCTGAGCAGCTATATCGGTATGGGAAAATGGTCGGTAGCGGATACTGTCCTAACGCTTACCGATGATGAAACGACAGGTCATCCATATAAAAACCGCTTTAAAATCAGCGGAGACGATATCATTTTTATAGAAGACGGCTCGAGCAATTTTTTGTATGTAAAGGTTAAAGACGGGCAAATATTCCATGGGACTCCCACGGCAGGCGCAGCGCTGTAATGCTTTGATAGAAAACATGTTTGCCCGGCTGCGCTTTTCCGCGGTTTAAGCTTTCAGACGGAAAATGCCGGAGCCGTTCGGGCTTTCCGTTACGATCTCTTTCGTGCGAAGCACGGCAAGGAAGCCGCGCGTATCCTGCAGGGAAAATCCCAGCGCGCCCGAAAGCTGCGAGGTCGTTGCAGAAACGTTTTTTGTTAAATATTCGATAATCGCCGTCGTTCCCGCCTCGATTTCCGCCGAACCGGAATGAATTTTACTCTTTCTGACTGCTCCTGTAAGCGGTAAAAGAATCGTAATGCGATCGGGCTGAAATTCTTCCTGGATTTCCGGTACGGCGAAGCCGTGCTGTTTCCAGACATAATAAATATTCTGGAGGCCGCTTCCTGTCCCTTTCCCGATGCCCATATATTGAAAGCTCCGGAAAATCCCCGCATTTCTGGGATCCGATATGCCGCCTGTATATGCGCTTTCTTTGCGGATTCGGAAACTGCCCGGATTGGAAAAGGCGATGCAGCCGTCGCCGGCTTCCGCACGGATACCTCCCGGCGCATAATAATCCGTATTGATCAGGCAATTGGAAAAGGCTTCGCAGATCCCGCGCCTGATATCCGGATCAGCCGCCGCAAGGCAGGCGCCGGCGATTTCCGCGCAAACGGCAAAATAAAAATCCAGAATGTTCGTTTCATACCATTTTGTCTTTCCCGACGGATCCGTATAAGAAAGGCGATACTCCGGATACAGTGATAAAATCGCGCCGATTTCCCCGAACAATAAAATACCGGCTCCGGTAGGATACGGTTTTCCGTCCGCCCCGATGGCCGCGCCGCCGGTCCGGATCAAAAAATCCGTGCAATCCTTCCCCGTTGTCCCGTCTCCGCCGGCGCAGCAGCGCGCAATCGTTTCCCGCCGCAAGTCCCCGATCCGGAATTCTTCACAGATCCGCAGATCGGGCGTCTGCACGGCGGCATCCCGCAGCATTGCACGAACTTCTTCCTCCGTACATCGATAATCGCCTTCTCCGTTTCTGCGGTACGTACCGGAAAACGCATCCCGGCCGATATATACCGGCCGTTCTGTGCGCTGTGCGCGGGGAACATGGATCGAAATCATATGATTCCCGCCGATCTCATGGATCTGTACGTCATCTTTCGACAGGATATCGGCGCTGACCTTCGTCCGGTCCTGCAGCAGAGCGTGAAAGCGGCGAACCATGTTCTCCGGGTCGGGCAAGTCAATGCACCGCAGCGTTTTTCCGGGAAGCTCTTCCACCCCGAGCAGGAGGATGCCGCCCAAGGTATTGGCAAATGCCGAATAGGTCTCCCAGATGCTCTCCGGCAGCCCGCCAAGCGCTTTTTTTGCTTCAATCCGATTATTTTCTTTATATTTCCCGATCTCGTTAAAATCGATCATCGTCTTGCCTCCCGCATTCTTTGGCTATAATAATATATGGCGTGAAATATGATTGCAAACATATTTTACCATGTGTATAATAAAAATTAAGAAAAAAGAAACGGAGCAATCGATATGCCTGGCAGAATTTCGGAGTATTTTAAAATCAGGAAACAGGAAAAAGAAGAATTCAGCGCCTTCTTAGAAGATGTGAAGCATAAAATATCCATTGCCGCGCAGGAATATGCGGAAATTTTCCGGAATCCTTCTTCGTATGTGGATATCCAGACGGTAATTTCCTGGAAAAATAAATTCAGCCGCCTCCATGACGACGCCTCCTCTTATCTGAAAGACGGTATGATCGAAAAGAAAAAACTGCCGCGCCAATATGTGGATTCCTTCAGTAAAATGGATGCGATGTACGGCCACATTGATAAAAGGCGGATCTCACACAATAAAAAAGTCTCCGAAAGCAAAGAACCGGCGGCGAAGGAAGCCTTCCGGGAGGTTGCCGATGCAGCTCCGACGGAATATCAGATCCATGCCGTTTTAGCAGAAGACCGCAGAATCCTGATCAGCGGCGCGCCGTCTACCGGGAAATCTGCGGCGTTGAAGGCAAAAATCGAATATATCAAAAGCCGCGGGCTGCGGGAAGGAACGGATTACATTTTCTTGCGCGGCGCCGATCTTTCCGGTTTTGCTGCTTTTGCCTGCAGGATATTGGAGCAGTGCGGCGCGCCGGTGCAATATGAAAGCCCGCAAGAAGACATTTTACCGGAAATGCTCCGGAATTTTCTTGCGGAGAAGTCGCAGGAGCCTTCCTACCGAAGCCGGCTGATCGATTACTATCTGCGGTTTCACGCCGCCGGGCATACCGCATTCGAATACGAAGACCATAAGGAATACGAAAAGTTTCTGACCCTGTATCCGCCTGTCTCTCTGAAGGGAGAGCGGCTGAAATCGTACGAAGAACTGGATGTTGCGAACTTTCTCTTTGCCCTTGGCGTGGAATACGAGTATCATGCGCCGTTTCGGGAAGAAGTAATTCTAGAAGGCGCGCGCACGCGGTATATACCGGACTTTACTCTAAAAGATTACAATGTTTGCATCAATGTATACGAAGTGGATGAGGACGGAAACGCCGCCAGAGAGGGCACGCTCTCCTTCGCCAGCAGGGAAAATGTGTCCAGACAGTATCAGGAGACGATCGCAGCGGTCCGGCAGGCGCACGAAGAAGCCGAAATCCCGTTGATCGAATGTTACTCGCGGGATAAGCATTCCGGCGGTATGCTGCCGAAGCTGCAGACGAATCTTTCCGCGCTTGGGGTGGAATTCAACATCAAAAGCGACGCGGCGCTGTTCGAAGCGATTCAGCATATAGACCCCGGCTTTTTAGAGATAGTCGCAGAAAGCATCCGTTATAGCGTTGAGACGATTCTTGCGGCAGATGTGACGGAGGAGACGATCCTCACATTGAGCCGTACCAAAAGTAAAACCGCGGCGCCGCTCTATAAGAGGCGGGAGCGTCTGATGTCCTTGATTTTGCCCTTTTACAGCTTCTATATTACCGAAGTTCCGCGCGATGACTACAGAATCGTGTCGTATGCCGCAAATGTGCTTTCCGATTACAAAAGCAGCCTCGGATACCGTTATCTCTTTCTTGACGATTTAGAAAACGTCAATGCTTCTGCGATGCGTCTTGTCTCAGCGCTTTGTGAAAATTGCGGATGCAATATCGTTGCGGCGGGCTGCAGCTGGTGCTCCTTCGTCGGGCGTTACGGCGCCGACCCCGTATATCTCCAGGATTTCGGCAGATTTTTCCCCGGCTTTGCGGAAATCGAGTGTACGCGCGTATTCGATCTGCCGCGGGAAATTTTCCGTAAGATGCGTGCTTTTGCATTGAACGACTCCGGCTATGTCGAATATGATCCGCTCTTTGGGAATGCGGGCGAAACGGACAGTGCGTCCGGAAATATAGATACCGTCTGGGTCCATTATGACAGCGAAGCGTATTTGCGCGAAAAATTCACGCAGCTGATCGATTCGCTGCCGGCAGGCCTGTCCGTGCTTGTCGCATGCCGTTATGATGCGGACGCGGCGCTTTTTTCCGCTTATCTTGCCGGGAAGGAAAACAAGAAAAACATCGATTGTATCTCCATATTTTCCGCGCGCAAAAAATATGATATCGTCCTCTGGGTCAATACGAAATATACGGATTTCGGCTTCCCGGACGTACGGATCTGTATGAACAGCATTTCCGATCTGCTGCTGCGCAGGCCGGATTCTTTCGAATACGCCGGCGAGCGCAATCTTTTGTGCCGCGCAATGTCGCTTGCAAAAAGCCGTTTTATTCTTCTGTGCGATGCAAACAACGCCTCGCCCTATATCGCCGAGCTCGGCCTGTCGCAGCCGGAGGAATAAACAAGCGCGCCGCAAACGAAAGTCCGGCGGCGCGCTTTCCGCAAAAACCAATTACTTTTTGCGGAATTTTTGATGCAGAAAAACACCCCCGCAAACCAGCACGAAGGCCGCGGCAATACCGAGACAAAGCATCGTGATCCACGACAGACGCCTTCCGTCTGTTTTCGGTTCCGGAAGCTTTTCCGTCGTATAGAGAAAATGGAACCTGTCGTTCGGCGCAGTGTCCCCTAAATCCATGAACCGCATGACGTCGCCGTCCGCAACGGAATTGTCGGCCCATTTAAACCCGAACAGCTTGAAATCCGCCGCAGGCGCCGCATCGCGTAAAACCTTTTTCGGTATCTTTATTGTCAAGCTGTTTGTGCCGATGAGATATTCCGCGCTGCCGATCCTTTCAAAATTCCAGCTGTTATCCGTAAACCTTTCAACGGATACGTGAGAACCGTCTCTGCTTCTATTTACAATAAAATCGTACCCTTCCCATCCGGTAGACGGATCATGATCGATGTCTATGTATAAATTCATCCAAGCCGCATCGTCGGCTGTGACGAGTTCGTTTACGGTGGCGATATGAAAATACAGATAGTCGCTGTCCTGCGTAACCTTTGCCGTATCCAGATCGTTTCTCCCGGAACTGTTCTGATACCGGTATTCGCTTTGAAAGGAAATCTGGTTCCGGAAGGCCGTATCGCCGATCGTATCCAGATAAGCAGGCGTGACGCGTTCCCAGGCCGCCGCATCTTTATCCGCATCCTGCATCGTAATCTCCGCATTTGCGTTATCCGCGACGGGTACCGCATCGATCCCTTTAAACAGACGGATGTAGCGGACCATCTGATAATAATAATTATCTCCGAAGCCCACCCCGCCGCGAAGCTTCATCGGTTCGCCGTCACGGCTGTATTCCGGCGTAAACTGGTCTATCAAATAGCGCCCCGGCGTCAGCGTTCCCCCTGTCAGCTGCTCCGGATTCGGCGAATCATGCACGCCTGCGTACCATTCGTTCCATCCCGTGATCATGATGACCTGCGGATCCTTCGCAAGCGCATGTTGAAACTGTTCCTCAAACAGCAGACCATACTGTGCTTTGCCGTACGAGAAACCAAAATCCCCGTTCCGGTCGTATTCCGCATCGCCGTTTACATAGCTCCGGCCTTTATTCGTATGCGCATGTACGCCCATCGTCACAGACATCTGTTCCTCCTTGCCATGGAAATCCTTCCCGTACGGCTGCGGAGATTCCGAAAGCCAATCCCAGTAGCCGTCGTGTTTGTCGGACTGCCACGCCCAGCACTTACGCACCGTGAATTTCGATAAATCTTCTGCAAACTGCCCGCTTTCATAATATTTTTTTACTTTTTTATTGCGATTGACCGTTTCATAAAACGCTTCTTTTGTTTGCGGCGTAGTGCCGGTCGATACGCTCCACTCCCCGCCGTCCGGGGTGTCGTTGTTGCCCAAAATCAGCGGCTTGCCCTCCCACTGAAAGAAAAGCTCTTCATATTCCGGTTTGGAATAAATCGTATCCATTAATGTATAAAGGTCTATAACAAGCGTTGCAGGCATATCGCCCGTCATACAGACGATCTGCGGCGTCTGCCCGCCTTCTTTCCGGATCTGCAGCCAGGTATCGAAAAGAAGAACATGCGCCTTTTCGTAAACAGCTGCGTTTGACATATCCAGGAAAATAAAATCCACCCCCGCCTGTTGGAGCATATAGGCGTGTTTCCGATAAACCCATTCGTCCGAATTGATATAATAGCCGAAAAACGGTTCCGCCCAATATCCGCCGGGGGATGTTTTTATATGTTCTTTTATATAATCCACACCTTTATTCAAATACATGCGCGTAAAATCACGTACTTCCCGGGGGCCTCCGGTATATTCGTTACAGAGGAAGTAAAACAGGCCCACATATTTGTCCTCCCGCCTGTTTCCCGCCTCGCTGTGCAGCGGCGTTACCCGCCCCAGGTCATCAGAAGCCGTCCATGTACTGTAATCCACCTGCCGCTGCGCAGCCACAGGAAGCGAAAAATCGATTTCACATCTGTTATAGCTCAAATTGTCAAGCGCGCCGCGAAATGATTCTGCCGCAATCGTAAAATACCCGTTTAACGGAACGTTGTTGTGCGGCGTCGTTTCTTGGAGAACGTTCCCGTCCGCATCTAAAACGGTAATGTCGTTTTCTGTGTACCCGATAGAAAACAGCAGCTGTTTTGTTTCTCCCTGAAGCATAAATAAAGAAATCGTTTTATGGGTATCTCTGATTTCAAAAGAGGCCTCGGCCGGTATATCCGACCCGCCAAACGGCTTGATCTTTGTTTTGATTCCGCTGCTCTGTTCTTCGATCAGGATGGAATCTTTTTGCATGGTAAGCCAGATGCCCGAATCCGGCTTCGTATCCGTCTCCAATATTTTACGCAAGCCGATCCGGACCGTTCCGCTCTGATAAAAAAGATCAAAACGGATAACGGCCTCTTCCGCTCCATAGTCGTCGCCGGGCAGATATCTGCCCGAAAATTCCGCCGCCCGATTCAGATAAAGCTTTCCCTCCCGGATCTCGCCGCCGGACGTGGGGGAAATCCTCCAGCCGCTCTCTGCGCTGCTATATTCTTTCAGCGGCTTCTCCCCGCTGAAATCCAATTTGAACACAGTTTCGCTCAGAATTCGATACGGTTTCTTTCCGTTCTCCATAAATTTATCTTCCGCCCGAATTTGCATACCCTTTTGAAAAGAAATCATCACGTAAGATGATACGATCAAAAAGATAACGACGATCAGAGAAATACACATCCGTTTATCCATATTATCCTCCGGTCACATTTTTGAAGGTATTATATCATAAATTTAAATAAATGCAGTGGTTTTTAAAAATAAAAATGTATGCAGATGGTGCGGTGCGGCCGGATATGGCATTCCTATTTTCCGGTAAAATCCCTTGTGCGGACTCCCGCCTTTGTCAAGCTGAAATGCAGTATTGACAATTGGCCCGCGGTTTCATTGCGGTATTTTGTGCTGTCCGATAAATAGGACGTTATCTTTCCTTTTCCATTATGAAATTTGTAAGAAAACTCCCTTGTCGCTCTACCTGTTGTTTTTTCACAACTTTATAGCCTCGTTTTTCAAAAAAAGGTCTTGCCGTAATAGAAGCGTGCGTAACAATTTTTTCTTGAACCGCTTGTTCCAACTGATCGCAAATAGCGGTAGCAACCCCTTTTCTTTGATAATCCGGATGAACGAACAAGCGGTCGAGATAACCTGTTTTCTCTATATCTCCAAAACCAATTATCATTTCGTCGTCAACCGCAACCAAGCTATAATGTTCCTCAAAAGACTGATTCCATTTTTCTAAATCAACAGTTCCTGTCGTCCATGCATCCAATTGTTCTTTTGTATAGTCTTTTGCATTAACCGTATGGACAGTATGATAAAAAAGTTCAGCCAATTCCCCGCAATCTGACGTTTGATATGCTCTAATCACCATTTCGCTTCTCCTTTTGTTGATGAATCAAATCCCGATTGAACGTGATAGTTTTTTCAAGCAATTATCTAATTGTCTCTGATTCTTCACAACAATAACTTTTTCTCTATATTGCGAACGCACTTGAGCATAGCGGTTTTTAGCCTGCTTCGTCCTCTGCTCATAAAGAATCCATTTGATAAATTCCCAATCCAATTTTTCATTACAGCCCACGCTCATATCCGGGCGCGTAGTACCTTTGTATTGTAGATATCTGCGAACAACACGATACAAGCATGAAAACCTATTGAAAAGAGTTATGATAATGATATCCGCCTCCGCCATGCGCCGTTCATGAAAAAGCTTTGAATAATTTCCGTCTATCACCCAGGAATCATGTGTATCCAAAAACTCTTTTGTGATCTTTTTTTTTTCTTCCTCGGTTCTAATCTCCCAGCCCGGCAGAAACTGTACGGTATCAAAATGCAGTACCTCCGATTGAAGAATTGTCCCCAGCTTTCTTGCAAGGGTCGACTTTCCAGAACCGCTATATCCTATAATTGCAATCTTCATTTTATACCTGTATTCCGAAATCCCGCTTTATGTTTTGCGCGGATTGCACATCTCTTATAATTACTTCATTGCTATTTACGATCGCTACGTCCGCAACGATCTTTGTATTCAATCGAAAGAACAGTACTGCTGCCTGTTCAGAAGTTTCTGCGCTTTTGTCCGCACGCCGGGTCTGTCGTTTGTCTGGTTTCGTTCCGCAAAGGCCAGCATTTCTTTCCGATATGCGGAATCCGGGAACAATTTGATAAAACAATCGAGAATATGGCCCTTGGCGACGTCCAAACACGCTGGCGATACGGCGCCTTTCCGCAAAAACGTATGCGTGTCGATCTGCAGCAATAGCGGGAGGATCGTTTGTTCCTCCTCCGGATATGCCGCCAGGATTTTCGGCACGCTTTGTACGGCGTTCCCAAATTCTGCGATTTCCTGCGCCCGGAAGGAGCGCAGATATTTTTCACGGATGCCGTACCATAAATGTTCCGTATCTACGCAGAGCAGATTTGCAACGGTCGATACGGTCCCCCATTTGATAAAATGGTTCGGATGCTCCAAAAGCGACGCGATTCGCTGGAAATAGGGATATAACAGCGCAGGCTGCGCTTCGCCGGCTGCCCGCACTGCTTTCTCCGCCTGATATTTAACGGCAGTTTTTTCCGTTTCCATAATTTCGAGTAAAATCGGAATCGATTCCGCATCGCATTTGATGTCTTTTTTTGCCCGTAATTCTAAAAATAATTGTTCTTTCTCCATACGCCGCTCCGATCGTTTTTGTATCATTATATAATATTACAATATTTCCGCAAGCTTTTCCGCAGCGGCAGGCAGCCGTTCTTCCGGAATGTTGGAATAGTTGAGGACAAGCGTATGCGTGTCGCCGGGAAATTCCGCGTAATATGCCGAAAGACAGGCAACGCGTAAATTTTCTCGTTCCGCGCGCCGTACCAGATCTGCGTCCGTGCCGCCTGTGGACATACGGAGCAGAAAATGCAGGCCGGCTTCTTCCTCGGAAATTTCGGCAGTCCCCGGCGGCAGCGTTTTGCGGATCGTACGGATCAGAATGTCGCGTTTCCGGCGGTATAAATTCCGCATGCGGTTGATATGTTTCTCAAAATAACCGTCCGACAGGAAGCGCGCAAGCGTATACTGTTCAAAAGTCGAAACGGTGCAGGAATAAAAGCCGAGTTCCTGATGAAAACGCTCTGAAAGATGTGGCGGAAGCACCATATAGCTGATCCGGATCGTCGAAGCAAGGCTTTTTGTAAACGTATTCATATAAATGACACGCTCCGTAGCATCGATGCTTTGCAGCGTTGGCAGAAGCTTTCCGGCCATTCGGAATTCCGAATCGAAATCGTCTTCCAGAATGTAACGCCCCTCCGCGCCGGAAGCCCATCCCAGAAGTTCATACCGCCTGCTTACAGGGGTGACGAGGCCGGTTGGGTAATGGTGGGAAGGCGAAACGTGTACGATATCGGCGCCGCTCTGCGTAAGAGCGCGTATGGAGATTCCCTGGGGATCCAGCGGCAGATGAACGCATTTTACCTTATGCTTTTCGTAAATTCTCGTAATTTTACGATAGCCGGGGTCTTCTACCGCGTAGCACTTTTCATAGCCGAGCAGCTGGATCAGAAGCCCGTAAAGATATTCCGTTCCGGCGCCCACGACGATCTGCTCCGGCAGCACTCCCATTCCGCGGAACGCTTTCAGATAGGATGCGATTGCTTCGCGTAACCGGGAAACGCCTCCCGCGGGGGGATTCGTCATGAGCGCCCCGCTGTCGTCCAGCATTACTTCGCGCATTATTTTTGCCCATACGGAAAAGGGGAAATTTTCCGGTTCCGTCTGGTTGCTTACAAAGTCGGCAAAATATACGGGCGCTGCCGTCCGTACCGCAGAAGGGCGCGCTTCTGCAGGTTTTGCCGGTATGTTTTCGTGAATTTTTTCCACATAATATCCTTTTTTGGGTAAAGAATAAAGATATCCCTCCGCCAGAAGCTGCCCGTATGCGGCCTCCACCGTTATGGTGCTGACCCCCAGATTGGCGGCAAAGCTTCTTTTGGACGGCAGGCGCGTTCCGGGAAGGAGAACGCCTGAAAGAATATCATTTTTGATACATTTATACAGATATTCATATAAATGATCTGACCCTGCATTTTCGAATGAATACGTCAGCATGTTCCGTTCCTCCGTATTTCTGACCATACTGACTATATTTATTTTGGATATTTCAATATAGTCAGATGATAGTATAATCGGTTTTCGTGCGGAAAGCAAGTATACAGCAGAAAAGAGAGGATATTCTATGAAAAGCAAACAGTACGAACTCAATAAACAATTGGCGCAAATGCTGAAAGGCGGAGTGATCATGGATGTTACCACGCCGGAGCAGGCGAAAATCGCCGAAGCCGCCGGAGCGTGCGCCGTTATGGCGCTGGAACGCATCCCGGCGGATATCCGGGCGGCAGGCGGCGTTTCCCGCATGAGCGATCCAAAAATGATCAAGGGGATTCAGGAAGCGGTCAGTATTCCTGTAATGGCAAAATGCCGGATCGGGCACTTCGCAGAGGCACAGATCCTCGAAGCAATCGAAATCGATTATATCGACGAAAGCGAAGTATTGTCTCCTGCGGACGATACGTACCACATCGATAAAACAAAATTCAGCGTTCCGTTCGTATGCGGCGCAAAAGATCTCGGCGAAGCGCTGCGGCGGATCGGCGAAGGCGCTGCGATGATCCGCACAAAAGGCGAACCGGGAACGGGAGACGTCGTGCAGGCCGTTCGTCATATGCGTAAAATGAATGCTGAAATCGCCCGGATCGTTTCCATGCGGGAGGACGAACTCTATCATGCGGCAAAAGAGTTAGAAGTTTCGTATGAGCTTCTTTTATCCGTCCATAAAAACAAAAGGCTGCCTGTCGTCAATTTTGCAGCCGGCGGAATTGCGACGCCGGCAGATGCGGCGCTGATGATGCAGCTTGGCGCGGAAGGCGTCTTTGTCGGTTCAGGCATTTTCAAGTCCGGCAATCCTGCGAAGCGCGCTGCGGCGATCGTAAAAGCCGTTGCCAATTACAACGATTTTAAATTGCTGGCGGAGCTTTCAGAGGATCTCGGCGAAGCGATGGTCGGGATCAACGAAGAAGAAATCAGCCTGCTGATGGCCGAGAGAGGCAAATGATGAAGGCGGCCGTACTTGCCGTGCAGGGAGCGTTTCTCGAACACGAAGCGATGCTCCGCAAAATCGGCATAGATACCATAGAATTGCGGGAGCGTAAAGATTTAGACCGGGATTTTACCGGGATCGTGCTGCCGGGCGGCGAGAGCACCGCCCAGGGAAAACTGCTGCGCGAGCTCGGAATGTTTGACGGGCTGCAAGAAAAAATCAGCGGCGGCATGCCGGTTCTTGCCACATGTGCCGGCCTGATCCTGCTTGCAGACCGGATCGTCAACGACAGCCGTTCCTATTTTCGAACGCTGCCCGTCGCCGTCCGCCGCAACGCGTACGGCAGGCAGCTCGGCAGCTTCTATACAACGGAACTGTTTCGCGGAGTCGGACGGATCCCCATGACCTTTATCCGCGCACCGTATATCGAAAGCGTGGAAAATGACGTGGAGGTTTTAGCGGAATGCGGCGGGAAAATCGTTGCGGTCAGATACCAGAACCAGCTTGCGATGGCGTTCCATCCCGAGTTAGGGGGCGATTCCCGAATCCATAAACGCTTTGCGGAAATGATGTGTGCCCGGACGTAAGGCCCGGGCACAGAACGCACAGGGAAAACAGAATCGAATCAATCTTTTGCTTCTGATTCGTGTTTCAGGATTTCTCCGGTTTGCGCATGGATTTCGTATTCGTATTCCATATTGCCTGCGCAGAATTCTATTTCATATACAGGACCGTCATCGTCATCGATTTCAAACTCTATCTTCAATTCGGAAACGGACGCTTCCTCGACTTTTGCATGCCCAAAGGCGGTCTCTTTCGCTGCGGCTTCCCCTATATATGAGCCGGGCGCCGCGGTAGGAAGAGACGGATGCGGCGGCTTCGGAGAAGGCGCGGTTTCCGTTTTATGAGACAGGACTCCGCCGGTATACATGTCGATTTCATATTCATATTCCGTGCTTCCCACTGTAAACTCTACCTCATAATATTCCGGAATCCCGTCGTCGTATTCTATAACGACGCGTATGGATGTAACGTCGTTTTCCGCGTAACCGGCATGACGAAGCGCAGCTTCTTTTGCTGCCGTTTCTCCGATAAAGGCGTCCTGCCCGCCGGAAGTGCCGCTGCCGCTGCCGCTCTGGCTTTTATCTTTTATTTTCTGTTTCAGGATTTCTCCTGTTCTGGCGTCGATATCATATTCATATTCCGTATTTCCGCTGCGGAATTCCACCTCATAGAGCATAATCCCTTTCTCACTGTCGAGTTCGATTTCCTGTTCCGTCAGATCCTGCGCCGATACCTTCGCATGCGCGCACGCTGCGGCAAGCGCTTCCTCTTGGCTGATATAAGCCTTGCTGCTTACGATTCCTGTCTTGGAAATCGTATTTGCGGCGATCTTCTTCGAATCGGAGATCAATGCAATTTCATTTACGGACAACAAGGCAAGGTCTTCAAAGCTGAGTGTGGGATCCTGCGAAACGAGCTCGCGGATCAGCACCGCTTTTCCAAAAGAAATTTTATACCTTTCCGACAGGATTTTCAGCTCCTGATCCGATTGGCTGACCGTCTGGCTCAGGACCGCGCCCTCTAACTGATCGTGATCTAAAATACTGTTGATGGCGCTTGCTACTTTCTCCCGCAGATGTTCGCTGCGGCTTGCATCTTCGTTTTCCACAGATACCAATATGGAATTCTGCAATTCATCCAGATAACCGTGCTGCAGCATCGATCCGATCAGCGCGTTGATTCCTACTTCAAGAGAGACCCCCCGCAGGTCCATGCCGCCTAAAACGGTTTCGGCGTCTGCGTTTAAAGCATCGACCGAGAGAATCGTTTCTTTTGCATTGACGGAAAGGTTAAAACTTGGATTGACATCCAGCATAATGACGGAATCTACTTTCCGCTCCATACGGGATCCTGCGATAAAATAAACGGATAACGCCAAAATCACCACGACCGCAGCAGCGGCGCAGCCCCGGATCAGATACGTAATTTTCCGATTCTTTCTTTGGCTCGATGGAGCGTTCGCTTCGCTTTGCTGCTCTTTGCCGCATGCGGAAAGAACATCCTCCCATTTGTCCGGCGCGGCATGCTCGGCCGCAGTGCGTATACGCTGTTCTACATCTCGTTGTTTCATTGAGTATTTGCCTCCTTTATGATTCCGCTCAGCTTTTTGATTGCACGGCGGTATTTGGATAGAACAGTAGGAAGAGGAATCTGTAAAAACGATGCGATTTCTCTGTGTTTCATGCCGGATAACGCGTGCAGCACTACGATCTGCCGTTCGGTATCCTGCAGCGCCTCCAAAAGCCCTTCCAGAACAATACGGTCATCGCTGGTAATCTGTGCAGACGCATCGAAATGCTCGCAGAGTTCTTCGGAAGGGACAGGAACGAGCCTGTTTTTTTGCCGAAGACAGAGCAGACAAAGATTGCGGGTTATCGTAAAAATCCATGCCATAGGTTTGCCCGCCGAAGTATACTGCCCCGCTGCTTTCCAGATCTGTATAAAAACGTCTTGCAGGATATCTTCGGCGTCCGGTATGTTTTTGCAAAGAGACAAGGCAAATCCGTAAACGGCGGCGTGCGCCGATTGATAAAGCCCCTCCAGTGCGTTTCTATCTCCGCGGGCAATTCCGAATATATAATGATCTAAAGTATCAGCTTGCTCACGCAAGAAGACGGGTTCCGCCGGTATCGATAAAAGAAACATAACTTCCTCCTGTTCAATTTAATAATGATTCAAGGAATTATTATAAAAATAAAAAATTTTTTTGTGCTGCCGCGCCGCGGGGAACTGCGGTTTTATAAAGCTCCGTAAAAGGAAAACCGCCGTCTTTTCAGATTTCATTTATTCCGTAAACAGTTCCCGGATCGTTTCCAGCGTTTCGCGAACAAGCAGGTCTCCGCCCTCGTGTCCTGTGACGCCGCTGGAGACATACGCGCTGTAATGGCTTCCGCGTTCCGCTTTTTCCGTCGGCAGATAACCGTCCGATCCGCAGCAGAGCTGCACAAGGAACGTCTGCTGCGCCTGGCTGCGCGCCCGGATTCTGTTGCCGTAATCCAGGAATAATTCAAAGCTGTTCGTGGCGAAAGCAACGTCCCCGAGACGGATCACATGGAGCTCTGCGTTGTGCAGATCCACTTTCTGCTGATGCTCAAACCGCGCCATGACGCCGGCGCAGACATGCATAGCGGCATTGTCTTTAAAGGTAAACTCTCCTGTATCGCCGCAATTTTTGATGTATTCTTCAAGGCTTCGCTTAGCCGCCTCATATTCCGTGATCGTAACACGCCGCAGGGGAAGGTTCAAACTGCGGACGCAATGCCGGAAAACACCGTCTTTCCGGTATTCTTCAATCTCTTTAGACACTGCGAGGATTTCATCTGCGATCCGCTTTCCAACCCGGCGGCAGCCTTTGATATCGAACATTGACGGATCTGCTTTCCGAAGCAGCGGATGATTCCGTATGACATTCGGATCGTCAATCGGCGTTTCCGGTTCGACCCAGCGCACGAGGTCGCGGGGACATTGGTCTCCTGCCGCGCTGCACAATCCGAGCACCTTGAAATCGTTTCCGAACGCTTCTCGGAGATATTGCCGAACTTTTCCCCAATAATCCGAGGAAACAAAGCTGCGCTGTTCCAGTACCTGCGAAGGGCAAGCGACGTTTGCGACAACGCCTGTAGGCTTCTTATTTTTATCAAAGGTATAGAGCAGTTCGATTCCCGAATCGCTGCCTCCCTCCAGGCAGTCAAAATTGGCAAGATCGGTATCTCCCCACATTTTTGCGGTCCCGTCATCGTACACGACACGGCGGCACATGCCGACGGCCGCTCTCCCGAATTCGTTTGCGTAAAACGCCTCTTCCCTGCTGTTCCAGGCGCTGAGAGCGGCTTCCGCGATTTTATCAGAAAGGTATTCCAACGCTTCTTCCGAAGTCATCACATCCTCTGCGGTAACTTTGGGCACATATTTCATGGAATCCGGCAAGACGCGGCTGAGGACATTCAGGGAAGAATCCCGCTTATCTTCTCCTTTGTATTCATAAGAAGTATGCGTATGCGTAGCCGATATCATGACCTTCCTCGGATCCGGACCCGCCGCAGCGCCGTTCGCCGCTCCGATTTTCCGCCGCGCAAGCGCAAGCAGATTCGGATAAATACTTTCCAGATCGCATGCACAGAATACCGCATGATCGTCGTTCGTACTGATTGCCATCGCCACGACGCAAACCGGACTCTCCACATATTCCGAAACCCTTTCGTAAAACTGTCCCGCCAGCTTTATTTTTTTCTTTGGGGTAATATCGATTTCACTCCAACCGATCCGCATAAAAACGCATCTCCTTTTTTATTGTATTAATTTCCTGCCGTCGCCGCAGGCGTTCCGCCCCCGGATTTTTTTCTTCGCAATACAAAGATGAGGACCAGGACCGCTGCAACGACAAGCACAGCGGCGGCGCACAGGAATACGATCATGGTTGTATTGGTTTTGGAATAATACGGGTCGTCTCCTACGAATCGGAAATTAAACCTGCTGTTTGGCGCAGTATCTCCCAGATCCATAAATTCCATCACATTGCCGCTCACCGTGGAATGATCCGCCCACTTAAAATCAAACGACAGATATTTTACCTTTGTACCGACGGCAGATTTGGGAAGGCGCACCATAATGGTATTGCCGGAAAGCGTGTATTCCGCCTCGCCGGCGTCCTCAAATTTCCAGCTGTCGTCCACAAAGCGCTGTACCTTCATTGTTCCGTCCGAACGGGAGCGGTTGATGACATAATCATATCCCTCCCATCCCGTTTTGCTGTCCTGATCGATATCGAGATATAAATTCATCCAGTTCTCGTCATCTTCAAAAATAACGTTTTTCACCGTCCGTACCAGAAAATATATGTTTGCATCGTCCTGCGCCGCTTTTGCAGAGGCGATGTCGTTTCTGCCCGTATTGTTTACGTATTTAAAAGAACCGTCGAAGGAAAGCTCGCTTCGCGGCGCGGTATCCCCCGTCGTATCCGTAAATTCCGGAAAAACGCCGTCCCATTGCCCGAGTCCTGCATTGAGATCGATCGTAACGCGTCCTTCCGCCGTTTCCATTTTATTCGTCCCTTTGAACAGGCGAATATTATTGACCATCTGGTAATAATAATTGTCGCCAAAGCCAAGACCGTCGCGTAGTTTCATCGGTTCCCCATCCCGGCTGAATTCCGGGTTGAATGCGTCTACGAACGTATACTTATTTACTTCCGTATTTGCCATCGTGACCGTGCCGTCCTGCGTATGCTGCCCCGCAATCCACTCGTTCCAGCCTGTAATCATAATAACGGAAGGATCCGCTTCGATCGCATATTTGAACTGCTCCTCAAAACAATAGCCATATTGCGCGGTGGTAGAAGAAAATTCAAAATCCTGCAGGCCGTTGTTCGGCTGCCCGTTTGCGCTCGTGTAGCTCCTGCCTTTGCTCGTAGAAGCATGGTGTCCCATCACCACGGACATCTGTTCAAAATTCCCATCGACGTCGCGCCCTTTGAATTGCGGCGATTCCGTCAGCCAATTCCAGTAACCGTCCATATCCTTCCAAGCCCAGCAGCGGCGCACCGTAAACTGAGCGAGCAGTTCCTTTTCCCTGTCTGACAGGTTTCTGCCTGCGTTGCCAAAAATCAGGGGTTTGCCTTCCCATAAGAAGAATAAATCTTTGTACTTCTCGAAATTCTTATTGGAATAAACCGTATTTTTCAGAATATTCAGATGATCGACGAGCCGCCCTTCGGTATCCCCCGTCAGGAAACAGATCTGCGGCGTCTGTCCGCCTTCCTGACGGATCTGATACCAGGTTTCGAATAATTTCATATGCGCATCTTTATACGTTTCTGTATTCGAGATATCTACAAATATAAAATCGATGCCTGCATCGCACAGCATTTGCGCATGCTTGCGGAGCACCCATTCGTCCATATCGACATAATATCCGAAATACGGCTCCGACCAATAATTTCCGTAAGAAGTTTTTTCCCGTTTTTCCAGAAACTGTTTGAGCCCGTCGATCCCGCGTTCCTGATAAAGCTGCGTGTGGTCGATGATCGGCCAGCCGCCCACATGACAGATAAAATAGAAAACGCCGACATATTTGTCGTTTTTCGGATCGCCCGTTTTCTGATGGTCCGGCGTGGTCCTGTCGAGGTCGTCTGCCGACACCCAGTAGGTATAATCCACTTCCTGTCCGGTTCCGTCGTAGACGAGTTCAGAGGCGGTATATTTCAGATCATCGATGTAACCCGCCATATCATTTACATACAGCTTGGCATATCCGATCACGCTTAAATCCGTATCCGCGGTCTTTCCGAACGCGGTAATCGTATTCCGATCTCCGAAACGGTAATGTTCTATAGAAACTGCAAATTTATTCTCCCCATCTTTTTCTACGGAAAGTTCAATGGTATTCCTGTTATCTTTTACCGTATAAGTACACTCCGTATCAACTGGAAACGGCAGCGGCGTTTCGGCGCTGAAACCGGAAACAGGCTCCGATACGACGACCTTTTCCGGGTCGATCGCAATTAGGAGCCCAAGTTCTCCGATTTTTGTTTTTGTGCTGAAATCGCGGAGCTTGATCGTGACGCTGCCGCTCGTAAGCGCCATTTTAAACGACATTTCCGCCGGTAAAATGCCGTATTGGTCTCCGAGCATCTTCTCCGTTGCCAGCGAAAAATCTTTCCCCTCACGGCACGTCAGTACGCCGTCGGAAAGAATCGCATTCGTTGATGCGGAAAGCTTCCACCCTTCCGGCGCGCCGGAAAAATCACTAATATATTCCGTGCGCGTTTCGGTAAAATACTGTTCTCTGCCCGCGCCGGCAGTTTCTTCTCCGGCACGCCCGCTTTCTTGCTGCGCATATGCGCCGGAAACGGCTGACAGCGAAAAAAGGAAAGCGAGACACAGGGAAAGAAATTTTACCGGCGTTTTGCACCTTGTCATTGAACCGACCTCCTATGTTTTGTTTTAAACCTTCGTTTTGTATAAATCCTTCCATTTCATCCTTTTCCCGTAATGGAGAACGGAAGCCGAATAGATCCGGATCGAAATAATCGTTACGATTATGATTGCCGCAATCAGCAGCGCGATAGAAATCGTGAGGTCCAACGCCGCGACGTCTCCGTTCAGAAGTTTAAACGGCATGATAAACGGGGAACAGAACGGAATATACATTGCAACTTTCTGGAAGAGCGAACTGCCGGATCCGGAAATCGCCGTAAAATATCCGATAAAGAAAGAGATCATTGCGATCAGCATAACCGGCATCATCGCGGAATTCAAATCTTCTATCTTGCTGACGGATGCGCCGCATACCGCATTCAGCACGGCGTAAAGCGCATAGCCCAGAAGGAAAAACACGCCGATCAGGATTGCGGACTTATAGGTGAACGCATCCAGGGACAGCGGCATCCCCATAAGGACGAAATTGTCCGGAATAAATATTTTATAGAATACAATGCCCGAAAGGAGCACGATTGCAAATTGGCATATCCCAAGCAGTCCCATTCCGAGACATTTGCCGATCAGGATATTGGACGGCTTTGCCGATACGACGAGCGTTTCCATGACCCTGGATGTTTTCTCCGTTGCGATCGACATGGATACGCCGTATCCATAATAATAAATCGCATAGAAAATTAAAACCGTTACGACGATTCCCATGATGTATCCGCTTAAATTCATCGTTCCCACCGCCTGGCTTTCATAGGACAGCTTCGCCTGTGTCAGTGCGATTGTTTCGGAGTCGACGCCGTGTTCTTTCAGAAGATTCGCGACATATATCTGAGAAAGCGTCTCCGTTACGCTGTCTCCGCTGACTCCGCTCATAAAATCTTTCGTGATAATCTGGATTTGGGGTACAGCGGAGCCGTCCCGGCGGTATACCACAATTGCAGAAACGGAGCCGTCTTCGCTGATTTCTTCTTTATATCGATCGAGATTCTCATTTGTGCCAGCTTGGACGTCCGGATTGCCGTGCGTTTTCAGGGCTTCCGCGCCCCCGGGAATCAGGTTTTCGCTGTCGATATAATAGATTTTACCGCTGCCTGCCGTCTCGGCGCCGCTCTGTCCGCCTTCCCCGCCGTTGTTCTCGCCGCTATCGAACAGCGATATGAATCTCGGCAGCGCGCAGAGAAGCGCGATCAGCAGCACGACGATAATCGTTGAAATTTTGAAGGCTTTTTTCTTGACCGCGTCGTTAAACGTATATTGCATGATTGTCCTGATTTGTTTCATGATGCGTTCCCCCTTTCGGAACTTTCCACACTTCTGACGAAGATTTCCTGAAGCGACGGCTCTTTAACGTCGTATTTTAAAGGATAGATATTTTGATCCACCATCGTTTTCAATATGCCGAACGCTTCCGATTCCCCGTTGATCCTATACTCGTATTCATACGCGCGTTTTTCGATCAGGGCAAGACCGGCGTCTTTTATCAATTGCTCGAAGGCAGCTCTGTCTTTGTCTTCCGGCTTGATCACCAGATTCGTACGGCCGTAACCGCTTTTGATCTTACTCAAATTTCCTTCTAGAAGCGTTTTCCCATGGTGGAGGATCAGAATGTCTTTGCAGTATTCTTCAACCGTCGTCATCTGATGGCTGCTGAGTACGATATATTTCTTTTCTTCTACTAATGAAAGGATCAGATTTCTGAGTACTTCCGCATTGACCGGATCGAGCCCGGAAAACGGCTCGTCCAGGAAAATCAGTTCCGGATCATGGATGAGCGTTGCCGCAAGCTGTACTTTCTGCTGATTTCCTTTAGAGAGTTTTTCTGCCTGCATTTCGCTGTATTCGGATATACCCAAACGCTTCATGAGCTTCAACGCACTTTGTTTTGCCGCTGATTTTTCCATACCGCGGAGCATACCGAAATATACGAGCTGATCGATCACTTTATTTTTCATATAAAGACCGCGTTCTTCCGGCATATACCCGAAATTCAGCGTTTCCCGACGGATCGGCTTTCCTTCCCACTGCGCTGTGCCATGATCGGAAGACATGATTCCCAATATCATCCGGATCGTCGTCGTTTTCCCTGCCCCGTTCGTGCCGATCAGGCCGAATACTCCCGGCTCGCTCATCTCAAACGAAATACGGTCCACAGCTGTTTTCCCATTGAAAGATTTGCTTAATTCATCTACTTTCAAACTCATAAAATGCCTCCATCCCGCCGCAAGGCGTTAATAAACCTGCCTGTCCATTATAAGAAAAAGCAGATGCTTTGTAAAGGAAAACCGTTCACACTTTCTCGTCATACCGCGTCATATTGCGAAAGGAAAAGCTATTTTTCGACCGAATGCAGCTCTATTATAAAAAATTTTTCATATATGGTTGACAATAAAACAATGTTTTGTTATACTGTGATTAAACGTAACAAAACATTGTTTTACAGAAAGGATGCGCTTTGAAATGCTGATTTCAAAAAAAGACTTATTGAACCAAACCGGCATATCTTACGGTCAGCTTTATCGCTGGAAGCGGGAAGGTCTGATCCCGGAAGATTGGTTTCTCAAGCAGCCCTCGTTTACAGGGCAGGAAACCTTTTTCCCAAAAGCAAAAATTCTGGCGAGAATTCAAGCGATCCAGGAGCTGAAAGATAAGTATTCATTGGAAGAATTAGCGAAAATGTTATCGCCGGAGGTCTCCGAGCGCCTGTTTTCCGAAAAGGATCTCAGGACGATAGAAGAAATCAGCCCGAACCTGATTCCTTGCTTTATCCAGGCATTCCAGAAAGAAATGTTTACGTATATCGAAGTATTGTTTCTGTACGCAATCTCGTTATTTTACCGGAAGCATAATTTGCAGCTCTCCGAGGTGGAAAGCATCTGCTGTGCAATGAAAGAGAATCTCGTGAATCTCAAACAGACAGAATATTCCTGCGTATTGCTGGAATATAGGAACACGTATTTCATCGCCATCAAAGAAGAAAAAGCATCCATATTTATAGACGGCAGAATGAAGACGGCAGATGAAATCCGGCTCAGCGACTTATCCGCAGGCATTAAAATTAAATACAGAAAAAAGTTCAATTTCAAGTTCGATGAGGAACCGCAGAACAAAATCGAGCAAACCGTAGAAGAAGGAATGGGGGCGTTAACGTGAAATATTCAGTGACCACATTTGGAAGCAGGCAGTTAGAGGGCGAATACAAAAAAGTCCGATCCGCCGGAGATCTGCAAATTGCGAACAGCAAGGTTCGTTCTCTGCTTTGCGCCGGCGATATCGACATCCGGGACGCTGTGATCGATAAAATCCGGAACGCGGGTGATCTCCACGCGTCCAATCTGACCTTCGGCAACTGTAAGACCGCCGGCAGCATTACGCTGCGCGGCATTTGCAGGGGCGATACGATCGTATGTATCGGGGGAATGGATGCAGAATTTCTGGAATGCCGCTGTATCCGCTATGGTACCGAACCGAAACGGGTGCGCCGTTCCGATCCGAAAAGCTGGGACTGGAGCGGAATGTTTAAAGCAGAAACATTTGAAATCCAGCTCCCCGTGATCCTCAGTATGGATTTCGATTTTCAGAATATCATAGCCCGCAGCGAAATCACGGCAGAGAAAGAAATCCAGTGCAGCGCATTTTACGCATTGAATGGCGTAACCGCCCCCTCTATCAACGCGGATCGTATTTTTCTTCTGGCAAAAGGGAATCTCTGCGTCGGAGAAGTTCTTGGAAGCGATATTGTAATTGATTCCGTATTCAAGCCGGACCAGGCATTCAACGCATGTCCAAAAACACTGAGATATCATAAAATTACAGAAAACAACAACAGTATCGTTAGGGCGGAAACGATCAGCGGCGACAGCGTCCGGATCAAATACACAAAAGCGCAATCCGTATCGGGAGCTGATGTAGAAATCGGCGACTTTTGCGTGATTGACGAAGTAATTTATAAAAATACAATCAGGCTTTCAAAGAAAGCCGTAGTCGGAAAGGTTGTGAAGCAATGAGAAGCGAAAAAATAGACGGGATCGGTTCTATGACCGGCGGTGAATACGATAGTATACAAATCGACGGAATCGGCAAGCTCAAGGGAGATGCGAAGGCAAACCAGGTCAGCGTCGATGGAATTCTGCGTTCAAAAGGTAAAATTGAAGCCGCCGTTCTTAATATCAACGGGATCCATAAGGCCAAACGAAGTATCAAAGTAAAAGAAATGCATATCGACGGAATACTGAATCTAAAAAAAGCGGCGCTGCAGGCAGATAAAATCAAATGCACCGGCGCCCTGTTCTGTAATCGTGAAGTAAATGCGGACGTCATCGATCTCCAGGGAATATATAACATTTCTCATATTTATGGCGACAGTATCACTTTAACATATGAAGAAAGCAGCCGGAACATCCCGGGCCGCAAAAATTCGGCGCTCTTTAAAATGCTGTTTGGATTCAGCGTGCCGGACGGATATGGCAAAGCAGATTATGTGGAATGCACTTCCCTCTGCGCTACAAATACAAAATTTAAGACGATCCGCGCCGGAAGCGTCTCCCTCAGCCAAAATTGCGAAGCCGATAAACTTTACTGCGACGGCCCGATTTCAATCGACGCCTCGTGTAAAATCGGAGAAATCATATCCAAAAAGAATCAGGAGGAACCCGTCATGGCCAATATCACGCTTACAAAAATACTGGACCTTTACAAAGAAGATAAAATAACGGCAGAGGAAGCCGAGAAAATGATCGGAGAGGCAGGCGTCCGATATCGCGGCGCCGGCCCGGATGCCCTGCCGGACAAAGGGGCCTGGCCGGATGACGGAAAGCTGCGCATTATGGCCTTCATCGGGCATACATTGTTAAAAAAGGGAGCGCCGGAAGAACGGAAGCTCGAAATTACCTATAACGGAGAAGCATTGGACGTTATATCCGCTTTTCAGCTCAAGTGCGGCAGCATTAAAGGAAATGCCGATGCAGGAACCTCCATTGAATGCGGCGACGTAAACGGCAATGTAAACGCAGGTACAAAGGTAAAATGCGAGAACGTATCCGGCAGCGTCAGTGCGGGAACGAGCGTTACATGCAATAATATTGGGAACAACGCTACCGCCGGCAGCTCTATTACCTGCGGCGCCGTTGCAGGCCAGGCCACAGCGGGCGGCAATATCCATATGGGGAAATAAAACGATCGCCGATACGTTCTGCGGAGCAGCTTTTTCTGTGCTATGTGCGGGCAGAACGACTGTTGCATTTACCACTGACAAAATTGGAAAGCCGTAGTATACTGTAAAACGTAAGCCTGATTTAAGGAGGAATGTTTTATGGCACTACGGCTGGAGCATGTGAAATGGGATTTACCCGACAATAGCGGCAGCGGTTTAAATAAAGAAATCATCAAAGATATCTCACTGGAATTCGGAGACGGCAGGCTGATCGTGGTTACGGGTCCGAACGGCGGCGGCAAAACAACGCTTGCAAAATTGATCGCAGGCGTCGTAACGCCGACGAGCGGAAAGATTTTTCTGGGAAACGGCAAAGCGGAACGCGATATTACAGAGGTCGACGTAACGGAGCGCGCCAGAAACGGCGGCATCGCCTATGCGTTTCAGCAGCCGGTACGCTTTAAAGGCCTCACGGTTCGGAATCTCCTTGAAATTGCGGCGGGGCGTCCCATGAGCCAGAACGAGCTTTGTAAGCTGCTCGGCAAAGTCGGTCTGTGTGCGGAAGAATACGTCGACAGGGAAATGAATACGTCTCTTTCCGGCGGAGAAAGCAAACGGATCGAAATTGCGACCGTGCTTGCCAGAAACGCGGAAATTTCCGTATTCGACGAACCGGAAGCCGGCATCGATCTCTGGAGCTTTACAAAGCTCGTCGAAGCCTTTGAGGAAATCAGAGAAAGCAGAAAAGGCACGCTGATCATCATTTCCCATCAGGAGAGGATCATTTCCATTGCAGACGACATCGTGGTGATCGCCGCCGGCGCCGTAAGAGCCGCCGGAACAAAAGAGGAGATTCTCCCAACACTGCTGGCAAACGAGAAAGCGGCGAGATGTCCGATCAATTCAAAGGAGGCGGAGTATTGATGAATTTTATATCGAGCGATTTAATTAAAACCGTATCGGATTTTGCGGATTTAAGCGAAATAGAAGGCAGCGCGTACAACATCCGCGAGGACGGGCAGTGCGCTGGACGCAAATCAACGAAAAACATCCTGATCGAATCCAAACAAGACAACCCAGGACTCGTGATCCGTATAAAGCCCGGTACGAAAAACGAAAAGGTTTATATTCCCGCCTGCGTGACGCACGGATCTTTCGATGATTTGGTATACAACGACTTTTATGTTGGCGAAGATGCAGATGTCACGATCATCGCCGGCTGCGGCGTGCATACGGAAGACGACGGGCAGGCGCGCCATAACGGGATCCACCGTTTTATCCTCGAGAAAGGCGCGAAGGTTCTATATTTGGAAAAACATATCGGCACCGGCGGGGGAAAAGGAATCAGGCGAATCGATCCGGTAACGGAGGCGACGCTCGCCGAAGGCGCGAGCCTGACCATGGATACGATCCAATTGGGAGGCGTCGACGACACTACGAGAACCACACGCGCCGTGCTCGGCCCGTCGGCAAAGCTCATCGTGCGCGAGCGAATCATGACAGACGGCAGCGAAAAAGCAAAAACAGACTTCAGCGTCGTTCTGGAAGGCGAGGATTCCGGTGCAGATCTCGTTTCAAGATCCGTGGCACGCGGAAACTCACATCAGGAGTTTACTTCTAAAATCGTTGGAAAAGTCCGTTGTACAGGGCATTCCGAATGTGATGCGATTCTTGCAGAGGGGGGAACCGTCAATGCTTCTCCTTCGCTGGATGCGCGTCATGTAGATGCCGCGCTGATTCACGAGGCCGCGATCGGTAAAATTGCCGGCGAGCAAATTCTGAAGCTGCGTACGCTGGGTCTTACGGAAGAAGAGGCCGAGCAAAAAATCATAGACGGATTTTTACAATAATGGGATAACGAAAATGGACGCGCGCAATTATATCGTTACCAAAATAATGCTGCAACTGGGGTTTCCCCCTGGATATAACGGATTCTACTTTCTGCGCGACGCCGTTTTGATCGCGTGCGACGATCCGGAAGCGCTGACGCTGATTACAAAACTCATCTATGCGCCGCTTGCAAAAGCGTATGGAACAACGCCGGAAAATGTGGAAAAATCGATCCGGAAAGCGGCGGAAACCGTATGGAAGCGAAACGGAGGAACCGGGAAAACAGTTACCGTTTTAAATAAGGAATATCAATATGCCAGTGTGAGACCGGAAAACAAAGAATTGATTTTACTGATTCGCGGCTTTGTGGAACAATCCGGAGAGGTTTTCGATACTGACGTTCGCTGCGGCATTTAAATCGGGACCAGCGGTGCGCGTATCGCCTGCAAAATATGCTGCGCATGCGATCATTGCCCCATTATCCGTACACAAAACGGGAGACGGCCGGAAAAACGCCGCTCCCGCTTTTTTTGCGGCCTGCTCCGCGGCAGCGCGCAGACAGGAATTTGCCGCCACGCCGCCTGCCAGGCAGATTTTCCCATAACCAGTCATTTCATTGGCTTTCATTAAATTCTCAACGAGAATCTCAACTACTGCCTTCTGGAAAGAGGCGCAGACATCCGCAGGTACGATCGTATCTCCTTTTGCCTTTGTATTATTCATATAATTTAGTACGGCGGTTTTGACGCCACTGAAGCTGAAATCGAGGCTATTGCTGAAATGGACTTTAGGAAAAGCGACCGCATTCGGATTTCCTGCTTTTGCAAACTTGTCTACGACGGGGCCGCCAGGATAGCCCAGGCCCAATGCTCTCGAAATTTTATCGAATGCTTCTCCGGCCGCATCGTCTCGCGTGCGGCCCAGGATTACGAAATCGCCGTATCCGCGGCAGTCAACGATATGGCTGTGTCCCCCCGAGGCCACCAGACAGACGAAAGGTGGTTCCAAGTCTTTATATTCGATAAAATTTGCAGAGATATGCCCTTCGATATGATGGACCGGCACCAAAGGTTTCGACAGCGTATAAGAAAGTGCTTTTGCTGCGGAAAGGCCTACCAGGAGAGCGCCGATCAGCCCGGGGCCGAAGGTAACGCCGATTTGATCGATCTCCTGCAAGGATACGCCCGCTTCCTGAAGAGACGCATCGATGACGGAGATGATTGCCTCCACATGTTTCCGGGAAGCGATTTCAGGTACGACGCCGCCGAAAGACTTGTGGATTTCAATCTGGGAAGAAATGATATTGGACAATACGAACCGGCCCTCCGCCACGACGGCGGCGGAGGTTTCGTCACAGCTCGACTCGATTCCTAATGTTAAAATACGTCCCTGTGTATCCATTGAAATCCTTTATACTAAAAATACGGTGAAGAATTTCTGGAAAAACAATTGATCAGCCAAAATCAAAATACCTAAAATCGCGACATATACGGCGAAGATATTTAAGCTTCTCTTTTTGAAGAAATTCAACATAAAACGGACTGCAAAATATCCTGAAATACCGGCTGCGATCATTCCGACGATCACCGGCAGCCATTCGATAGAGGCCGGTTCGGAAATTACGTCTTTCACGCCCATTACGGCAGAACCCAGTATTACGGGAATCGACATCAAAAATGCGAAACGAAGGGAATCTTCCTTTTCCATGCCAAGGAACAAGCCGGCGCTCGTCGTACTGCCGGAACGGGAAATGCCGGGCATTACAGCAATCCCCTGTGTGACGCCGATCACCGCGGCATCGGCGTATGACATGGTTTCTATTGTTTTCACCCGTTTGCCGGCCTTTTGAGAAAAATACAAAAGCGCCGCCGTTACGAGAAAAGCGATCCCAAGGAACCCGCCGCTCTGGGAAATACTTTCTATGTAGTCGTCCAGAAACAGGCCGACCAATACGGCGGGAATCGTGGCAACGATCAGAAGGCCCGTCAGCTTTTGTACGGGCTTCTTCAGAATTGCCAGAATATCCGGCCAGAACACGATAAAAACAGCGATAAGCGTTGCGAAATGCAACGCTATATCGAAGGTCAGACCAAATTGTTCCTGATCGATGCCGAATAACTTTTTACATACGATCAGGTGTCCCGAACTGCTGACCGGCAAAAACTCTGTAAGGCCCTGTATGAGACCGAGAATGATGCTTTGCAGGATCTTCATAACGATTCAATCTCCACATTGACATTTTCCGCGCCTGCGGCCATCTGCCCTTTCGGCGCTTCGATTTCCGCTGCGGCATCTTCTTTATTCTTGAGCGACTTTTTTGCCGCGCCTTTTTTCTTATCGGCTTTTTTATAAACCAATGTCGGCAGCACGCCATTTCGGATCGTTTCCGCAGTGATGATACATTTCTGTACGTCATCTTTAGATGGCACGTCATACATTACATCCAGCATGGCTGATTCCACGATCGCACGCAGGCCGCGCGCTCCCGTCTTCCGCGCAATTGCGATTTCCGTAATCGCATCGATTGCGCCGTCGTCGAATTCCAATTCCACATCATCATAAGAGAGCAGCTTTTGATATTGTTTTATCAACGCATTTCTGGGAGTGGTAAGAATTTCACGCAGCATTCCTGCATCGAGCGCGTCAAGCGTAACAATCAGCGGCACTCTGCCGATAAATTCCGGAATCAATCCGAATTTCAGCAGGTCCTGCGGTTCAACGCTGGCAAGCAGCGCATTTGTATCTAAGCTGTCGCTGCTGTGGATGCTGCCGGAAAAACCGATCGTGTTTTTACCTGTTCTGCTTTCAATGATTTTGGGAAGCCCGTCAAACGCGCCGGAACAGATAAATAAAATGTTTGTCGTATCGATATTGATAAATTCCTGGTGCGGATGCTTGCGCCCTCCCTGCGGCGGAACAGCCGCCACCGTACCTTCAAGGATTTTTAAAAGCGCCTGCTGCACGCCTTCTCCGCTGACATCCCGCGTAATAGACGGATTATCGCCTCTCCTGGAAATTTTGTCGATTTCATCGATAAAGATGATTCCGCGTTCTGCTTTTTCAATATCGAAATCCGCCGCCTGGATCAGACGCAGCAATATATTTTCGACGTCTTCTCCCACATATCCCGCTTCCGTCAGGGAGGTGGCATCCGCAATTGCGAACGGTACGTTCAGCACTCTTGCAAGCGTCTGCGCCAGATACGTCTTTCCCACGCCGGTAGGCCCGATCAGAAGTACGTTGCTTTTTGTTAGCTCGACGCCCGCATACGGCGCAGAAGGCTCTTTATTTTCCGCGGCAGCGTCCGTTTGTACAGATTTCCGTTTGCCCCCTGCCGCATGTTCTTTCTTATTATCTTCGATTCTTTTATAGTGGTTATATACCGCGACAGAAAGCGCACGTTTCGCTCTATCCTGCCCGATTACGTATTCGTCCAGCGCTTTTTTGATTTCCGCGGGCTTCAGAAGCGACATGTCGTTTTCACTGCTATCGCCGAGCATATCTTCCATTTCCGTCTCCAAATAATCGTCATGCAAAATATCGCAGCATAAATCGATGCATTCGTCGCAGATAAAAACGCCCGGTCCCGCAATCAGCCTTTTGACCTGGCCTTCTCTCTTTCCACAGAAAGAGCAGCGCACCTGTTTATCGTCATTTTTCGCCATATAACAGCCTCCTTTGGTCTTTATGGACTATAATGAGTGCGCCGCAAATCACTATAGAATGAAACTATAAATAAACTTGCGGCGTATAAATCTTATCCTCAATAATCGGATTATATTCTTTTTTCCATGATTTTGTCGATCAGGCCGTATTCAAGCGCTTCCTGGGCCGACATATAGTTGTCTCTTTCCGTATCGGCAATCACTTTCTCCAGCGGCTGTCCCGTTCTTTCGCTCAGAATTTTGTTCAGCTTACCTTTGATCTTCAGGATTTGCTCTGCCTGGATCTGGATATCCGTAGCCTGACCCTTTGCGCCGCCAAGGGGCTGATGGATCATGATCTCGCTGTTCGGCAAAGACAATCTCTTGCCTTTCGCGCCCGCCGCAAGCAAGAAAGCCCCCATGCTTGCCGCCATTCCAATACAAATCGTCGAAACGTCGCATTTTACGAACTGCATCGTATCATAAATGGCCATTCCCGAAGTAACGGAGCCTCCGGGGCTGTTAATATAAAGCTGTATATCCTTATCCGGATTTTCCGACTCCAGAAATAAAAGCTGTGCTACGACCAGGCTTGCCGTCACATCGTTTACTTCATCGCTCAGTACAATAATTCTGTCGTTCAGCAATCTGGAATAAATATCGTATGACCTTTCGCCTCTGCTCGTTTGTTCAATAACAATCGGTACCAACGCCATAATAAAACTCCATTTCTCCGACGCGTAAAATAATTTCTGTCCTGAAGAATCGCGCTAACGTCGGCTTAAGCGTTCTCTTCGTCTTTTTTCTCCGCAGCTTTTTTAGCGGGTGCTTTCTTCTTGGCAGGCGCCTTCTCCTCAGACTCCTTTTCTTCCTTTGCCTTGACTTTGACTGCTGTTTCAAAAATCAGATCGACAGCTTTCCGCTGTTTGATCTCATTTTCGATATCGCCGCGTCTGTCCTTAAACATGTCCTTGACTTCATCGACAGGCTTTTTGAGATATTCGGCTGCTTTTTCGAACTCCTGTTCGAATTCCTCTTCGGTAACTGCGATTTCTTCGGCCGCAGCCACCGCTTCGAGGACCAGATCCCTCTTTATATTTAATTCAGCCTGCGGACGGATGTTCTCCCTGAATTTCTCCAGTGTGATGCCCATATACTGACAATATTGGTCGAGCGTCATCCCGTACATGCTGACCTGATTCTCCGTTCTCTTTACTTCAGATGCGACCTCAGCGTCGATCATACATGCCGGGATATCGAGCTCCGCATTGTCGATCGCAGTCTTCAGCGCTTCTTCCGTCATTGCCGCCTTTGAAGATTTTTCTTTATTCTCGGCAAGCTTCTTCGCAAGATCCGCCCTGTATTCCGCAAGCGTGTCGAACTCGCTGACATCCGATGCGAATTCGTCGTTGATTTCAGGGATTTCCTGCTTCTGGATTTCATGTATCTTTACTTTGAATTCCGAATCTTTGCCCTTTAACTCTTCTGCATGATAATCCTCCGGGAACTTCACGCTGATCGTAACCTCATCCCCTGCGTTTGCGCCAACCAGCTGTTCCTCAAAGCCCGGAATAAATTGGCCGGAACCAAGTTTCAGTTTGAAGTTCTCCCCCTTGCCGCCTTCGAATGGATTGCCGTCGATAAAGCCCTCAAAATCGATCATCACGGTATCGTTATTCTCCGCCGGGCGGTCCTCTACCGTAACCATGCGGGCATTTTTCTCCGCTTCGCTCTGAACTGCGTTATCGATTTCTTCCTCCGTCAGTTCCGAAGGCACATCCGTGATTTCAAGGTTCTTGTACTGTCCGAGCTTCACTTCGGGCTTCGTATAAACCTCGAGTGAAAACTCCATCCCATCCTTGTCCATCTTTGCCACTTTGACATTCTGGGGATAGGATACAGGCTGGATACCAAGCTCAGGTATAGATCCGTAATACAGATCCGTAATAATATATTCCTCTGCATCGGCGAAAAGAACTTCCTGCCCGTAAAATTGTTCCACCAGTTTGCGCGGCGCTTTGCCCGGACGGAACCCATGTATGCTGAAATTCTTCCTGTTCTTATTGAAAGAGTAAGCGAGACCCTCTTCTACCTTGTCCGCATCCGCTTCATATGACAATTTTATTAAATTCTTATCGATTACTTCCTGATTGACCGCCATAATAATACCTCCACGCCCGTGAGCAATAATAATTCTATATAAAAAAGCCTGCCGTGAAACCAGCAAGCTACAAAAAACCATTTCAGGCTTGAGACCGCTGCGGCAGTCCCGCCGCCTGAATCTCTCGTAACCGGCTTACAGACCATATCTCTTGTTGAACTTGTCTACCCGGCCGCCGGTGTCTACCAACTTCTGCTTCCCTGTGTAGAAAGGATGGCACTTCGAACAAATTTCAACAGAAATATTTTTCTTTGTCGAATAAGTTGTAAACGTCTCTCCACAAGCGCATTTTGCTGTAGTTTCTTCAAACTTAGGATGAATTCCTTCTTTCATTCCATGTCACCTTCTTTCACAGTCGATAAAATCTTTTCATCAAAATGCTTTCTGCCACACGATGTGACAAAAAAGCATTTTGCATTATACCAC
This sequence comes from Clostridia bacterium, assembly GCA_046952735.1. Taxonomy (GTDB): domain Bacteria; phylum Bacillota; class Clostridia; order UBA1212; family UBA1255; genus Egerieisoma. The sequence goes on along the minus strand of JBKUJR010000008.1, from coordinate 4,558 downwards.
AAGGTTCCGCAATTATGCAACCTTTTTTTTGCGTCCCATTACTATTACGACGATCACCACCGCAATGACGGCCGCAGCCGCTACGCCGATGCATACCCATAAATACCAGGCAATACCGCCGCCGTTTCCATCCGGAGGCACGACATCGTTGGGAGCGATCAATTCCGTATTAAAAGAAAACATAAATCTTCCGCCCGGCGCGGCATCGCCATATTTATAAAAATCCAGGATATCGCCGCTGTCTTCCGTCGTATCGGGAGCCAGCGTATTGTCCGCCCATTTAAAATGGAACGCAGGGATTTTACCATCCTGGTCTTCCAGTCCCAGAACCGCGCGCGGGATTGAAATCTGGATTCGGTTTCCCTGCACAGAAAACGCGGCTTTTCCCGCTTCCGTAAAATTCCAGCCGCCGTCCGAACGTTCTACGACAGCTTCCGTTCCCGACGGAGAAGTACGGTTTACAATATATTCGAAGCCTTCCCAATTCGGAGAATTACCGGTAAAATCCGTATCGATCAGAAGACGCATCCAGGCGGGGTCCGAAGGATCCGTGATATCCGCAACCGTTTCCGCCATAAAATACACGTTCTCCTGATCATATGCAACCTTGAACGTTACCAGATCGTTGCGCATCGTAGAATAATTATATCTCTTCATGCCCCTCCAGCCGGCGGAATTTCTGTCCCAGGTACTCTTTTCATAGTGGCGGTAGGTCAGCGCCACATCGGACCACTGGTCCGCGTCGCTTTGAATGTCGATCGTTTTAAACGTACCGCTGTTTTCGTCCGCGATATCCGGCGCCTGCACGCCTTTAAATTTCCGGATATTCGTAATTAGCTGATAATAAAAATGGTCTTTTAGTACCCCGTCCGAGGGTTCGATGTCCCGGCTGTATTCGTCCGTATACTGGTCTGCAAATGCATTTTGCGTCCCGCCCCATTCCTGCTGGCGGATCGCTACCCATTCGTTCCAGCCTGTCACAAAGATAAAATCCGGATCGACTTCCAGGGCGTAATCCCACTGCTGCTGGAAATTGAGGCCATACAGGAACGCGTCCTCCGTCGCCTGGTCGATCGTTATCGTCTCCCCTTTATATTGGTAAGAATAAGAATAGTTTCCCTTCGCATAGCCGCGCCCGTACACGCCGCCGCGATAATCGTTCATTGCCACAGGACCTCCGTCGCTGTTATCGCTGGCATTCTGCGCTACGTTTACCGTCATTTGTTCCACAGAGCCGTCGGGACGGACGCCGTATTTGGTCTGGGGATAAACGGAGCACCAGCCCCACTGCTGGTCGTCAATGCTCATATCGGGTGTAAAATAACTCGGGTTGCAATACCGGAATGTGAAAAAATCCCGGATTTCCTTGCCCATTTCATCATCGATCCGAATGCTGGCGCTGCCGGCAAGCACGAGGGGCTTTCCCTCCCAGTAAAACCACAGATCCTGATATCTCCCTTTCCTGTAAAGATCTTTATAAATCGTCTGCAATTGCTTTTTCGTATCCTCGCCGGCGCCGAAGTTCATCATAAACGCGATTTGAGGCGTCTTGACGCCCTGCTCCCGCGCTTCCGCAAACACTTTGCAGACTGTCTCATAAGCGGGCTGCCACAAATATGTACCGTTCGTGCAATCAAAAAAGATGACGTCCACGCCCGCGTCCGCCAGCATCTCCGCGTGCTTCCGGACTACATATTCATCGGTATTGATATAGTAATCAAAAAGAGGTTTATCCCAGAAAAAATATTGTCCTCCTGTGTTTTTCCCCCATGCCTTGTGATTGTAATCGTTTCTGGCATCCGGATTCTGCGAGATTATTTCAGTAATATTCTGCGCTTTGGTTCCCTTGGCGAATTCATAATGCCACGTCCAGTAAAATACTCCCACATATTTCCCGTCCCGTGCTTCTCCTACATTCTGATATTCATTCACCGTTCTTCCCAGACCATCGACCGCCGCCCAGGTTTCCGGCTTTACCGGGGTTTCCGTATCTGCCGCAGCAGCCGGCAAAACAAACCAGGAGAACAGCAGCATCGTGCTCAATAAAAACGCCGACATTTTACAGAAAGCAGATCGTGCGTTCCGGTCATGTTTCCTAACTTTCATCTCCATCATCAAACTCCTTTGGTAAAAATCCGTTTTTTACTTTATTTTGAAGTCGGTTTTCGACATAACGGTCATAGAAAAGCGTTTTGAAGATTGCTGCCATGACGTCGCCCATAATCATGCCCGGCACGCCGAACAGGCCGCCGCAGATACAAAGGCCGGCGAGGACCAGCAGCGGGCTCACCCCCATGCGGCCCCCCACGATTTTCGGCGTAACGAACCAGTTATCCACAGCCTGCACCGCCAGAATGCAGACGAGGGCGGCCAGGCAGCTGAACAGCCCCTGCGGCAGCGTTATGAAAATAACGAGCGCCCCGCCGAGCCACGGGCCGATATAAGGGATCATATTCATGAACGCCATGATGACGGCAAGCAGGATCGCGTACCGCAGCCCTGCAATCAGGAACAGAATGTAAGACAGTATGAGCATGATACATGCCTGCAGCAATTTTCCGGCAAAATATTGCTTGAAAATCCGGTTGCTCTTTGAAGCGCCCCATTGGATCGTATCGGCATGTTTTTTAGAAAGCATCGCGTAATTGACGCGTTTCAGCATCCGGATCGCTTTATCTTTCTCAATCAGCATATATACCGAAACCATCAGCCCCATGATGATATTGAAAATGCTGCTGACCGTCGTAGAGAAAAATTTTGTTGCAAAATTTGTGATATTCTCCGCGCTGAACCACGCCATCACGGTTTCCTGCACTTTCTGAATATTGTTCTGTATCGTATTCCGAACTTCCTCTGAAAGATTGAAGCGTCCCTTTTCGATAATGTCGTCATAAAACTCGCTGATTTTTGAAAACGCTTTCGGCAGATTATCCGCAAAGGACTTCGCGGTATCGGTCAGCGTCGGAATCAGCGCGAACAGGAACAGCGATACGATGAGAAGGAGCGTAAAATACGCGATAATAATACTGAGCGTGCGTTTTAAGTTTTTTTTCTTGATTTTTTTAAAAACGCGGTTTTCCCAGACCATCATATACGCATTTAAAATATACGCAATAATCAGTCCGATGATCAGATAGCTCAAAATCGAGGTGACAAACGCAGCCGTTTTCGATATAAAATCACCAAAACCCTGAATATCGAATATTATTTTGACCGTTACGAGAACGACAAGGATATACAAATATATTTTTGTCGGCGTAAACTGAACCCTCGGCATTTTAAAATTGGAAAACCGTTTCGATTCCGAAGCCGTTTTACCGTGTTCTCCCGCGCTCGTTTCCTGGTTGTTTGCTTCCCGGTTTTCTTCCGGCGGTTGTTTCTGATCGCACATTGTTCTTCACTCTCCGTTCCGCGTCCGACGCGTTTTTCTTTTACAAGCTACACGGTTATATAATATGACGCACAATATGCATATTATTATTCCCATTACCGCCCCGGAAAAATCAATGACGACGTCCCGGACCTCGGATGACCTTCCGCTGCTCGTAAGCTGTATCATCTCATCGGTTACGCCGGCCGCCAGAGATCCGAACAGCGGGATAAATATATTTTGAAGATATTTTTTCGTATAAATCCGCACGCACACCATCAGCAGCGCGCCGAGGACGGCGAATTCCGAAAAATGTCCGATTTTCCGGATCACGCCCTCGCGTACCGCGCTCCCCGGCGAAACGGCATCTGCAATCGCCTGGAACAGCTTCGTCACCACGCCGCTCTTCTGGGAAGACTGTTCCGCATTCTCCAGCGAATTGCTGAATATAAAGCACAAATAAGCGGCCGTAACGAGAACGCACAGCACACGGGGAAGATAATATCTGATTCGATCTTTCCGGGGCGCTCTTTTATCTGTCTGCAATCGTAACTCCTTCGGGCAATTCGATTTTAGAATCCAACGTGCCGTCTTCTTTCTTCCGGTATTCCACCCGGATGATTCCGTAAGGCGTCGGATAGGTGCCCTTTACCCATTCAAGATCTCCTATGTTCGGACGAATCGTCACTTGTTTGCAGCCTGGTGCGGCAGGTTTGATTCCCAGCACATATTCCGAAAGGAAAGCAGCGGGTCCAGAAGCCCATCCGTGGCATAAGCTGTGCCGGAATCCTTTGTAGCAATAGGCGCCGTAATCGCCGTGGAGATCTTTCATATCCCCGGAAATGAGCTCGTCAATCCGTCCGGAGCCCTCCAGCCAGGCCATATTGAAATCTTCCCAGAACGTCGTCGCGCCTCTTTCCAGCATAGCGCCCCAATATTCACGAATAATATTGAGCGCATCTTCCATATCTCCCGCCTCTCCCATGGCGCAAAGCATATAATATCCCATAAACGTGGAAAAGCCCCGGGCGCCGCCTCTTTTAATGACGTCATTCGTCATTTTCACCGGATCTGAAAGCCCTGACAGCGCCAGCAGCGCAGCGGCCTGTTTATTTGCATAATGATTCGGGATATGCTTTGCGAGCTTTTCCGATGCTTTTTTGCAGATTTCCGCCGTCTCGCTGTCTC
>JBKUJR010000007.1:0-73851 GCA_046952735.1 Clostridia bacterium | reverse complement strand
GACTTTATCGGCGAGTTTTGCGATATCCTCCATGCTGTGGGAAACTAAAATGACCGTGATCCCATTTTCATCGCGCAGTCTTTTGGCAAAATATAAAATATCGTCGCGGCCGGCAGGATCCAGCCCGGCGGCCGGTTCGTCCAACACGAGGATTTTCGGATTCATCACGATGATTCCGGCAATTGCGGCGCGTCGCTTCTGTCCCCCGGACAGGTCGTAGATCGAACTTTCGAGCAGTTCTTCGGGCAAGCCTGTTTTTTGCGCCGCATCCAACACGCGCCGGTATTCTTCCTCCGGCGTGAGCCCTTCTGATTTGATGCCAAACGCGATGTCTTTATATACGGTCGATTCGAACAGCTGATATTCCGGATATTGAAATACCAGCCCAACCTGCTTGCGCATTTCTTTCAGATTGGAATGATTCATCAGTTGTCCGTCGATATAGATATTGCCTTCCTCCGGCTTGAGAAGTCCGTTGAAATGCTGTACCAGAGTGGATTTCCCGCAGCCTGTGTGCCCGATGATTCCTACAAATTCGCCGTCTTGTATTTCGAAATCGATATTCTCGAGAGCTTTTTTCTCAAACGGCGTTCCTTTCATATAAGTGTAAGATAATTTTTCGATTTTTAAAGACATGATTCCGCACCGCCTGTCCGGAGCAGACCGGATAATACTTCGAGCCCCTCTTCTACCGTAATGACGTCCTCCGGGACTGCTATGCCGTTTTTCTTCAAAACATGCATGAGATTCGTGATTTGCGGCACTTCCAGCCCTGCTGCGCGCACGCGTTCCACATCGGAAAACATGTTTCTCGGCGTCGTATCCGCCAGTATTTTACCGCGGTCGATCAAAATAACGCGATCCGCTCCGCTGACTTCATCCATATGATGGGTGATGTGTACGATCGTGATCTTTTGTTCGCGATTCAATTTATGGACGAGCGCCATCACTTCCCGCCGGCCGATCGGATCCAGCATGGCTGTGGCTTCATCCAATACGATGCAGTCTGGCTGCATTGCGATGATGCCTGCGATGGCGCACCTTTGCTTCTGGCCGCCGGAAAGAAGATGGGGTTCCGTTTTTCTTTCATGCTCCATCTTGACGGTGTCGAGCGCCCAGTCGATTCGCCGAATCATTTCTTCCCGCGGCACGCCGATATTCTCCAGTCCAAACGCGACGTCCTCTTCCACGGAGGTCCCGACGATCTGATTATCCGGGTTCTGGAATACCATTCCGACATGGCTTCTGATCTCCCAAATCATTTCTTCATTGCTCGTGTCGATGTTATTGACGTAAACGATTCCCTCGGTTGGAAGAAGCAGCGCGTTCATCGTACGTGCCAAGGTGGACTTTCCCGAACCGTTTCTTCCTACGATCGCTACGAATTCGCCTTTATCGATCGTAAAATTTGCATTTTCGACGGCATAGTTGACTCGCTGCGGGACGACAGGCGTCTGCTTTTCAGCCGTGTCTTCCTCCGCAAAATCGTCATAGGTATAAGAAACATTCTCAAATTTAATAAAGTCCGCCATGATTTTAACCCTCTGTTTGCAAAAACGGGGATCATCCTGAAAAGACAATCCCCGCTTAAAGACATTTATACAGTTTGCAGCATTATACCAATTCCAATATTGCCATCGGCGCTGCGTCGCCTCTTCTCGGCCCTGTTTTATAAATTCTCGTATATCCGCCCTTGCGGTCTTTATATTTCGGCGCAATCTCGTCAAAAAGCTTGTTCACCACATTGATATTGTTGCCTTCTGCATCTTTGACTTTATAAACCCATTCGATCGCCTGTTTTCTTGCCGCAAGTCTTTCCGGATTGTCGATCCGCACCAATTCCGTCTTGATCTCACGATCCGCAAATTTTGTATACTTCTTACCGTTTTTCGATGTAACGACCGTTGTCTGGCGTTTTCCCTTCGAATCAACCGGCACGCTGCTTACCTTAACCTGCTTTGTCGTAAAATTATCGGCTTCGCGGACAGCTTTCGCGATAATCCGTTCTGTGATGCTCTGCACCTCTTTCGCTCTTGTTTCCGTCGTCACGACGGATCCGTTCTGCAAAAGCGCCGTTACCAGGCCTCTGAGCATCGCTTTTCTTTGGTCCGCGGAGCGGCCAAGCTTTCTATATGCCATTTGAATATACCCTCCTATCTAATACTGTGTGTGATCTCATTCGTCTTCTTTTCTAAGCGAAAGTCCGAGCGATTCCAATTTCTGGATCACTTCTTCCAAAGATTTTCTGCCAAGATTCCGAACCTTCATCATCTCTTCTTCCGTCTTATCCGCCAAATCGCCAACCGTATTGACGGAAGCGCGCTTCAGGCAATTATAAGAACGAACAGATAAATCGAGATCCTCAATATTCATTTCCAAAATTTTCTCTGTCTTGCCCGAAAGATCTTTCTCAATGACAACGTGCTTAACCTCTTTCTCTTCATCGAGATTTACGAAAAGAGAAAACTGATCGATCAGGATCTTTGCGCTTTCACTGATCGCTTCTTTCGGCGTCATCGCGCCATTTGTCCAAACCTCGATCGTCAGCTTGTCATAATCGGTAACGTTGCCGACGCGCGTATTTTCGACGTAATAATTCACCTTCGGGACCGGCGAGAAAAGCGAGTCGATCGGAATGACGCTGAAAGGCATGTTCGGCGTCTTATTCTTATCCGCAGGTCTCCATCCTGTCGAAGTGCCGACTTCCATCTCTATGGAAAGCTCCGCATCTCCGTTCAGCGTAGCAATATGCTGCTCCGGATTCAAAACCTCGGTATCCGCATCACAGAGGATGTCCGCCGCAGTAACTTCGCCCTTTTCGGATTTCGAAATACTGACGATTTTCGTCGCGTCCGGATCATTCGAATAAATTTTGAATGCCACGGACTTTATGTTTAAAATAATTTCCGTAACGTCTTCCACAACGCCGGGTATCGTCGTAAATTCATGGCACGCGCCTTTGATTTTGATGTTCATCGCCGCCGAACCTGGCAAAGACGAAAGAAGTATCCGCCTGAGTGAATTTCCCAATGTCGTTCCGTATCCTCTTTCAAGGGGTTCTACGACGAATTTGCCATATCTGTCAAATTCATCTGTCGCCACGCATTCTATTCTTGGCTTTTCAATTTCATTCACGGTAATCCCTCCTTGGAATCTAAATACACACGGCGAAATTATTTGCTGTACAATTCGACGATGAGATGCTCCTGTACGGGCAGATCGATATCTTCACGTTTCGGATCGGTCAGTACGGTTCCCTGCAGTTTATCCGCATCGAAAGAAAGCCATTCCGGAATCGTGCGTCCGCTCGTAACATCGAGAATTTCCGCAATTCTTTTGTTCGTTTTGCTCTTGTCGCATACTGCGATCACATCGTTTGCGGAAACGAGGAAGGAAGGAATATTGACCCGTTTTCCATTTACTGTAAAATGACCGTGCAGAACGAGCTGTCTGGCTTCCGCTCTGGAGGAACCGAGTCCCAGACGATATACGACATTGTCGAGTCTTCTTTCCAATAAACTCAACAGGTATTCGCCGGTAACTCCCGTTTTCTTATTTGCCATTTCATAATACGTATGGAATTGTTTTTCCAATACGCCGTAATATCTTTTCACTTTTTGTTTTTCTCGCAGCTGCATGCAATATTCGGACTGCTTTTTCCGAGCCTGTCCGTGCTGACCGGGGGCGTAGCCTCTCTTAGGTCTTGAAATCGCACACTTTTCCGTATAGCATCTTGTTCCTTTCAGGAAAAGCTTCTCGCCTTCCCTTCTGCAAAGTCTGCAGGATGCGTCATTATATTTGGCCATTCATCTACACCTCCGTAATTATACTCTTCTTCTCTTGGGCGGTCTGCATCCGTTGTGCGGAATCGGCGTCTCGTCCTTGATCATCGTAACGTCGAGTCCTGCTACCTGCAGCGCTCTGATCGCAGATTCGCGTCCCGCTCCGGGACCTCTTACAAAGACCTCCACGGACTTCAGTCCATGCTCCATCGCGGCTTTCGCAGCCGTTTCAGCGGCAGACTGCGCTGCAAACGGGGTGCTCTTCTTGGAGCCTCTGAATCCCAGTCCTCCGGCGCTTGCCCAGGAAATTGCATTACCGGATTTATCGGTAATCGTAACGATCGTATTATTAAAACTGGAGCGAATATGTGCCTGGCCAAATTCAATAAACTTACGTTCTCTTCTCTTACCCTTGACAGTTCTTTTGGTTTTAACAGCCATAATCAAACCTCCTTATTTCTTCTTGCCTGCAACGGTCTTGCTCGGACCTTTTCTTGTCCTGGCGTTCGTCTTTGTCCTCTGCCCTCTTACGGGGAGACCCATTTTATGACGTCTGCCTCTGTAACAGCCAATTTCCATCAGGCGTTTGATATTAAGGGATACCTCTCTGCGGACATCTCCCTCGACTACATATTCTTTATCTATAATATCTCTTAACTTTCCGACTTCGTCGTCGGTTAAGTCTCTCACTCTCGTATCCGGATTGATTCCCGTCTTAGAAAGAATCTCGTTCGATTTTGATCTTCCGATTCCGTAAATGTATGTCAATCCGATTTCCACACGTTTTTCTCTCGGCAAGTCCACACCTGCAATTCGAGCCATTCGCAAAAACACCTCCGTAAAATTACCAGTTCTTTTCTGTTAAAGTATAAAATATAATCTATATATATCAACATTCCAAAGTTCATGTCACGCATGCAGCCGCACTTTGAAACGACAATCATCTTTGCTTCTCACCCGGCATTCCGTCCGGGCCTTTTCGGAGAAGCCTGTAAGCGCAAATCAGCCCTGCTTCTGCTTATGCTTCGGATAAGCGTCACAGATGACCATTACTTTGCCTTTTCTTTTGATTACTTTGCATTTATCGCAAATAGGCTTTACTGACGGTCTTACTTTCATGGCACAAACCTCCTTCACTTTCTCCAGATGATCCGTCCGCGATCCAGATCGTACGGAGACAATTCCAAGGTGACATGGTCACCTTTCACGATTTTGATATAATTCGTTCTAAGCTTGCCTGATATATGGGCAACCACCATATGTCCGTTTGCAAGTTCCACCTTAAAAACGCAGTTAGGCAGCACTTCGGCGATAACGCCTTCCACTTCGATTAAGTCTTCTTTCGACAAACTGTTATCCTCCCTAAATCGTAACAATCAACGGATCCTCTTCGGTCACGATTACGGTATTCTCATAATGTGCCGAAAGCTTTCCGTCTTTCGTGTAGACGGTCCATTTATTGTCGCCGAGCACGATCTCCGCGCCGCCCTCATTGATCATGGGCTCGATCGCGATCGCCATTCCGGCGGCAAGCCGGTGTCCCCGTCTGTTTGTCCTGTAATTCGGAACTTCCGGGTCTTCATGGAGCTCCCGCCCCACGCCGTGACCGGTGTACTCTCTGACGATCGAATAACCAAAAGACTCGGCATAATCCTGTATCGCACCGGATATGTCTGAGACCCGATTATTCGGCCTGACAAATTTCAGTCCTTCGAAAAAGCTCTGCTTCGTTACTTCGATCAGCTTCGCCGCCTCCTCCGAAATCTTCCCTACGGGAAAAGTCCTTGCGGCGTCTCCGTGAAAGCCATTATAAAAAGCGCCGACATCGACACTGATTATATCGCCTTCCTTGAGATGCCTCGCATCGGGAATGCCGTGAATAACCTCACCGTTTACAGAAGCACAGATCGTTCCGGGGAACTTGATCCCGCCGTAATAATTCGGCACGCCGAGAAACGACGGAAAAGCACCATTCTTTATTATATAGTCTGAAGCGATTCTGTCAAGTTCTTTTGTCGTAATTCCCGGTAAAATATTTTCCTCGATCTTGTTCAATACTTCAGCGACGATTTTACCGGAATCTTTCATCTTTTCGATTTCCGATTTTGATTTGATGTTGATCATGGAATCAGATCCCTTTCAAGCCTAAAGCATATAATGTGTTCTGCAACGATTCCGGAATAGAATTTTCACTGCGTACATTTAATAGCTTCCCTCTGTGCCTGTAAAATTCTACCAGCGGCTCCGTCTTTTTATGGTATGCCGCAATTCTGTTTCTTATGACCTCAGGCTTGTCGTCTTCGCGTTCGGCCAGCTGCGTCCCGCATTTTCTGCACGTATTGTTCTCTACCGGATTATACTTCATATGATAAGTCTCACTACATACCGGGCAAATTTTCCTATTGGAAAGGCGCTCGACGATATCGTCGTCATCGACGACAATGTTGATGATCCAGTCGATTTTTCTGCCGGATTCCCCGAGAATCTTTTCCAGCTCCTCCGCCTGCGGAATCGTACGCGGAAAACCGTCCAATATGAAACCTTTTTTGCAATCCGGCTGCGCCAGGCGAGCTTTCACGATTTCTGTGGTTATTTCATCCGGGACAAGCTCCCCTTTTGAAATGAAAACATCCGCCGTCTTGCCAAGCTCCGTATTTTGTTTGATATTATCTCTGAAGATTTCACCGGTGGAGATATGAGGAATTTTTAATATTTGGGATAACGCGAGTGCCTGCGTCCCCTTGCCCGCACCCGGCGCTCCTAATAATATTAAGTTCATCTTTACCTCCACCAGTAATATTAATCCAAAAAGCCTTTATAGTTTCTCATCAGGAGCTGCGACTCGAGCTGACGCACCGTTTCAAGCGCGACACCTACGAGAATCAGTACCGTCGTACCGCCGAACCAGAGATTGATCGTTCCGATTTCAGAATTGAAATAGGATGTAATCTTTTGGAGCAGCGAAGGAGCTACCGCTAAAACCGCAAGGAATATCGCGCCGAACCACGTAACTCTCGTGGAGGCTTTCTTGATATAATCCGCAGTCGGCGCCCCCGGCCTGAGGCCCGGGACAAAGCCGCCGTTTTTCTTCAGGTTGTTTGCGATATCAACCGGATCGAAATATACGATATTATAAAAGAACGTAAATCCTACGATCAGCAGTGCGTATACGATAATGTAAGGCCAGCCCTGTCCTTTGGAGAAAGAATTGATAAAGCCTGTAAATCCCGTTTTACTCGCGGATTTTCCAATAAACGCAACGATCGTCGCAGGGAACTGGAGCATCGACATCGCAAAGATGATCGGCAGAACGCCTGAAGAATTTACCTTAATCGGAATGTTCGTATTCTGTCCGCCGTAAATTTTTCTTCCGACGACACGCTTCGCATATTGCACCGGAATTCTGCGCTCTCCGCCTTCCATCCATACGACGGCGATGATCACCGCAAGGAATACAAGTAAAATGGCGGCGACGAGAATGATTCTGACATACACAGCCGACTTCATGCCTTCGCCTTTAATGATGTTGAACAGCATAACCGCCGCGCTGGGAGCGCCCGCTACGATACCTGCAAAAATGATAATGGAAATTCCGTTTCCGATTCCCGTTTCCGTAATTTTTTCACCGAGCCACATGAGCACCGAAGTACCCGCCGTGAAGGAAAAGATTACCATCAAAAATGTAAAGATATCGAACTTGCCGGCATCCGCAAAAATATTGTATGTCGCCGATCTGATATTAAAGTACATCATGATCGACTGGAACAATGCCAGACCGAGCGTGATATATCTTGTGATTTTACTCAGCTTCTTCCTGCCTTCCGGCCCTTCCTTCTGCATTCTTTCGAGGGCAGGGATCGCGACCGTAAGGAGCTGGACGATAATCGAAGCGTTGATGTACGGGCTGATCGTCATTGCAAACAGCGAAACCTGCTGGAACGCGCCGCCCGAAAGCATGTCGTACAATTTAAACATTCCATTATTGGAAAGCTGACTGAACGCATTGTCAGTCAGTCCGGGTACAGGAATAATACACCCTATTCTGAAGATGAGAATAAGCATGAGGGTCATAAACATTTTCTTCCTCAACTCTTTTACTTTGAAAGCGTTGACGATAATGTCTTTAAACTTCATCTTAAATCACCTCAGCCTTTCCTCCTGCTTTTTCAATTTTTTCAGATGCGCTTTTCGTAAAACGAACGGCTTTCACTGTTAATTTCTTATTTAAATCACCGTCTCCGAGAATTTTCACTCCATCATACAGCTTTTTAATAAGACCAGCTTCTGCAAGCGCGGCAGCATCGACTACGGCGCCATCTTCAAAAACGTCAAGAGCAGCGATATTCACTTCGGCATAAACCTTCGCAAAATTCTTATTGTTAAAACCTCTCTTAGGCATTCTTCTGTATAAAGGCGTCTGTCCACCTTCAAAGCCGGGTCTTACTCCGCCGCCGGAACGCGCCTTCTGACCCTTATGGCCTCTGCCGGCCGTTTTCCCATTGCCGGAGCCGTGACCCCTGCCTTTTCTATATGCTTCGCGGCTCGATCCTGCCGCGGGACGTAATTCGTCAAGCTTCATGGAAACACCTCCTGTTATATTTCTTCGACTTTGATAAGATGCGCAACCACTTTGATCATTCCTCTGACCTGAGGGGTGTCATCCCGTTCCACCGAGCTTCCGATCTTTTTGAGACCCAATGCCTGAACCGTCGCTTTTTGATTTTCGATCACGCTATTCGTACTTCTCGTAAGAGTTATTTTCAATTTCGCCATTGTGCTTCCCCCTTATTCAAGTATCTCTTCGATCGTTTTGCCGCGCAGCCTGGCAACTTTTTCTACGGTTGTAAGCGAAGTCAACGCATCGATCGTCGCACGGACCATATTGATCGGGTTGTTGGAACGAAGCGATTTCGTTCTGATATCACGGATTCCGGAAAGCTCGATTACCGCTCTGACAGGACCGCCGGCAATTACGCCGGTACCTTCGGACGCCGGCTTAAGAAGAACTTCGCCCGCACCGAATTTCCCGACGATTTCATGCGGAATCGTCGTGCCTACCATCGGAACCGTGATGATATTCTTTTTTGCGTCTTCGACGCCTTTGCGGATCGCTTCCGTAACTTCGGCTGCTTTTCCGAGTCCGACGCCAACCTGGCCGTTTTCATTGCCTACAACCACCAGAGCGCTCCATCTGAAATTCCGTCCGCCTTTGACGACTTTCGTGACTTTTCCGAGGTTAACGACTTTTTCCTTAAATTCTGATGTGTTGGAATTATTATGTTCCATATTTTATCCTCCTTACGCCTTAGAAGTTGAGGCCCGCTTCACGAGCAGCATCAGCAAGTTCCTTGACTCTTCCGTGGTATACGTAGCCGCCGCGGTCAAATACTACCGTGGTGATTCCGGCCGCCAGCGCTTTTTCTGCGACGAGTTTTCCAACTTCTTTTGCCGCTTCCACGTTTCCGCCGAATTTGATCTTGTCTTTGATGGCCTGATCCAGCGTGGACGCAGACACCAAGGTATTCCCTGTCGTATCATCTATTACCTGGGCATAGATATGAGAAAGACTTCTGAATACATTTAATCTCGGGCGTTCAGGTGTTCCGCTGATATGCTTTCTGACACGAAGGTGTTTTCTCAGACGAATTTGATTTCTACTTAATTTTTTTGCCATATTGCGTCACTCCCTTTCTTATTTTTTGCCGGCGCCGCCGGTCTTGCCTTCTTTACGTCTGATAACTTCATCGACGTACTTGATGCCCTTGCCCTTATATGGCTCCGGAGGCTTCTTGCCTCTTACCTTTGCCGCAAATTCTCCGACCATCTGTTTATCTGTTCCTTTGACAATAATTTTGTTCTGCGCGGGAACCTCCACCGTAATGCCTTCCGGAGGATCCATATTGATCTGATGTGAAAAGCCTACATTCAATACGAGCGTTTTCCCCTGCATTGCAGCTCTGTAACCGACGCCGTTGATCTCCAGCTCCTTAACATAGCCTTTTGTCACGCCGTCCACCATGTTCTGAATCAAAGATCTCGTCAGGCCATGCAGCGAACGGTCCTCTTTCTCGTCGGATCTGCGCGTTACTAAAATAGTTCCGTTTTCGATTTTAATATCGATCTTGGGATTGAACTGCTCCGTAAGAGTCCCTTTCGTACCCTTGACCTGTAAAGTATGACCTTCCAAAAGCTCTGCCGTTACGCCTTCCGGGATCACTACAGGTTTCTTACCTATTCTGGACATTAAAACTCCTCCAATCTTAAAATTCTGTGCGATTTTTCAGAATCGCACTTTTCAGATTTATTACCAAATGTAAGCCATTACTTCTCCGCCGATTCCCAGCTTTCTCGCCTTTTTATCGGTCATAATGCCATTTGAAGTCGATATGATCGCTACGCCGAGCCCTCCTAAAACTTTCGGGAGCTCATCTTTCGAGGCGTATACGCGCAGACCGGGTTTCGAAATTCTCTTAATCCCCGAGATAACGGGTTTCTTACTCTCGGTATATTTTAAATACAGCCTGATCACGCCCTGCTTGCCATCGTCGATCGTCTGTACTTCTTTCACGTATCCTTCTTCTTCCAGTATCCTGGCGATTGCGCTTTTCACATTTGAAGCGGGTACGTCGACTGTTTCCTGCTTTGCTGTTCCCGCGTTTCTTATACGTGTCAACATATCAGCTATAACGTCAGTAATTTGCATTGTGCCAACCTCCTTTTTTATTCCATTACCAGCTGGCTTTTTTTACGCCGGGGATCTGTCCCTTATAAGCCAATTCTCTGAAGCAAATACGGCAGATCCCGTATTTTCTGATATATGCATGAGGACGTCCGCAGATTTTACATCTGTTATATGCTCTCGTAGAATACTTAGGTGTCCTTTGTTGCTTTATCTTCATTGAAACCTTTGCCATGGTCTACCTCCTTATTACGAGTTGAAAGGCATACCCATCATTTTGAGCAGCGCTTTTGCTTCTTCGTCTGTCTTCGCAGTCGTTACGAATATGACGTCCATTCCTCTGACCTTGTCGATTTTATCATATTCGATTTCAGGGAATATGAGCTGTTCTTTGATTCCCAGCGCATAATTGCCTCTTCCGTCGAAGGAATTCCCGGGAATGCCATGGAAGTCTCTGATTCGCGGCAGAGTAAGATTGATGAGCTTATCTGCGAACGCATACATCTTCAAGCCCCGAAGCGTAACTTTACAGCCGATATTCATCCCTTCGCGCACTTTAAAAGCGGCGACGGATTTTTTCGCTTTCGTAACGATCGGCTTCTGTCCCGTAATCAAAGTAAGGTCATTGATTGCAGATTCAATTGCTTTCGGATTTTCTTTCACCTCGCCCAGTCCCATGTTGATCACGATTTTTTCAAGCTTCGGTATTTCCATAACGCTTTTATATTTGAACTGTTCTTTGAGCGCAGGCGCTATTTCATTGTCGTATTTTTCTTTCAGCCTTAACATTTATTAGCCTCCCTTCGAAATCACTTCGTATAATCGGTGGTAGGAATGACAGCGCCGCAATCTTTCTTCTTGCAAACACGGACTTTGATTTCCTTGCCGTTTTCTTCAATGGTCTTGTGTCCCGTTCTCGTGGGCTGTCCGCATTTGGGGCAGACGACCATAACATTGGAAACATGGACGGGAGCTTCTTTTTTGATGATTCCGCCCTGCTCCGTGCGGCCTTTCGGCTTTTTATGCTTGCTGACCATATTGTATCCTTCAACGATTACCTGTTCCTTCTCGGGAAGAACCGCGAGTACTTTTCCGGTAACCGTTTTCGGTTTACCGTTTTTGTCTTTCTGACGGCGTGTGTTGAGGACGACTACTTTATCGCCTTTTTTTATATTCATACTCATAATATTATCCCTCCGATTAAAGAACTTCGGGAGCAAGCGAAACAATTTTCATAAAATCGTTTTCTCTCAGCTCTCTTGCTACAGGTCCGAAGATACGCGTCCCTCTGGGGTTCAGATCGTCTTTGATCAGAACGGCAGCATTTTCATCGAATCTGATATAGGTTCCGTCTTCGCGGCGTACGCCTCTTTTCGTACGTACGATTACGCATTTTACGACGTCGCCTTTTTTGACCATACCGCCCGGAGCAGCAGCCTTTACGGCACAAACGATAATATCGCCGATATTGGCATAACGACGCTTGCTTCCGCCGATTACTTTAATGCACATCAATTCTTTCGCACCGGTATTGTCTGCTACTTTGAGTCTAGTTTGTACTTGTACCATAACCTTTACCTCCTATGTGCCTTAGCGGGCTTTTTCGATAATAGAAGCAAGTCTCCACCGTTTGTCTTTACTAAGAGGCCGTGTTTCCATTACCTCCACGGTATCTCCCACTTTTGCTTCGTTCGCTTCGTCGTGAGCCTTTAATTTATATGTGGTTTTAACGACTTTTTTATATAACGGGTGTTTCACGCTATCGACGACCGCCACAACGATGGTTTTGTCCATTTTATCGCTAACAACCTTACCGACTCTGGTTTTTCTTAAATTTCTGTCTGACAAATTAAACTACCTCCTTCCGAAGCAAATCACTGCTGCTGCGCAGCAAGTTCTTTCGCTCTGATTGCCGTTTTGACTCTTGCGATATCGCGCTTTAAGAACCTTAATTTCATAGGGTTATCGATCGGGCTCGTAGCGTTTTTAAAACGAAGCCGGAAGAGTTCTTCTTTTAGAGATGCTTCTTCTTTTTTTAATTCTTCAAGCGACATTTTGCTTAAATTATCCTTGAATTCCTTAGCCTTCATTTACATCACCCTCCGTTCCCGTTTGTTCACGAGCGATTATTTTACATTTTACAGGAAGCTTGTGCATCGCAAGGCGCAGCGCCTCCCGGCATAGCTCTTCGCTGACTCCGGCAACCTCGAACAACACTCTGCCTGGTTTGACGACGGCTACCCAATATTCGGGCGATCCTTTACCGGAACCCATTCGCGTTTCCGCAGGTTTTTTCGTAACCGGTTTATCCGGGAATATTTTGATCCAGACCTTTCCGCCTCTTTTGATGGAACGCGTCAAAGCGATACGTGCCGCTTCGATCTGATTGCTCGTAATCCAACCGCATTCCGTAGACTGGAGACCGAATTCGCCTTGTGAAACGACGTTGCCTCTCGTGGCAGTGCCTTTCATCCTGCCTCTTTGCACTTTTCTGTGCTTAACTCTTTTCGGCATTAACATAATTATTCTCCGCTCCCTTCTGAATCCGCCTTATGACTGGCTTTAATTGCAGGAAGTACTTCTCCTTTATAAATCCAGACCTTCACGCCGATTTTACCATAGGTGGTATTCGCTTCCGCAAAGCCGTAATCGATATCAGCCCGCAATGTCTGAAGAGGAATGGTGCCTTCATGATAATGTTCGCTGCGCGCGATTTCCGCGCCGCCCAGTCTTCCGCTGCATGCCGTTTTGATTCCCAGCGCGCCAGAACGCATTGTTCTGAGCATGACCTGTTTCATCGCTCTTCTGAACGTGATCCGTTTTTCAAGCTGGCCGGCAATATTCTCGGCGCAAAGCTGCGCATCCATGTCCGGATTCTTGATTTCGAGGACGTTGATCGAAACGATTTTTCCCGTCATTTTCTCAAGCGCTGCTTTAAGCTCGTCTTTAATCGTACCATTTTTGCCGATTACAAAGCCCGGTTTTGCGGTTTCTATATTGAGCAGCAATTTATTTGCCGTTCTTTCGATCTTGATTTTAGATATGCCTGCACTGTATAATTTTTTCTTTACATACGTTCTTACTTTATTATCTTCCACGAGATAATCCGCAAAATTCTTTTTGTTTGCATACCATTTGGAATCCCAATCTTTGATAACTCCGACTCTCAGTCCGTGAGGATTAACTTTTTGTCCCATATTCAACCTCCTCTATTAGTCTCTTTCTTTCAATACAACCGTTATATGGCTTGTTCTCTTGTTGATGCGCGTACCGCGGCCCCTGGCGACAGCCCGCATTCTTTTGAGAATAGGACCCTGGTTCGCATAACAATCAGCGACATAGAGCTTTTCACTGTCGAGTTCGAAGTTGTTTACGGCATTTGCTTCCGCAGAATGTAAAAGCTTATAAATCAACTCGGACGCCGCTTTCGGTGTGAATTTCACAATCGCATATGCTTCGGCGAGATCTTTTCCTTTGATCAGATCGAGAACGATTTTGACTTTTCTTGCGGAAATCCTGGCGTTATTTAGCGTTGCGATTCCCCGATCTCTTCCGATCCCCAGCACTTTGCGCTCACGCTTTGAAAGTATAAAGGGTTTATTGCTTTGACGTGACTGGGAGTTATATTTTTCGATGAGCTCTTCCCGTCTGGAGAGAAGCTCGGATTCACTCATAATTTTTCTTTCCAAAGAAATTCCTCCTTTTTATCAGCGCTTAACAGAGCTGGATTTTTCACTCTTGTTCACATGACCTCTGTAAGTTCTCGTAGGAGCAAATTCACCGAGCTTGTGTCCGACCATTTCTTCCGTAATATACACCGGCACATGTTTTCTGCCGTCGTGGACCGCAATCGTGTGGCCTACCATCTGCGGAAAAATCGTCGACGCCCTGGACCATGTTTTTATAACGATTTTTTCATTTTTCTCGTTCATCGCTTCGATTCTCTGTAAAAGTCTTTCCTGCACGAAAGGACCTTTTTTTACTGATCTACTCATGTTGCAACCTCCTTAACGATTACTTGCTGTTTCTTCTTCTGACAATATACTTATCGGAAGCTTTATTTTTCTTTCTTGTCTTGTAACCGAGAGTCGGCTTACCCCAAGGAGTAACCGGGCTCGGCATACCGACAGGAGATTTGCCTTCGCCGCCGCCGTGCGGGTGGTCGCAGGGGTTCATGACAACGCCGCGGACCGTCGGACGGATTCCCATCCATCTCTTGCGTCCGGCCTTGCCAAGAGAAATATTTTCATGGTCGAGATTTCCCACCTGACCAATCGTAGCTTTGCAGAGAATCGGAATCATACGAACTTCTCCCGATCCGAGACGAATCTGCGCAAAATCGTTCTCTTTCGCCATGAGCTGCGCCGATCCGCCAGCGGATCTTACGAGCTGCGCGCCTTTTCCCGGCTTCATTTCAATGTTGTGGAGCACCGTACCAACTGGAATATCTTTCAAGGCCAGCGCATTTCCCGGTAAAATATCGGCTTCAGGTCCCGATACGACGGTATGTCCTACCTGCAGTCCTTCCGGATGGAGAATATATCTCTTTTCGCCGTCCGCATAAACAAGGAGCGCAATATTTGCGGATCTGTTCGGATCGTATTCTATCGAAGCGACCTTTGCCGGAATTCCGTCTTTTTCTCTCTTAAAGTCAATCAGTCTGTACTGTCTTTTTGCCCCGCCGCCGCGATGACGTACCGTGATTCTCCCGTAGGAGTTTCTTCCGGAATTCTTCTTCGCAGGAGACATTAAGGTTTTGATTTCACTTTTACCCGTGATTTCCTCGAAGGTGGATCCCGTCATCGATCTTCTGGAAGGGGTTGTTGGATTATACTTTTTTATAGCCATTTTCCTGTCCTCCTACACTTATTGAACAAATCCGAAGTCTTCGATCGCGTTCTTATACTTTCTGGTTTTCTTTTCGCCGTTCACCGTATATTCCACCGGCTTTGGATCCATGTCGATCGTAACGATCGCCTTTTTCCATTTTGCGGTATAACCGACGGCTACTCCGGATTCCTGTCTGCGGCTTCTCTTTTTGCCGTCGTAGCGCATCGTATTGACAGCTAAAACCTTAACGTCGAAAATTTTCTCAACCGCTTTCTTTACATCGATTTTCGTAGCGTTGATATCAACGACAAACGTGTATTTGCCACTAGCTGCGGCTTCGGTGCTTTTTTCGGTTATATGGGGACGAACTATGATGTCAAATTCGTTCATGCGTACACCTCCGAAATTTTACTTAACGCGTCTTTTGTTACGATGAACTTACCGTGACGCAGTATGTCGTATACATTGATCGTATTTACGTAAGCCGTTTCGATTCCCTTGATATTGCTCGCGGATTTTACGACGTTGAGGTCCTTCTCCGGAATCACGACGAGCGCCGTACTGTCAACGCCGAGATTTTTCAGGACATTGATCATATTCTTCGTTTTGATCTCTTGAAAGCTCAGGCTGTCGAGTACGATGATGTCTCCGTCGTTCGCTTTGCTGGTCAGAGAAGATTTGAGCGCCAGCCTTTTCACTTTCTTGGGGATCGTATAGCTGTAATCCCGCGGCTTGGGGCCAAACACAATACCGCCGTGGATCCACTGCGCAGATCTTGTGCTCCCCTGTCTTGCGCGGCCCGTTCCTTTTTGCCTGTAAGGTTTCTTGCCGCCGCCGCTGACTTCGCTTTTCACGAGTGTGGAATGCGTGCCCTGGCGCATATTGGCAAGATTATTGACGACTGCCGTATGCATGCAGTGCGTATTGACTTCAACTCCGAATATATTGCTGTCGAGTTCGATTTCCTCGACGATTTTACCTTGCATATCGTATACATTAACTTTTGGCATAATTTCTTCCTCCTCCTGCGTCACGCTTTAACAGATTCTCTGATTTCAAGCAGTCCGCCTTTAGGTCCCGGAATCGCGCCCTTGATAAGAAGAAGATTCCTTTCACCGTCAACCTTGACTACCATAAGGTTTTGAACGGTTACTCTTTCTGATCCCATGTGACCGGGCATTTTCTTCCCTTTGAAAACCTTGCCGGGATCCGTATTTGCGCCCATAGAACCTACGCCTCTGTGATATTTGGAACCATGCGTCATCGGTCCAATCTTCTGTCCGTGTCTCTTGATGGCGCCCTGATAGCCTTTTCCCTTCGACGTACCGCTGACATCGACGCTGTCGCCATCCTTGAACATATCCGTAACGGTGATCGTCTGGCCGATTTCGAACGTATCTACGCTCTCAGGTTTGAATTCTCTGAGATATTTGAAGCCGCCCATCTCAAGCTTGTCAAAAAGGCCTCTGTCCGGCTTATTCAGCTTTTTCTTATCGACTTCCCGATAAGCAAGTTTTACGGCGCCGTAGCTGTCGGTTTCCGCAGTTTTTTTCTGTACGACCGTACAGGGACCTGCAAGCACCACTGTAACCGGCGTGCATTTTCCATCTTCGTCGAAGATCTGCGTCATTCCGACTTTTGTTCCTAAAATAAAATTCTTCATTTACAGCTTTACCTCCTGAATGGTTATTGGTTCCCCTCTGGGAACGTGACCGGTTTTTCCTCTGAAAATTTGAAAAACCAGGGTAATGCAATCAGCATTATTGTTTGACTTTGATTTCTATATCCACGCCTGCGGGAAGATCCAGGCGCATCAATGCATCTACTGTTTTCGGAGAAGGCATCAGAATGTCGATCAGACGCTTGTGCGTCCTCATTTCAAACTGCTCTCTGGCATCCTTATATTTGTGAGGGGCGCGAAGGATCGTAACGATCTCTTTGTCGGTCGGAAGCGGAATCGGTCCCGATACAACGGCGTCCGTA
The DNA here is from genome assembly GCA_046952735.1 of Clostridia bacterium. GTDB lineage: Bacteria > Bacillota > Clostridia > UBA1212 > UBA1255 > Egerieisoma. Next base: position 56,577 of record JBKUJR010000007.1, on the reverse strand, counting down.
CGTTTTGCCGTATCGACGATTTTCTGTGCGGCCTGATCCAGGAGCTGGAAATCATAAGCCTTCAATTTGATTCTGATCTTTTGTTTGTTTGCCATACATAAACCTCTTTCTCAATAGATTATTGTTACGTATAACAGCTTGCATTTTTCTGTCACCAAGCCGTGTGTTTCCTGTCGTTCCCAATAAAAAAACCAAATTGAAATATCCCTCTCCGGAAGGATTTCAACCTGGGCATAGAAAAACATTAAAACATACAGCATCATACAGATTCCATGCATGACTTGTCGCCCGGTTTCACGAATCGGACATTCTCCACATGAGTTCCCTGCCCATACACGCATCGATCATTCGTGCGGCAGCAATCTCCTGCTTCTCAGTCTGTCAAGTCGCAACAGATGAATTATACCTCTTTTCTTATATGGTTGGCAAGCCTTTTTTATGATTTTCCAAGATTTAAAATATAAACTTTTTGTGAACACGCAAAAAAATATAAAAAAGAAGGAAGCAAAGTAACGTTCTTCTGTGAATTATTAGGGGAGAGATTCACAATCGGTTAAAATGAAGAGAACGGTTACTATTGCCCCCGACGTGGTACATATTACAATACGTTTGTGAATTAAAATCAGTCAATTCAATAACTAATTGTTAATGAGAGGACGAATCCTGACGGATCACTCATGCAGCCCTTTCGTTTCCCTGACTTCGTTTACAATAATAAACGCCGCCGGGTCATGTTTGTCTACAATTCTGCGGAGCTGCGGGACCTGGCGGTTATATACGACGCACCATAAAATCGAGACTGGTTTTCCGGTATACATTCCTTCCGCATTTAACAGGGTAACGCCTCGCTTCAGCTCCCGCATGATCTCATCTGACATGACTTTGGGGTTTTCCGTAAAAATATAGATCTCTTTTGCATAATTCACGCCTGCTTCTACGACATCGATCACTTTTGAGGAAATAAATACGGCGATCCCCGTATACATTGCCGCAATCAGGGACTGATAAATCAATGCAACGACAAACAGGAAAAGGACGTCCAGCGAAAGCACCAGCTGCCCGAGCGTCATCCAGCTCATTTTACGCTGTAAAAGCCTTGCGCCGATATCCGTTCCGCCTGTGGTAGCGCCGCCGCGAAAAATCATCCCAAGTCCGGCGCCCATCATGAGCCCTCCCCAGATTGCATATAGCATGGTATGGCCGCTTTCCCCATAATGTTCTGTGGAAAGGAAACGCTGCAGCGGCTGGACCAGATATACGGTCGCATCGATCATAACGGAATACAGGATCGTTCCGAGAGCGCTTTTGAGAATGAAGGCTTTCCCCAATTCTTTATACCCTACAATAAAAAGAGGAATATTCAGTACCAGCGTCAGCGCGCCGACGGGAACGGCGCCTCCCGCAAGTTTATCGATCAGCACCGCGACGCCGGAGATGCCGCCCGGGGCGATCCCGTTCGGCTCTAAAAATAAGTTCAGGCCAAGACCGGCGATAAAAGATCCCGCTACGATCAATACGGCTCTTATCATTTTATTCTTCAATTTAGAAACACCGCCTCTTTTTTATTGTATCCAAGTGTTTATAATTATATGATACCATTCCGTTTTTCTCTGTAAAATCTTCGTTCGTTTTCCTGATTCCGGCGTTGCATTTCTATACAAACTATGCTATTATCCCCGTAGAAAAAATCAGAAAGCGAGGGAAACAATGATAAAGGCAGACAATACGGCTTTCCTTCCGGCAGCCGTTACATACATGCGCTTATCCAAAGAATATGGCTCCGCAGAAGGCGAAGTCACGATTGTTCCCGCTCCTGGCAAGGAACTGAAAGGATATCATCTTTATTGGGGAGACCGGAACAGCAATAAGCTGCCCGATTTTACAAAGATTGCTGCAATCGAATCTGCCGCGGAGGAAATTCATTTTCGTTTTCCAGAGGGGCTTCTCATTCCGGAGCCCGCGGAAAAGCTCTTAGTGTTTCCCGTTCTATATGATTCCGAGAAAAAATTTTTTTATGAAGCGGACTGTTCTGCCGCCGTGGAAATCGGTGCGGAGCCGTTTCGCGTAAGGGAACAGGAGCGCTGTACGTTCGCAGTTATTACCGACCTCCATGTGACGGTAGATCCGGAGCATCCGCATAATAAACATTTAGAAAACTGTTTTTCAGAAATCATCCGCCGCGCGCCCCAGGCGCTTGGCGTCATGTGTATCGGCGATACGACGAACCACGGTTATGTGGAAGAGTGGGAACGCTTTACCGCGCTTTGGAACGCAGCTGCGCAAAAGGGACTTCCTCCGCTGTATTTTGCCGTAGGAAACCATGATATGCATTTTTATAAATATAATGGGGAACTGGGGTATCAGACGAACTTCGAAACACAAAAAAAGGCGTTTCTGCGGTATACGCATACGGATTCCGACAATTTCTATCATTATAATATAATAGATGGAAAGTATTTTATTTTCCTGGGGCCGGATCGTTCCATCGAACCAGGAGAAAGCGATTGCGACGTCCATATTTCGGAGCGGCAGCGTACATGGCTGACAGGTTTGCTGGAAGAAGCGGCAAGCCGGGAAGCGCCTGCTTTTCTGTTTCTGCACCAGCCGCTGCTGGAAACCGTTTCCGGTTCTCTGCGTTCGGTTGATCCTGTGGGCCAGGTATGGAACGGTGTGATTGAAGATGAAGCGCTGCGGGCGATTACGGACCGGTTCCCGCAGCTCGTCATGTTCACCGGGCATACGCATTGGAAGTTCGATTCCCTGCAACCGATCCTTCCGGGACACGGTAAAAGGGCAAGCTATGTAAACGCCGCCTCGGTCGCTTATCTTTGGACGGATAAAAACGGGAATATCGAAAATGAAAATCACGCGCAGGAGCTTGGCAGCGAAGGGCTCCTCGTAGAAGAATACGATAAATTTATTTTATTGAAGGGATACGATTTCGCGGCAGGAAAATGGTCTGCCTCCGCGCAGTTTCTGCTGCGGAAGCCGTCGTGCCGGGAAGAAGAACAGCAAAACAGATAAAGTATCATAGATTATGCAAAAAGGAAGGTAACTGTTTATGGCAAGAGTCAGCGCATTGAGCGCGGAAAAGGAAAGAGCAAAGGCCTGGTACGATGCTCTGTTTAAAACGTATGAGAGTCTCCCGTTTTCGTTTCAGATCGGCGGCACGTCGTATCACGGCTTCAATGATGATTTTCCATTTATTTCAAAAGAGATCTCGTCGGAAAATATCAATAAAAAACATGCCGTATACGAGGTTCGCAAGACCGTCGTCACCGCACGCCATACAAGCGGAATCGAAGTGAGGGTAGAGAGTACGTATTATCCCGATTACGCGGCATTTGAATGGGTGATCTATTTCAAGAATAATGCCGATGGGAATTCTCCCGTTATCAGCTGCGTCAACGCGGCCGATATGGATTTTAATGGCAGCGCTCCCGTGCTGGAGTATTTTCTGGGCGACGATTCGGGGGATCAAAAGGCAATGAAGCCGGGATGTGTCGATCTGAATACGGGACTTGCAATGGATTTCGAACCGATCGGCGGCAGGCCGACAAACTTCCAGCTTCCGTTCTACAGACTTTACTACGGAGATATAGGAACGGTAATTTCCGTAGGCTGGGCCGGACAATGGAGAGCGCGGTTCGACGCGAAACATACGATGAATAACGTACATTTTACGGCCGGTCAGGCAACGCTCGACGGATTCCTCAAGCCGGGCGAAGAGATCCGTACGCCTCTTATGACGTTCCTGGCGTTCAACAGATTCGAGGGATATAAAATCACGGAGATGCGCGCGATCAATCTCTGGCGGAGATGGCTGATCGACTGCAATATGAAACTCGTAAACGGCGATTTGTTCCAGCCGCACTGTGCTGCCAGCACCTCCTGGATCTATGGGGAAATGAAAGACGCCACCGATCAGAATCAGATTGAAGCGTTCGATACTTATATCAAAAATGGGTTGCATCTCGATTACTGGTGGATGGATGCGGGCTGGTATTTCAGAAATCCCGAGGGAGAAGTTCCGATTTCCAGCTGGGTAGAAACAGGCTCCTGGTATATGGATACGAATAAATTCCCGAGCGGGATGGCGGATATTTCGAAGCACTGTGCGGAGCACGGCGCGAAGACGCTGCTCTGGTTCGAGCCGGAGCGGATCACGGGGGGAACTTATCTTGCGGAGCATCCGGAATGGCAGGTTAACGGTTCTCTTGCGAATATGTCCGACCCGGATCTCAGGGCCTATTTGGTAGAAAGGGTTTCCGCCGTATTGGAAAAGGGCGGGATCGACTTATACCGTCAGGATTACAATATCGATCCGCTGGGGCACTGGGTCATCCAGGAAAACAATGCCGGCGAGGGCCGACACGGCTTCCTGGAAAATCATTGCGTCACCGGATACCTTGCTTATTGGGATGCGTTGATTGAAAAATACCCCGAAATGATGCTGGATTCCTGTGCTTCGGGCGGCAGGCGGAACGATTTGGAAACGATGCGCAGATCCATTTCCCTGCACAAAACGGACGCCGATTATTCCAGATTCCAGCAGAAACAGGCGATGCATTATTCGTTCTACCAATGGCTCCCCTATTTCGGAACGCCGGTTACAGGCCCCGGCTACAAGGCGGATCTCGATAAATACGCGCTGCGCAGCGCGCATATTCCATGGTTCACTTACGGCTACGACGTTCGGAATTCGGAAAACAATTATGAAAATGCCCGCATTTTTGAAAAAGAGTGGCGTGAAACAAATATGTATTTCTACGGCGATTATTTCCCGCTTACGCCGTGGTCGAACGACCTGGAGTCCTGGATTGGATGGGAGTTCAAAGATTACAACCAGGAGGAAGGCATCATTCAGATGTTCAGGAGAGACAACAGCCCTGTGGACGAAATGCGCGTACGCCTGTTCGACATCGATCCCGACGGTGTTTACGAGTTCGTCAGTTACGATGGCGAACCCACCGTTACGGTCGGCGGCACGGAGCTGATCGAAGAGGGACTCAATGTGCGGATCCGCGAGCCGCGCGGCAGCGCGCTCCTCAAATTCCGTAAAATATCATAAAAAAACACAGTTATGTCACAATACCGCGTTAATATAATGCGGTATTGTTTATTACGAGGTGAAAATATGGATCAGGAAATCGAGAAAAAGGCGGCGGAAGCGGCAGATGAAGCCGCGGATGCATTGAAAGCGGAAAAAAAGGCGGACAAGCCGAAAACCGGCACGGATAAAAACGCTTCCGGGAATCGGAAGAAAAAGAAAAAAAAGAAGTACCGTCTGCAGGCAATGGATATTGTAACGATTATTTTTACGGCAATCATCGTCGGGGTTATGGCCTACGTGCTTTACAACCAGTTTTCCGGCGGGAAAGACGACGGCGGAAATCCTTCCGGAACGACTGCTACAAATTCCGTTACGGCTTCGCCTACGGCAACCGCCAAGCCGGCGCTGTCCGACATCGGCAATCTTTACGGCAATATCACAAATGATGCAGAGGTAGTGGTAATCGATAAACGGGAATATTTCATCTCGGCAGATGAAAACGGCGAAAAGCACATTTTTGTTACGGTCGGTGAAACCACAAAAGATATCGTTAAAACGGAGGCTTCCTCTTTAAATGTCGTGACCGATTATATCACATACGCAGATCAGAAGGATGTCGCGGCGTATTACGTATTTTACATCAACGGCAGCGGAAAGATCTGCTATGTCTATGACGGGCCGGTCGGCGGCGACGGAATGGAAGAAAAAACAAATCTGGAAGAACATGTTTTTCTGGACGGGAGTTACCGCTCCATCGACGTCAGCGGCGAATTCGTATATTATCTCGAGGAAAACGGTCAAATCGGGAAAATAAATATTGCTTCCAAGGAAACGACGCGTCTTACCAGCGAGCGTTCTTATGAAAGCTTTGTGCTGTATTACGGCGTAATTTATGCCATCGGGCAAGAGGACGGTTTTATCTATTCGATTCCTTCTAATCCGTCTTCCGATTCCGGCAGCACCGCTTCCCCGACAGCTACCGTAACGCCGGCTCCGACTTCCGGGACGGAGGAAAATGCGGACAGCGAAAAAGTCCTGATCCGCGAAGCATGCCGGAATTTCGTAATCGACAACGATTGGATTTATGTGCTGAACGACGGCGGAATCGTCAGATATTTGGCCGACGGCAGCGGAAAAGATACGTTGAGTCCGATCCGGGCGGAGGCAATCAACGTTTATAAAGGCGCGATATTCTACATCTATAACGGAGATCTTTATACGGCTTCAGCGGAAACGCTGCTGCTGAACACTCCTGTGAAAATCAGTACCGCCTACGCAGGAAGCCGCATCAATATTTCCGCATCGGCTGTCTACCTGAAAAACGAATCGGGAAAACTCATGAAATCTGTCTATGATGCAACGAGCAAAGCATATGGGGATTTCACGGCAATGAACTGACGCATTTTACAGGGATTCGATCCCCTGTAAAATTTCAATCGCTGCGGAGGCGCTCACATCAGCGTTCTCCGCTTTTAATTTTTCTTTATCGCCGTATCCGTATAAAATCGCGCAGGTATACATGCCCGCAGCCTTGCCCGCCTGGATATCGGTGTAGGAATCGCCTGCCATGATTGCCTCCTCCGGCGCCGCCTGCATCGCTTTCAGGCACAGCAAAAGACCTTCCGGGTCAGGCTTCATACGGGCGACGGATTCCGGGCCGATTACTTTTGTAAAATAGCGCGCGATTCCGAGACGTTTTACGATCAAATGCGTAATAGGCTCCGGTTTATTCGATACGATGCTCATCGCAACGCCGCGGCGTGCCAAAGTCTCCGCAAGCGCTGCAAATCCTTCATAGAGCTGCGTTGCATCACATGGATGCGCCTGATAGTACTGCTTATACCATGCAAGCGCTTCGGCGCGTTTCGATTCGGAAAGCGAAGGCAGCGCGCAGTCGAGCAAATATTTGGCCCCATGTCCTACATAGGACAAAATCGTATCGTAATCGAGCACCGGCTCCCCGTATTCTTTTTGCGCCGCCTGTACAGAAGCGACGATATCGCGTCCCGTGTCGGCGACGACGCCGTCGAAATCAAAAATAACTGCTTTTATCATGATCAAAACATCTTCTTTTTATATAAAATCCATGCTACTACGCCGCAAATCAGCGCCGTGCCGCCGCATATGATATAAAACGCGCCCCGCATATTTTCAAAAGGAATTCCGACATTCATGCCGAAAAACCCCGATACGATCGTTGGAATCGCCATTACGATCGTGATCGATGCCAGAAGCTTCATAACGATATTCAGGTTATTGGAAATAATGGAAGCGAACGCATCCATCGTCCCGCTTAAAATATTGCTGTATATATTCGCCATTTCGATGGCCTGCTTGTTTTCGATGATGACGTCTTCCAAGAGATCCTCATCATCCGGATATTTACGAATACTGATATTTTCGTAATTATATTTGAGCATTTTCTCCAGCACGATCTCATTGGATTTCAGCGATGTGGAGAAGTAGACGAGCGATTTTTCAAGAGACAGCAGCAGGATGAGTTCCTTATTTTTCATCGATTTATGCAGATCGTTTTCGATATTGTTGCTAATCTTGTCGATCTGGCGCAAATATTGCAGATAATACGTTGCATTCCTGTACATCAGCTGCAATAAGAAACGGTTTTTCTTAAAAGTAGCGAATGTTTTGACTCTGTTATCCAAAAAATCCTTAATCAGCTGGCTTTTCTTCAGGCAGACAGTGATTACGCATTCTTTGCATACAACAATACCCATCGGCATTGTGGAATACATAAAGTTATAGGAGCTTTCCGCAGTGGATTCCACTACGGGGATATCGGCCAGCACCAGCGTACACTCGTCTTCCGATTCGATACGCGGCCGTTCCTCTTCATCGAGCGCAGCGGTGATAAAATCCTTATCCGCATGAGTCAGGCTGCTGATATAGTCGATCTCTTCTGCCGTAGGATCGAGCATATTAATCCAGCAGCCGTTCTGCGGCTCCTTGAGAATCGTCAGTTTTCCCTCGCAATCCGTCAAAAAAATTTCATACATCTTATTTCCCGTCCTTCCACAATCTTTCTATATTATAATATTCTCTGTCCGCTTCCTGAAAAATATGGATTACGACGTCGATATAGTCGAGCAAAATCCAGTTCGCCGTATCATAACCCTCGAGATGTGCGCAGCGCAATCCCTTTTCTTTGAGCTTTTCCAGTACCTCGTCCGCGATTCCCCGCAGATGTGTGGAAGAAGTCCCGCTGCAGATGATGAAATAATCTGTTACCGCGTTCAGTTTTTCGGTATGTATTACCTCAATATTCTTCGCTTTTCTGGCATCCAGGATTTTGACAACGTCTTCCGCAAGCTGTCTGCTTTCATTTTTGTCCATTGTTTCCCGCCTCCTTTTCGATTTTTTTCAAAATCCAATTTCTTGTCCGGACCGTTTCCACACAAATTTGTGCGCCGCCCCGGTCCAATATATATTGTATGGTATTTTCGCATTCCGCGAGCACGGCACGTTCCAGAGAACCTTCGGCAAGCTTGCTCCGTACGAAATCGAATGCTGCGCCCTGCCGTCCCGGCTCCGTATAATCGGCCACGAACAGAATCTGCGCGAGCAGTCCCATTTCCGGCTTGCCGGTGATGTGGCAGCGGATCGCCGCAAGGACCTGGTCATCCGTTATGCCGTAACGCGCCTCTGCAAGTATAGCACCGGCTTCGCCGTGCAGCAATACTTGTTTTCCATCATAATCCCCGAATTCTTCCGTTTTTATTCCAAGCCATTTATATTGCTGCTTCGTAAGCTCCTTGCCGCAGTCGTGCAGCAGCCCTGCCAGCCTGCAAAGCTCCGGATCGGCGCCGAAAATTTTTCCAAGCCGCACGCATTCTTCCATAACACCGACGCTGTGCGCAAATCGCTTTTCGCTGAGCAGCCGTTTCACGTCCTCATAAATTTCCGCAAACTGCATTTTACCGGGACGGTACAAATCTTTCCTCCGAATATATTCGCAGACAGGAGCCGGAACGTAGGCGCCGATCTCTTCTCCTGCAGCAGCCGCAGCTCTGATTTTTGTAGAAGAAACATCGATCTGCGGAACGTCGGCAACGAAAACCTTTGCGCCAGCCGCTTCGGCTTTTGCCAGATTGCGGCAAAATACCGATTCGTCGGAACCGGGACGCTTCATCGCAGCAAAAGAACAAAGCCTGAAAACCGCTTCGCTGCGATACCAGTTGAAGAGATCCGCAAGCGTGTCCGCTCCTATGATCAGAAAAAATTCTTCCTTTTTCTCCGCCGTCTTATGGAGTTCGAGCAATGTGTCATACGTATACGTATAGCTCTTGCGGCGGCATTCGATATCGCTGACCGAAAAACCGCTTTCTCCTTCGATCGCCGCGGAAAGCATGGCAAGCCTGTCCGCCGCCGGCGTGATCCTTCGCGCGATTTTATGCGGCGGATCTCCGGTGGGAATAAAAATGACCTTATTTAATTGCAGCTGGTTCATGACCTCCCGGGCACAAATTAGATGTCCCTTGTGGACGGGATCGAACGTGCCGCCGAATATGCCTGTCCGCATTCTGCTTCCCTTCCTTATAAAAACAATAAAAATACGCCCCGCCTGTTGTTACCGCAGCACGGGACGTATTCCGGTACAAAATCGCGCTTATGTACGCGGTACTTTTTTGTCCATTGCCTTTCCGTAACTATACCATGAATTGCGCAGCTTATTGCGCAGCTCCACGTCAAATACCCATTCTATCGCTTCATACAACTGCTGCCGCATATTCAGGTACGTGCTCCTGTCGAAGCCGTCCTGCTCCAGCAAGGTTTCCATTTCGCTGAGCCAGCTCAATACGCGGTCGATCCCGGCAGCGTTAGGGTCGACTTTTTTCCGCAGATGCACAACGACTAATTTCACGGACTTCTTTTGTAAATCGGCATCCGTAATAACCTTTTTCTTTTTTCTGCTTTTCGTCTCCGCTGCTTTTTCAGTATTGTCATCCGCACCATGAGAATCCATGGCTGTACCTCCGTTTCTTTTTTATAATCTCATTTCTTTGAGTATACCATCCTATTAACCAAAAAGCAACATTTTTTCTATAAAATTCACTAGTTGCGCAGGCTGAACAGCGGCGCCGGAATCCGCCCTCCGCGTTTTATAAATGCAGTGCAATCGTATTGCCGTACAGGCATCACCGGTCCGCTGCCAAGCAGGCCGCCGAATTCCACGATATCGCCGGGTTCCTTGCCGGGCGCCGGAATGATTCTGACCGCCGTTGTTTTACTGTTTACCATGCCGATCGCCGTTTCGTCCGCAATGATTGCGGAAATCGTAGCCGCATCCGTATTCCCCGGGACAACGATCATATCCAGTCCTACGGAACAGACGCATGTCATCGCTTCGAGCTTTTCGATACACAGCGCGCCGTTTCGCACGGCTGCTATCATTCCCTCATCTTCGCTCACGGGAATAAACGCGCCGCTCAGTCCGCCGACATGAGAAGATGCCATTATGCCGCCCTTTTTGACTGCATCGTTCAATAAAGCGAGCGCCGCCGTCGTGCCCGGTCCGCCGCAGTGCTCCAGCCCCATGCTTTCCAAAATCCTGGCAACGCTGTCTCCGACCGCCGGGGTAGGCGCAAGCGATAAATCCACGATTCCAAAAGGAACATGCAGGCGTTCGCTCGCTTCTTTTGCTACCAGCTGCCCCATGCGCGTTATTTTGAAGGCCGTTTTCTTGATGGTTTCGGCCAGTACCGTAAAATCCTGTCCGCGGACCGTATCGACTGCGCATTTTACAACGCCGGGTCCGCTGACGCCTACATTGATGACGCATTCCGGCTCCCCTGCCCCGTGGAAGGCGCCTGCCATAAACGGATTGTCTTCGGGCGCATTTGCGAAGACCACAAGACGCGCGCAGTCGGAGCCTCCGGTGTCTGCGGAAAATTCCGCCGCCTGTTTGATCAGGATTCCAAGATCGCGTACCGCATCCATATTGATCCCGGCCTTCGTCGTAGCCACATTGACGCTGCTGCATACTTTGGTCGTCGCATGGAGCGCATAGGGAATGGATTCTACCAACGCCTTTTCGCTTTCCGTATATCCTTTGTGGACCAATGCGGAAAACCCTCCGATAAAGTTTACCCCTACGGCATCCGCAGCTTTTTCAAGCGTTTCCGCGATTTTGACGCAGCCTTCCACGTTTGTATTAGAAAGCATACCGATCGGCGTTACGGAGATTCGCTTGTGTACGATCGGAATGCCGTATTCCGCTTCGATCTCACAGGCCGTTTTTACGAGAGACCCGGCTTTTTTCGTAATTTTATCGTATATTTTACGGCACTTTACATCGATATCGTCCGCAGCGCAGTCGAGGAGGTTGATCCCCATTGTTACGGTGCGGATATCGAGGTGCTCTTTTAAAATCATTCTGATCGTCTGCGTGATTTCATCTGCAGGTATGAACATCTTTCCACCGCCTTATATTTTATGCATGGAGTTGAAGATGTCCACATGCTGGAGCTGCATCTGAAGCCCGAGCTCCGTCCCCATCTCTTTGATTTTACCTGCGATGCCGCTGAAATTCTCACATGCCGCCGATACGTCGACGAGCATGACCATTGTAAAAATTTCGTCCATGATCGTCTGGCTGATATCCAGGATGTTGACGTTTACTTTTGCAAGATATCCCGTTACGGCCGCGATGATGCCGACCTTGTCACATCCGATAACCGTCAATACCGCTTTTGTCATATTCATTTCTTCCTTTCGGATTTATTTCGTAAAATTTTTGAAGGTGTATCCCTGGGATTGCCCCCATTCCACATATCCCGTTACTTCGGTGATCAGCCCATCCGTAAGATCGCTGGACTGGAAAACTATGCCGTTGTACGTCTGCGGCTGCGAGCCTGCGTTTGTGACGAAATTGCACAATTTAAATGTAACGGTGTATCCCATCAGGTTCGCCAGCTTCATGTTCCGTTCCGAAACTTTATCGGGCGCGTAGAAATACATCCGTTCCTGGGCGCCGAAAATCGACTGATACTTTGTCTCCATCGCCCAGAAGGAATCGTAAAGCGCGTTTGGCGAAACGGCGAGCGGATCGATCGATTTGTCGCCTCTTGTGCCGATCGTGTGGCCTTCGTCATGCATTCTCTTAATGATGTCCAGGTTCTGTTCGTCGTTCAGATACATGCTCGAAAGATAAAACGTAAATTTCACGTTTTTCTCCTTTGCCAGATCGAGAAGCTTCGTCACCTTGGGGTTTGCCTCGGAATAATGTAACAGGAAGGACATGTAGATATCTTTCGAGTCGGCGCCCGGTTTGGAGAGAATATATGTACTCTGATCCATAACGGATTTCGTCGCTGCATCCGTAAATACGTAATCCGTGAAAGATACGTCCAACGCGAGTTCCCCCGTTTTCAGACCTTCGACCTGTGTAAAATCTACGGTCGGCTTCGTCACGCCCGGTTCCGCCGTGGGCGTCGCCTCCGGCGCCGGCGTTCCTCCTTCCGGCCCCGGGGTAGCATCTCCCGTGCCCGGAGAATTTATTTTTATCGTGGCTCCCGGGTCCGTCGTATTGCTTTTCTTATCGCTGCAGGCTCCGATCCATATGAATAAGCTAACCGCGATAAATAAGAGGATCAATGTTATAATCTGGCTTTTTCTCATTTGTTTTACACCCCGTTGTGTTCGTTTTTGATGCCGTACTCCTGACGCATTGAAATGATAACCGTAATAATTTATATGCCTGATCTCATTATTTCATCATGATAATAACATTCTTATCTTACCAAATCATACAAATTTTTGCAAGAGAGATTCCGGCGACGGGCCGTGCGGAAGGCCAAAATTGCGGAAAGACGGCGGAAAGATCAGATCGTCCCTTTATTTCTTCCACAAAAGTCCGGGCAAAGGCACGCCGAAAGCGCCCAGCAAAAGCGGAATGAGGATTACCGCTGCGGAAATCCACATTGCGCGGTAGTTATATTTTTTCACTTTTTCCGGGAGCGTGTTGAACGTCCGGTACGATTTCAGCGTAAAATATTCCAGAATGCTTGTAATTGCAACAGCAAGAATCGTCAGCCACATTTGACGCCACCTGCCTTACATTTTACCGAACTTTTGATTTTGGAAATGATGAGCGTGACCGCCGGCAGCCCTACCTGTACCACAAGTAAAATATACGGAATCCAGTTGAGCACCAATTTCAGCAGTACGATATTCGAATTGCAGAGCTGCTGGGTGCAAAGCATCGTAAGGCCCGCGGTAAACGCAGTAAAAACAATATTTTTCTGACAGCCGAAGATTTGCGCAAACGCTTTTGTGATACAGTAAAAAATGATCGCGCTCTTAAAAAACAGCAGAAATATCAGCAGCGCGCCGTACAGGCTCTCGATGTGCGAAAACATATTATAATTAATCAGCCGGATCACCTCATAAGCGGGATAGGAAAACGTACTCAGCAGCGGACCGAGCACCAGCGTATCGCGCAGTACGGAAATAATGATAAACGGCGAGCCAACTAAAATTCCCTGTACGAACTGCTTCCAGATTCCTTTTTTTTCTTTCTCCGTCTTGAGCTCCGGTACGAGAACCATCAAAATCGAAAGCTCCGAAAACGGCATTGCCGTGGATAAACCGATCGATTTCGCATACGCGGGAAGCGTCCGTTCTCCGATCGGGAGCAGATGCTTCAGTTCGATCTGCGGCAGTAATAATAAGAACAAAAGAACTGTAAAACCGTACATAAAAATACAGGTGAACGTGCTCACAGAGGCAAAATACCGTATCCCGGCATTTGAAGCCCATGCGCAGGCCAGCACAAATACCAGCAAAATAGAAACCCAATTTGTTTCCATCAGAAGATCCCCGGCGACAAATTGGCCTGTTTCCCGCATCGTCAGGGAACAGGAAATCAGAAAAGTATAAATATATAAAAACGATATGATTTTCCCCGGCATTCGCCCGTAAACCTCTTCATTGATTTTCACCAGACAGGAGGAGGGATGCAGCTCGCAAAGCGTTCCGTATAAATACACGATCAGCATCCCCAGCAGAATTCCGCCGATCAGAGAGATCCAGGCTTCGTTTCCCACCGCATGATAATAATACATGGTATACATTGAAGAGCCTTGTATAAAACATGCGATTATAAAAATAAATTGTCGTTTAGTCATGACTTTCACCGCCATTCTCATCCGCAGGCTCCAGCAGCGAACCGGTACGGATAATTTCTGCTTTCACATTTACGTCAAATTCCGCATTTTCATAAAGCGTATCGAAATCGTCCGAAATTTTTTTCCAGGTTTTGTAGTCATAGCGGTAAAATCGTTCTGCGATTCCGAGAATATCTGCTTTATTCGACTGTATTTCCTGAAATGCGGAACGAATCTTCTGTTCGATAGCTTCCGCGCAGGCTTTTTGAATCGCATCCAGTACGTCTGCATCCATTTCACGCGAACCTTGCAGCTCCCCAAGCACGCCCGTCATTTCGACGCTTGCTTTTACTTTGATTTTTCCATCTTCATATTTGGCTGTAAAATCTCCGGCGCCCTCCATGATTTCAATCGCGATTTTGGCGCCTTCAAACTCCAAAGCAATTACGCCATGCTGGACCTGTCCGAGAATCCATAAAATGCCGCGCGTCTGGCTTTCATCCAGAGAGGTTACCATTTTGTCATCCTTGAACACAGCGCTTCCCGCAACGTACAGGTAAGGCGCTTTGGTTTCCGAATCCTCCGGCGTAATAACGCGCACGATAGGAACGAGCGTAGATTTATACGGAACTTTATAATCTTTGATAAACGAGAACAGCGTACAGATCGGCGAGTGGGCGTCGTCGTTCTGCCGTTCGAGCAGTTTGCGCAAGTCCTGTGCAGGGAGAGATTCCAAATGCGATACGACGTCCAGCACGGCGCCCGCTTTATCCTCAGATACTACAAGGTTGACGTCGTATCGCGTTTCATGATCCCGGAAGAAGTAATCCAGATATTTCGCGATCCCCTGCTGCGCAACCTCCTTGCTTATGATAACTACCTGGTTTTGTGCGACGTAAAGACGCCGGTTCGTAATATGGATCGCAGAGCGCAGCGTTTCGAGCAGGTTCGATCCTTCCACCTCTATATTCCAATACGGCCTGCTCAGGTCACCCTCATCGCCGGAGCTGGCGCTTTCCGATGCGCTGCTGTTTTGGCTGATCGCAACATTGCGCACGATCTGCGCCGTCAGCAGAAGCTTCTCAGATTCTTCCCCGGAGGTTTCAGAAGCATTTTTGTTGTTTCCATCCGCTTTATCGATGGCGATTCCCATCATAATCGCCAGAGAATCGAGCTCCCGTTTCGCGCCGCTGCGCGCGCAGCCGCTGCAAAACGACAGCAGGCATGTGCAGCAGAGTATAAAAGCAATTCGTTTCTTTTTCATTTTACCGCGCCTCCCGTCATTGGTCATCCGGCGGGATCGGCGTGTTTTCCCGAATTCTGTCGCTGGAGGCCATCTCAGACGGCCGCGTGCGCATCACCCAGAGCGGCGCGCGTATAAACGTGTCCTTCAGATCTTCGGGACGGCATGGGAAAAACGGAGCAAAAAAGCTATAGCCGAACGACTGGATTCCCGTGATATGGATCGTCAGGCAGATGATTCCGATGCTGAGTCCGTATCCGCCGAGGAATCCTCCCAGAAACAAAAAAATCCAGCGCAGTATGGTAACCTCGTTGCTGATCGTCGGCACTACGAAACTGGAAACGGCGGTAAAAGCGATAATAATCACGACAGGCGCGCCGATGATGCCGGCCTGGATCGCCGCTTCTCCCATGACGAGACCGCCGACGATGCTGATCGTCTGACCGACGTTTTTCGGCATATGGATCCCGGCCTCTTTTAGTAGTTCGAACACAAGCAGGAAAATCGCAATTTCCGCAAAAGAGGTAAACGGAACGCCTTCGCTCGACGCGGCCATGTTGAATAAAAGCGAGGCGGGGATCAATTCCTGATGAAAGCTCGTCAGCGCGACGTAAAGCCCCGGCACCAGAATGCTCAGGAAGAAGGCCAGATAGCGGAAAACGCGTACGATACACGAATATGTGGTCCGCGCATAATAATCCTCCGGATTCTGAAAAGCCTCCATAAAGATATAGGGCGCCGTCAGCACAAAGGGCGAGCCGTCCACCATAATGCCGACTCTTCCTTCCAGAAGCTTTCCTGCCAGCACATCGGGGCGCTCCGTCAGACCCATCGTAGCAAAAATGGAAAAAGGGCTATCCTCGATATATTCCTCGACATAGCCCGATTCCAGAATCATATCGACATTGATATACTGGATCCGCCGCTTCACTTCTTCTATAAGTTTTGCATCGGCAAGGCCGTCGATATAGGTAATGCAGAGATTCGTATTCGTTTTCCGGCCAAGCACCATGTTTTCGAAGGTCAGCTTGCTGTTCTTTACGCGCCGCCGCAAAAGGCTCGTATTCGTACGCAGATTTTCATTAAAGCTTTCACGGGGCCCGCGCATGGAGATGTCGTACGACGGTTGCTCTACGCTGCGCTTTTCAAAGCCTTTGCAATTGATGACGGTACATTCCGTACAACCGTCGACAAACATCGCGCAGTCGCCGTTCAGCACGCCGCTGATCGCTTCCTCGATATTGTTGAATACTTCGATTTCTCCTACGGAAAGCAAGACTTCATTGATCATTTCGATTTTGCTTTTCTTATTCATTGCGACCGGCGTGATCTCCCGCAAGCCATGCATCAGCGGCCTGATAATACTATCGTTGATGATCTTGGAACTCGTAAGGCCGTCCATAAACACAAGAAGTGCCTTTTCGTTTTTACCGTTCGGTCCTTTAAAAGAAAACACGCGCGTTTTAAAATCAGAACTGTTCAGAAAACGGTCCTTAAAAAACTGTTCATTTTCGGCTACGGTCGGCAGAACGGCCGTCACGGGCGTATCGGCAGCCGGTTTTCCTCCCGTATTGTTTTTTTCTTTTACTTTCTGAAATATATAATTAAAAATCATAATATCCTCATCTTTCACGCATGACAACATTGCACACACATTTCGATGAGGATATTATTCCGAAATTTTATCATTTTATAACTTTAAAAATTTATCAGCGAAGTATGACGTCTTCCCGTTTCGGTCCGTTCGTAACGATTTTGATCGGGAAACCGATTTCGCTTTCGATAAATTCCACATAGGCGCGGCAGTTCTCCGGCAATTCTTCATATTTCCGAATTCCCCGGATATCGCACTTCCATCCCGGGAACGATTTCAGGACAGGCTTCGCGCGTTCCAAAAGCGGGCTGACCGGAAAATCGGCGGTAATATTCCCGTCGATTTCATAGCCGACGCAAATCTTTAATTCGTCGAGATATCCGAGCGCGTCCAGCACCGTAAGCGCTACGTCCGTACAGCCCTGTACGCGGCAGCCGTAGCGCGTAGCAACCGCGTCGAACCAGCCCATCCGGCGCGGGCGGCCCGTCGTAGCGCCGTACTCGCCTTTATCCCCTCCGTGCCGGCGCATCTGCTCCGCTTCCTCTCCGAAAATTTCACTGACGAAGGGACCTGCTCCTACCGCGCTGGAATACGCCTTCACAACCGTAGTAACCGCTTCGACGTTACGCGCGGGAATTCCCGCTCCCACAGCGGCGAAGCCGGCCAACGTGTGCGAGGAAGTCGTAAAAGGATAGATCCCGAAATCCGGATCTTTTAAAGAACCGAGCTGTCCTTCGAGCAAAATGTTTTTGCCGCTCTGCACGGCATCATAAATAAAACGGAACGTATCCGCAACATACGGGGCAATCATTTCTTTATAGGAAAGAAGCGTCCGGTAAATTTCCTCCGGATCCAGCTCCGGCTTATGATACAGTTCTTTCAAAAGGATATTTTTTACGGGTAAAATGCTTTCGATTCTCTCTCTGAGGCGGGCAGAATCGAAAAGGTCGCATACCTGGATGCCGTTTTTCGCATATTTATCGGAATAGAACGGGGCGATGCCCGATTTCGTGGAACCGAACTGTTTTCCCGCAAGACGTTCTTCTTCATACTGGTCGAACAGCACATGGTACGGCATTACGAGCTGCGCCCGGTCCGAGATCATGATATTCGGATCGATCCCCTGCTCTTTGAGCGCGTTCAGTTCTTTATAAAACGAAGGGACGTTGAGCGCCACGCCGTTTCCGATGATATTCACCGTATGATGATAACAGACGCCGGAGGGCAGAAGATGGAGCGCAAACCGCCCTTTATCGTTAATAATCGTATGTCCCGCGTTAGCGCCTCCCTGGAAGCGAATGACGAGATCCGAATCCGCCGCATACATATCGGTGATTTTGCCTTTTCCTTCATCTCCCCAGTTTGCGCCTACGATAGCTCTGATCATATCTTACCTCCTAAAATATCAAACCCTGAGTTCCGACCGCATTCCCAGCTTTTCTCGATAACGATTTAATATATGCGTTTGAATGTGTTCCACATATTCCTCCGTCTGCGCCGGCGCGCGGCCGACGTATTTCGAGGCGTCCAGAATCCGGTCCGTCATGCCGGGCGTCAGTCCGAAGGCCGGATCGGCGAGCAGGCGTTCGATCAGGTCGTTCTCGAGACCTTCTGTTTTGACGCGCATGCCGGCGGCCATAGAATGCACCCGGATTTTTTCATGGAGCTCCTGGCGGTCGCCGCCGCGTTTTACGGCATCCATTAAAATATTCTCCGTCGCCATAAACGGCAGTTCTTTTTTCAGGTGCGCTTCGATCACCTTCGGATAGACGACAAGGCCTTGCGCGATGTTCAGATAAATACCGAGGATCGCATCCATTGCTAAAAAAGCCTCCGCAACGCTGATCCGTTTATTTGCGGAATCATCCAGCGTCCGCTCAAACCACTGCTCCGACGCCGTCATTGCCGGATTGAGCGCGTTGACGACGACGTAGCGGGCAAGAGAAGCAATGCGTTCGCTGCGCATCGGATTGCGTTTATATGCCATCGCGGAAGAACCGATCTGATTTTTTTCAAACGGCTCCTCGATTTCTTTTAAATTCTGCAGCAGTCTGATATCATTCGTAAATTTATGCGCGGACTGTGCAATGCCGCTGAGGACATTCAAAATCTGGCTGTCCAATTTTCGCGGATACGTTTGCCCCGTTACCGCAAAAACGTCCGGATACCCCATTTTTTCGGCTACAAGCATGTCAAGCTGCTTGACTTTCCCGGCATCGCCGTCGAACAGCTCCAAAAAGCTTGCCTGCGTGCCGGTCGTGCCTTTGGCGCCGCGCAGTTTCTTCTTGGCAAGCTGCTCCTGTAACGCCTCATAATCCATTTCCAAATCCTGCAGCCAAAGCGTCGCCCGCTTTCCTACGGTCGTCAGCTGCGCAGGCTGGTAATGCGTATAGCCCAGCGTCGGCAAATCTTTATATTTGAATGCAAACGCCGCAAGCGCCGCCATGACGTTGACGAGTTTTTCACAGATCAGCTCCAGCGCTTCATGCATGATGATGACATCCGCATTGTCGCCCACATAACAGGAGGTTGCGCCAAGATGGATGATCGGCTTTGCCAAAGGGCATTGTTCTCCATAGGCAAATACGTGCGACATGACGTCGTGCCTTACGATCCGCTCCCGTTCTTCCGCCGCTTTATAATCGATATCGTCCGCATGCCTGCGCAGCTCGTCGATCTGTTCCTGGGTAATCGGGAGCCCCAGCTCTTTTTCGCTTTCCGCAAGCGCGATCCAGAGCTTTCTCCAGGTTCTGAACTTCTTATCCGGCGAAAACAAAAATTGCATTTCTTTGCTCGCATATCTTGCATTCAGCGGTGTTTCATACGTTGCTTTTTCCTGTGCCATAGCCGATCCCCTCTCCTTTCGGATTTTTCAATTTTCATGCTCGTATGGATAATTTCCGGTAAAACATCCGTCGCAGAACTGGCAGCGGATGTCCGGCACGACGTCTTTCAGACGTTCCACCGGCAGGAAGCCGAGGGAATCCGCGCCGATCATTTTACAGATTTCATCGATAGAATAATTACAGGCCAGAAGATGTTCCTTCGAGGGGACGTCGGTGCCGAAATAGCACGGCCACACGAACGGCGGGGCGCTGATCCGCATATGGACTTCCTTTGCGCCGGCCTCTTTCAGCATATCCACAAGTTTTGCGCACGTTGTTCCGCGCACGATGGAGTCGTCTACCAGCACGATCCGTTTTCCTTTTACAGCGTCTTTCAAAACATTGATCTTCAGGCGCACTGCCGTAGTCCGCTGTTCCTGGGACGGCTGGATGAAGGTCCTCCCGACATAACGGTTGATCACAAGCGCTTTTCCGTATGGAATCCCTGCCGCCTGCGCATAGCCGATCGCGGCGTCTACGCCGGAGTCCGGAACGCCTGCCACGAGATCCGCCGGGACGGGATATGTTTCCGAAAGAATTTTACCCGTAAGCTTTCTGGCTTCGTGTACGCTCATCCCTTCGATCACAGAATCGGAGCGTGCAAAATAGAGGTATTCAAATACGCAGATTTGAGACGAGCGATCGCCGATGCAATTGTCGCGGATCGTACGCATTCCGTTGACATCGATGATGACGACTTCGCCGGGATCGACGTCGCGTACATATTCCGCCCGTACCGTATCCAATGCACATGTTTCAGAAGCGATCACATAAGAATTGTCTATTTTGCCGATGCACAGCGGACGCATTCCTTTCGGGTCGCGGCATGCGATCAGCTTCTGCGGGCTCATCATCACCAGCGAATAAGAACCTTTCAGATCTTTCATCACTTCTGCGAGCGCCGTTTCCACCCGGCCTGTTTTCATCCGCGCGCGCGCAAGGAGATGCATAATGATCTCCGTATCGTTCGTGGTCTGGAAAATCGCGCCGTCCAATTCCAGGCGATGCTTTAATTCCTGATAATTAGAGAGATTGCCGTTTGCCGCCATCGCAAGCTGTCCTTTGACGTAGCGGCTTACCAGCGGCTGCGCGTTGAGCACGCTGTTTTCTCCCGTGGTACTGTAACGGACGTGTCCGATCGCCATCCTGCCTTTGAGCTTGTCGAGTACGTCGGGAGTAAAAACTTCTTGCACCAGGCCTTTATCTTTGTGTAATGTCATTTCCCGGTCTTTATTGATTGCAATACCGGCGGTCTCCTGCCCTCTGTGCTGCAGCGCGAAAAGTCCCGCGTACGTAATCCGCGCGGTATCGAAACCGTCGTTGTCGAACATGGCGAAAACGCCGCATTCTTCATGAAGCTTATCTGTCAAATTGCTCATCGCTGATCTCCTTTTATTTTGGGGTAAAATATTAGAATGCCGTATACGGGAACCGTGTACGGCATCGTTATTCCGGTCAATCTTTCTTGAATAATTTGTTGAAGACCTCGTTGTAGGCTTCTTCCACACCTCCCAGGTCCCTGCGGAAGCGGTCTTTATCGAGCTTTTCCTTTGTCTTTGCATCCCACAATCTGCATGTGTCCGGGGAAATTTCATCCGCGAGAATAATCTTTCCGCCCTCAGCGGGACATCTGCCGAATTCGATTTTGAAATCCACCAGAATGATACCGACTTTCAGGAAAATTTCCTGGAGCGCTTCGTTGACCGCAAACGTCATCTTCGCAATCTCGTCAAGTTCTTCTCTCGTCGCCAGACCGAGCGCAATGGCATGGAGATCGTTGATAAGCGGATCGCCAAGATCGTCGTTCTTATAGCTGTATTCCAGAATCGTACACTTTAACGCAGAGCCCTCGGGCACCCCGTAACGCTTGGAAAAGCTTCCCGCCGCAATATTCCTGACGATGACCTCCAGCGGAACGATCTCCACTTTGCGAACCGCAGTTTCTCTGTCGCTCAGCTCTTCTATATAATGGGTAGGAATCCCTTTTTCTTCCAAAAGCCGGAACATCAAATTGGACATTCTGTTGTTGATCACGCCTTTTCCTGCGATCGTACCCTTTTTGAGTCCGTTAAACGCCGTCGCATCGTCTTTGTATTCTACGATATATGCGTTCTCATCATCCGTTTTATATACCTTCTTCGCTTTTCCTTCGTAAAGCATTTCCAATTTTCTCATGTTCCGCATCCTTTCTTTATTCCATCTGTTCCGGATTTTCAAGCTTCGAAAAGCCGCAAGGCTTTGCCGTGATTTTAGAAAAAACCAACGGATCTATTGTATCATACGGCCCGTACTTTTTCAATGAATTACAGAAAAATAAAATAAGGGCCGCCTGCGGAGATTTTTCGTTCTCTTGCAGGCAGCCCGGAAGATTCCGGTCAGATTCATTTTGCGTTGCCGGGGAACGCGGTTCCGAGATCCGAAGGCGCGGAGCTTATGCTTCCTCCGCCTTTTCCTCTCTGCGCTGTCTCGTGTCGATTTCCTGTCTGACTGCTTTTATAAAAGCATCCAAATCCTGGAGGCCCTCGTCTCCTTCGAACCGGCTTCTGACGGAAACAAGCCCGCTTTCCTCTTCTTTCTGGCCGATTACGAGCATATACGGCACTCTTTCGTTTCTGGCTTCCCGGATCTTATATCCGATTTTCTCCGGGCGCTGGTCTAATTCGCAGCGGATGCCAGCCGCCTTTAAACGCGTCATCACCTGATTGCCATATTCCAGATGTTTCTCGGAAATCGGAAGGATTTTTACCTGTACCGGCGCCAGCCATGTAGGAAATTTTCCGGCAAAATGTTCGATCAGAATACCGATGAAACGTTCGATAGACCCAAAGCAGACGCGGTGGATCATGATCGGGCGATGCGGTTCCCCGTCCGCTCCGATATATTCCGCCTCAAATCGCTGCGGCAGCTGAAAATCCAGCTGAATGGTACCGCACTGCCACGTTCTGCCGATCGCGTCAACGAGATGGAAGTCGATCTTGGGCCCATAAAACGCACCGTCTCCCTCGTTGACGATATACTCCAGCTTCATATCCTCCAGGGCATTCCGCAGACCTTCGGTCGCCATTTCCCAATCTTCATCGCTCCCCATGGAATTTTCCGGTCGGGTGGAAAGCTCGATAAAATATTTGAAGCCAAACAGCTGATACACTTCGTCGATCAATCTGACCACGCCTTTGATTTCATCCCGGATTTGTTCGGGCGTCATAAAAATATGCGCGTCATCCTGATTGAAGCATCTGACCCGCATGAGCCCATGCAACGCGCCGGATTTCTCATGACGATGCACCAGCCCCACCTCCGCTATCCGCAGCGGCAGTTCCCGATAAGAGCGCGGCTGCGACTGATATACCAGCATTCCGCCGGGACAGTTCATCGGTTTTATGGCAAAATCCTCGTCGTCGATTACGGTGGTATACATATTTTCTTTGTAATGGTCCCAGTGCCCGGAGGTTTCCCATAACCGGCGGTTCAGCATGATCGGGGTCGAAATCTCCACGTATCCCTCGCGTTCATGGATTTCACGCCAGTACTGCATCAACGTATTTTTCAAAATCATGCCTTTTGGCAAAAAGAACGGGAAGCCGGGACCGTCGTCTGAGAACAGGAACAAATCGAGCTCTTTCCCCAGTTTCCTGTGGTCTCTTTTCTTAGCTTCTTCCATCATGGTTACGTATGCTTCCAGATCTGCGTTTTTCGGATAAGCGATTCCGTAAATTCTGGTGAGCATTTTGTTTTTCTCATTGCCCCGCCAGTACGCGCCTGCGATTTTCATCAGTTTGATCGCTTTTACGGGTTTTGTAGACATCAAATGCGGCCCCGCGCATAAATCCGTAAATTCCCCCTGCCGATACAAGCTGATTACGACGTCCTCCGGCAGATCGCGGATCAATTCGACTTTATACGGTTCCCCTTTCTCCTCGAAGAAGCGGATTGCTTCCTCCCGGGGAAGCTCAAATCTCTCCAGCGCCAGGTTTTCTTTGACGATTTTCTTCATTTCCGCTTCGATTGCGGGAAAATCTTCCGAAGAGAGCGTTTCTTCACTGTCGATGTCATAGTAAAAGCCGTCGTCGATCGAGGGGCCGATCGCCAGCTTCACATTAGGGTACAATCTTTTGATCGCCTGCGCCATAATATGGGAAGCCGTATGGCGAAAGGCATCCCGTCCGCCTTTATCCGCAAAAGTCAGAATATTGAGCGCACAGTCCCGATCGATCACGGTGCGCAGGTCTACGCGCTCGCCGTCCGCCTCTCCTGCGCAAGCGGCTCTGGCAAGTCCCTCGCTCAAATCTCCGGCGATCTCTATAACGGTTTTCGCTTCTGCATATTCCTGAACGGAACCATCTTTCAAAGTAATTTTCATATTCTATTTCTCCTTTCAAAAGCAGTCCGATAAAAAACGCCCCTTACGTTTTTCATAGAACGCAAGGGGCGAATGATATCCGCGGTTCCACCCTTTTTATTCCGCCGCTCTCGCTTCCGGAATTTCTCATTTCTGATGATAACGGAATCACCGGACCGGATTGGGGCCACTCCGAGTTCGTTTTCTTCTATGTTCCGCTAAGATATTCGCAGCCTGTAGTAAAACTATCCGATATCTCTCTCTGGAAGCTTTCCATAAAATACTCGTCTCTTCAACGTGTTCCGTTAAATTATAATACAAAGAAGAATTTGCGTCAAGGCTTTGCGCGCCCATACCGGTCTCAGTGGAATATGGCATCCAGGATATCCTCATGCCAGGAGACGTCCTTAAGTTTCGGGATCTTTTTGAAAGACTCCTGAACGTGTTGGAGAATCGTCGTATGTCGTATATTTTTTTCAAGAAACTCCAAAATTGTTTTGTTCGTAAACGGCATGATTATCACGCCGTCTACCACTTTATGGGTATTCGTAGACTCCAGCGATACGGCGGCGACCGCCCTCCAGATACTGACCGTATTATAATCCAGTTGATCTGCAATGAAAAATGTAATCGTCTCTTTTGGTTCCTCCGCAGCTTTCAAATTGAGCGAATGTCTTAAAACAGGCTCCCATTCGTTTCTCCTCTGTGCGTCCTTTTTCATCATCGTTACTTCCAGCATTACGATAATATCGGCATAATGGATCACAATATCCCCATCGCCGCCCCCGGCGTGGAGAACCGGCTCAAAATCGGCATTCAACGTCAATCTCAGGCTGTCGAATAAGTCAAAACTTTGATCGGATATATAATACCAGGCAATTCCAATGACATATTCGTAAATGGTGGGCACGCTCGCCGTATCGTTAACTTCTTTTTTAATTTTCGAATCGTTTTTTCTGTCGGAAAACAGCGGAAGCAGTTTCATAATTTTGGGTTTCGGGTATTTTATGGCAATATGGTTTGCAAAATCCAGGCTTTTTTGGAATTTCAGCATCGAATGTATGGCGGTAACTCCGGAAACGCCTAACCGCCACCCGATCTTTTTTATGATGGCTTCTTCCTGCTGCTTGTTATAATTCAGAATTTCTGTAACCGTGAGATTGTTTCTGAATACGCAGTTTGCCGTATCTTCGTACGCCTGATATTCCGCGTCCGTCAGAACTCCGAAAATACTGTTCTTTAGGAGGTCCCGATCAAATATAAGCGACATCACATTTTTATAGGCCAGTTCCGGCAAAGAGCTGAATTGAAATAAGCCTGTCGCGCCCAGCAGGCGTACTGTTGTGTCGGAGTATTCATCGATGTCGTCCACACGGCTCGATTTGATAAACGCTTCATAAAAAGCTTTGTTAAAATGAGCAGAAGCCAGGAAACTATGCGCAGCGTTTTTTTCTAAAAATTCCTGCAAAGTATAACAGCCGTTTTTCCCCATATCAAAAATCGTCTTTCCATAACCGAATGCTTTTTGCAGCTTTTCTTTGTTGTTCGCAAGCAGTCTTTTTAATGCATCGTAATTCTCCTCCGTCGCGTTTGTCCTGAGCCGCAGCAGGCAACGGTAAAAATTATAATACAACGTTCTGACGGAACCGCTTTTTTGATTTTTGATATATTTGCTGAACACATCATACTGTAAAATTTCGTCTGACAGGAACGCAGTCACAGGTTCTACTTCAAAATTCCAAACCAGCTTCTCTATTTCGGAGAAATGCGTGGGATTCGAAAGCACAAAGTTTTTCTGCTCTTCCGTCAAATAAGGGTCCAGCCCCTGAATGATCGTGGCAAAGCTGTTCTTATCGATTGCGTCATTATGGAGCAATAGATAGATTGCCATAGAAAACGGCGCATAAAAATAGCGTTCCCCGCTTTCGTTTGCGACAGAGAACACTTTGAATTTTAACATTTGACGGAGCAGAATGAGGTTGATGTCATCCAGCGGGATCATTGCTTCCAGCGAATCCCTGTCAACGTGTTTTTTTAAAAAAGCAAGACCAACGTCTGATATGGATCTGTTCTGGTCGGCAAATCCGATTTTTACCAAATTGCTCGTATAATGCCTTGCGCGCGCCTCGATCGCTTCATCCAATATTGTCCGGTCTTCGGCGGAAAATTTTTCTTCTATCCATTTTGGATTTCTGGCAAGAAACGATTCGTATGCCCTGCCAAGCCTGCCCATAAAAGCATCATATTTTTCATGTTTTTTGAAAACGTCCTGAGAGGAATCGATTGCTCTCTGATAAAATAAAAATTCGGCAATGCTTTCCGGATAATGATTCCATTGTTCGTTCGGATACTCTTCTTTGAGTTCATGCAATATTTTTAAGTATATTTGCAAAGCGTTTAAAATATCGCGCCGTCTGCCGTTTGTATTCCATAAATTGAATATCTGCCCTTTTGTTATTTCCATACGCGCCGCCTCCTTGCATTAGTTCAATAATTTATAATCAAAACCTCTTCGCTCGCAGAGTTCCGATCTTTCGTCTGATAATTTGAATTGGAATAACTATACGCAAGCGCGCTGGCTTTATACCGATCCGCATTTTTCTCCAGCCACGCAAGCAGCAGCTTGTTTTCTTTTCCCTTGCTTCGCAAAACATTGGATAGCGCAAACCGGATCTTTTGCGCATGCAGCCCGTCTAAAAAAGAGAGCAAATCCTGTTCGGCGGCTTCATCCCAGCCTCCCTGCTCGTTATAGGGAGCGCAAGTGATGAGATACGGGGGATCTATGTATACAAAATCCTGCGGCGTCAACGCAGATATATCAAAGTTTCTAAAGTCACAGCATGTAAAGCTGCACTCCTGCTCTTGGATTTTGTCGATGAAGGCGGAGAGCTTTTTCTCCATTTTTTTGTTAAAATCACGCTTTCCGACAGGTAAATTGAACGCCCCGTTTCCGTTAAAACGAATTTGATTGTTGAACGCATAAACGATTAAGACATAGAGCATTACATTTGCGTAATCATCAAAGCTGCCGCTTGCGTACTTTTCGTTGAAATCCGCGCGCAGCTTGAGATACTTTTCTTTGTTATACCTGCCTAATCCCTTACTGCTGTCACAGTGATAATGCGCATAACCATACTTACTGACAAGAGAAAGATGATACTTTTCAATAATTTGATAGATGTATTCCAAAACGCATTCTTTATCGAGATGTTTCAAGGTATGATATAAATACGTTAAATGCGGATCGATGTCGTTATAGATAACGCGATTGCTTTTGACATTAATTCCGACATTGCAGCCGCCGCAAAACAGATCCACAAATACGTCGATTTCTTTGGGAAACAGCGGCAATATTTGAGGCAACAGTTTATATTTACCACCTGTATAATTCAGTGGCGATTGAATCATCGTACCGGCTCCTCGCGAAAACAAGTGCAAAGGAATAACCGTTCCGTGTTTTCCGGTATGTCGGATTTTCCGGTCGTAAAAGCTCTGTAGCTTTCTTCAAATACTTTTACCGTCCCTTTATTGCGCAGAATCCGTAAAATATCGTCGTCGGATATTTTTGCATTAGAACGGCCGTCGCCCTTTTCCGCCATATTGTTATAAGACAATACGATATAATTCGCCTGGATATCGTTGATTAAGGTTTCAAATGCTTTTGCCGCATTGATCGTGCAGTATTTGCTTTTTATACTGCTCCTGTCCATCTTTTTTGCAACGCCGAACACTTCCGGCTTTTCCCAGCGCGCTACGTTTTCAAGCAAATGGTATGCGTCGCAATATTGCCGGGAATTATAGGGAGGATCGATATAAACCAGATCTGCGGAAATCCTTTTTACAAGGTTATTTGCATCTTCATTAAAGCATTGATTCGCCGCAGGATTATGCGCTTCAGCCAGCGGAACGCAAAGCTCTAAAGCAGCGTCGAACCCCGCTCCCTTACGATACGCGTCATAATGGCCACAGGTGACTGCGATTTTATCCATCGCATATAGCAAAGAGGTTATAAGGATCGCTCTTTCCCGATTATTCAGCTTGCCTCTCTTGTAATTCTTTTCAATATCCTCGCGAATATATCCGATTTTAGCGCAGTCGGCTTTGCTGAAATAAGTATCGGCAAAATTTTTCGTCATATAATTTTCGCCGCATTTCGTTTTTGCGTTATATCCTACGATGGAATCGATTATTTTTTGCTGCTCGTAGGGTTCCGCGCCGAACCAGGCATAATTGCAGATATAGTTGCTGTACAGCAAGTCGTTGGTGATGATGATTTTCTTTTGGAACGCAGAGGCTACCGCACCGGTTCCCGCAAAAATGTCAGCGATTGTTTCAACATTTTTACATTCGCTGTTGATGACGCGCGTAATAAAAGGAAGCAGCTTGTATTTATTCCCTAAATATCTTCTGTTATTGATCAACGAAGTCTTATATGATTTTGTTTCGGTAACACTCATTTTACGTTCCTCCGCTGCCAAATCTATCGTAACGAGAGCTCTGTCTTTATTATCACAATAGATATTATATCGTAAAGACGAAAATAAGCCAACCGTTTTTAGGCACGCTGCGCAAAATTCGTTTTTAACCGCCCTTCCGCTGCCGCAGTAATAAGTTTATCAGCAAAGCGGTTACACAGCCTGACGTTATGATTACGAAAATGTCAACCGGGGCGACAATGATTCCCGGTATGCTCTCGAATAGGAATCCTGTACCGTAACTGTATAAATGCCCGTGCAGAAGAATCATCTCTCCAACGTACATAAGAATCGTCATCATAGCGGATACCATTACAGGTACTCCTACAGAAATGATTTTACGCTTTCTAAGAAGAAAGGAACCAATATAAATTCCAACAGTCACGCCTAAAAGAATGAAAAACATGGCCATGAGAATTGCGGATAATGGGGAAACCCGGATATTGCCATCTCTCCAAAACGATGTGAAGCACGCAAGAATACATAGCCCAAGAAAAACGAGAGAAGAAACCGACTGCAATACAAGCGCTTTGCGCCGCTTTCTTTCCCCGGTTTTTACCATTTGGGCAAAACCGTATAAACAGTTCAAAATAGTGAGAATCAATACGATAGAAATAATGTAAAAATGCAACTTAAAAGCAGGGTTATAATTCCCCATCAAAATGTCAACCGGCGTCTGCGTTTTATATGTTGTGTAAGTCTCTTCCCATCCTTTCGGCGGAGCATAGCACATAAACATCTGCCAATCCTCAAGCTTCGTTACTGTTTCGGCCGTAGTAACTACAACTTTTCTTTCAAACAACAATTCGGTTGCAAAGAAGGTTCCGATAGACACCGCAGAACCTCCGAGAAGTGCAAAACGCTTGAACAGCTTCATACAAAGCGGTAAAAGCAGCATACCGATTAGGATTGCAATACAGATCGGCGTATAGGGGATAATGTATTTGGGATAGTTCTCTTTCAGAACCGTTCCGTTTACAATCATATCCGCAACGACCCTTACTCCCATATAAAGCGGGTAAAATGATGCAATAACGACACCGAGACACGTAAACAAATAATACCTGTTGAATTGTTTGTTTTTCATTGTAAAATCTCCTTTCAACCTGCATTTGTCAATAGCACATAGAAAATTACCGCTAAAAAAGCGAGGAATCCAGCCAGGGAGAAGAATGTCATTTTTTTGAATAACAGTATATTCTCAATTCTCGTTCTTATTTTCGCACCGCCGAAAGCGGAAGCAAAGAGATTGGCGCTTTCTTTGCTATCGAGCAGTGAAAGCGCATAGTCCTTTGCCCTAACATCGCCCAGCTTTAACAGGACGCGCTCATCACAGGCAAGCTCCATATCCGCAAGCAAAAGCTTTAAAAATACCCAGGAAAAAGGATTAAACCAATGCAGCGCCGTAATGAAAAAAGCTGCGATCCTCCATAGATTATCAACGTGGCGGATATGCATTCCTTCGTGTATCAAAACAAACTCAGCGTCCTTCTTTGCATAGGAAGCCGGCATAATAATTCTGGGTTTTACGATTCCATAAACTGCAGGAGAAACAATCTTTTCCGAAAGATAAACATTGTCACGAAAGTGCTTTGCATCTTTCAGTTCGTGAAGTGTTGTGATATATAACGCTATGAACGTTAATAGAATTGCTATAGATATGATAATCCACACGAAAGAAGCCGTCCGGAATACCTGTTCAGACTGTAGGGGCTATTGAATCCAAGAGGAATCAGCAGCCGGAAAAAAGGGATGAACCAAAGAAATACCGTAAGCCGTCTTGGGATTTTCCGTATCTTTCTAATGAGAAGCACTAACATTCCGGTTAATGTGGCTGTAATGCTCATATTAAAAACCCAGTAGAATATTTCCTGTAGCATAGTGTTCACCTTTTATCGATCAGCTTGCGTAATGCATCGATCTCCTCTTCTGTCAAAGGTTCATTTTCCAGCAAAGCAGAAAATAAAGCGCGTCGTGAGCCGCCGAACACTTTTCTGACGAGGGATTCTGCTTCCGCTTTTTGTATCTCGCTCTGTGAAATGAGCGGTGTACAAATAAAACCGGGATCGTCACGCTGAATGAACCCTTTTGCTTCAAGTTTTTTTAAAACGGTATATGTAGTATTCTTGTTCCAGCCGATGGAATCTGCTGCAATTAAGCTAATTTCTTTTGCACTGATCGGACTTTTCGACCAAATGATTTCCATCACTTTGGCTTCGCTGTCAAACAGCTTTTCTTTCATAATGAATCTCCTCTGGACTATTTCTATCGTTCAGACTATCACAATAGTCTTGCGTTGTCAAGAGTTTTAAAAAAATAACACGGAGCAAGGATTTCTCCCTGCTGCCGTGTTGTACTTATGTGTAAATCAATTTTGAGATGTTCTGTAACAGTGTGCTTCATCGAATACTGGCGATTGCTCCATTCGGAATTTAGCAGCGGCGTCTTATAAACAGCTCTGTTATTTTATTAAGCTTGACGATTCGGCAGGCAGCACCTTGAAATCCAACGTACCGCGTTCCGTTCCATTGACAAAAAGCGTAATCGAATGGACCCCGGGATAATGCTTCCTTGAACTTAAATCCGCAAAGGAATGCGTTTTGGTGTATGCCTTTTTTAGACCTGCTTTCAGCGAAATCTCGGATATTTGAAAGATCTTTCGGTTTCGCTTTCCGTTGGCTTTTACATAGTCTATCCCATATTCCAGCCTGACCTTAGTCGTTTCGTTTGCTGAAATGGTAAATGAAAATGTTATGTCCTCCCCAATGACAACAGATGCGGTATCCAGCGCAAAGCCGTCGATGTCCACATGCCGGGCATCTGCAAATCCAAAGATCTCCAGCACATCTTTGTTCCCTTTTTTTAGAAGCGTCCTGCACCCGTGCTTTACAATCCAATCCGTATGTTCGTTATTACCGTACCAATCCCTCGCAATTTTTGCAATCAGCTCGGGATGCGTTTTGGAAATATCGTTTAGGTTATTGGCCACACTCTTTCGGACGTACAGCGACGGGTCAGCTTTCAACAGCTCTAAAATGGCAAGAACCGGGGAAGGGTCTTTTTTGAAGCTGGCCAGCACTTGTCCCCAGGGCAGTTGCGGGCGGCAGCCTTCGCTGGCAAGCCGCCGGATATGTTCGTTGTCAGACTTAGCCCAGATGGTCATCTGCCGCATCATGCGCTCCTCATGGTTTATGATGAATGGCCTTACGGCCATCTCGGAAGTAGAGGAGGGGCTATACCTTTCCAACGCAGCCACCGACAAATCCCAATGGCATTCATCCTGCCCAAAAACTTCAACAAAATCCGGGAAGCACAGGAAAGAAAAGTCGTAAAACCCCGGAGGAAAACGTGCAACGACTTTGTCAATGACGCGAAGCGCCTGTTTATAATCAGCCGGCAAATATTTTCCTAAATTGATCGTAATTTTCCGCATACGGGCTTTTAGTTCCAATGAATCCCATATTTCGTCTATAATTTCCCTTATAAAATCGTCAACCTGAAACGGATGGTACGCGGCGCTAATGCGTAAGGCCAGTTCGTGAAGCGAATTGTAATTATAATATCTGTTTTTCAGCAATTCCGGCATATGCTTCCCCTTTTCAAATGAAGTTCAGACGAGAGCGACTCTCTCAATTTTTAAGTACGCCTCATTTATCAAATACAATGACACAGGTATATTAGACGATCTGACGGGAAGAATCCTGTCTGTTGATCCATTACTCTGGAAACTGCATCTTATATTATTATAACAAAGATACAAAATCACGCATAGTGATATCGGCCTTTCTTTTGCAGAAAAAAGAATACCGCCAAGACCAGCGCCATCGTTTCTGAAACCGTTGCCGCTAACCATACCCCATCAATGCCGAGAAGCGCCGGCAGCGCCAGGATTGCTACGGCTTGAAACAAAAGCGTTCTGCCAAAGGATATGATTGCAGAGATAAGGCCGTTATTCAAAGCCGTGAAAAATGCGGAAGCAAATATATTGAAACCGCAAATCAGAAAAGACACGGAATACAATGCAAAGGCACGTCCTGACAGTTCCAGCAGCGCCGGATCGTAGCCCACGAAAAACCTGGCAATGGGACGGGAAAAAAGAATTGCCGCGCCAGTTAATAAGACGGAACCTGCTCCTATGAGAATCAGGCTTTTACGAAACAGATTTTTGAGTTCCAAGTGATTTTCAGCTCCAAAGTGATAACTGACAATCGGCGCGCATCCCATAGAGTAACCAATAAAAACGGCATAAAAGATATAGTTTGCATAGATGATGACGCCATATGCCGCAATCCCATTTTCCCCGGCGAGTTTCATTAACTGTAAGTTGCACAGCGCGCCAACTACCGATGAAGAAAGAGCAGTCATCAGTTCAGAAGAGCCATTGGTACAGGCTTTCAAAATTGTCCTTCCATGAAATATTGGCTTTACGAAACGAAGCAGGCTGTCATTATGTCTTAGAAAATAGAGGACAGGAGCGACGCTGCCGATTATTTGGCCAATCACGGTCGACACTGCCGCGCCCACTATTCCCCAGCCAAAACCGATGATGAAAAGCGCGTTTAGAAGAATATCGATCATACCCGACGTCACGGTTAGCGCGAGTCCCAGTTTCGGTTTTTCCGCCACCGGGAAAATGCTTTGAAACACGGTCTGAAGCATAAAGGCAGTTTGAAAGGACAACATGATGCTGCCATACCGCACACAATTTTCCAACAGCTCTCCGGCTGCGCCCATCGCCATAGCCACAGGGCGCAGGATAAGCAAGCCAATGATTGTAAGAATGACGCCGATTATGCCGGTAAAAACGATTAACATCGAAAATATCTGATTTGCCTTATCCCGCTGCCCCTCTCCCAACGTTTTTGCGACAATCGCCGCACCGCCCGTTCCAATCATGTATCCAACCGAACCCATAGCCGCCACAAAGGGGAGAATGAGGCTGATTGCTGCAAAGGGCGTTTTACCTGCAAAGTTTGATACGAACAGTCCGTCCATGATGCCGTATAGTGAAACAAATACCATCATAACGATGGAAGGAAAAGCATAGCGGAGCAATTTATTATAAGTAAAATGGTCTGATAATTGTATTCTCAATCGATGAACCTCCTATCGATGGATATAGGCTCTTACAGTGAAGATTAAAAAAGACATAGCGAAGCTATGCCAACACAAACACGATATAAAACCATGTGTGTTATCAGCATATCCTGCAAGGCACAACAAAAACAGCAACAGGTTTACCCCCGTTGCAAAATTTTCATTTGATTCTTTCCAGCCTTTACAGAATAAACGACATCAACACACCTCTTTTTCAGGAAGAATATCATATTTTCTTCAATACGTCAACGGCCGTTTCACCCGATTGCAAGTCCACTGTGATTCGATAGATTATTTTTTATACATATAATATCGTGCAGTAATCCATGTTTGCTTTTGTACCATTTTACGCACTCCCGCCATTGTTTTCAAAGCAGAAATATTTGAAGTTAGATTTACCAAATTTGCAGGCAGTAAGCCGTCGTGCAGGAAAGAATAATCGAATTTTCTCATATCACATCGTTCTTTCTGCATATTATTATAACGTATTATATGCATATAAAAATTTTCTGCTGCCAACAGCCGGTTTTCTGCCCGCAGCCGTTCCACCTCTGACATTTCATTCACAGCTTTTGTCCGGCCGCGTTTGTCTCTTAAACCATCAATCCCGTTTTCTTTAAATTTCCTGTCCCACCTCTCTTACCAAGCATAGCTCAATAAGTGTATTACTATATTATTGTCAATTGTGACATATATCCTTGATAGAAACAACCTTCTTCAAATTGCTGAATACAGTAACTTTTAAACTTTCATATTCATTTACATCCATACTGATTTTACAGAATACATACAATATAAGATGCGTGAATATTTTTCATCAAATGATTTTGTTTCCATAATTTTGATTCTATAGAAAACGGAAATTCACGTTCCCTATACACTCAATTTTGTTTTTTAAGGTTGTTCCTTATTATATCAAATATTATTCTAAATGTCGTGCTTTTTACCTAGGAATATATTCGACATTATATTATTCATTTTATGAATTGGATTCAGGCATATTCTGTCGAACTTTGTCGCCATCATCTCCGCCACCCTTATGTCAAGATTACGACAAAAAGCTCAACCAGATTCTACATTAAGATTTAGCTTATTAAGAAATTTAATAATATCAGACTTAGCTCCATTTTTACTTTTATGAGTTTCAATATAATATCCGTCATAAATTATAGGAGCAAAAAATGCCTTCCCATTTATATGCTTACCATCTTTACTTATCAAATATCTTTTACTTCCTGTTTTAAAGGGAAGCAGCTGTTCAAAATCAATGTCATTTTCAGTAAGATAATCAAAAACACTTCGATAAAATGATTTCACTGTATTTGCCTCTATTTTTGTTCCATCAATTATCAAACTTATCTTATTTTCATTTTCAACATTATCAAACTCACTTAACTCTTCTTCTGTTAAATTAATTTTTTGCTGCACTTTTTCTCTAATCTCCTGAGGAACTGTACCATCGTTAGCTACCTCATTTCCTAAATTGCTTAATGTTTTTCTAATAGCTTGTAAAAAATTATTATCATTCTTATAGTAATCTGGTGAATAAAAGTTTTCCGGTTTTTTGAATAGTACAAAAAAGAATAGTACAACAATTAATACAGGAAAACATATGACGAACCACACAAATATAAGTTGAATATTATTGGGAAGAAATTTTAATACTATTGTGCCAAACACCTCCGCTAAAGATGCAAAAATGGAAATTATTCCCAAAGGATTTTGCCTGTTATTTTTCATTATGTACTCACCTCTAATTATATTTATAACTTCATAATATTATTTTACTTTAACTTAACTATTGGGTCAATACTTCTTATTGCTCTTTAAAAACTGATATACTGCATACCCCACCCATAATCTATAATCAGCTACCCGTCAAATTCAAATATTTCACCAGCCATCATAAAAGCAAATTCTGTTAAGAGTATATCACAAAATTCTAAATAAAAAGCATATCATAACTTGTTTATTCGACTTTATTTCTTATCAAATTGTATCAGCTTTTGTCATACACTGTTGAATTTTGTCGTCCTCCTCTCCGTCACAGTCACGCCAGCCTTCCTTTGGAGATGGGCTTCTCGCCTCTGCTGATTGCCGAACAGCTCGGGCATGAAAAAGTACAGACCATAATGGACACATACAGCCACCTGTATCCCAATAAACAGGTGGAGGTAGCCAGACAGCTTGACAGCCTCATGGTTTAAGGCGTCTGGCTAAAAAGGCATCAAATGTAGCCAATTTGTAGCCACAGAAAAAGAAAAATCCCGAAAAATGGCACAATATTAGCACTTTCCGGGACTCGGACAACACTAAATTTTCATTCCCACTCGATCGTTCCGGATGGCTTTGGCGTCAGGTCGTACAGCACACGGTTCACGCCTTTCACCTCGGAAGTGATCCTGTCGGTGATCTTCTGCAGCAGGGAAAACGGCACGTCAGCAACCGAAGCCGTCATGGCATCGATCGTATTGACGGCGCGAAGGATGACCGGCCACTCGAAAGTGCGGGCATTCTCCCGAACACCAACCGATTTGAAATCCGGAATCGCCGTAAAATACTGCCATACCTGGCCTTCCAAGCCAGCCTTGGCAAATTCTTCCCGTAAAATCGCATCCGATTCCCGAACTGCCTCCAGGCGGTCGCGGGTAATCGCACCCATGCAGCGGACGCCCAGGCCAGGACCAGGGAACGGCTGGCGGTAAACCATGGCGTCAGGCAGGCCGAGCGCCGCGCCGCAGGCGCGAACTTCATCTTTAAACAACATTTTCAGCGGCTCGACAAGCTGAAAATCGAGATCCTCCGGCAAGCCTCCCACATTATGATGGCTCTTCACCGCTTTCACGGTTTTCGTACCGGATTCTATGATATCCGGATAAATCGTGCCCTGCGCGAGAAAGCGTATACCCTCCAGCTTGCGGGCCTCTTCTTCAAAGACGCGGATGAATTCGGCGCCGATGATTTTCCGTTTTTGCTCGGGATCCGCTACGCCCGCCAATTGATTCAGGAAGCGATCTACGGCATCTACATAGATTAAATTGGCATCCATCTGATTGCGGAATACTTCGACTACCTGCTCCGGTTCTCCTTTGCGGAGCAATCCGTGGTTGACATGCACGCAGGTAAGCTGTTTCCCAACCGCTTTGATCAGTAACGCGGCGACTACCGAAGAATCCACGCCGCCCGAAAGCGCCAGCAGTACCTTCTTGTCCCCTACCTGACGGCGCACAAGCTCTACCTGATCATTGATAAAATTCTCCATGTTCCAGTTTGCATCCGCTTTGCAAGTGTCAAAGGCAAAACGGGAAAGAAGCGCTTTCCGTTCGGCAGCGCCGGCGGGCCATTCCGGGGCGCCTTTATGTGCGGCGCTTAAAATCGGAAAACCGGCTTTGTACACCGCCTCCGAGGCATCGATTTCTACGCCGTCCACGATCCGGTTGGGGCCGCCGTTGAGGATAATGCCCCGCACATTCGGCAGCGCCGCCAGTTCCGCGGCGGAAATATCGTGGGCATGGATCTCCGTATACACGCCGAGCGCACGGATTTCCCGCGCGATTTGCGGATTTTCTTCACTTCCGAGGTCGAGAATAAGGAT
Source organism: Clostridia bacterium (assembly GCA_046952735.1). GTDB lineage: Bacteria > Bacillota > Clostridia > UBA1212 > UBA1255 > Egerieisoma. The sequence continues at coordinate 19,174 of JBKUJR010000007.1, read as the reverse complement.
CATATCCTGTTTCATTCGTCTGCTCCTTTCGGTCAATTGGTATAATTATCAAAATAGCCCTGCACCAGAACGACAGGGGTCCCTTTGTCCCCGGAACCGCTTGTCAGATCGCACAGAGAGCCGATCAGGTCGGTCAGGCGCCGGGGCGTCGTGCCCTGGGAAGCCATATCTCCCACCAGATCCGTCTTTTTTTCTTTAATTCGCTCTTCAATAGCTTTTTGCAGCGCTTCTCCGGATAATGCCGCAAAATCGTTGTCCGCCAGATATTTCAGCTTGATTTCGTTCGGCGTTCCTTCCAGTCCGGGCGTGTGCGCAGCGGATACGCAAGGATCGGCCAGTTCCCAAATTTTTCCTACCGGGTCCTTAAAAGCGCCGTCGCCGTAAACCATAACCTCCACATGGCGCCCTGTCTTTTCCAGAATCATCTTCTGTACGGAAAGCACCAGGCCGGAACAATCCTGCGGAAACAATTTGATCTTATCCTCGGTAGACTTATTAGAGCCCAGGAGCCCGAACTGACTGTTATAGCCGCTTCCCTGCACCGAAGCGTTCAGAATATCGTCCAGACCAAAGACACGCCGCGCGCCGGCGGCTCTGAGCAGACGCTTCGTTCTGGCACGGGAATGGATATCGCAGCAAAGGACGTCTTTTGTAAATTCCAGGATACGTCTGGCATCATTGGCAAAAATAATTTCACAGTCCGCGCCGGCTTCCCGGATCAAATCTCCGTAATATTGTACGTAATCTACGCCGGTAAAAGGATGTTTATTCTCTCCGAACAGCGCGCGGTATTGTTTCAGCGTCAGCAGGTCCGTATAAGGATTTACGCCGGCTGTATCGATCTGATCCAAAGAAACAAGCGCATTGCCAACCTCATCGCTGGGATAGCTGAGCATTAAAACGACTTTCTGAGCGCCCTGCGCAATGCCGCGCAGGCAAATTGCGAAGCGGTTCCGGGATAAAATCGGGAATATCACGCCGATCGTTCCTCCGCCTAATTTTTCTTTTACATCGGATGCGATCGCAGAAACAGTGGCATAATTGCCCTGGGCTCTGGCAGCGATGGATTCTGTAATGGAAATCACATCCCGGTCCCGCAGTGAAAACCCTTCCTCCGCCGCGGCTTCCAGCACGCTGTCGACAACGATCTGCGCCAGATCGTCGCCTTCACGAATAATGGGGCATCGTATTCCCCTTGCAATTGTGCCAACTCTTCGTTCCATATAAAAATCTCCTAACTTCGCAGAATCGTGTTGCCGGGCAATCCAGAAACGGTATTCACAAGGCTTGCCCTGCCGAAGTATTATAATTTATTTCCAGAGATTTTACAATCCTGCGGAATCTGCTATTCCGAATATATTCGGAGTCATCTATCCTCCAGCATGATTTCCTTGAGCGATATGCGCCGGATCCTCCTGGAATAGCAAAACATCGCGATCTCATAAATCGCCAAAAATGAAACGAGGGAAAACAGAAGCGCAGGAAAATCAAACCGATATTCCGGCATAGCCGCAACATCCTCAAAAACAAGCACCACCATTATTTTTAGCAAAGCGTATTGATAAACCGTTCCGATCGCAAATCCGATATAAGCGACCGGCCGGTAGCCGCCTAAAACCGCATTGCTGCATTCCTGCAGCGGATATCCCATAATCCGCATCATGGCAATCGTTTTCGTATTTGCGTTGACAAGCGTTGTGATTGCCAGGAATAAGGTAGTACAGGCAAGAATGATTCCGATGAGTCCGACGATCACTGAAAACAAAACGCTGGCCAGCTGATCCATACTGAACGTCATCTGCATCATTGCCGAATAACAGAACGCTGCAAAGCAGATAAAAAACACAAGCGCCTTATGGCCTTTCACCGTCGTGCGTTTCAGTTCCTGCACGAACGTACGCTCCCGATTCGCCTGTTTCGGCTTCTTCAGGCGCGGTTTTTCCTTTGCGGTTTCTTTCGTTCCCCGCAGCAGGCCCATGACCGGCCTTTTTACTTTATGCCAGGCATATATGACCGAAAGCGCGGAAAAGGAAACAAACGGCAGGAGCACCAGGAAAAAGAAAAGGACGGGGTGAAAGTGCACAGAATATGCAGGCAATATTTTTTCTTCATTCATCACCTCGTAAAATGTCGGCATCAATGCATATGAAGCGCAGAATCCCACCGCCGCTCCTATGAAAACGCTGATTCCGAACACCCAAAAACCTTTTGCGATTTTCAGGTCCGAATAGCCTAAGGCCTTCAAAATACCGAGTTCTTTATGATGCGTATCGATATACTGCTTAATGTAGAAAAAGAGCATAACGACCGATGTAATCAGCAAGCATCCGCCGCTTACCGCGCTGATCACTTTTCCCGTCGCGCTTTGTGCTTCATAAAGATCCATAGCAGGCCCGGCGGGAATCTGATCCTCGATCCCGCTGATATCGAGATTGAAGTTCAGGAAAAGCGTACATACAAAAACGGCGCAGCACGTAATAATAAGGATTCCAATCATCTTGGAAACGGTTTTCGGTCCGATCCGCATAATATCACCATCCGATTTCGTACGCATTTTTTTGCGCTTTGTTAAAAAAGGTCTCCGTAATTTTACCGCTGTTCATTTTGATGACGGTTTTCGCCATATCCGCGATATTGCTGTTGTGCGTTACCAGAAGGATGGCGTAATGGTATTCCTTCTGCAGCCGGCAGATATAATCCAATACCTGCCGGCCCGTTTCTTCGTCCAGCGCTCCTGTGGGTTCATCCAGGAACAGAACCTTTGGCTGCTTTGCCAGCGTCCTGGCGATCGAGACTCTTTGCTGTTCCCCGCCGCTGAGCTCGCTTGGATACTTATGCAGCTTACCGCCTAACCCAACCGCCTCGATTATTCGTTTATAATCATGATTTCCCGCCAGATCGGCCCCCATTTTCACATTCCTGTCTACGTTCAGATCCGGAAGAAGGTAATATTGCTGAAAGAGGAATCCCACGTTATTTTTACGGAATAATGTAAGTTCCGGATCGGAACAACGCGTAATATCTTCCCCATCGTAGAGGACGGCGCCATCATCCGGACGCTCCAGGCCCGACACAATGTTCAGCAAAGTAGATTTTCCGGAGCCGGATGCGCCTAAAATGACCGCAAAATCTTCTTCTGCGATTTTGAAAGAGATCCCTTTCAGGACCTGCGTCCTGTTCTCTCCTGCTCCGTATGATTTCGTAACGTTCTGGATATCAATCATGCCTTACCTCCTGTTTTTATCTGTTGTAAAATACTCAAAAAAATCTCTGTCAGCATAGTATCGATTTCCGCTTCCCGGAATGCGCAGACCTTCGCGACGCAAAGAACCGCAATCCCATGCGTGTAGATCCACAAATGGCGATATAATTTTCCGGCCTCCGTCTGATTCAGCTGATACGTTTCCTGGATCGAAAACCGTATTTCTTTGTAATGATCGTCGATCAGGTTCAATACGGCAGATAAATCAGGCTGCTGTTCCTGTTCCAACAGAAACAAAAGCTGGAACAATTGCGGCTCTTCTCTTGCAAAGCGGATATACTGCAGCCCTACTCCCTTGAACGCGGGCGTTTGCGATAAACCTGCTTCGATATATTTGCCATACAGCGTCCTGGCTGCCCGGATGGCCGCACGGCGTACCTCTTCCATACTTTGAAAGACTGTAAAAATCGGTCTTGCCGAGCTTCCAAGCTTTGCGCCCAGCGATCTGGCAGTAAGCGAACCGATTCCGTCCGCGCGGATGACATCGATTGCGGCGGCGACAATTTCTTCTTTTGTGTATTTAGCTTTCGGCGGCATCCTGGTCTCCTCCCATAATTTAAAACACATGTTTTACAACATACGTTTTATAATAAACCAATTTTTGCAGAAGTCAAGACGCTTTTGCAAAAAAAAACGCGCGGCGTTTGCCGCACGTTTCGGAATCAATTCAATATTGCTGCTTTCCCGAACATTTAAAATTATAGTAATTTCCTTCGAAGCGCTTCCGGCGATTCCGGATGGAGCAGTGCCGGCGCGACATCCAAAACAGTCAGGCAGCCGGAACGGCCCTCCCGGGAAAGGCGGTACGCCGCCCGCGCATAAGCCACCAGTACGCTGGATGTAAATTCGGGATTGGAATCGAGCGTAAGCCGGTATTCGATCACATGCTTATGCTCTTTATCGGGTCCTGTGCGTCCTGTCCGAAAAACCACGCCGCCGTGCGGAATTCCCGCGTGATCTTTCTGCAGCTCTTCTTCCGTGATAAAATGTACTGTCGTATCGTAATCGGCAAAATAATTCGGCATCGTTTTAATCTGCGTTTCGATAGCGGCCAGGTCGGCGCCCTCCTCCGGTACGACAAAGCACTCGCGCGTATGCTTTTCCCGCGCCGTAAGCACAGGATGTTCCCCGTTTCGTACGCTGTCTAAAGCAGCAGGTACAGGGATCGTGTATTGCTTGGCATCCTTTACTCCCGGAATGCGGCGGATTGCATCCGAATGGCCCTGGCTGACGCCCTTGCCCCAGAAGGTATAATCCTGCCCGTCGGGAAGGACCGCCTGCCCGTATAAACGGTTCAGGGAAAACAAGCCCGGATCCCAGCCTGCCGAGATGATGCCGATCTTACGGCTTTCTCTGCACGCTGCCTCCACCCGGGCAAAATGCTCCGGAATTTTCGCGTGCGTATCAAAACTATCTACGACATTGAAATATCTGGCCAGTGCTGGCGTCTGCTCAGGCAGATCGTTGGCGCTGCCGCCGCAGAGAATCATGACGTCGATTTGATCCCGCAGCTCCGGCGCGGCGTCCATAGCGAATACGGCCGCACCGGTGCGCGTTTTTAAAGAAGAGGGATCCCTTCTCGTAAATACGGCGCACAGTTCCATATCCCCGCTTCTTTGCAGGGCACTTTCCACGCCGCGTCCTAAATTTCCATATCCTGCGATTCCAATCCTGATTTTCAAAACAAAACCCCTTTTCGTAAAATGGATTCTTCCGTAATAAATGCGGAGGTATTATAAACAATTTCCGGTGATTTTTCAATATTTTTATCTGCGCTGCCTGTCATGGATCCTGCGGATATCGTTCCGGCACGGCATAGGAGACGACATCGCATTCATTGAAGCGCGCAAAGCGGTTCAGACAGCCTTCGACCGCTTTCCGGAGCTTTTGCGTTTGTTTTACACCGCTTTCATACCAGATGTTCTTGATGGTGAGAAGGCGCGTCTTTCTGTCGGCAGCCGCTTCCGCACGTCCGATGAAACGGTCTCCGTAAAGCACAGGCAATACGTAAAACCCATATTTCCGTTTGGCAGGCGGCGTGTAAATTTCCCAGGTATAATCAAAGCCGAACAATTGACGGATGAGCTTTCTGTCCCACAGCAAGCAATCCAGCGGCGCAATCAGCTCGCAGCGCGCTTTCAGTTTATCGTTTTGCAGCGCCGTCTCGATCAGCGGAAGATCCTCCGTCCTGCAGTAAAAGGAATCTTTGAATGTTTCTATTTTGATCTCTGTGATTTTCTCTTCCTCGATCAGCCGGCGGAAGGCTTCCTGCCGCTGCGGCGATTGAAGCCCCCAAATATTCAGCCAGGCGTCAGAGGAACGGTTCCATAATAGCCCCACTGCCCCAATCCGCCGCAGAATACGCCATTTCTGATGCTCAAATTCATCCGGAAGCGGGTCGGCGGCATGCAGCAGCTTGCCGGGAATATGCTTTTCCGATAAATCGTAATATTTTCGCGCTCCCTGCTTGTGGTGAATTACAAGAGCTCCGGCAGCGTACAGCTGTTCCAATACGGCGCGCGCCGCATTCGTCGTCCCGTCCCATGCACCGCTCCAGTGAATGGCGGAATGCCAGCGGATATTGCCGGAAATCGGAAGCTCCTCCGCGCTTACCGGACCATTTTCGCTGATATACGCTATTGCCTGCTGCTCTAACGGCTTAAGCGCTGAAAACTGCAGTCCGTTTTGCCGCGAAGCGGCGCGGTAACGTTCAAAATACGGCCAGTCCTCCACCGGAATGATGGAAAGGTTTTTATCCGGATAATCCACAAGAAGGCGGTCTCGATACAATAATTCCTGCAGCATCCGTTTGGTAAAATGCTTTACCCGCGATTGCAGTGTCAGTTCCGCATTCTTTCCGCATACATCCACAGGATCGAATTGAATGCAGCTGGCCTGACGTACAAAATCGAGCGCGCCCTGTTTTCCGATAAATTTATATTCTCCCAGCAAGCCCGCTTTCAGCAGCAAGAAGCGCCTTGCCTGCTCATGCGTCATCTCGATCTTTTTCACTTTTTCCAGATTCTGCACCTCCCGCAATAGAAAAGAAAGCTGTTTGCTGCCCGATCCCGTTTCTCCCTTTCACAGGATGAATAGCTTCATTCAAAAACATCAGCGTCGCTTCTACGCGCGCACAGCAGATGCCCGTGAAACAATCCCGTAAGGGGAAATTTTCTATCTGCCGCCTTTTCCTGTTACAGCAGAATTTATGAATTCGCAGGAAAACATATCTATTTCATATCCCGCCCCTGCGCAATTGCAGCGTTACAGCGTTCGTCTATGGCCGCGGCTACCGCCTCGGGCGTTTTGGTTCCCCGGTACAAATCCTGGATATTCGGGTAGAACGCTGCGCGCACGCCTTCCCAATTTGGAGTGCTGTTCAAAAAATCTACCATGTTGGCTGAGTTATCGCTGTACGCCTGTATCATCCACACCTCGTCCCGGTGCTCCGCCACATAGGATTTGAGCACCGGCGTACTGCTCAGCGAATACCGCAGCAGTGCTTTGTCCGAGTAGATAAAACGGACAAAATCCCTGGCAGCGCGAAGCACCTCCGGGTTGCCGTTGTCGAAGAGGGTAAAGCCGTTGAGATAGCTGGTGGCGTAGCCGTTCCCATCCTGGCTGGGGAAATTGGCCAGAAACACGTCGAGCCCATAGAGATTACGGCAGTCATTCAGGTTGACCTGATTGCCCATGCAGATCGCCATCTGTCCGTGATAAAACAGCTCCATATTGGACATCAGTTCCAGATTTTCCGCGCCTTTCGGCGTAATACCCTGCTCATTAAGCTCTTTGAGCCAGGAAAGCGCCCGGATCCCTTCCGGCGTATTGACGGCAAAATTGCCGTCCTCGTCGAAAATCCCACATCCATACGCCCGCAGCATGGTCATGGTATGCAGATCGCCCTGGTTGTTGGATGCGTAGGCGAACAGAGGAAAACTATGTCCGTCTGTCATAGATTCCTTCAGCGATTGTAAGATCAGGTTAAACTCGGCGGTGGACCACTGGGCGATCGTTTCGTCCGGCGGGATATATTTTTCCAGACCGGCCGCCCGCATAAGGCCGGCGTTGACCATCAGCGTGTTTTGAAGCTGCATATACGGCATTAGATAGGTCTTTCCGTCCGTCATACACTGCGCCCAAATCGCATCGTCGATATCTGAGCGCAGCGCGTCGTCGATCACCTCATCCCAGGCAGCCAGACGGCCTTCCAGAACGTAGGTAGGGATATTGAAAGAACCGCCGAAAAGGAGGTCCGCCGCCTCATCGGTGCCGAACTTGTCTATGACCTGCGCTTTCTCGTCCACATATTGAAATTTTTCAATGATAAAGTTTACTTCCGCTTCCTCATATTGAGCTGCAAATTTTTCTGTTGCCTCCTGCAAGAGATCGTAAATCTCCACATCCGGATGCTCCGCGTCATAGGCCATGGTCATGGGCGGACACTTGATACGGATGGTGAGTCGTTCCTGTGCAGGCTGGGGTTCGGCGCCGCAGCCTATCAACGCTCCGCATAAAATAAGCGACAATCCCAATGTCAATATTTTTTTCATATCGTTTCCTCCTGTCCGGCCGGATCCGCCCACAGCATGGAAAGCTTTTGCAGCAGCACGTCTACATCCAGCGGTTTTGTAATCACATCGTCTATCCCGCTTTCCCGCGCCTGGTCCGCCTCTTTCTTGAATGCGTTGGCAGTCAGCGCAAAAATCGGGATGACAGAGCTGTCCGGGCGTTTCATTGCCCGAATGGCCTTGGCTGCGCCATATCCGTCAAGCACAGGCATCTGGATATCAAGCAGAATCACGTCGAAAAAAGAGACGGGATTTTGAGTAAAGGCGTCAACGGCCTCCTGTCCGTTGACGGCGGGCGTGACAATGGCTCCGTATGCAGTCAGGATTTCCATGAGGATCTCCCGATTGATATCATTATCCTCCGCTGCCAAGATACGCTTTCCGGCAAGCGTCACCTGGCGCGCCGGCTCCGCTCGGTCCGAAGCCGCCTCCGGCTGAGCCACCGGCAGGGGAATCCGCACCGTAAAGACGGTACCCTCGCCCTCCCGGCTTTCCACTTCGATATTGCCGCCCATCTTTTCCGCCAGCATCTTGCTCAGCGTGGTGCCAAGTCCGGTGCCGTTCCGGGAGCCGAGCCGGCGCTCCTGCTCAAAGGGCTGCCAGATCCTTTGCAAAAATTCCGGACTCATGCCGCAGCCGGTATCGGCAATTTGGAAAACGGTTTGAGCAATCTCTCCCTGGAGCTCTTGTATAACCGTAAGAGTGATCCCTCCGCCTGCGGGAGTAAATTTGAGCGCATTGCCCAGCAGGTTGACGATAATCTGCTTGAGGCGCACCTCGTCGCCCATCACCCAGGAGGTTGAAAGGCCGCTGCGGTTTATGGAAAACACCTGTTTCCGCTCTTCCGACTGGGGAGCGATCAGCATCTCGATCTCCCGCAGCAGCTTCTCCAGATTCAGTCTTTGGCAGTAAAGTTCCAACTGGCCGCTTTCAATCTTGGACATATCCAGCACTTCGGTGATGACGCTTTTGAGGAAGTCCGCAGATACCTCCGCTTTCTCCAAATATTCTTTCTGCTTCTCTTTGTTGTCCAGGTTTTGGCGCATTAGATAGAGCAGGCCCGTAATACCGTTTAAAGGCGTGCGGATTTCGTGGCTCATATTGGCAAGGAAGGTTGATTTCGCCCGCTCAGAAGCTTGCGCAACCTGCGCCGCCCGCATATTTTTGAAAACGAAAGCTGCTATCGCAAAGATGATTATACTCAACAGGCCGAAAAAGACCAGCGAACGGTTCAAAAGTCCGCGCGTCTGTTCTGCCGCGACTGTTTCCGGGACCTTGACCACCATATACCAGCCGTTTCCATAGCTTTCCTCGCCCATCGGCTTGAGCATGGCGTTATACTGTACATCTTGAAAAACATATTCTACATAAAGGCTCTCCCCCTGGGAAATCGCCGACTGGCATTGTTCCAGGGAAGTACCGTTCAAAAAAGAGGCCTGCTCCAGCTCTGACAAATAATTCAGGCTGGCTTCCTTGTTGTAGTACCGGCTGGCTGTGACGATCGTGCCGTTCGGCTCGATTACAAGCGTCATCCCCTGTCCTTCGAAGCTCTCAAGGTGGATAAGCCCGCTCAGCTCTTCCAGTGGAACCAAGCCTACAATCCCTTCAATCTGCTCGCCGCCATAGAGAACCGGCTTTTCCAGCCTGGTGCCATATAGCAGATATTCTCCCCATTCCTCCCGCTTGTCTATCACATAGCGGACAACAAAGTCCCCGTCTTCATTCCGATAAGTATCGCCCCAGGAAAATTTATCCAGTGCGGAAACCAGATAGGCGCTGTCGTAAACCGTGCCCTGGGAGGCAACGAAATATAGCTTCTCAAATTGGCTCGCCTGAGCATCTACGCCCAAAAGGTAGGGGATATCGATCTGTTCCGACTCTTGAAGCAGTGCCAAACGGTTCCCCAGCGAGCGCAGATATTCCAGCCTGCTGTTAAATTGACTGCTCACATTGCGAATGTCGTGTTCCGCAAACTGTTCCATAAAGGAGAGCGTAGTGCCGCCGACCGCATTCTCTATGCTGCGCTGGTACAGCGTATAGCCGCCCGCTAAAAGGCACAGGCATAGAATGCACATGATGACAAGTGCAAGCCATTTATTTCCAGAAGCTCGTTCCGCCGATTGCCGCATGAATCCACCTCCCTCACAGCGTAATATTCCTGATCAGTATATCACGCTTTTCCCCTTTTGAAAAGCAAAAAGCAAGCAGTTTTCAATTCCAAAATACCGGAAACCGAGCAAGAGGCTTCATACGAACCCGGGCTCGTACTCCGCCATGCATACCGTTCGGTACACGGCGGTTCACTCACATGTGCTGCCTATGCGATCAATTAAAAGCTCTCTCGATTTTCATCAGGTTTTGACAGGCGGATTTATAATATCGGATAATATTAGAAATTCGAAAATAATACAGCTTTGCATCATTATTAACAGGGCAGCGATATTTTTGCAGGAACTGTTCGGCAGGGCATGAAATACATAAATCTCGATCTCCTCACCGGAACAGCAATCAGGCTGATCTATTTCGATATTTTTTAAATCAGCTCAATTCATAAAATCAACCATATTTTCACAAGGCGCAATTTTAAAATTGCCACTGATCCGCAGCAGCTATAAAACTTTATCCTCGTATAAAGAAAGCCGCACACATCATACGCCTCGATCATTCCCACTCTGTTCCAGGTCCATTTTCATAGCTATTTTCAATGCTTTTTGGTGTCATTCTTCGCAAAATCCCCACTCAATTTCGGAGATTTTTTGATTTGTAGTAAAACCGTGTACTTTTCGTGTACCTAAGTTTCGCATGTTTCACAGGTATCCTCGTTATCGCAAACCAGCACTTCTGACAAAGGAAGACAATCTCAGTGCAAGGCAATATTTCAACAACTAAACATGCTACCACATCAAGGCATGGGCTTTTACGAATTAGGGCCCATGCCTTAATCTTTGGAATGTACTTTTGCAGCGTCTGCAACCATATTTAGTGCGTAAATGTCGATTCACCCACTACGTTCAAATTGCTTCGTTTAAGGTTCCATATCATCCAAATAAAAATCATATTTCTTGATAATCCCACAGGTCAGACGAAAATCTACTTAAACTATTTTGTGTTTTTTGCTTTGGAATCGACACTACCAACAACTTCCTTGGCCTTGTCATGGCAACATAAGCAATTCGCATCAATTCACAATCGAGTTCTCCTTTACTGAGAAGAGACGGTGTTATCGTACTACCCCGGCTACTTTCAACAATTAAAAGCGTAGCGTCAAAGGTTTCCCCCTTAACTCCATGAACTGAAGAAAAATTAATACCGGTTGTTGTTCGTTTTTCAAAATACTCTCGCAATGGTCTATTTAAGAATTCAGTGCTATACCCCCCTTAACCTTAATGCGTGTTTTAAGCTTAATAATATCCGTAATCTTATGTGAACCAAGAATTGTTATATTTCCTTGCTGCATTAACTCTTGCATATTTGCTATTAGCGAGTTTTTCCAATCTTTCAAGGCGAAGCTGGCTTTCGGAAGAGATGAAAGTAGTGAAATCACTTTTTGCTTCCATACTGAATATTCCATTGTATTTTCAATTGCCTGCCTTATATCATCAGAGGAAAACCCGTTAGCATTACCAATCATTATATAAAATAACGCTTTCTCGCATTGAATATACGCCTCTTTTCTCGATGCACAATGCCATAGGTATGTTGCCAAAGCTAGTAAACGTGTTTCAGTCGTTTGCCAAAGATCAGGAATCTCAGTGTTTAAATGTATCCTCCCTCGTGTTAATATGGCCACAGAATCAACATCTGGATTAATACCGTTGCTTTCACAAAGCTGTAAAAAACGGTTAATTACTTCCTCTTTTGTTTTTTGAGGTGTCACTTGGAGCAGTACAGGTTTTGATGTAAAATCTGAATACTCACCCTTCGCTTCTGCAGGCTGTTTTCCAGATAAGATGACAGAAAATTTTGAGGTGGCGTTGCAGATATTTTGCGAGCTACGGAAATTTGCCGTAAGATATAATACGTTCCACTCTGCATTCGTCAATTTCTCTTTGAAGTATTCAGGAGTAGCATTTCTCCATTCGTAGATAGCCTGATCAGGATCTCCAACGATTACTACAGTGGTTGCGCCATTGTCTGCAAGCAACTCGATTATTTCCATTTGTTCACGAGAAGTGTCTTGTGCTTCATCGACCATTATAATTGGAAACCTACTGGTTAGTTCCTTTGCGATTGCCGGATATTTCTTCAGAAGTAATAAAGATAGTGCCGGAACATCACTCTGTGTCGCCAACCCACTTTTCAACATTGCTTTTTTAAAGGAAACACAGGGCCTTGGGGAAGCCACGCCACACGAAATTGGCAGTCCATTTTTTAGAAGTTGATTATCAGACCAATGAAACCAATTAGGATTATTTACACAACCATTTTGGTGACATTCCCTTTTTGCGTATTGGATTTGTCCGAGATTATCATAAATAATTTTTGGCCGTTTTCTCTCCACTGGTTGAAGTAGATATCCGAAGCGCAGAAAAATAAACGTGTTAATAAAACTATCAAGCGTTCCAACAAAGTGAGGGAATCCGATGTTCTGAAATTTCGCTTTTGCCAGCTCCTTTGTTTGTCGAAGTATTTCTTTGCTTGCCACATTTGTAAAAGACAAAACTGCTATGCCTCGATAAGCGTATGGCCACGTCTCAAGATATTTTAAGAGCTTTTTACCAACAATAAAAGTTTTACCACTTCCGGGGCAAGCACATAAAACCACTTTCCCTTCGGCTTTCAAGAAGGCATTTTGTTCATCAGTCAGCGTTACCATCTGTTTTCTCCCTTGTCACTGAAAAGATGGAATTTTGAATGTATTCTGGCACTACAAAATCCTCATTGCTGTAGCTATCTTCAAAAGAACCATCGGCCTTTTTCACAAGAATTTTTTTATCAGTTATTCTTTTGGTTAGAGCTTGAGCAACCTCTGCTTTCTGTTGGGAACGTTCTCTCATGAATAGCCAAATGCAGGCGGCCTTTTCGTTTACACTGGTCAATTGATCAACCTGATTAAATAGTGTTTTGCCTACTTGAGGATGGACGTCAATTATTGCGCTGAGCATATACGGAATATTCACTTCAGCGAGTGCCAAAGCATATTCGAGCGTTTTGGGAGCGCCAAAAACACCAATATGAGCGCTTCGGCAAAGCTCCACGATTTTGTTATATCTGTCAGATGGTATACCATCTCTAAGCTTTGTAACAACTGTAATTAAGTCTGGCTGAGAGCAGTCATAGTCTATATCTTTGGAAATATATTGTGCTTGATTAGACTTATTTGTGCAGCGGTCATCATCCGTTACTATCGCCGCCTTTATGGTTTGCCTTTGTGGATCGTTTGCATAGCATAATAATTTTGAAAAAGGCTCAAAGGAAACTCCATCAATATTAACAACTGTTACTGCATATTTATCAAATGGACGATTAATCATTTTTGCTAAACATGGAAGAATAAGTGCTTCACAAATACCCTCCACAAAAATAATGCCTTTTGAGAACAGCATTTGTGATTTTGTTACATCGAGGTATCTTTCCAAAAAATACTTATCCTTGTCATTCATATTACTTTCGGAAAGAGGCAAACAACCAATTCTGTGTTGATTCTCGAATAAAAGAACGATTTTGTCTATACCAATTCTGGATACAAGCGTCGGCGAATGGGATGTATATATTACTTGAACATTATCTTTATTTGAGTTCATTTCAAAAAAACTGTGGACAAGCTCCTGAAGCTGGGGATGCAAATGAGCTTCCGGTTCTTCCACTAACAGTAAGTTGAACAATGTTTCAGCGGTTGCTGCCTCTATATCCCCCAGAACTGCGGCCATAAAAAGCAAGTTATTATAGCCCAGCCCATTTTGAATAATCTCAAATTTTTTATTTAACTCAGTTGAAAGAGCTTCTTTGATTTCGTCTGTAAGAGTCTTGCTTTCAGTTGTCCAAACATCAATATAAACTCCCTCTTCATTTGAATCTGTAGCTTGATTCCATTCATCTTCAGAGTAGAGATATTTTAATTGTTGAAGTATCTGATTATCGTTTCGTATATATACCCAGCGAGGTCTTAACCAAACCCTCAATGAAGCGGCAATTGATTCGAATTTTGGTTCAACTAAGCCGACACCTACTTTTTGCTGGAGCAAATCCTGTTCAAGCACTGAAAGGTTAGCGTTAATAATATTCCGAAGTTGCTTTACAGTCTGCTGCTCCTCAATATTAGCGTTTGCTTGCTTGACTGCAACTAAAATTTTCTCTTTTGCTTCATCCGTATTTACAATAGAGCCGAATAAATTTGCGAGCTTGCCAGATCTGGCCGGCTTTAGTTCACTTTGCGCATCTCTCAGTGCACCCAAGTAAACAGTTTGAATCGACTCAAGAGTTTCAGAAGATAGATTATTTCCCTCAACAGGTCCCCCCCATATCTGATAACGTATTTTTTCTTTGCCATCCGTCAGTGAAACAGCGTAATATTTTATATGGAACTCACCTTTGGCGTTTCCCTCTGGATTCCATATTTCAAACAAATCAGCCGGGACTTCTTCGAGATATACATCGAAAAAGGCTTCCTTACTTCGTACCCCTCGATTATCTATATGAAAATCTGAGAGGTTAAAGTATATTTCCTTGCGATATGAAGTGGTCGAAAATGCAATTCGTAATGCATCAACAAGCGCAGATTTACCGCAATTGTTTTCGCCGATAACAGCATTCACACCCTTTTTAAATGTAGCTGTAATACCTTCGTTATCAAAAACTCTAAAATTTCGGATGATTAATTTAGAAATATACATATTTCCACCTCATGGTTCTTTCTTGCACATAGTTTTCTCAGAAACGCGGTACTTTCATTTAGTATATTGCTTAAAATTTCGCATTATTGCTATGCTCTACCACAATCTAAGTTGCTTGAAGCTGTTCCAACATTTGACGAATTTTTACTTCCTCCCCGCTGCCGTTTGTTGATAAGCGGAGCAGTGGAAGTCCATACACTTCGAAAATGTGATCTTTCATCAAATCTTTTTCTTGCTGTCTAGGATTATTTTCGTGAGATGCAAAGCCGTCTACTTCAATGACAAAAGCCGGCATCCGTGTGACGTCATTGTACACGACGAAATCAACCGAAGCCCTGTGATTGATATACTCTATTTCATTTTCGGTCAGTAACTTCAGATTCTGGAACAAATTTTTCAGTAAGACCTGAAATGCAAATGAATAGTCTTTATAATTCGGTTCCTTTAAGATATCGGACAGCAGTTGAAACATAATATTTTCAGACTGATACCGTGATATTGCAGGGAGCCGTTTCCCAAATTCGAGCAGGGTATGGGAGTATTCCTGATAAAGCAGGTCAAATACAGATACAACCTTTGACTCTACAATAGCGGCATCCAGCAGTTGATACTCCATATACCCAATGAGTGCTTTCAGTTCTTTGGCAGAATGTTCAAAAAAGGTCTTGTCGGTCACCAAAATAAACTGCCGCTGCGCGCGGGAAACAGCAACGTTGATCTTGTGCGGATCGTCCACAAATCGTAGTCCGATATGGCCATATCGTGTATTGCTCAACACAGTTGATAAAATCATAATTTCTTTCTGACGCCCCTGGTATTTATGTATTGTGTCACATTCCAGTTCCTTGGGGAACAGAGCGTTTGCCTTTTGCGCCTGCTTCACATAGGGAGTAGTAAAACCAATTTTTGAAGTATCCAACCCATCGGGATCCGTCAGTATCTCTTCCATAATTGAATCCAACTCACGCTGATTGAATTTTCCTTCATCCCCGGTCACCATTCTCATGTGATTTCCCGGAGCTGTTTGGCATAGGACAAGCGGGGTCTGCTCTGTGTCCTTTTTCAGAACAATGAGTTCTCCGCCATAATAGCGTTGGTTGCAAAATTGAATGATCGCCGGCTCACAGCGATAATGCTCACGCAGCAATTTCCGCGGTGCCCTTTCCCCAAGCACCTCTATCACGGAGGATAACAAGCTGTGGCAAAAGTAGTCATAAGACGGATTGGGACATTGGGTGACGAGCTTGTCCTTTATCTTTTCATCCACAATTTGCGGAAGCTGCTTGGTATCTCCGACAATCACCGCATGCTTACAGCAGGACAACGCAAGGACGCCGCTGAGTATATCTACCTGTGAAGATTCATCGATGATTAAATAATCAAACAGAAACCCTTTGGGGATGCTGTTGATAATCGAAAACGTTGTGCTGAGAATTACCGGATAGTGGCTGAGGAAGCGGTCAAAATCTTTTTTGAACGACTCTTTTGTAAATGTCGCCTCATCCAGTACGGTATAATGCTTTACGAGGCTGTCGTTTAATATTATTCGAGAGGTTTCCTGATATGCCTTTCGCCGTTCTTCAAAATTTGAGCGCAATAATTTCGATGCAAGCTCTTCAATTTTCCTGCTGATTTCTGATATTTTAGCTTCATAATAACAACTCTGGACTTCTAATACCAGTTTCATTTCATTTTGGCTCAACAGAGAAAACTCTTTAAAGCGATATTTGGCAAAAAGTTTTAGTCTATAAAAGAACGACACTTTCTTATTTTGTAGAACATTCAACTGTGTTTCCGCCAAAAACTGCACAATCTTTTCTGACGGTAATTTTGAAACACTCAATGTTTCTATCTCATGATAATCCTGCGATTGACGATAACGGCTGAAATGCTCGTACTCCAATCGATAATTTGCCAGCTGCTGCTCAAGTTGGGCCCTTTCTCGTTCCACCAGAAACAGTTTGCTCAATTCGCTAATTTCATCTGAAGGTAAATAGACGATGTGGCCTGTCAATCTCTCTAAATCCGGATGAGGAGGATTTGCAAAAAAGGCCTCTTGCTTGTCCTTCCTCCCTAAATCCGCAAGCAAAAAGTGATAGCCCCCCTGACTCAGTTTCTCTTGCACATTCCGTACCGCTTCATTCGTGCCGGAAACCATAGCGACATTTAAGTTTCTCTGTCCCACGAGATTGGAAATGAGATTGATGATGGTCTGTGTTTTCCCGGTTCCAGGAGGCCCCTCGATGACAGAAATGGAATTGCAAAGAGCTTGAATAACTGCCTCCTGCTGGCTGTGATTGAAGTCAAACGGAAAAATCAAAGGGGGTTCATCTAATTCTATTTGTCTTTGTGTGCCGTTCATATACTGAGCCAAAGCACTCTCCGGGTGAATGCAAGAAATGGATGCAAAGGCCCTGGCTACAAAAGTGGCTCCTTTTTCCCCATCTGCTTCCCCAATCTTTACATGCTGTGCGATGTCACACCAGTGCCCCCAAAGTTCTCGATGCTTTTTTTGCAAATCGTCCTCTATTCCAATTAATTCGCGGGGATATATCTTTGATTTTCCCGTCTTAAAAACCACACGATACAGCTTACCAAAATCTAAGAGATGGGTCACATCTAAAAGCGGGTTAGAATTATAAAGCACAATTTTACCGTTTAGATCCGCGTTGCTGCACAAATCCGCAATATAAGTATTTTCATATCTCGGCGTGTATTCTCGTCCGTTAGAAAGAGTGATTTTGACATACGGATACTGGGGTTCTATGCCGGTGACTTTATCGGTATAATCTTTTCCCTTCATCATAACCAGCTTAGAAAAAATATCCATAGTCTCAGAACTCCTATACCAATAAATCTGATCACTACGCCGAGGGCCCCTTCCTGTCGAATGGTTTTCTCTTCTCGGATTCACAAAAAAATATGCATCATGTCTGTCGCCGGGATATCCTAAATAAGACAGGAAGTACATTGCCGGATGGCTTCATATCACAGGGTTCTTGGAGAAGAATACCAATCTTTATAAAATTAAGTATAGCCGTTTTTTCAAATAAGAGCAACCACCGTTTCGACGTATTATAGCAATATTATTAGATGACGAGCTGCAGCTCGTCATCTTAAAAACCTTATCTATATGTTTGCATTTTTGTCCAGTGGCACATAGATGCTATCCTAAAAATAGCACTTACGTTTGAATAGTGTAATTTTTTATGGAGGAAGCAATATCATGGCATCTATTGTAAAACGAAACAAAAGTTATGCGGTTGTCTATACAGACACCACTGGCGAAAAGAAAAGACAAAAATGGGAGACATACTACAGTCTTGAGGAGGCGCAGCAACGAAAGGAATTACTGGAACTATGCTCACATACACGAACAGAAGTCCGCCGTCAGTGTGTACAGACGGTGGAGCAATTTTTTGTGGAATACATGGAGCTATATGGAGTAAGCCATTGGTCACTATCCACCTATCAAGCCAATTGCAGCCTGATTCGCCGTTATCTCATCCCGGCCATCGGCATGATGCGCCTAGAAGAACTCACTCCCCGTGTGGTGGCACATCTATACAACCGCTTTGCACAGTTGCCACAACAAGGTGGTCGCTGCCATGAGCCAACAGGTAAACCAATTACTATACAAACTCTGCGTAGCCTTCACAAGTTGCTGCACAGTGCCTTTGAGCAGGCGGTGCTGTGGGAGTATTTACAGCGAAACCCTTTTCACGGCGCGTCACTGCCAAAGTCACAACCTACTCCCCTTATTTTCCTCATCCCTGAACAGGTACGACAGTTGCTAGATCACTGTAGCAGCAACCTCATGTTACATATGTCCATAGCACTGGCCTTTGCGGGAACGCTGCGTAAGGGTGAACTGCTGGCACTGACTTGGCAGGACATAGATTTCGTTGAGGGCAGTATACAAGTTAACAAAACCCTGTGTCGGGTCAGCAACTATGCACTGGCCAAGCTACAGGGACGAGATATTCTCTATCAATTTCCATCCTTGCTGAGTACTGCCCGCACTACTTTGGTGCTCAAGCGCCCTAAAACCAAAGCCAGCAACCGGGTTATCTATTTACCAGCCTCTGTGATGTCGGAATTGGAAGACTTTAAGATATCCTCTCCAGCAACTGAACTGGGACTTATTTTCTGTTATCCTGATGGACGTCCTATCCAGGAGCACACTTTAACCGACCGCTTTCATGAGGCGCTGAAAGCAATTGGTCTGCCACAGGTGACTTTCCACAGCCTGCGGCACAGCAGTATCACCTATAAGCTGGTACTGTCGCAGGGAGATCTCAAATCGGTACAAGGGGATTCCGGCCACGCTCAGGTTGAGATGATTACCGAACTATACGGACACATTTTAGAAAGCAATCGTATCGCTAATGCTAAGCGATTGGACGAGGTGTTTTTTCAAGAATATGGCGGGACTCGAACCTAAGACCTATCACTTAGGAGATGGACCCAGTGCATATATTCCCTATCAACGGGGATAAAGAAAATGC